>NZ_DALZXX010000018.1:0-36271 GCF_031988965.1 Microbacterium sp.
TGGCGACGACCGCGACGACGACGGACAGGGTCCGTCGCAGGGTGGCGGGCAGGGCGGCGGCCCCGTGACCGGCATCGGCACCGACTCCGCCGATGAGCTTGTCGCCATCGCGGATGCCGCCCGCGGCGCCGCCGAGGGCGACGTCACCTCGATCGACGCGAAGCGCGACGGCACCTGGGAGGTGCAGCTGACCGGCGCGAACGGCAGCGAGACCGAGGTGCGGGTGGATGCCGACCTCGCCACCACCGTCACCTCGACCGAGCAGGACGACGATGACTCCGCGCCGACGAACACTCTCGACGAGGCGACCATCCGCGCCCTGGTGGATGCCGCGCTGGCCGAGGCCGACGGCATGATCACCGACCTCGACGCCGACAGCGACGACGTCAGCCCCTACGACGCCTCGGTGCTCACGAGCGACAACCGCTCGGTCGACATCGACTTCAGCGCCGACTTCGCCGTGGTCGGCACCGACATCGACGACTGAGCGTCCCGCGTCGTTCCTCGAGCCGCCGGCCCTTCGGGGTCGGCGGCTCGACGCGTGTCGGACGGCTACCATTTCAGTCATGACGAATTCCGGCCGAATCGACGACGTCTCCATCGGCGGCGAGATGATCCGCCTCGGTCAGTTCCTGAAGTTCTCGGGACTGCTCGACTCGGGCGGCGACGCCAAGGAGGTCGTGATCGACGGGTTCGTGAAGGTCAACGACGAGATCGATCGCCGCCGCGGGCGCCAGCTGCACGACGGCGACCTCGTGACCTTCGAGGGGCGCACCGTTCGCGTCCGCCCCTGACCGCTCGTCACGGCTCCGTCGCGTAGCGCAGGAACATCACCCCGCTGCGGAACCGGCGATCCTCGAGCAGCTCGAGGTCGACATGCACGCCCTCGGGGAAGAACGGCTTGCCGCCGCCGACGATCCCCGGCCCGATGAACAGGCCGAACTCGTCGACGAGTCTGGCGCGGATCGCCGCGCTCGCGAGCGTCGGCCCGTCGACCGACAGGTCGCCCTCGGATTCGGCCTTCCAGCGCTCGACCGTCGCGGGATCGAAGCTGCGCTCGAGACGGGTGCGCTCGCTCGAGACCTCGGCCAGAGTCGTCGAGAACACCACCTTCTGCGCCGCCTGCCAGACCCGCGCGTAGTCGATCCCCACCTGCGGCTGATCGGGTTCGAGGTGAGCGGTCTCCCAGTAGACCATCGTCTCGTACATGCGTCGCCCGTAGAGATAGGTCTCGACGTCGGCGAACTGTCGGTTGATGAAGTCGTGCAGCTCTTCGTCGAGGGCCCAGTCGAAGCCGCCGTCCGGTCCGCTGACGTAGCCGTCGAGCGACGTGATCATGGAATAGATGAGTCGGCCCATGCGGCGAGGGTACTCCCGGCATCCGGCGGGGTCGACCCCCTCGAGACCCCGGTCCCGCGCCCCTTCCCCACCCGCTCGGGCTCTCGCACCTGCTCTCGCTCGGGAGGAGATCTGTCGCTGGGAAGGAGGGAATGCGCGTATCCCTCCTTCCGAGCGCGTGATCTCCTCCCGGGACGGTGTCGACCGAACCGCACCGCGCCCATAGCGACCCGAGCCGGAGCGCGCAAGGCGGTAGCCGGGCCGGCGACCCGGGCGCACGATGGGACTCCCCCGCACAGACGACCGAGAGGACCCTCATGTCTCGCGACCAATACACCTTCACCGATCCGGCGAAGCTCTACTCCGACATCGAGCCGCAGAAGCAGCACATGCCCGAACCGGGGCTCGACGCCGACCTCGCACCGAAGGCCGATCTCGGCGAGGAGAGCTACCGGGGCACCGGACGTCTGACCGGACGCAAGGCGCTCATCACCGGCGGCGACTCGGGCATCGGCGCGGCCACGGCCATCGCCTTCGCGCGCGAGGGAGCGGACGTCGCGCTCTCGTACCTCCCGGAGGAGGAGGAGGATGCTGTGCGCATCGCCGGCATCCTGCGCGAAGCCGGCGCCACCGTCGCGCAGATCCCCGGCGACCTGCGCGACCCCGAGTACTGCCGCACGCTCGTCGCCGAGACGGTCGGCGCTCTCGGCGGCCTCGACATCCTCGTCAACAACGGCGGCAAGCAGATCTACCAGGAGTCGCTCACCGACATCACCGACGAGCAGTTCGACGACACGTTCAAGACCAACGTGTACGCGATGTTCTGGATCACGAAGGCAGCGCTGCCGCACCTTCCGGCCGGCTCCGCGATCATCAACACCACGTCGATCCAGGCGTACTCGCCGTCGGACATCCTGGTCGACTACGCGTCGACCAAGGCGACCATCAACGCGTTCACGAAGGGCCTCGCGCAGCAGTTGGCCCCGAAGGGCATCCGCGTGAACGCCGTGGCCCCGGGCCCGATCTGGACGCCTCTGCAGCCCACCGACGGACAGCCGCAGGAGAAGCTCGACGAGTTCGGCGAGAACACCCCGCTCGGTCGCATGGGACAGCCCGCCGAGCTCGCCCCCGCCTACGTCTTCCTCGCCTCCGCCGAGTCGAGCTACGTCGCGGGTGAGACGCTCAACGTCAACGGCGGCATGCCGACGCCGTGAGCCGCTGACCACGAGCGCCCTCTCCCGAGACCATCCGGAGGGGGCGCTCCCCCGGTTCTGCACCCGTCGGCGAATGTCGGCGCCGGGAGGCAGTATGTCGATATGGCAGACGGATACGACCTCGACTTCCTCGCGACACCGGTGCCGCTGCCCCGGCCCCTACAGGATGCTACGGAGCTGAGCTATCCGCGCTTCACCGTGCTGCTCGACCGCGCGCGGCGATTGGCTGCCGTCACGGGAGTGAACATCGACGGCGCCCTGCTGCGCGAGCTGCCGCGCACCGGCGAGTGGCGCCTCGACCCTCGTGTGGATGCCGAGCAGCAGACCGGCCCCGACGTCTACGCGCGCAACGATCTCGACCGTGGGCATCTCGTACGTCGGCGCGACCCCGGGTGGGGCGACGTCGCCGACGCGCGAGCGGCCACCGAGGCGACGTTCTTCTATCCCAACGCGGCTCCGCAGGCCGCCGGGTTCAATCAGTCGAAGGAGCTCTGGCTCGGCCTCGAAGACCATGTGATCGAGTATGCCGAGAGCACCGACCAGCGCCTGTCGGTCTTCACCGCGCCGGTGCTCGGCGACGATGATCCGGCGTACCGCAGCATCCGCATCCCGCTCCGATTCTGGAAGATCGCCGCGTGGCAGGGTGTCGAAGGGCTGGCCGCCGCCGGTTTCGTGCTCGACCAGACCGACCTCGTCCGCACGCCCGACGGGCTGCTGGCGGCACCCCCGCTGGGGTCTTTCCGCACGTTCCAGGTCCCCGTCGCCGAGATCGCTCGGATCTCGGGCGTCGATGTCGGGCCGCTCGCCGCCGCTGACGTCCTCGAGGCACGCACCGGTCGACAGGCACGCTGGCGGCAGTTGGCATCGCCGGTCGACATCACACTGTAACGACTCGCACAGCGGGACGCGCCGGAGGAGCGCGTCCCGCTGAGAAGACGAACACCGCCACACGCTCCGGGGAAGAGTTCGTCGCGCATCGGGGAGAAGGGCGACTCGGTGGCGGCATTCACGCGGATCCGCGGGTGTTCGAGTGGGAATTCGAACACCTCGACCATCCCGCATCCGGAGCCGGCTCCGGCGGGGAATCGGGGCCGTTGCGAGTCCGGATGCTCGACCTTGCGTGCGTCGGCCGGGCGTCTCAGTAGCCGTCGGCGAGCGGCTCCGCGTCCGGCGCCATCGGAGCATCCGAGTCCGACGAAGCAGTAGCGCGGACGGACTACTGCATGCGCCTCGCGATCGGCGGGGCGGCGGTCAGCGAGTACGCAAGCTCGGCGGCGACGGCTCGTAGGACGCCACATTCTGCAGGTCACGAGGGCGGGATACGCGGCAGGCTCGCCTGTGCGGCCACACCGTCGGAAGCGTGGGTGCGTCTATTCCTCCCGAGGCTCGGAGTGTACTTTTTGCTTAGGAAATGCGCGTGAGAAAGCGAGATCTCATGGTCGTCGGACGCGAAGAGAGCCTCACCTCGGCGGTGGATCTGATCCGCGCGGGCGTCAGCATCGATGTGGTCGGCAGCCGCGGCTCCGGTCGAAGCGCCTTTCTCAAAGCGCTGCGCTCTCGCATCGAGGAAGACGAGTGGACGGTGATCGCCGTGCGCGGGATCGCCTCTCTGCGACAGCATCCGCTCGCGGCGCTCCATCTGGCCGGGATCGGAGACCCCGGCACCCAACGACCGGGGTCGAATCTGCACGGCACGGCCGACGCTCTGCGGCAGGCGCTGCGCCCGCACAGATCCGTGCTCTTCCTCGACGACTGGGATGATCTCGACGAGTCGTCATGGGGCGTGGCCGAGTCGGTGCGCCGCGAGTACGGGGTGCCGATCGTCCTGTCACGTCTGCAGGGGCTGCGTGCTCGCCACACTCCGAGCGGGCTGCCCGCCTCGACCCTCGAACCCTCGTACGTGATCGACATGACGCCGCTGCGATTCGAGGAGATGGAGTCCGCCCTCGAGCTCTATCTGTCGGCTCCGATAGAGGCGACCACTATGAGTCGGGTGTTCGCGAAGTCGGGCGGCAACATCGGCCTCGCCCTGAGCCTGGTCGACGCCACCATCCGCGAACAGCGGCTGGTCCTGCGCGCCGGCGAGTGGACCGCCACCCGTGATCTCTGGAGCAGCGGCCTGCGCGCGGTGCTCGAAGCGCACCTCGAGAGCCTCGACGACGCGACCCGCGATGCGCTCGAGATCATCGCGATCGTCGGCGTCGCCGACATCGACACAGCGAGTCAGCTGGTCGACTGGGGAACCCTCGAGCTGCTGGAGGAGCGACGGATGATCACGTTCATCCCCAGCGGCGATCGTCAGCTCGTCGCCGTCATGCCGCCACTGCTCGTCGAGTTCTTCCGGCACGAGCCGCTGACCGCGCGCCGCACCCGTCTCACCGGGCAGATCGTGCGGCAGTTGAGCACTCCCGAATCGGTGTGGTCGGTGCTGACGGAGCCGCAGTCGTCGCCCTCGTCGGGTGGGCGCGATGCGCTGTTCGTACGTCTGCTGCAGGAGCGCGCCCGCGCCCGCCGCATCGTCACAGCTGCCGAATGGGAGGCGAACCCGACGGCGTCCAGCGCCGTCCGATACATCCGCGCCCTCATGCACACGCACACCCCCAGGGTGAGAGATGTGATCACCGAGGTGCTGTCGTCGCCGCACGCGCTCTCGGGCGACGACGCGAGCAGGGCCGACTTCTCGGCCCTGAAGGCCGAGTGGATCGCGTACGTCGAGAACGACATGGCGCGAGCTCTCGCTCAGCTGCAGGCGGACGCGCCGAGAGTCGGCCGGTTCGGACGGATGCTGGACGCGATCGAGGTGCAGCTCCTCGCCAACCTCGACGTCGTGCCCGAGGACTTCAGCACCCGTCTCGAGGTCACCGACGAGCTCCCGACCGCGGTCAAGGCCGTGCTGCTCGAGACCCAGATGGGCGTGCTCGTGAGCCTCGGCCGCTTCGCGGACGCGAAACGCGTGTTCGGTCTCATCGACACCGTCGACGACGGGCA
The DNA here is from genome assembly GCF_031988965.1 of Microbacterium sp. Lineage (GTDB taxonomy): Bacteria > Actinomycetota > Actinomycetes > Actinomycetales > Microbacteriaceae > Microbacterium. The sequence goes on from NZ_DALZXX010000018.1 coordinate 5,541, forward strand.
GCAGCGACACGCACCGCGGATGCTGCTGGGGCTGGCGCTGTTCGGGGAGGGGGATTCGCGCGCCGCGCTCGACGTCCTGCAGCGCGGGTTCGATGAGGCGCACGGATACCTCGACATCGACGGTGTGCGCGCGTTCGGCACCGCCGCAGCGGTCTGCCACCTCGCATCCGGAGATCATGCGGCTGTGGACGATCTGCTCGAGGTCATCTTCTCGGCCGGCGAGCCCTCGCCGCTGCCTCCGGGCATGCAGCTCTCGCTCCTCTCGATCGCCGCGGTCGTCGCCATCCGTCGCGGGCAGCTGACAGTCGGCGAGCGCCTCGCCGCCGACCTCGATCAGCTCGGGGCCGTCGACGGACCACTGCCCGGTCAGAGCAACGTCTGGCCCCAGGTGCAGCTGCTGGCTTTCGACGGAAAGGTGCAGGACGCTGCCGAGGTGCTGGCGCGTTCGGGTGAAGTGCTCTGGACCCGTGGTGCGCGCTTCGCCGGACTGATGGCCGAACTCTCGGCTGTGGAGCTGGATCCGACCCCGATACGGCTCGACAGCGCGCTCACGCACGCGAAGGAGCTGCCCGAGGCTGCCGGACTGAGCGCCCACGCGGCATTCACCAGTGCGCTGGTGGCCCGGGATGCCGAGGCGATGCTCGCGACGGTCGGCGAGCTCGACGACAGGGGCCTGACCGGCACCGCGCTGTCGGCGTGCCGATTCGCGCGTGCCTGGTTCGCCGAAGCCGGTGACGATGCCGCGCAGCGCCGCGCGCTCGGCCTCGAGGACGAGGTGCGCAGCCGTCACGTCGGACGGAACTTCGACCTGGCCAGGTTCGGTGCGATCGCCGTGACCCTCACCGACCGCGAGAAGGAGGTCGGCCGCTTGGCCGCGAGCGGTCTGTCGAACGCCGAGATCGCCTCCCGCCTGGTGCTGAGTGTGAGGACGGTCGAGAGCCACATGCACCGCATCATGCGCAAGCTCGACGTCTCGAACCGGCGCGGCCTCCGACGCCATGCGGAGGCCCTCAGCTGAGCCGAGAACTGGACAAAGGGAGACTTGTGCGGGCTCTGATCGGCTGTCACTCTATGTGAGCAGCCATGCCGCGCTGCGGCGCGGCGGCAGCGGCGTCGTCCCTATGACGGTGTCAGACGGGGCGCCCTTTCCGCCTCCTCCCCCGTGGTGGGGGCGTCCCGTCTCCTACGCTCTTCCGCATCCGGCATCCGCATCTGTCAAGATACGAGGATGGTTCGGGGGGACGTGCCGTCAGGCAGAAGACGCAAGGTCTGGGCGTGGATCGGCTTCGGCGTGATCCTGACGATGGGCGCACTGTTCGGTGTGCGATTCGTGAACCCGCTGTTCCCCGCCGCGTCCGAGACGTCATGCACCGTGTCGGGAGCTCTCGACCAGCACAGGGTCCGCAAAGGGCCCGACTACGCCACGGTCCGCACGGACTGCGGCACGTTCGTCGCTCGGTCCGAGGTGACCTGCAGTGCCGACCCCTCGCGCATGGTGCACCTGACCTCCGGGGTCACGTTCGACTTCACGGTGCGAGGTCCACGCATCCCGATCTTCTCGGAGCCGACGATCATGGAGGCTCGGGTCTCGTCAGAGCAGACCGTGGAACCTGAGCCGGAGATCGAGCTCGACGACGATCCGATGTGGGACAGCCTCAAGGCCCTGCGCGCCTCCCGCTCCCCCGAGGTCCTCCGGCCCTTCGACTACGAGCAGCCACCGTACGATCCGCAGTGCGACTCATGGCGCACGCTCATGACCACCGCGGGGCTGCAGATGTTCTCGATCGCCCGTGCCGAAGAGGTGCTGCGGGTGCCCGACGGCGAGGTCGCCCGTGATCCGAAGCTTCCGTGCGAGGGATGGACGTGCGATCTGGAGTGATCGCGTCGCCGCAGGCGAGCCTGCGGCGGTTCACTCACGTCAGTTGAAGTCGCCGCCCGGCGCCATGTCGTGGAAGCGTGAGTAGTGGCCCTGGAAGGCGACGGTGATCGTCGCGGTCGGGCCGTTTCGGTGCTTGGCCACGATCAGGTCGGCCTCACCCGGACGCACGTCCTTGTCGTAGACCGAGTCGCGGTGCAGCAGGATCACCATGTCGGCGTCCTGCTCGATCGAGCCGGACTCACGCAGGTCGCTGATGGCGGGCTTCTTGTCCTGGCGCTGCTCGGGACCACGGTTCAGTTGCGACAGGGCGATGACCGGGACCTGCAGCTCCTTGGCGATGAGCTTGAGGCTACGGGAGAACTCCGAGACCTCCTGCTGACGCGACTCGACGCGCTTGCCCGAGGTCATCAGCTGCAGGTAGTCGATGATGACCATGCGCAGGCCCTCGCGCTGCTTGAGGCGACGGCATTTGGCGCGGATCTCGACCAGCGTCATGTTGGGGCTGTCGTCGATGTAGAGCGGGGCATCGTTGATGCGGCCTCGGGTCGCCGCGACCGTGGTCCAGTCGCGCGGGTCGAGGTTTCCCTTGCGCATGTTCTGCAGCGGGATCTGGCCCTCGGCGCTGAGCAGACGCATCGCGATCTCGCTCTTGCCCATCTCGAGGGAGAAGAAGACCGAAGGCAGGTTATGGCCGATGGATGCCGCGCGCGCGAAGTCGAGCGCGAGCGTCGACTTACCCATGGCGGGTCGGGCGGCGACCACGATCATCTGGCCACCGTGCAGTCCGTTGGTGAGCTCGTCGAGCTCCTTGAACCCCGTCGGGACGCCCGTCATCGAGCCGTCACGACCGCTGGCCGCCTCGATCTCCTCGAGGGCCGCGTCGACGGCGATCTGCAGGGGAACGTAGTCTTCTGCGGTCTCCGACCCGGTGATCGAGTAGATCTCGGCCTGCGCATTGTTGACCAGGTCGGTCGCGTCGCCCTGGCCGTCGTAGCCGAGCTGCACGATGCGGGTTCCGGCGTCGACCAGGCGGCGCAGGATCGCGCGCTCCGACACGATGCCCGCGTAGTAGCCGGCGTTGGCCGCAGTGGGCACGATCGAGGTGAGCGTGTGCAGGTAGTCGGCACCGCCGGCGCGGCTGAGCTCACCGGTCTTGATGAGCTCGTCGGTGACGGCCACGACGTCGGTCGGCTCACCGTGCGAGTACAGCGAGAGGATCGCCTCGAAGATCAGCTCGTGCTTCGGGATGTAGAAGTCGGCGCCCCGGAGCGTCTCGATCACATCGGCGACCGCATCCTTCGACAGCAGCATTCCGCCGAGCGCGCTCTGCTCCGCGAGAAGGTCGTGCGGCGGGGTCCGCTCGGGCGGACGCTTGCCACCGAGGCGGTCCTCGGAGATGTCAGCGATCGACACAGTGTTCCCTTCGATGCGACGAGCGTGGTGGGGCGGGGCGCTGCCCGGATGTCGTGCTGCGCTGTCGCGGCCGTTCGAAGCCGTCTGCACAGCGAACCAGCAGCCACCGACATCGGGTCGCTCGACCACGCTACGAGCGGCTGTTTTCGGTCGCAACACAGGCTGTGGATAACTCTGTGGAGAGTGTGCGGAGAATTCCGGAGTGTCTGTGCACAACCGCTGTGGATAACCCGGTGGACTACGTGAAATCGCCATCAGTTTTATGCACCTGACCCGGACTTTACTGTTTCCCCAACCTGTGGATGGGAACGTGGTTCAACTGCACGTTTAAGGTTTGTCCACCGGCTGGGGAGATGTGTAGAACCTGGGGAAAGTCAAGCCGAGATTTCGTCGGGCGCGTCACAGACCGCAACACGTCGGAACACGCGGTCGCGACCAGCGGATTTGGTCATCAGGGGTATGGACACGAGCGATATGTCGGGAGTATCTTCCCGCCTCATCGACGCATCTCGGGTCGGAAGGATCCCCGCGAGCGCACGGCCCACAGGCGGCAGGCGCAGGCACGCGGCTGCCTAGACTGGCCCGGGGAGGTTGCCATGGTCGACGTTCGACGCCTGCGGCGGGCGGTCAACGGCGCCCGCACGTTCACCGTGCCGGTGGATGCCGTCGCGACCGCCCTCGCCGAGATCGATCGCGCGATGCAGTCCGCTCGCTTCCGCGCGGCGACGCCTGCAACCGCATCCGGGGCCACACGCACCTACCGGCGTGGATCCGCGCTGGGTTCGGAGGGAGCGGTCTTTCGACGCTCACGACCCGCCTGGGGCCCCTCTCCGCGAAGGGTGTCGTCGTCGTGTGGGTCGGCGAGCACCTTCCGGGAACCGCGCGCGTGATCGTCTCTCTCGTCGACGGCTCGCACGTCGGCGGTGACTTCGTCGATGCGGTCGACGATGCAGTGCGCGGCCTCATCGCTCGCGGCGTTGCCGTGTCGGACGACGCATGGTCTCGGGCGGTCGATGTGGATCCGACGCTTCCCGCGCATCCGGGTCGCGCCGCCGAGCTCGGACTCCGCTGACGACGGGACGCAGAACGCCCCCTGTCCCGGAGGACAGAGGGCGTTTCGCGCGGGGTGTCGGGCCTTACTTGGCGGCGACGACCTGCAGGGTGATGACAGCGGTCACGTCGTCGTGCAGACGAACCGTGGCCTCGTGCTCACCGACGACCTTGATGGCCGATCCGATGTGCACCTTGCGCTTGTCGATCGAGCCGAGACCGGCTGCCGACACGGCGTCGGCGACATCGGCGGTCTTGACCGAACCGAAGAGACGACCCTCGTTGCCGGCCTTGACCGTCAGGCGCACCTTGGTGCCCTCGATGGTGTTCTTCAGGGCCACGGCCTCGTCGCGGTCGTGGATCGCACGCGCCTGACGAGCAGCCTGGATCGAAGCGACCTGCTTTTCGCCACCGCGGGTCCACGCCGTAGCGAAGCCCTGGGGGATGAGGTAGTTACGGGCGTACCCGTTCTTGACCTCGACCACGTCACCGGCGCTTCCGAGCCCGGCGACCTCGTTCGTGAGAATCAGCTTTGCCATATCCGTACCCCTCAGCGGCCAGCGCCGGCGTAGGGCAGGAGAGCCATCTCGCGAGCGTTCTTGATCGCCTTGGCGATCAGACGCTGCTCCTGCACGGAGACACCGGTGATACGACGGGCGCGGATCTTCCCACGCTCCGAGATGAACTTGCGAAGGGTCGCGACATCCTTGTAATCGATGAGACCGACCCGGATCGACTTCGCGGGAGCGGCGTTCTTCGCGCCCTTCCGCGGCTTGCGGCGGTCGCCGCTCGACTTTCCAGCCATTGTTTTTCCTTAGTTATGAGACGGACCGCTGAGTCTTTCGACGGACTCAGAGACCCGATCCAGAAGATTGTTCAGAAGGGGGTGTCGTCGCCGAAGCTGCCCGGAGTGCTCCAGGCATCGGCGCTGGTCGACGAGCCGGGGGTGGACCACGGCTCCTCCGACACCTGCTGCTGCTGCGCGGGGCGCGACTGTCCGCCGCCGCCACCGCCACCGTTCGACGCCGCGCGGGTCACCTGTGCGGTCGCGTACCGGAGCGAGGGGCCGATCTCGTCGACCTCCAGCTCGATCGCGGTGCGCTGGTTGCCCTCGCGGTCCTGGTAGGAGCGCTGACGCAGACGGCCCTGCGCCATGACGCGCATTCCCTTGGTCAGCGAACCCGCCACGTGCTCGGCGAACTCACGCCAGACCGACGCGCGGAGGAACAGCGCTTCGCCGTCCTTCCACTCGTTGGCGGCGCGGTCGAAGTTCCGAGGAGTCGAAGCGATGGTGAAGTTCGCCACCGGCAGTCCGTTCTGCGTGTACCGCAGCTCGGGGTCGGCCGTGAGGTTTCCCACCACGGTGATGACTGTTTCGCCGGCCATGGAACTCAGGCCTTCGCAGCCTTGGCGGCCTTGCGGGCAGCCTTCTCCTCGGAGCGCTTCGCCTCGGAAGCGATCATTGCCTGAGCTTCCTCAGCGCGGAGCACCTTGGTGCGCATGATCTGCTCGTTCAGCTTGAGCTGACGGTCGAGCTCCTGCGTGGCCTCGCTGGTCGCGGTGAAGTTCACGACGGCGTAGATGCCTTCGGTCTTCTTCTGGATCTCGTACGCGAAACGGCGCTTGCCCCAGACGTCGACCTTTTCAATCGAGCCACCATCGTTGGTGATGACCTTCAGGAACTTGTCGAGCGTAGGGGCGACCTGGCGCTCGTCGATCTCGGGGGTCAGAATGACCATGAGTTCGTACTGGTGCGTCACTTACCCACCTCCTTCGGACTAGAACGGCTTCCGGGACTTTCCCGGAAGCAGGAGGGTGTGTGCACGTCGTCGGTCATGGCTTCCCGAATGGATGCCAGAGGGCAGACAACCTCGACAGTCTAGCCGAGATTCCTTCGGGCTGCCTCCACGCGGTTCCGCCGGGAGTTGGCATGCTGGAATGCGTGCGCGGTGATCGACATCGCGCGCACGACCGAAGGGGGAAACATGATGCGTTCCAAGAAGTGGGGAGTCGGGCTCGTCCTGACCGCTGCCGTGCTGCTCACCGGCTGCTCTGCCGGCGCCGACGAGAAGCCCGCCGAAGAGAAGCCCTCCGCCGCGGCGGAGCAGGAGGAGACGACCGCTCCCACCTCCGACTGCCCGGAGCTCACCGAGGGCGCGGCCGTCGACGGCGCAGCCCTGGGCGCCTGCATCACCGAGGCCATGGCGGACACGGCCGGCTACGCGGGCACCACGTCGGTGCTCGGCATGGAGTCGACCATGAAGTACAACCCGTCCGAGAAGGCCGTCGAGTCGATCTCTCCCATGGGCTCGCTGATCGTGATCGGCGACGACGTGTGGGTCAAGTCGTCGACGAGCGAGTGGCAGGCCGCCGACCCGCAGTCGTCGAACCCGGTCATCGCCGCACTGAGCACCAGCGCCGCCAACCTCGAGGGCATCGACCCGGCCGAGGCCGCGGGCGGACTGACCGGCGAGTTCACCGTCACCGGCACCGGCACGCGCCTCGACCAGGAGGTCTTCCTGGTGAGCGGCACGGCCGACATGCAGGGCGTCCCGGTCGACGTCGTCTACGAGGTCACCTCGGACTACGTGATCCTCGCGTCGACGGCATCCGCCGAGGCCGGTGGCCAGTCCATCGAGACGTCGATGGAGATCACCGAGTGGGACGTCGCGCAGGACATCGTCGCACCCGTCTGATCCACCGACAGACGCTGCGGGCCGGGGCTCTCGCCTCGGCCCGCAGTGCGTCGCTCCCGGTTTCGTCGCGCAGACCACGAGCGACGAGCCCGCTCGCGCGATCAGGCGTCCAGCGGCATCCCGAGGATCAGCGCGCGCAGCGTCGCGGTCGGGAGCTTGGGCTCCCGCGCCTCGGTGAGCAGCCCGTTCTGCTCCTGCATCGTGTCGGTGAGCTGGGTCCAGCACCATCCGGCCAACCCGCCACGGCGACCGTGATGGTCGCGGACGCCGGACTGCACCGCGCTCAGGATCTCTGCGAGCCTCTGCCGGTAGTCGTCGGGGCTGCTCGCCTCGGAGTAGCCCCAGGAGTTCGCGGGCCCCGCATCGGCCGCCCACTTCACTCCGCCGAACTCGGTGAGCATGATCGGCTGGCCCGTGTCGACGGTCCCCTCGAGGCGGATCCGACGTCCCGCGGGGCCGATGCCCCCGATGTACTCGCGGAGCCGACTCTCCTCGACGTCGTAGCGATCCGCCAGCACCTGCCCATCCCACTCGTAGTCGTGGACGGTCCAGAGGTCTGACGTGCCCAGCTCCCAGCCGTCGTTCGAGATGACCGGCCGCGTGGGGTCGAGCGCTTTCGTCAGGTGGTACAGCCCCTCGGCGAAGGCCCGCTGGTCGGCGCGCGAGGCGATGTGCTGCACACCCCAGCTCTCGTTGAGCGGAACCCAGGTGATGATGCTCGGGTGGGCACGGTCGCGCAGAACCGCCTCGGTCCACTCGGCCGTGGTGCGCCGCACCGACTCGGTGGTGAACGTGTAGGTCGCCGGCATCTCGCCCCAGACGAGCAGACCGAGTCGATCTGCCCAGTAGAGGAAGCGCTCGTCCTCGACCTTCTGATGCACCCGCACCGAGTTGAACCCGAGTTCGGCGATCAGCTCGGCCTCGCGGCGCAGGGCGTCGGCAGAGGGTGCCGCGAGATGCGACTCGGGCCAGTAGCCCTGGCTCAGCACCGATCGCAGGGTGACCGGTCGCTCGTTGAGCAGCAGGGCGCCCTCGCTCCACCCCACCGAGCGGAGGCCGAGGTAACTGGCGACGGCATCCGTCTCGGATCCCGCCGTCTCGACCTGCACCCAGGCGTCGAGCAGCACCGGGTTCTCGGGCCTCCAGAGCAGGTGCTCGTAGTGCTGGCCGTTCGTCTGACCGGCGAGCGGGAAGGTCAGGGTCGTGCTCGTGTCGCTCGCCGTCACGCTGGCGGTGCCGAGCGCCCGCCCCTCGTGGGCGATCCGCACCTGCACGACGCTGTCGGCACGCCGGCTGAGGGCGACCTCGACCGTCACGGTCCCCGCGGTCAGGTCGCTCGTCCAGTTGATCGCGGTCACGTGCTGCGGCGGCACCGATTCGAGCCACACGGTCTGCCAGATGCCGGTCGTGCGGTGGTACCAGATCGCGTGGGGATCCTCGTGCCAGTCCTGCTTGCCTCGCGGCTGGGCGAGGTCGTGCGGGTCGTCTTCGGCGCGCACCACGATCGTGTGCGCGTCGACGGTCGGAGCGAGCGCATCCGTGATGTCGAACGCGAAGGGCGTGTGGCCTCCCTCGTGCGAGCCGACCACCTGACCGTCGACCCAGACCGTGGCGCGGTGGTCGACGGCACCGAAGTGCAGAACGGCCCGGCGTCCTGCGGCGTGCCCCGCGGCATCGAGATCGCTCGCGGTCAGCACCCGTCGGTACCAGACGACGGGGTGGAAGCCGGTGGCGCCCACACCCGACGCCGGCGACTCGGGCGGGAAGGGCACCCGGATGCGGTCGGGCAGCTCACGTCCGTCCTGCCAGCGCTCGCTGCGACCGAGATCGGCGTCGTCGTGCGCGAACCCCCATTCGCCGTCGAGGTCGATGAACGACTCCCGCACCAGCTGAGGGCGCGGGCGCGCGGACTCCAACCGGCTCGCCTGAAGGGAATCGATCCCGGATCGGTCGTCTCGCTGCGCCACGTGTACGGCTCCCTCTTCCGGTCGGCTGGTGCCGGCCATTCATCGTCGAACGGGTTGCCCCTCGGAGGACACCACGATAGTTCCACGTTGAACTATCGTCAAACGCTAGAGTCGGATCGAGCAGGACGCACCGATCTCGCAGACGCTCGACCCGACGATGACCGACCCGACGACAGGAGCCCCATGGCGCGCGTGACCCTCGCCGACGTCGCGGCTCGAGTCGGGGTCAGCGCCAAGTCGGTCTCCAACGTCGTGAACGGCACGGGCTGGGTGGGCGCCGAGGTCAGACAGCGCATCCTCGCCGCGATCGACGAGCTCGGCTACCGTCCCAATCTCGCGGCTCGGCAGCTGCGCAACGGTCGCAGCGGTCTGATCGCACTCGTGCTGCCCGATCTGCGCGAACCGTACTTCGCCGAGTTCGCCTCCTCCTTCGTCAGCGCCGCGCAGACCCGTGCTCTGACCGTGCTGATCGCGCAGACCGACGGCGACCGCGACACCGAGCTGGCGATGATGGTCGGCGACGGGCTCCCCGCCCTCGACGGCATCGTGATGAGTCCTCTGCTGCTGACCGCCGCCGATCTCGCCGACCGCCCGGCCACTCCCCCGCTCGTGCTCATCGGCGAACAGGCCGAGGCCCTCGTCGGTCCGACCGTGCACCACGTCGGCATCGACAACGTCGCGGCCGCCGCCGCCGCGACGAGCACGCTGATCGCCGATGGACGTCGGCGCATCGCCGCGGTGGGAGTGCAGGAATCGGGCCCGAGCGCCACATCACATCTCCGGTTCGAGGGGTACCTCCGTGCTCTCGCCGCTGCCGGCATCGCCCCGGACGACTCGCTGTACGCGCCCGTCGATGAGTTCAACCGGGCCGCAGGGTCGGTCGCGGTCGAACGGCTGATCGCGAGCGGTGCCCGGTTCGACGCGCTGTTCTGCTTCAGCGACAGCCTCGCGCTCGGTGCTCTCTACACGCTCGCGAGTCGGGGCATCGACGTGCCGACGCAGGTGCAGGTCATGGGGTTCGACGGCATCGAGGAGGGCGGATTCCACATTCCGACGTTCTCGACCGTCGGTCATGGCACCGAGCAGGCCGCGACGACGATCCTCGACATCCTCGCGGACCCCACGCCCTCGCCCGGCGCCCATCACGAGGTCCCGTTCACCCTCATCCCGCGCTGACGGCGGCGCGGGCACCGCGCAGGCTGCGAAGGAGATCTCTCGCATCGAAGGACGAGTTCACCGCATCCGTCCTTCGATACGCGAGATCTCCTTCGCAGCGTGAGCCGACCCGGCGTGCGTCCCCCGACGCGAGGGCACACGCGCTCGCTCAGCCGAGGACGGGAGGGATCTCCGACCACACGACGCGCTCGTTCACGGTCGGCGCCGCCGGGATGCGCCCTCGACCGTCAGGCTCCGGGATCGCGGCGAGCAGCGCCTGCGTGTACGGATGCTGCGGAGCGGACCACACCCGATCGGTCTGTCCCGACTCGAGCACACGCCCCGCGTACATCACGAAGGTGCGGTCGGCGATGCGCCGCACGACGGCGAGGTCGTGCGAGATGAACAGCATCCCGGCACCGGATTCCGCGACGAGATCGCGCATGAGCCCGGCGACGCTCGTCTGGGTCGAGGCGTCGAGGGCGGAGATCGGCTCGTCGGCGACCAGCAGCGAGGGCCGAGCGGCGAGCGCCCGCGCGATCGCGAGACGCTGCTTCTGTCCGCCCGAGAACTGGTGCGGGAAGCGCGTGGCGACCTCGGTCGGCAGTCCGACCCGTTCGAGCCACTCCGCGACGGTCGAGCCCTCGGCCCCGCGAGCGCGGGCCGTCGCGATGCCGTCGGCGATCTGATCGCCCACGCGACGGCGCGGGTTCAGCGAGGTCGACGGGTCCTGGAACACCATCTGGATGCCGGTGAGGGCGATGTCACGACGGCGGATGCCGAGGGGTGCGACCGGTGCACCGCGGAAGCGCACCTCTCCCCCGGCGAGCTTCTCGATGCCCACGACGGCGCGGGCGAGGCTCGACTTGCCGCTGCCGGACTCGCCGACCAGCGCCACGGTCTCACCCGGGGCGACGCTCAGCGACACGGTGTCGACGGCGACCACGGGCGGGTTGCCGGGGTAGCGCACGACCACGTCGTGCGCGTCGAGGACGGCGGTCTCACTCATCGGCGGGCCTCCTCATCGGCATCCGGTTCAGTGTCCGGCAGCACCGGATCCAGCGTCGCCGGGTCGACATCCGCGATCTCGAGCTTCGATCCCGGCAGTGCGGCGAGCAGCGTACGCGTGTACTCGTGCTGCGGTGAGCGGAACAGGGTCTCGCGGTCGGCCCGCTCGACGATCTGCCCGTTCTTCATCACGGCGACCTCGTCGGCGATCGCGCTCATGACTCCGAGGTCGTGCGTGACGAGCAGCACGGCGAGGTCGCGTTCGATCGCGAGGTCGCGCAGCAGCTTCAGGATGCCGGCCTGCACGGTGACGTCGAGCGCGGTGGTCGGCTCGTCGGCCAGCAGCACCTCGGGGTCGCAGGCGAGTGCGCAGGCGATCGCGATGCGCTGCCGCTGTCCGCCCGAGAACTGGTGCGGGTAGCGCTTCAGCGCCGCATCCGGATTCGGCACCTGCACCGTCTCGAGCAGTTCGATCGCCTTGGCAGTGGCGGCCGCGCCCCGCAGCCCGAGGTGCACCCGCATGTGGTCGGTGAGCTGGCGTCCGATCGGCAGCTGCGGATGCAGCGACGCCGACGGGTCCTGGAAGATCATCGCGATGCGCTTGCCGCGGATGCGGTTGAGCGCACGGCGGCGCATGCCGACCAGCTCCTCCCCCGCGAGCGTGATCGATCCGCCGGTGCGCGCTTGCCGGGGCAGGAGCCCGAGCACGGCGAGTGAGGTGAGCGTCTTGCCCGATCCGGATTCGCCGGCGAGACCGTGGATGCGGCCGGCCTCGAGGTCGAGCGAGATGCCGTGCACGAGCGGACGGCCGATCTCGATCGTCAGGTCGCGGATGCTCAGTGCGGGTGCGCCGGTCATGCTGCCACCCCCTTCGCGGATGCCGCGTGATCGGCCTGCTTCTCGTGCGTGACCTCGGCCGTCGGGTCGAGGATGTCGCGCATCGCGTCACCGAGGAAGTTGAAGGCGAGCACCACGGTGAGGATCGCGAGACCCGGGAAGACTCCGAGCCACCAGGCGTCGAAGTTCTGCATGGCCGCCGAGATCATCGATCCCCACTCGGCCGTGGGCGGCTGCGCGCCGAGGCCGAGGAACGACAGACCCGAGAGCAGCAGGATCGCCGCGCCGATGTCGAGCGTCGCGAGCACCAGCACGGGGCCCGCGATGTTCGGCAGGATGTCGACGAACAGCGTCCGCAGCGGCGAGTGGCCGAGCAGTCGACCTGCGATCACGTAGTTCTGGCCGCGGAGTCCGAGCACGATGCTGCGGGTGACTCGCGAGTACTGCGGCCACGAGACCACGATCGCCGCGATCACGGCGTTGAACAGTGACGGGCCGAGCGAGGCCGCCACGACCATCGCGAGGATGACCGTCGGGAACGCCATGAACAGGTCGGTGATGCGCATCAGCGTCTCGTCGACCCAGCCGCCGAAGTACCCGGCGACGGCGCCGATCACCGTGCCGATGATCATCGCGGCGATCACGAGCATGAGCGCGAGCGGAAGGCTCACGGTCGCGCCCGTCATCAGACGGGAGAAGATGTCGCGTCCGTTGCCGTCGGTGCCGAGCAGCGTGTCGATGCCCGGGGCCTGCAGACGAGGAAGCACCTGGGCGTTGGGGCCGAACGGCACCCACCACTGCGCGGTGAAGGCGACGATGATCCAGGCGCCCGCGATCACGGTGCCGATCACGCCGAGCGGCGTGCGCCAGGCGCGGGGCCAGCGGAAGCGGAACCGCCAGGGACCGGATGCCGAGTCGATGCGGCTCATGCGATCCTCACTCTCGGGTCGAGGACGCCGTAGAGCAGATCGACGACGAAGTTGATGAGGAGGTAGATGACACCGACGACGAGACCGACGCCCATGATGCCGGGCAGATCGAGGTTCGCCGCCGAGTTGTAGGCGTAGGTGCCGAGCCCCGGCCACGCGAACACCGACTCGACGAGAACGGTGCCCGAGAGCAGCGACCCGAAGGCGACACCGACGACGGTGAGGATCGGGAGGGATGCTCCGCGCAGCACGTAGTCGAGGATCACGCGCATCGCGGGAAGACCCTTGGCCCGAGCCGCACGCACGTAGTCGCTGCCGAGCACCTCGAGCACCGAGGTGCGGATGAAGCGCGTGAGCAGCCCGATCGTGACGAGCGACAGCACCATGACCGGCAGGGCGAGGTGCGCGAGAGCGTCCGCGAATCCGACGCCGTCTCCGTTGAGGAGGTAGTCGACCGTGTAGAGCCCCGTGATGCGCGGCGGCGGGGTGATCGACGGCGAGATGCGGCCGGAACCCGGGGCGATGCGCAGCTCGAGGAAGAACACGTAGAAGCTGACGAGTGCGAGCCAGAAGGTCGGCACGCTCAGCCCGATCAGCGTCACGATGCGGATGACCTGATCGGTGACGAGTCCGCGGCGGTAGGCCGCGAGCGTGCCGAGCACGACGCTCACCGCGAGGCTCAGGATGATGGCTCCGATCGCGATCTCGATCGTCGCCGGCACCGCGGTGGCCAGGTCGCTGGTGACCGGGCGACCGGTCACCAGCGACGTGCCGAGGTCTCCGCGAAGGAGGTTCCCCATATAGATGAAGTACTGCACGAACAGCGGCTGATCGAGGCCCTGGGCCTTGATGAACGCCTCGCGCGTCTCGGGATTCTGAGAGGCCCCCTCACCCAGCGCCGCCGACACGGGGTCGCCGGGCACGAGGTTCGTGAGCGCGAAGGTCACGATCGTGACCCCCACGAGCAGGAGCAGCGAAGTGCCGATCCGGCGCAGCAGGTATCCGACGAGCGGCGACCTGCGACGCTGTGACTGCCGTCGCACGGCCACCGTCGTCATGAGTCGGCGCCGCTCAGCCGGCCGGCGTGATCTCGGCGATGTCCATCTCCCACACCGAGTTGTACACGGCACCGGAGACGGCATCCGCCGTGGCGATGTTGCGACCGGGGACGATCAGCGGCACGAAGGGACCCTCGGCCTGCATCGCCTCGGCGAATGCGGTGAAGGCCTCGCTGCGCTGCGCCTCGTCGGTCGCGGCTGCGGCACCCGCCGCGATGCCCGCGATCTCGGGGTTCGCCTCGGCGGCCCAGCCGGAGCGGAGACCGACCTTCAGACCGGGAGCGAACGGGAGGAAGTTCGCGGAGTCGGCGTAGTCCGGGCCCCAGAACCACAGGCCGAAGCCCTCGGTGCCGTTGACGTAGGCGTCGAGCTCGGTCGCGAACGGAGCCGGAGCGAGTTCGACGGCGATGCCGGCATCCTCGAGCTGAGCCTGGATGCGCTCGGCGAGCGGGGTGAACTCCACGCCGCCGACCGGGTAGTCGTTCGGGAACTGCAGCTTCAGGGTCTGGCCCGTGTAGCCGGCCTCGGCGAGCGCGGCCTTCGACTTGTCGAGGTCCTGCTCGACGCCGGTCTCGAGGGCACCCTCGAATCCGGGCGGGATGACGCCGGTCGCCTGCACGGCACCGGAGCCGGCGAGTTCGAGCAGCGCGTCGTAGTCGAGCGCGTAGCGGATCGCCTCGGCGATCTTCACGTTCGCGAGGTCGCCGCCGACGGCGGACGACTGGTTGAGCAGCAGGAAGATGGTCTGGCCGGAGGGCACCGACTCGACCTGAAGTCCGTCGCCGAGGCCCGCGACCTGGTCGCCGTTCAGGTCCATGGCGACCATCGAGTCGCCGCCCTTGAGGTTCGCGAGCTGCGTCGCGCTCTCCGAGACGTTGCGCACGACGACGCGGCCATAGGCCGCCTCTTCGTCGCCGTTGTACTCGTCGCTCTTGGTGAGCACGACCTGCGACGACAGATCGAGGGTGTCGAGCACGAAGGGACCGGAGCCGGCGGACTCGCCGTCGAGGAAGCTCTGCGCGCTGTCGGACCCGTCGACCGATCCGCCGTTCTCGATCACGACGTCGGAGTTGACGATGCCGAGGGCGGGGTTCGCGAGGATCGCGGGCAGCTGCAGCAGCGGGGTCTCGGAGGTGATCGAGATCGTCTTATCGTCGACCTCGGTGATCGTCAGGCCGCCCAGGAGGAAGTTCGGCTTGGCGTCGGTCATGCCCTGGATGCGCTGCAGGGTGAAGACGACGTCCTTGGCCTCGATCGGTGAGCCGTCGGAGAAGACGCGGTCGCCCTCGAGCGTGAAGGTGAACTCGGTCGCCTCGTCGTTCTGCTCCCACGACGCCAGGCCGGGAACGGGGGTCGAGACGTCGGATCCCTCGAAGTCGACGAGGGTCTCGTACAGGGCCTTCGCGATCATGTTGCCGGTCGGGTCGTAGGTGTGGCCCGGGTCGGCGGTCTCGATCGAGAACGCGGTGTCGATGACGAGCGAGTCGGAACCTGCGGACTCACCGCCGTTGTTCGCCGAGTTGCCACCGGAGCAACCAGCGAGAGCGAGGAGCGCGACGGCTCCGATCGCGATGACGGACGTGCTGCGACGTGACGACATATGGGCCTCCAAGGGCGAGGAGTTCATCGGGTTCGGTCGACGCCGGGTGGACGACCGGTGATCAGATTCGCATTGTATGGGACTATGTGTCCAGCAAGATTGCAGACGTCACCACCGTCTGTCCAAGACCCCGCCCGTGAGGAGCATTGTGTCCACCAAGAGCGACGAAGCTGCGAGGCAAACTGGACGAAGTGCCGCCCCGCTGGACGACATCGGATACAGAATCCTCGAAACACTCCGCGATAACGGTCGGATCTCGATCGCCGCTCTCGCCGAGACCGTGGGGATCTCGCGCGCCAACGCCTACACCCGCGTCGAGAACCTCATGCAGGACGGCGTCATCACCGGCTTCAGCGCACAGGTCGATCAGGCCAAGGCGGGGCTCTCGATCGGAGCCCTCGTGTTCGTCACCGTGCATCCGCAAGCCTGGGCGTCGTTCCGAGACCGCATCGTCGAGATGCCCGACGTCGAGTGGTGCGCGATCACGACGGGCGAGCACGACGCGATGCTGCTGATCCGTGCTGTCGATGTGAGCGGCGTGCACGAGTTCTCCACCGGCGTGATCGCACAGCTGCCCGAAGTGCGCACGGTCGTCAGCGTCGTGGTGCTCGACGAGGTCGTGCGACGCTCGTTCCTGCTGCCGTCGGATCTCCCCGAGCGCGAGCCGCAGGCATCGCTCGGCATGACGCGATGGACGCCGGCGTCACCGGGACGAGACACCCTGCCGCCCCGCTGACACGACCGCCCCACCCCGGTCGTCGAGCGAGACCCCCTCGTTCGTTGAGCGAGGACGGCGAAGCCGACCGAGACGAAACGCGCCGATTCAGTCGCCAGCGGCCTCTTCGCAGACGCTGAGCTGCGGCAGCCCGTGCATCTCGTAGTGCTCGACGAGGCGGATGCGACCGTCGTCGGTCAGTTCGAGCTCGCTCTCGCCGTCGCCCGTCACGACGGTGCCGTCCGAGACGAGCACATGCACGAACGAGACCCAGATCGTGTCGCCCGTGCGGGTGCCCACGAAACGTCCGAACGTGACGGTGTCGCCGGAGTAGTCGCCCCAGATCGCTCCGTCGCGCTCCTGGTAGACGAACTCGCTCGGAGCGTTCGGATCGACCGCCGAGGTCGTCGAGGAGACCATGCGGAATCGGCGGCCGTCGAGCGAGGGGATGGATGCGGAGGAAGTCACGTTCCGATTATGGGGGCCTCGACGGACTCCGGTCGGACCGGCTTCTCGAGCGTCTCGGGCGCCTGCAGTCGGCGCCGATCAGGCGAGACGAAACCCCGCCGCGCGAGGTCGTCCGGCGCGATTCGTCCGTGTGGTCATTCCAGGTCGAGGCGCAGCAGCTCAGGGTTCGTGGCCGTCTCCGCCCGCACCGCGAGCAGGAAGTCGCCGTAGTCGGGGGTCATCTGCACGCGGTTCGATCCGAGGATGTGGGTGGTCGATCGCCCCGCCGCGCGCTCGAAGCGGATGCGCCGCACCGGGTAGCCGGTGGGCGTGAGCCAGATGCGGGTGAGCTGCGCGAACGGCAGGTCGACATCGTCGAAACGGATGCCGTGGTGGCTGACCGAGACGTGTGCAGGGATGCACTTCAGCACCCGCTGCCGCTGAGCCGCTCCGATCGCCAGACCGATGCCCGCGACACCGGCGGTCGGGACGAGAAGGACGAGCGCCGAGAGCTCGCCGTCGAGGAAACCCGGGGTGAACGCGACGGCCGTGACGGCGGCGGCGACGATCAGCAGCACGACGGCGGCGATCGTCAGACCGGTCGCGAGAGCCCGCTCCTTCGACGAGTCGACGCGGAACGATGAGGGCAGCTGTGCGCGCGCACGCGCTGCCTCGACCGGATCCGCCGGCTTCGCAGGGGCGATCGGCGTGAGCACAGCCATGAGCTCGTTGAAGGTCGACCGGGTGAACCCCGGCAGTTCGACCGTGATCTCCCGACCGGCGCTGTAGACGACGAGCGCGCGGGTGATGCCGCTGCGGATGCCGTTCGTGCAGTGCTCGGTGATCTTCGAGCGGAACGCGGTGGATGCGCGGTCGTAGGTCTCGCGGTTGCCGGCCCGCCCGATCTCGACGCTGTCGGGGCGCACCACGATGCGGGTGTTGCGCAGCCAGAGCATCGACGTGAACACGAGTCCCGTCACCACGATCGCGGCGACGAGCACGATGATCCCCCGGGTCTCGATGTCCATGGTGCGTGGAAGCATCCGCGGGAGGATGAACAGCGCGGCGGCCGAGAGCACCGCCGACAGCACGATCGCGGTGACCGCCGTGCGCACCGGATGGCGTCGGAACACCTGCTCGCTCATCATCACCGACACCCCATCGACCATCTGACGCCCTCCGCATCCCTCCCTGGCTGCGCGGTCGCCCGTCGGCGATCACGCGCACTTCTCCGCATATTCTGGCGTCTTCGCCGCGTCCGTGGGGGAAGCGATATCTCGCAGGTACCGTGGGTCGCATGCAGTGGATCTCTGACACCTCGTCCGGCGACTGGCTGCGCGAGCGCCTCGACGACCCGTGGAACGCGACGATGCACGCCGTCGTGCCGCATGGGTACGCGGCGTACGCTCGGGTGCTGCATCCGCCCACGGTGCGCTCGCTCCCCGATCGGCCGATGCCGTCGTACGACGAGTTCGACGCCATGACGGAGGCCGAGCGGCAGGCGACGTTCGACCGGATCGTCGTCGCGCCGACGACATGGGCCGAGACCGCCTCCGCGTTCGGCACGATCCTGCATCCGCTCGCGCAGTGGCACCGCATCGTGCGCGCGGCACCGGACGGAGACTGGCGCGCGAGCGTCACTCCCGACGGTCGCGAGTTCACAGAGCCGATGGGCGGCGCGATCTCTGCGGAGATGCTCGCGACCATCGCCTCCCACCTCGTCGCGCACACCACCACACCGGATGCCGGCTTCGCCGCGCTCTGGGAGGGCACCGGCGGACTCCTCGGGAATCTGGGCCATACCCCGTCGCGCGCGTTCTTCACCGTCGGCGACGACCCGAACCACCAGGCGATGCTCGATCGCAGCGTGCGCGACCCGTTCAACAACGTCTTCCGCAAGCAGACCTGGCAGGACGGCATCCTGTCGCGGGAGATCTCCGAGGGTCCGCGGCTGCGGCTGCTGAACCGCGACCACGTGCTCTTCCACGGCGATGTGGGCGACTTCGCCCGACCGGACTGGGTTCTCGGGATGCCGTGGAGGGACACGCCCGCCGAGGCGCACGGGTTCCCTCCGGCGGCGCAGAGCCCGAGCATCCTCTGGCCGGACGACCGTGCCTGGGTGCTCGTGACCGAGGTCGACTACGACTCGACGATCATCGCCGGTTCCGCCGAGTCGATCGCGGCGATCTGCGCGGACGAGCGCCTCGAGGCGTTCGCGATTCCCGAGAACGCCGATCTGACGTGGGATGGCGATGAGGTGAACCGATGAGCGCACCGCAGACCGGCCCGTCGTTCGACGCGCGACCGCTCACCGATCCCGTGGATGCGAAGGCCGTCAGCGCCTTCAACGCCGAGCTCCGCGCGAAAGGGACGTCGGGCGTCTCAGCGGCGGCGATCATCGCGATCGTGGCCTTCGGCATCGCGTTCGTGGTCGCGATGAGCTTCGTCGGCGCGACGATGGTGTCGATCTTCACCGATCCGGGGGCGTCGTCGTTCGTCGGCCTCGGCATCCTCGCGGCCGTGGGCGTCGGGATCGCGATCGCCGTGGTCGGCTGGCGTCGCTCCCGCGTCGCGCGCTATCGCCTCGACGCCTTCGCGCGAGCGAACGGCATGACCTACGAGGCTCGGATCGCCGAGCCGCGCCTGCCCGGCATGGTGTTCGTCCTCGGCCACTCCCGAGTCGCGACCGACCTGGTGCGCGGCAGCCACCCGCGCTTCGTGGAGTTCGGCAACTACCAGTACACGACCGGGTCGGGCAAGAACTCGACCACGCATCGCTGGGGCTACGTCGCCGTCAAGCTCGACGTGCCGCTGCCGAACATCGTGCTGGACGCGAAGGGCAACAACGGGTTCGGCTCGAACCTGCCGGCCGCCTTCCAGCGCGAGCAGCGCCTGTCGCTCGAGGGCGACTTCGATCAGTACTTCACGCTGTACTGCCCGACCGGCTATGAGCAGGATGCCCTCTACCTGTTCACGCCCGACATCATGGCGCGGTTCATCGACAACGCCGCCGAGCTCGACGTCGAGATCGTCGACGACTGGCTCTTCCTCTATACGCCGCGCCCCGTCTCGACCCTCGACCCCGCGACCTGGGCGTGGCTGTTCGGCGCCGTGGGCGCGCTGATCACCAAGTTCGAGCAGTGGGCGCGCTGGCGCGACGATCGGCTTCTCGCCGAGCGGTCGGCCTCCGATGCGGCGGCATCCGGCTCTCCGACCGACCCTCCGGCGGGCTCTCCGAGTGCGGGAGCGATGTCGGCGGCATCCGGTCAGCTGCCGTTCGCGCCGCCCGTCGGCCTTCTCTCCCCGCCGCCCGGCGTCGCGCAGCAGGGGCGCCGACTCAAGCGCAGCGGCCGCTGGCTGCCGGCCGTGTTCATGATCGGCTTGGTGATCCTCTGGATCTGGCTGCGATCGTTCTGAACGGTGGCGAGTGTGGGGGTGGGTGCTGTTTGGGGATCAGCGGCCCACCCCATCCCCCCTCGGGATCAGAAGAAGATCTGACTCTCCCTCCGCAGGACGGTCGAACCGTCCGGACGCGTGGTCAGCTGGGGACTGACATATCAACGCGTTATGCATAACGGTATACCGCAGGACGTTGCACCGAATTGCGGCAGAGCTTCCCGGATGCCGCGCCTCGATGCACCTGCGAATCCAGTACCGAATGCCCGATTCGGCCCTCAGTTTCGTGCATGCGGCGATCCCCCTCCCCTGACGTCGTCGCCGCGACGGGAAGTGAACGCGCCCATCGCGCGTTACCCCTCGTGACGGTGACGGGGCCGCCTCCCTCTGCATGCACGAGAATGGAAATGATGTCTGAACGCGAAGCCCACACCCTCTGGCAGGACTCCCGCCGCGAATCGGTCACGGGCCCGACCGGCAATCTCGCACTCGTCGAGACCCGCTGGACGGGCGACGCGCCCGATGTCGACGCCGAACAGAGCGCCGCACCCGCGAGCGTCACGGTGACCCCGATCCAGCGCACCGACATCGAGACCGGCGAGGCCGAGCACGGACTGCGCGTGTGGGATGCCGAGGCACCGGCCATCCGTGCCTTCGACCGCATCGACACGTACGAGTACGACCCCGCGTGGGTGCTCGAGGGACACTTCACCCCGGTCTCCGGCGACCGGAAGGTGTCGTTCGAGCACATCCGCGACAACGGCGGCACCCGCGATCTCGCCGTTCCCGGCGACATCCGCTTCGAGCTCGACGGCCGCGAGTACGACCTCGCGGCGTTCGACGACGGCGGCACGCTGCTGCTCGTGTTCGGCGACGAGACGAACGGCTCCGAGACCTACGGGTCGGGGCGCTTCCTGTTCGTGCAGCTGCGCGATGACGAGGGCACCGTCGTGCTCGACTTCAACCGTGCATTCGTGCCGCCGTGCGGATTCAGCGCCCAGTACAACTGCCCGCTGCCGCCGGCATCCAACCGCTTCCCCCTGCCTATCCGAGCAGGCGAGAAGAACGTCGTCTTCCGCGACGGCTTCGACATCTACGCGGCGTGACGCCGCACCCGCTCACCCTGGAGTACTCATGAGAAGAACACGCATCCTCGGCGCGCTCGGCGCCGTCGCCACGCTCGCCCTCGTGGCCGGCTGCGCCTCGGGGGCGACCGACGACGCCGCGAGCGAAGACGCCACGATCGCGATCGGGTCGCTCTACGAGCCGACCAACCTCAGCAACACGCAGGGCGGTGGCCAGGGCGTGACCGAGGCGCTGACCGGCAACGTCTACGAGGGCCTCTACCGCCTGACCGACGACGGCGAGGTCGAGCCTCTTCTCGCCGAAGACGCTCAGGTCTCCGACGACGGCCTCACCTACACGATCACGCTGCGCGACGACGTGACGTTCCACTCGGGCGACCCGCTGACCTCGGCCGACGTGAAGTCGAGCATCGAGGCCGTCACCGCCGAGGACTCGGTGTCGGCGCGCAAGTCGAGCTTCACGACCATCGCCGACATCGCGACGCCCGACGACCAGACCGTCGTCTTCACGCTGTCGCAGCGGTCGATCTCGTTCCTCTACAACCTCAGCTACGTCTGGATCGTCAATGACGAGGCCGACGACATCACCAGCACCGAGGACGGCACCGGCCCCTACACGCTCGACGAGTGGAAGAAGGGCTCGACCCTGACCCTCACGCGCTGGGACGACTACTGGGGCGAGCCCGCCAAGAACGGCGAGGTCGTCTACACGTACTTCACCGACGCGACCGCCGAGAACAACGCACTGCTCACGGGCGAGATCGACGTGATCACGAGTGTGCAGAGCCCTGACTCGCTCGCGCAGTTCGACAACGACGACTACGTCATCAGCGAGGGCACCTCGACCACGAAGGAGCTCCTCGCGTTCAACGACCGCGTCGCCCCCTTCGACAACGCACTCGTGCGCAAGGCGATCTACTCGGCCGTCGACACCGAGAAGCTCCTCGACTCGATCTGGGGCGACTACGGCACGCTCATCGGCTCGATGGTGCCGCCGACCGACCCCTGGTATGAGGACCTCACCACGGTGAACCCGTACGACGTCGAGCTCTCGAAGGATCTGCTCACGCAGGCGGGATACGCCGACGGCTTCACGTTCACGCTCGACACCCCGAGCTACGACCCGCATCCCGCTGTCGCAGAGTTCCTGCAGTCGCAGCTCGCCGAGGTCGGCATCACTGTCGAGATCAACACGATCAGCGCCGACGAGTGGTACACGAAGGTGTTCAAGGAGCAGGACTTCGAGGCCACTCTGCAGGAGCACGTGAACGACCGCGACGTGGTCTGGTACGGCAACCCCGACTTCTACTGGGGCTACAACGACGCCGACGTGCAGCAGTGGGTCGCCGAGGCCGAGCAGGCCGCCACGACCGACGAGCAGACGGCTCTTCTGAAGAAGGTCAACGAGAAGATCGCCGAGGATGCCGCGAGCGTATGGTTGTACCTGTATCCGCAGATCGTGGTCGCCTCGAGCGACCTCAGCGGGTACCCGGTCAACGGCCTGAACTCGCAGTTCTTCGCCTACGACATCGTCAAGTCCTGACGCGCGAGGGGGATGCCGCGCGTCGGCATCCCCCTCTTTCATCCTGAGAACTCATGCTCGCCTATCTGCTGCGCCGCCTCGCGTTCCTCGTGGTCTCGCTCGTCGTCGCGATGATCGCGATCTTCGTGCTGCTACGACTGCTGCCCGGCGACCCGGCGAACGCCCTGCTCTCGGTGAACGCGACCCCCGAGCAGATCGCCGCCGCCCGTGCGCAGGTCGGCTCCGACCAGCCGCTGCTGCAGCAGTTCACGACCTGGGCGGGACAGCTCCTGCGCTTCGATCTCGGTGAGTCCTTCCTGAGCTCACGTCCGGTCGGCCCCGACATCGCCGACCGCCTCGCCGTCACCCTTCCGCTCACGCTCATCGCCTTCACCGTGGCGCTGCTCGTCTCGCTCGTGATCGGCATCACCGCCGCCGTGAAGTCCGACCGCTGGTACGGCATCGCCCTCTCCGGCTTCGCGCAGCTGGGCGTCGCCGTCCCGGTCTTCTGGGTGGGCGTCGTGCTCGTCTGGGTGTTCGCGCTCGGTCTCGGCGTGCTGCCCTCGGGCGGCTTCCCCCGTGACGACTGGGAGGATCCGGCCGATGCACTGCGATCGCTCGCGCTCCCCGTCATCACGATCGTCATCGTCATGAGCGCGTCCCTCAGCCGCTACGTGCGCTCCGCCACGCTCGACGTGCTCGGCAGCGACTATCTGCGTACCGCCCGCGCCGGCGGTTCGAGCATGTCCGAGGCGCTCGTGCGCCACGGAGTGCGCAACGGCTCGGTGCCCGTCGTCGCGATCCTCGGCATCGAGCTGTCGACCACGCTGCTCGGCGCCGTCGTCGTCGAGAGCGTCTTCACCCTTCCCGGCCTCGGCAGCCTGCTGCTGTCGGCCATCGAGCAGCACGACTTCCAGGTCATCCAGGGCGTTCTCGTGGTCAGCACCCTCTTCGTGCTGCTCGTCGGGTTCGCCGCCGACATCGTGCAGCGCCTGATCGATCCGCGTCTGCGCACGAGCGTCTCGGGCAACCGATGAGCCGCGTCGCCGAGCAGCTGATCACCGACTCCGTCCCCGTGCGGAGGCGGCCGAAGGCGACCCTGCTGATCGGCCTCGTCCTCACCGGTGCGATCGTGCTGATCGCCCTGGTGTCACTGTTCTGGCTGCCCTATCCGCTCGCCGACACCAGCGGCAGCCGCCTCGAAGGTCCGAGCGCCCTGCACCTGCTCGGCACCGATCGACTCGGCCGCGACCTGCTCTCGCAGCTCATGTGGGGAGCGCGGATCGCCCTGATCGTCGGCATCTGCTCGGTCGCGATCGCCGCGGTGCTCGGCACGATCATCGGCCTCATCGCCGCATTCTCGCGCCCCTGGGTCGATGACACGCTCTCCGCCGGACTCGACGTCGTGATCGCCTTCCCCGTGCTGCTGCTGGCGATGCTCGTCGTCGCGGTGCAGGGCGCCTCGCTGTGGTCGGCGGTGCTCGCGATCGGGCTGGCGATGTCGGCGGTGGTGGCGCGTCTCACTCGCATCCTGTCGCGCCGCGTGCTGCAGGAGCAGTTCGTCACCGCAGCGCGAACCAGCGGTACGTCCGTGCTCGGAATCGTCGTCCAGCACGTGCTGCCCAACATCGCACCGACGCTCGCCGTCAGCCTCGCGCTGCAGTTCGGTGCCGCGGTGCTCGCCGAGGCGAGCCTGTCGTACCTCGGACTCGGCGCACCGCCGCCCAACGCCTCGTGGGGTCGGATGCTGCAGGAGGCTCAGGGCACCGTGCTCACCGCTCCGGTGGGCGCGATCGCGCCCGGCATCGCGATCATCGCCCTCGTGCTCGGGGTCAACTTCCTCGCCGACGGCCTGCGCGACCTCGCCGACCCGACCCGCAGGAGGAGCCGATGAGCATCCTCGACGTCTCAGGCCTCACCGTGCGCTCGGCATCCGGCGCGCTCGTGCGGGACATCTCGTTCTCGCTCGAGCCCGGTGAGCGTCTCGGCCTGATCGGCGAATCCGGTTCCGGCAAGTCGCTCACGTCGCTCGCCGTCACCGGCCTGCTGCCGGATTCCCTCTCGGCCTCCGGGTCGGTGTTGCTGGACGGCCACCAGGTGGTCGGCGCGCAGGATGCCGACCTGAGGCCGTTGCGCGGACCCGTCGCGCAGATCGTCTTCCAGGAACCGCTGACCGCGCTCGACCCGCTGATGAGGGTCGGTCGTCAGATCGCCGAACCGCTGCGTCGTCACCTCGGACTGCGCGGTGCCGACCTGCGGTCTGCCGTGGCGGCGGCCCTCGACGAGGTGGCCCTGTCGGAGCCGCGCTTCGCGCGCGCCTACCCGCACGAGCTCTCCGGCGGTCAGCGCCAGCGGGTGGCGATCGCGATCGCCCTCGCCGCCAAGCCGCAGCTCCTCATCGCCGACGAGCCGACGACGGCGCTGGACGTCACCGTGCAGGATGCCGTGCTCGCCCTGCTCGAGCGACTCGTCGCCGAACGCGGCATGGCGCTGCTGTTCATCAGTCACGACCTCGCCGTGGTCTCTCGACTGGTCGACCGTATCGTCGTGCTCCGAGACGGTCTCGTCGTCGAAGAGGGCGTGGTCGCGCAGGTACTGCAGAATCCGGCGGAGCCGTACACGCGGATGCTGGTCGACAGCGCCCGCGCGCTCGACGCGTTCCTCGATGCGAAGGAGGCCGGCGCATGAGTCTCCTCGAGCTGCGCGCCGCCGGCTTCTCGTACGGATCCCGGCGCGTGCTCGACGACGTCTCCCTGAGCCTCGACGAGGGCGACTCGCTGGGTCTCGTGGGTGAATCCGGGGCAGGCAAGTCGACGATCCTGCGGCTGCTGCTCGGGCTCTCGGCGCCCCGTGACGGCCAGATGCTGTTCGAGGGCGAGCCCCTGTCGTTGCGCGACCGCACGCAGATGCGTCGCTTCCGGGCGAGCGTGCAGCCCGTGTTCCAGGACCCGTACTCGTCGCTCGACCCGCGTCAGCGCATCGACCGCATCATCGGCGAGCCCCTCCGCTCCCTGCGGCTGGCATCCGGAGCCGACGCCCAGGCTCGCATCGCCGAAGCGCTCGAGTCGGTCGGCCTTCCTGCCGACACCGCTCGCCGTTACCCGCACGAGTTCTCGGGCGGGCAGCGCCAGCGCATCGCGATCGCACGGGCCGTCGTCTCGCGCCCGCGCGTGCTGCTCGCTGATGAGCCGGTCAGCGCGCTCGACGTCACCACTCGTGTGCAGGTGCTCGCACTGCTCGACCGGCTGCGCCGCGAGAACGGCCTGTCGCTCATCATGGTGTCGCACGACCTCACCGCCATCGCCTCGGCGTGCGACCGGACGGTCGTGCTGCAGAACGGTCGCGTCGTCGAACAGGGGTCCACGGCATCCGTGCTGCATGCCCCGCAGGATCCGTACACCCGGGCCCTGGTCGACGCGGTTCCGCGGCTGCCCCGCTGACGGCGTCGTCCACACCGTCCCCACGATCCCGGCAGCCACACCGTCCCCACGCCCCGGATGGCTGACCGTTTCTCGGATGGCTGGCCGATCGACGGCGCGTCTTCAGCCACACGGGCATCGGTCAGCCGGGTGTGCGAGATGACCTTCACCCCGCCGAAGGCGCCAACCCGAAGTACTCCAGCTCCGCGTCGTTCAGCATCCGCGAGCGGATCAGGAATCGCATGCCCGTCGGGCCCTCGACCGAGAACCCGGCACCGCGCCCCGGCACGACGTCGATCGTGAGGTGCGTGTACTTCCAGTATTCGAACTGCGACTCCGACATGAAGACCTCGACCGGGGCGTCGAGACCGACCTCGAGCGCACCCAGGAGGACGTCTCCGGGCCCCGTGATGAACATCCCCACGGGGTAGCACATGGGCGACGACCCGTCGCAGCATCCTCCCGACTGATGGAACATCAGGGGTCCGTGCTGCACGGTGAGGTCTCTGATGAGGGATGCCGCGGCATCCGTCACGTCGACCCGTTGATAGGTGCCGATACTCACCATGGTGGTTCCCTTCGGTGGACTTCCCCGGTCGTCGAGCGAGGACGGCGGAGCCGCCCGAGACGAAACGCGGCGAGTGGCCCAGTGCGTTTCGTCTCGGGGCTTCGCTCCTCGCTCAACGACCGGAAGGCGGGCTTCGCTCCTCGCTCGACGACCGGAAGACGGGCTCCGCTCCTCGCTCGACGACCTTTCGAGTGACGACTCAGAAGAAGCCCATCGGGCCTTCTGCGTACGAGACCAGGAGGTTCTTGGTCTGCTGGTAGTGGTCGAGCATCATCTTGTGGTTCTCGCGCCCGACGCCCGACTGCTTGTACCCGCCGAACGCGGCGTGCGCCGGGTACTGGTGATACGTGTTGGTCCAGACGCGGCCTGCCTCGATCGCCCGTCCTGCGCGATAGGCCGTGTCACCGCTGCGACTCCACACGCCGGCGCCCAGACCGTAGAGCGTGTCGTTCGCGATAGAGATCGCATCGTCGAAGTCGTCGAACGACGTGACCGAGAGCACAGGGCCGAAGATCTCCTCCTGGAAGATGCGCATGTCGTTCGTGCCTTCGAACACGGTCGGCGCGACGTAGTAGCCCTCGCTGAGGTCGCCGCCGAGGTCGACGCGCTCCCCACCCGTGAGCAGCCTCGCTCCACCCTGCTTGCCGATGTCGATGTAGCTGAGGATCTTCTCCAGCTGGTCGTTCGACGCCTGAGCCCCGATCATCGTGGCCGGGTCGAGCGGGTTGCCCTGCACGACCTTACCGACCCGTGCGAGTCCGTCGGAGAGGAAGCCGTCGTAGATCGACCGCTGGATCAGCGCACGCGAGGGGCAGGTGCAGACCTCGCCCTGGTTCAGCGCGAACATCGTGAAGCCCTCGAGCGCCTTGTCGTAGAACGGGTCGGCGGTGTCGCGGGCGACGTCCTCGAAGAACACGTTCGGGCTCTTGCCTCCGAGTTCGAGCGTCACGGGAATCAGGTTCTGAGACGCGTACTGCATGATCAGGCGGCCCGTCGTGGTCTCACCCGTGAAGGCGACCTTGCGGATGCGCTTGTGCTGCGCGAGCGGTGCACCCGCCTCGATCCCGAAGCCGTTGACGATGTTCACGACACCGGCCGGCAGCAGGTCGCCGATGATGTCGAAGAGGAACAGCAGGGATGCCGGGGTCTGCTCCGCCGGCTTGATGACCACGCAGTTGCCTGCGGCGAGCGCCGGCGCGAGCTTCCATACGGCCATGAGGATCGGGAAGTTCCACGGGATGATCTGGCCGACCACTCCGAGCGGCTCGTGGAAGTGGTACGCGACGGTGTTCTCGTCGAGCTGGCTGATGCCGCCCTCCTGCGCGCGGAGCACACCGGCGAAGTAGCGGAAGTGATCGACCGCGAGAGGGATGTCGGCGGCCAGGGTCTCGCGCACCGGCTTGCCGTTCTCCCAGGTCTCGGCGACGGCGATCTCCTCGAGGTGCTGCTCGATGCGGTCGGCGATCCTGTTCAGGATCACCGAGCGCTCGGCCGGGCTGGTCTTGCCCCAGCTCGCGAAGGCCTTCCAGGCGACGTCGACCGCCCGGTCGATGTCCTCGACGGTTCCGCGGCCCACCTCTGTGAAGGGCTTGCCGTTGACGGGGCTGACGTTCTCGAAGAACTGGCCCTTGACCGGGTCGACGAACTCGCCGCCGATGTAGTGGCCGTATCGGGCGCGGTAGTTCGCGACGGCGCCCTGCTGGCCGGGAGCGGCGTAGGCGGAGGACGCGGGTGCGGTGGACACGTCTTCTTCGACGATGGTCATCGGTGACTCCTTCGACGGGCCGCGGCTCCGATGCCGAGCGGCTGATGCTCCGAACGGTACGTCGCGCGAGGTTGCGCGAGAATGCGCAACGTTGCGAGGAGTTGCGCGGGCTCAGCCTGCTTCGATGCGCTCGATCCGGGCGACCAGACCCGCCCGCTTCGGCGACCGCGCGGGCAGCAT
This sequence comes from Microbacterium sp., assembly GCF_031988965.1. Lineage (GTDB taxonomy): Bacteria > Actinomycetota > Actinomycetes > Actinomycetales > Microbacteriaceae > Microbacterium. The sequence goes on from NZ_DALZXX010000018.1 coordinate 34,230, forward strand.
CTCGAGAGCCATGCGCAGCGCCTCGGCATCCCCCTGCCCCTCGGGGATGTCGGCATAGGCGAGCAGCACATCGAGGCTCGCCTCGGACAGCATCGCTTCGCGCAGCGCTCCACGCACCCCCTCACGGAAGTCCTCGACGCCGGGCGACGTCGATTCGGGCAGCACCGGCCCGCGATACGACGTCAGCGCGACACGGTGGGCTCCGCGGTCGAGCAGCGAGAGCACGTCGTGGGCGTCGGTCTCGAGCGGCACCGGCAGGCGATAGGGCCGCGACTCGGGCACGAGCCCCGGCGCGTGCTTCTCGAGCACCTTGCGCAAGCGCACCATCTCGGGTCGCAGGGTGTCGGGTGATCCTTCCTCGCCGTAGACGAGCTCGGCGAGACGCTCGGCCGACAGGCCCTGCCGGTGCACGGCGAGCATCAGCAGGATCGCCGCGTGCCGGGCGCTGAGCTCGATCATCGACTCCTCGAGCTCGGTCTCGACCTCCAGGCGCGCGCGGTCGCGGCCGAGCACATGCAGGGTGGCACGGGCGGTCGGCTTGGCGCGCGAGGTGAGAGTGGTCGCTCGGCGCGTGTCGGTGCGCGCGCGCAACCGGGCGACCATCAGTTCCGATTCCACGGCGCGCGCGGTCGCGTCGACGAGCAGGCGCGCCTGCGTCGAGACGGCGTCGTCTCCTCCGGTGATGTCGATCACGCCGAGCACGCGTCGCGTCTCGGGGTCGCGCACCGGAGCCGCCGTGCACGACCACGGGTGCACGAGCCGGTTGTAGTGCTCCGCCCCGCGGATCTGCACCGACTGCCCGAGAGTCAGGGCGGTGCCGGGAGCCGTCGTGCCGACGGCATCCTCGGCCCAGTTCGCGCCCGCGACGAAGCCCATGCTCTCGGTCAACGACTGCAGCTGGTGGTCGCCTTCGATCCACAGCAGGCGTCCGGCGTGATCACCGACCGCGATCACGACGCCGGAGTCGTCGGTCTCGCCGGGAAGCAGGAGCGTGCGGATCATCTCCATCGCGGAGGCGAGCGGATGCGCGAGGCGATAGGCCTCGAGCTCGTCGCGTTCGAACTCGATGCGGGGCGTCCCCTCCGGCCCCACTCGTCCGCGCCAGGAACGGACCCAGGATTCGCGTACGAGCGGGCGAACTTGCAGCAACCTCTGGTCGTCGAGGTTTCCGGCGATGAGCTCCTCGTGCGCGCGCTCGATGAGCAGCCGAGATGCACCCGGCGAACCTGCGCGTGACTCCTGCCACGACCCGACCACGGCCTCTCCCATCGTCGTCGGTGAGCGTGGTCTCAGCATAGGAGTCGGATGCCGCTCGCGACACCCCGATCCGGCGCGCCGGAAATACACACCCCGCACTACTGTGTACTGCGTGGTAGTGTGCACTGCATCGAAGGAGGTCCGATGGACACCACGCAACTGCTCAAAGGCGTACTCGACGTCGCCGTGCTCGCGGTGCTGCGCGCAGAAGACGGCTACGGCTACGACATCGTGCGGAGGCTCCGCGATGCCGGCCTCGGCGACGTCGGCGACGCCTCGGTCTACGGAACGCTGCGTCGCCTGTATGCCGCGGGAAGTCTGTCGAGCTACGTGGTGCCCTCCGATGGCGGCCCGCACCGCAAGTACTACGCGATCAACCCCCAGGGCCGTGCGGCGCTGGAATCCCAGACCCTCACCTGGCTGGACTTCGCCGGCGCGATGTCCGCTCTGCTCACGACCGACACCGCCGGACCCACCACGATCGGAGAGACCCGATGAACGACACAGCCGTCACTCTCGATGAGCAGATCCGCTCCTTCGCCGCCGCGGTCCGCGCACATCTCGACGATCTGCCCGCCGACGAACTCGACGAGATCGTCGGCGGGCTCACCGCCGACCTCACCGACCAGGCCGCAGACGACGGCGGCGTGCTCGACCTGGGCGACCCGGCGGCGTACGCCGAAGAGCTGCGATCCGCGGCGGGGCTTCCCCCGCGCACCGAGACGCGGCGGCGAGCGCCCCTCGGCGCGCGGATCCGGAGCTGGCGCGACCGCACGGCGCAGAGC
>NZ_DALZXX010000019.1:0-35056 GCF_031988965.1 Microbacterium sp.
CGAGCTCGCGTCCGCCCAGCGCCTCGCGCAGGCGGGCGACCGCGACCTCGACCGCGTGCGGATTGCGATCGCCACCGAGCACGCTGCCCAGTTCGGCGCGCGAGAGCACCCGCCCGCCCGCGCCCGCGAGGGCCTCGAGCAACGCCGCAGCCGAGCGCGAGAGCGGGATGAACACGCCGTCGACGACGACTCCCCCGCTGCGGACCTCGACGCGACCGGCGTCGGTGGGCAGTGACGGAGCACGGCCTCCTCCGAAATGGGCGATCACGGTGCGTGCGAGGGAGCCGAGTCGTCCGCGATCGGCGACCGTGGCCCGAAGGTCGGCCGCGTGGAGCGGGGCAGCGGTGATCGGCCCGACGGCGGCGAGCAGCAACCGCCCACCGTGCGAACGACGCCGTACGTGATCGAGCACACCGGCCTCCTCCGCCACCGCGATCCAGGACGCCGCTCCCGGGGCCGAGGTGAAGAGAACCGCATCGGCCTCACCCGCTGCGGCCTGCACCGCCGAGCGCCGCACGACCTCGGGGTTCGGAGGCGGACCCCAGCGGTACACCGTGATGCTGAGCACGTCGGCCCCGGCATCGGCCAGCTGCTCGTCCAGTCCGTCGGATCCTGCGCCGTGGTGCTGCACGAGCACGCGCTTGCCTGCGACGCCCGAGGCGAGGAGGTACTCGCCGACCTCCGCCGAGGTCTCGCTCTGCGCGACCCAGTCGGCGGTGAATCCCGCCTGCTGGATCGCCCCATGCGCTTTGGGACCGCGCGCGACGAAGTGAGCCGATCCCAGTGCGTCATCGAGCTCTGCGTCGAGGCCGTGCTCATGCGCCGCATCCATCCATCCGCGGAAGCCGACGCCGGTGGTGGCGACGACGATGTCGGGCGGATCCGCGATGACGCGCTTCGTGCGCGCCAGCAGCTCCTCATCGTCGGCACCCGTGACGATGCTCAGCGCCGGCGCGCGATGCACGATCGCTCCTCGGCGTTCGAGCGCGGTCGCGAGGTCCACGGAACGACGATCGGCTGCCACGATGATCGTGCAGCCGGCGAGAGCGGAATCGAGGGTTCGCGCGATGGTCATGTGCGGCTCTCCGCCACCATCGCGGGAGTGGGCAGCAGAAGCCCCGCTCGTGCGACCTCGCCGATCACGATCACCGCGGGGTTCTCGACCTGCGCGGCGCGCGCGTCCGCCGCCATGGTGGCCAGCGTGCTCCGGATGGTCCGCTGCCGTTCCGTGTGGCCGTTCTCGACGATCGCGACGGGCTGATCGCCCGGAGCACCGAACGTCGCGGCCTCGGCGGCGAGACGGGGCAGGGCGGCGACGCCCATCAGCACGACGGTCGTGACGCTCGGATCGGCGAGTGACGCGAGCGCCCCCGGGCCGAGTTCGCCGTGGCCGTTCACCACATGCACGCCGGACGCGGAGCTCCGGTGCGTCACAGGGATCCCGGCAGCCTGGGGAACGGAGATGGCGCTGCTGACACCCGGAGTCACCGTCACCGGCACACCGGCGGCCTCGCAGGCCAGGACCTCCTCGCCACCGCGGCCGAACACGAACGGATCGCCGCCCTTGAGCCGCACCACACGACGACCGGCACGCGCATGGGCCACGAGCAGATCATTGATCTCGTGCTGGGGCACCGGGTGATTGCCCGGGCTCTTGCCGACGTCGACGATCTCGACGTGCGCAGGCAGTTCCGCGCGGATCTCTTCGAATGGCCCGAGGCGGTCGGCGACCACGACATCCGCGGCCATGAGCAGTCGGTAGGCGCGGACCGTCATCAGGTCGGCGGGGCCGGGGCCACCGCCGATGAGATCGACCCTGCCGACCAGCGCGCGCCTCATGAGCCGCTCCGCGGCAGCGGTACGACCCGCACCTCGCGGTCGACGACGGTCACCGGCCAGACCCTCAACGCGCCCTCGGGCTTGCCCTGCGTCTCAAGGCACACCCCGGTGCGCAGGTCGAAGACCTGCTTGTGGAGCGGCGACGCGACCGTCGGAGCGTCTCCCCTGCTGCCGACGATCCCTCGGGAGATCACGTGGGCGCCGCTGTACGGGTCGAAGTTGTCGACCGCATGCACCGTGCCGTCGCCCAGCAGGAACAGCGCGACCTGCTGGTCGCCGATCAGAGCCGCGCGCCCTCGCTCGATCTCGAGATCGTCGAGCGTGCACACCCGCACCGGGATGTCGGTCTCGGTCGCTGTCGTCATCTGCGCACCTCCAGTGCTGTGCCGGCGATCAGGACTCCGCCGCTGATCCGCTCCTCCGCCGTCGCCGGGCGGATCTGACCGCGCTCGGCCACATAGGCGAGGGAGGGATCAGGCGTGTCCGCAGCGTTCACGAACGAACGGAAGCGCTCGAGCTTCGCGGGGTCGCGCAGCGTCGCCGCCCACTCGTCCTCGTAACGGTCGACGTGCTGCGCCATCGCGTCATCCAGGTCGGCGCAGATGCCGAGACTGTCGTCGAAGATCACCTCACGCAGGCCGTCGAGACCGCCCTCGAGATCCTCGCACCAGGGCGCCGTGCGCTGCAGGCGGTCAGCCGTGCGGATGTAGTACATGAAGAAGCGGTCGATCGCGCGGATCAGCCCGTCATCATCCAGATCGGATGCGAGCAGTTCGGCATGCCGGGGCGAGAAACCGCCGTTGCCGCCCACGTACATGTTCCATCCGGTCTCGGTGGCGATCACACCGACGTCTTTCCCCCGGGCCTCCGCGCATTCGCGTGCGCACCCGGAGACGCCGACCTTCAACTTGTGCGGAGCCCGGAGCCCGCGATAGCGGAGTTCGAGCTTGACTGCCATGCCGACCGCGTCGAGCACGCCGAAGCGGCACCAGGTCGACCCGACGCACGACTTCACGGTCCGCAGCGACTTGCCATAGGCGTGGCCCGACTCGAACCCCGCGTCGACCAGCCGCTGCCAGATCAGGGGCAGCTGTTCCAGCCGGGCTCCGAACATGTCGATGCGCTGGCCGCCGGTGATCTTCGTGTAGAGCGCGAAGTCCTTCGCGATCTGCCCGATGGCGAGCAGTCCCTCCGGTGTCACCTCGCCACCGGGCATCCGCGGGACGACCGAGTAGGTGCCGTCCTTCTGCATGTTCGCCATCACATGGTCGTTCGTGTCCTGCAGGGTCGCGTTCTCGCCGTCGAGCACGTGCGATCCCACGAGCACCGACAGGATGCTGGCGATGGCCGGCTTGCACACGTCGCATCCTCGTCCGCGACCGAACCGCTCGACGATCGAGCTGAAGGTCGTGAGCTGGGCCACGCGGACCGCGTCGAAGAGCTGACGACGAGACATGTCGAAGTGCTCGCAGAGAGCGTGGGAGACGGTCTGACCGAGCTTGGTGAGCTCCTGCCCGACGACCTTCTTCACCATCAGCACGCACGATCCGCAGGTCGCACCTGCCTTCGTGCATCCCTTCACGGCAGCGGCGTCGCGGCACCCTTCCTCGTGAACCGCCTCGCGGATACGGCCCGCGGTGACATTGGAGCACGAGCAGACCACAGCCGCATCGGGCAGCTCTCCGCCCGGCGCCTCGTTGCCGCCCGCCGGCAGCAGGTAGGCGGCGGGATCTGCTCCGAGCTTCGCGCCCACGAGGGGTCGGAGCGCGCCGTATGCGGTGGCATCTCCGACGAGGATGCCTCCGAGCAGGGTCTGCGCGTCGTCCGACAGCACCAGCTTCTTGTACACACCGGCCACCGGGTCGGCGTACACGACATCGAGGGCATTCGGAGTCGTCGCCATCGCGTCACCGAAACTCGCGACATCGACGCCCGACAGCTTGAGCTTCGACGAGTCGTCATATCCGGGGAACACCGCATCGCCGCCGAGCAGGCGCGTGGCCGCCACCTCGGCCATGGCATAGCCGGGCGCCACGAGTCCCACACAGCGACCGTCGAAGTTCGCGACCTCACCGATCGCGAGAATGTGCGGATCCGAGGTGGAACAGCGGTCGTCGATGACCACGCCGCCGCGAGGGTCGACCTGCAGCTCCGCGTTGCGGGCGAGTTCATCGCGCGGGCGAACGCCGACCGTGAACACCACCACGTCCGCACGCTCGACAGATCCGTCCTGGAACTCGAGAGCCGTCACCGCGCCTGTGGCGTCGGGGTCGAGCCTGGTCGTCCGGGACTCGGTGCGGACCGCGATGCCGCGATCCTCGAGGAGCCTCCGAAGCATCCCGCCGCCCGCAGAGTCGAGCTGTGCCGACATCAGGCGGTCGGAGTACTGCACGACCGTCGCATTCACGTCCATGCCCTGCAGGGCGCCCGCCGCCTCGAGACCGAGGAGGCCGCCGCCGATCACCGCACCGCGCAGAGGCCTGCCGAGCGCGTGACCGCGGCGCTCCACGAACTCCTTGAGAGCCTGCACATCGTCGAGCGTGCGGTACACGAAGCAGCCGGGCAGGTCAGCGCCGTCGACAGCGACCTTGGCGGCGTACGAGCCGGTCGCCAGCACGAGGGTGTCGTAGGGGATGACGGTGCGCGACCTGGTGGTCACGGTGCGGTGCGAGCGATCGATGCGCAGCACACGATCGTCGGAGAGCAGTCGCACGCGGAAGTCGTCGAGCACCGAGCGATCGAGCTCGAGATCCTCGGGCGAAGAACCGGAGAAGAAGCCTGTCAGCCCCACCCGATCGTAGGGATGGCGCCCCTCGTCGCCGATCACCGTCACGTGCACCGGGGACTCCGCACGGCTCAGCAGGCTCTCGACGAATCGGTGCGCGACCATACCGGCTCCGACGACCACGATCTCCGTGGGGGTGAGTGCGATCTCGCTCATCTTGCTCCATTCGACGGTTATCCCGTGTTGGCGACGATAAGAGCGTGGTGTTTCCCGCATGTGTCGCTGCGTGTTTCGCGCGTCGAACGGTTTGCTCACAGAACGGTAACGAGCATTGTGAGAACGACCGACCACACCGAAGGAGCCCGCGCGTACTAGGCTGAAGCTCGTCCTTTCCGCCTCCCGCGGCCCTACCGCGCAAGGAGAATCACGTGTCTGCCACCGAGCCGTCGAAGCCGACTCCCCCCGTTCCCGCTCCCCCGGCGAAGCCGCTGCCCCGCAAGATGCCCTCACCGGCAGCTGCGGCGTCCGCTGCGCCCGCCGCTCCCGCTCCGAGCACCTCGTCCGCCGATGCCGCGGAATGGGGCCGAGTCGCCGATGACGGCACCGTCGAGGTGCGCGAGGGTGAGACCTGGCGCGTCGTCGGGCAGTACCCGGATGGCACCCCTGATGAGGCCCTCGCCTACTTCGTGCGCAAGTACGACGACATCGCCTTCAAGGTCAACACGCTCGAGCAGCGCCACCAGGCCGGTGGTGCTTCGGCCGGCGATCTGGTCAAGCAGGCGAACCACCTCCGCGAGGAGGCGACGGACGCCGCTGCCGTCGGCGATCTCGCCGGACTGCGTGATCGCCTCGACGCGCTGACCTCGTCGCTCTCCGAGGCGACCGCCCAGGAGGCTCAGCAGGCGAAGGAGCTGGTCGATCAGGCGATCGCCGAGCGCACCGCTCTGGTGGAGCGGGCCGAGGCCATCGCCGCACGCGACCTGTCGAAGGTGCAGTGGAAGCAGGTCACCGCAGAGCTCGGCGAGCTCTTCGACTCGTGGCAGGCCCACCAGCAGAACGGCCCGCGTCTGTCGAAGAGCGTCTCGCAGCAGCTGTGGAAGCGATTCCGCGACGCCCGCAGCACGGTCGACAAGGCACGACGCTCGTTCTACTCCGAGCTCGACGACTCCCACAAGGTCGCACGCGATGCGAAGACCCGTCTGGTGGAGCGCGCCGAGGCGCTCGCCCCGCGTGGCGTCGACGGCATCCCCGCCTACCGCTCGCTCCTCGACGACTGGAAGTCCGCGGGGCGTGCCGGCCGCAAGGCCGACGACGCGCTGTGGGCGCGGTTCAAGGCCGCCGGTGACGCACTGTACTCGGCTCGCGCCGAGCAGGCCGCTGCCGAGGAAGCCGAGTCCGGTCCCAAGATCGAGGCCCGTCAGGCGCTGCTCGAAGAGGCCAAGGCGGTTGCCGACGAGTCGAACATCAAGCGCGCCCGTGCGCTGCTCACAGGCATCCAGCGTCAGTGGGACGAGATCGGTCGGATCTTCCCCCGCGACAAGGAGCGCGCGCTCGACGACCGTCTGCGCGTGATCGAGCAGGCGCTGAAGGCGCGTGAGGACGTCGACTGGAAGAAGAACAACCCCGAGACCAAGGCGCGAGCGAACGACATGAGCTCGCAGCTGCTCGAGGCCATCGAGAAGCTCGAGTCCGAGCTCGCCGCGGCCGAGAAGGCCGGCGACAAGAAGGCCGCCAAGGACGCGGCGGATGCCCTCGAAGCTCGACGCACCTGGTTGAACGCTCTCGGCGGCTGATCTCTCCACAGCCCGTCACGACGACTGCGAACGCGGGATGCACTGCGCCACACTGGCGTGATGCATCCCGCGTTCCTGTATCTGCCCGGTCGTGCTCTCAGCGCTCCCGAGCTGGCCGCCGCACGAATCGACGGGGACCTGTTCGACATCGGCGAGGGGTTCATCCCCGCCGACCTCGTGGAGGCACCCGGCACACGGGCCGCGTCGATCGCTGCTCTGATCCCGGTCGACACCGCAGCTTCAGGGCCCACTGCGGCATGGATCCACGGAGCCGGTGACACCCCGCCGGCCATCCATCATGTGCGCCGGGCCGTCGAGCGCCGGATCCGCGCGAAGCTGCCCGCACGCGTCGTCCTTCATGACACGAGCGTGCCGTCGGCCGACCTCGTGACCGTGGGCGGCGTGCCGGTGATGTCACCGACACGCACGATGGTCGACCTCGCACTCGGACTGCACCGCGACGAGTCGCTGATGCGCTGGCTCCTACTGCTCGCCGAGACCGACGAGACGCTCGTGAGCGCGGCCATCGACCGCATCGACCGGCTCGCACGAGTGCCTGGCACGAAGGCGGCACGAGCCTCTCTCGTGCGGACCGCGCTCAGGACGAGGTGACGCGGTACACGTCGTAGACGGCGTCGATGCGACGCACCGCGTTGAGCACGCGGTCGAGATGGACCGCATCTCCCATCTCGAACACGAACCTGCTGATCGCGAGGCGCTCGTCGGTCGTGCTGACCGTCGCCGAGAGGATGTTGACGTGGTGCTCGCTGAGCACCCGGGTCACGTCCGACAGCAGGCCCGAGCGATCGAGTGCCTCGACCTGGATCTGCACGCGGAACACGCTCTTGGTCGTGGGTGCCCACGACACGTCGACGAACCGATCCTCTTCGCTCGCCAGCGCCTTGACGTTGACGCAGTCCGAGCGGTGCACCGACACGCCACTGCCTCGGGTGACGAAGCCGACGATGTCGTCGCCCGGCACCGGGGTGCAGCATTTCGCGAGCTTGACGAGGATGTCGGCTGCCCCGCGCACCAGGATGCCGGAATCGCCCGCCCGAGGCTCGCGCGACGCGATGGTTCCGGGAAGATCGATCGGACCGGTCGCCGGATCGGTGGCCGCGACGAGCGCCGTCACCTTCTCGAGCACCGACTGCGTCGACACGTGGCCCTCGCCGACCGCCGCGTAGAGGGCGGAGACGTCTTCGTAGCGGAGCTGGTGGGCGACCTCGGCGAACGAGTCGTGGCTCATCAGTCGCTGCAGTGGCAGGTTCTGACGTCGCATGGCACGGGCGATCGCCTCTTTGCCCTGCTCGATGGCCTCTTCGCGACGCTCCTTCGTGAACCAGCCGCGGATCTTGTTGCGGGCACGCGTGCTCTTGACGAAGCCGAGCCAGTCCTGGCTCGGACCGGCGTCCGGGTTCTTCGACGTGAAGACCTCGACGACGTCGCCGCTCTTGAGCTCCGACTCGAGCGGCACCAGACGGCCGTTGACCTTCGACCCCATGGTGCGGTGGCCGATCTCGGTGTGCACGGCGTAGGCGAAGTCGACCGGCGTCGCACCCGCGGGAAGGCCGATGACCCTGCCCTTCGGCGTGAAGACGTAGACCTCTTTCGCGCCGATCTCGAACCGAAGCGAATCGAGGAACTCCCCCGGGTCAGCCGTCTCGGCCTGCCAGTCGGAGATGTGCGCGAGCCAGGCCATGTCGCTGTCCGACGCGCGTACCTCGGCCTTGCCGCCGTTCATCCGCTCCTTGTACATCCAGTGCGCGGCGACGCCGTACTCCGCCTGCTGGTGCATCTCGTGCGTGCGGATCTGGATCTCGACCGTGCGACCCGAGGGACCGATCACGGTCGTGTGCAGCGACTGATAGAGGTTGAACTTCGGAGTCGCGATGTAGTCCTTGAATCGACCGGGAAGGGGCGTCCACCGCGCATGGATCGCGCCGAGCACCGCGTAGCAGTCGCGCACCGACGCCACCAGGACCCGGATGCCGATCAGATCGTAGATGTCGTCGAACTCGCGACCTCGGACGACCATCTTCTGATAGACGGAGTAGAGCTGCTTCGGTCGCCCCACCACCTTGCCCCGGATCCGCAGATCGCGCAGGTCTTCGTCGATCTCCTCGACGACCTGGGTCAGGTACTTCTCGCGCTGCGGCGTGCGCTGGGCGATGAGATTGTGGATCTCGTTGTAGATCTTCGGGTGCAGGACCGCGAAGGAGAGGTCTTCGAGCTCGGACTTGATCGCCTGGATGCCGAGTCGGTTGGCGAGCGGCGCATAGATCTCGAGCGTCTCCTTCGCCTTCTTCGCCGCCTTCTCGGGCGGGACGAAGCCCCAGGTGCGTGCGTTGTGCAGCCGATCGGCGAGCTTGATCAGGAGGACGCGGATGTCCTTCGACATCGCCACGATCATCTTGCGGACGGTCTCGGCCTGCGCGCTCTCGCCGTACTTGACCTTGTCGAGCTTCGTGACACCGTCGACCAGCATCGCGACCTCGTCGCCGAACTCGGCCGTCAGGTCGGAGAGCGCGTATCCCGTGTCCTCGACCGTGTCGTGCAGCAGCGCTGCCGCGACGGCCCTCGGTCCGAGACCCATCTCACCGAGGATCTGGGCCACCGCGAGCGGGTGCGTGATGTAGGGCTCACCGCTCTGGCGCTTCTGCCCCTCGTGCTTGACCTTGGCGACCGAATAGGCCCTCTCGATCACCGCCAGATCACCGCGAGGGTGGTTCGCACGCACGGTGCGGATCAGGTTGTCGAGGTCGTTGACGCGGGGCGCGCGGGAGAAGATGCGGGGAACCAGTCGCCTGAGGCTCGACCCCTGCGACGTCGTCTGCGGTTCCGCCATCCGCTCACCTCCCCAATCAGAACATCTTACGCGTGCTCAGCGGGGGGCGGCCCCGCTGAGCGGGACGATCAGGCCTCGACCGAGGCCCGGCTGCGAGCCTCGCGCACGCGGGCGTCGCGGGCCGCGAGCTGCGGCTCGTTCTCGCGGAAGAGCGAGTACAGCGGCGCCGCGACGAACAGCGTCGAGTAGGTCGCCACGAGGATGCCGACGAAGATCGACAGCGAGATGTCGGTGAGCGATTCGGCTCCGAGCCAGAAGGCACAGACGCCCGACCAGCCGCAGCACCGGCGGCATGAAGAGCACGGCGCCGACCGGGAGTGCGGCCACGACCGAGGTGTTGATCGATCGGACGAGCGTCTGGTTGACGGCGAGGTTCACCGATTCGCCGAACAGACGGGACGACTGTTCGCCGTCTTCTGTGGTGTTCTCGCGGATCTTGTCGAAGACGACCGTGGTGTCGTAGAGCGAGTACGCGAGGATCGTCAGGAAGCCGATGACCGCGGCCGGCGAGATCTCGAACCCCGCCAGCGCGTAGACGCCGACCGTGATGACCAGCACATCGAGAAGACCGATGATCGCCGCCGCCGACATCTTCCAGGTGCGGAAGTAGATCGCGAGGATCAGGAACGTCAGCGCGAGGAAGATCGCGAGACCCCACAGCGACTGCTTCGTGACGTTCTCTCCCCAGGCGGGGCCGATGAACGACGAGGTGACGCTGTCGGGCTCGACGCCGTAGGCCTCAGCGAGGGCGTTCGAGACCTGCTGCGTCTCCTGGGCGCTCATCTGATCGGTCTGCACGCGGATGTCCGCGTCGCCCACCACGACGACCTTGGCGGCCGCACCGGGGACGACGGACTGCACAGCGGCGGTCGCGGTCTCCTGGTCGAGCGAGTCAGGAGCCTGGACGGTGAACTGCGATCCACCCGTGAACTCGATCGAGAACTGGATCGGGCGCAGCAGCGGCACGAGGGCGGATGCCACCACGAGGGCGATCGCGATGATGAACCACAGGCGGCGCTTGCCGACGAAGGGGAAGGAGGTCTTGCCCGAGTAGAGGTTGTTGCCGAACTCGTTCATGGAAGCCATCAGGCGTCCCCCTCACTTCCGGTGCTGGTGGATCTGTCACCGGCGAGTGCCTCGGCGCGCTTGCGCTCTGCGATGGTCTGACGGCGTTCGGCCTCGCCGCGAGCACGGGTGTTCTTCGCACCACGTCCCGCCGATGCCGTCGACACCTCGCGGAACTGCGACCGGCTGCGGTACACCGCGCCCAAGGACTCCGGGTCGAGTCCCGAGAGCTTGTGGCCCCCGCCGAAGAACTTCGTGCGCGCGAGAAGCTGCATCACGGGGTGCGTGAAGATCACGAAGATGAACACGTCGATGATCGTCGTGAGCCCGAGCGTGAAGGCGAAGCCCTTCACCGTGGAGTCGGCGAGGATGTACAGGACGACCGCCGCCAGGATGTTGATCGACTTCGAGATGTAGATCGTGCGCTTGGCGCGGCCCCAGCCGTCCTCGACCGCCGAGGTGATCGACTTGCCGTCTCGCAGCTCGTCTCGGATTCGTTCGAAGTAGACGATGAACGAGTCGGCGGTGAAACCGATCGAGACGATGAGTCCGGCGACACCCGCCAGCGAGAGGCGGAAGCCGAGTCGCCACGCGAGGATGCAGATGATGATGTAGGTCAGCACTGCCATCACCGCGATGGATGCGATGATCACCGAGCCGAGCGCGCGATAGACGATGAGCGAATAGATCGCGACGAGAGCGAGACCGATGAGGCCCGCGATCAGACCGATCTGCAGCTGCTGGGTGCCGAGCGTCGCGGAGACCGTGTCACTGCTCTGCACGACGAAGCTCAGAGGCAGTGCGCCGAACTTGAGCTGGTTGGCGAGCGTGGTCGCGGTCTCCTGGTTGAAGCTGCCCGAGATGCTGGGACGGCCGTCGAGGATCTGACCGTTCATCTGCGGTGCGCTGATCACCGAGCCGTCGAGCACGAAGGCGAACTGGTCGCGCGGGGTCAACCCGTCGATGCGGTTCTGGTTGAGACGCGTGCTGACCTCGCCGAACTTCTCGGTGCCCTCGCCGTTCATCTCGAGCTGCACGAGCCAGGCACCCGAGCGCGGGTCGCGTCCCGCCGTGGCGTCGGTGATCACGTCACCGGTGAGCTCGGTCGGGCCGAGGAGGTACTTCGCCTGATTGGTCGGATCGCAGGCGATGAGCGGCTCACCCTGCGGCGCGGTGGACGGATCGGTCGACGGGTTCGCGCAGTCGTAGGCGAGGAATTCGGCGCTGAGCTTGTCGGTGACCCACGACAGGTCGCTCGCGTCGGTCGGCTCCGCGGTGGGAGTCGCGTTGAGAGAGTCATCGGGCGTCGGGTACGGCGTCTCGTTCCCGTCGTCACCGACGAACGAGTTCGCTGCCGCCGTCGTGGCGAGCACCGGGCGGAACTCGAGCTGCGCGCTCGACTGGATGCGCTGACGCGTCTCCTCGTCGGCGTTGCCCGGGATCTGCACGACGATGTTCTGGCCACCCTCGGTGGTGATGTCGGCCTCGGCGACGCCCGAGGCATCCACGCGCTGGCGGATGATCGCGGCGGCCTGGTCGAGCTGCTCCTGCGAGGGAGCCGCTCCGCTCTCGGTCTCGGCGCTCAGGACGATCTGCGTTCCGCCCTGCAGATCGAGTGCCAGCTCAGGAGTCCAGGAGCTCTTCTGGAAGACGTACACGCCCAGCGCGTTGACGCCGAACAGGACGCCCGTCACCAGGAGCAGACCGAGAAGGACCCGCCAGGCGTGACGGACCGGGGAAGATGAAGCCACGTGTCATCAGCTTTCTGAGATACCCGAGCGCGGAACGCTGCGGCGCCGCGAGGAAGGGTGCTTACTTGTCGTCGGCGTCGCGCTCGAGGCGACGGCGCGTCTCCTCGGGGGTCTCCACCACCGCGGCGTCTGCGGCGAGCGGGTCGATGTCGCTCACGACCGGGGTCTCATCGTCGAACTCGGAGACGACGACGTCGTCCTTCGGCTCGACGATACGGAGGATGGCCTGGCTGTGCACCTCGATGACGGTGCCCGGAGCGATCTCGATCAGTGCCGGCGAGTCGAGGTCCTCGTGGTCGTAGGCGACCACCGTGCCGTAGATGCCGCCCTGCATGAGGACCTTGGCGCCGGGAACGGTCTTCGACGCCTTCTCCTCCTGCTCGGCCTTCATCTGCTTCTGACGCTTGCGTCCGTTGACGAACATGAAGACGACGAGGACGGCAAGAAGGCCGAAGAGCAGGATTTCCATGGGTGGCAAGCGCCTTTCTCAGGTGCACGCACCAACCAACGGGCGCACATCTCTATCGGGGGAAGTCTTCAGCGATTATAGGTCATCGAAGCGAAGCGCCCCATCCGGGTGGGCGATGCCGAGGTGAGCATAGGCCTCAGGCATCGCGACTCTGCCGCGCGGAGTACGCCCCAGGAAGCCGATCCGCACGAGGTACGGCTCCACGACGCTCTCCACCGTCTCGGCCTCTTCGCCGACCGCGACGGCGAGGGTGCTGAGGCCGACGGGGCCGCCACGGAACCGACGCACGAGCGACTCGAGCACGGCGCGGTCGAGTCGGTCGAGCCCGATCGGGTCGACGTCGTACAGCTCCAATGCCGCTCGCACTCCGTCGAGTGTCGCGGCTCCCCCGCCGTGCACGAGGGCGTAGTCCCTGACCCGACGGAGCAGGCGATTCGCGATTCGAGGCGTGCCGCGCGACCGTCGCGCGATCTCCGAGAGCGAGTCGCGCGGAAGATCGACGCCCAGCACGAGCGCAGAACGCGCGATGACCTGTTCGAGCTCCGGCTCGTCGTAGAACTCGAGATGCCCGGTGAATCCGAAACGGTCGCGGAGCGGGTTCGGCAGCAGCCCCGAACGGGTGGTCGCGCCGACCAGCGTGAACGGAGCCAGCTCCAGCGGGATGCTCGTCGCTCCGGCGCCCTTGCCGACCATGATGTCGATGCGGAAGTCCTCCATCGCGAGGTAGAGCATCTCTTCGGCGGACCGGGCCATGCGATGGATCTCGTCGATGAAGAGCACCTCGCCGGGGACGAGGCTCGACAGCAGCGCCGCGAGGTCGCCGGCGTGCTGGATCGCCGGACCGCTCGACAGACGCAGGGGGCGCTGGCTCTCATGGGCGACGATCATCGCCAGCGTGGTCTTGCCGAGACCGGGAGGGCCTGCGAGCAGGATGTGATCGGGGGGCCGATTCTGGATCCGCGCGGCGTCGAGAAGGAGCTGGAGCTGGCCGCGCACCTTCTGCTGTCCGACGAACTCGCCGAGGCTCGTGGGGCGCAGCGCGCCTTCGATCGCCAGCTCGGTGTCGTCGACCGGTTCGGTCGCGTCGCGCGCGTCAGACACGGGCCGGCCCGAGCAGCGCCAGTGTGCGACGCAGGAGCGGAGCGACGGCGGCCCGCTCGGCGTCGGTGGCCTCCGCGGCGGTCTGTGCGGCAGCCTCTGCGGCGACCTTCTCCGACCAGCCCAGGCCGACGAGCGCGGCCGTGACCTGATCGACCACATCGGACCCTCCGCCCGCCGTGACCCGGGAGCCGACCCCGACCGGCTGGACCTTGCCCGCGAGCTGCACGACGATGAGCTTCGCCGTCTTCGGTCCGATGCCCGACACCCTGCGGAACGGGGCGTCGTCCTCGGCGTTCACCGCTTCGGCGATCTGGTCGACGGTGAGATGCGAGAGCACACCCAGCGCGGACTTCGGTCCGACGCCGGTGACGCTGATGAGCAGGCCGAAGATCTCGAGTTCGCTGCGATCGGCGAACCCGTACAGCGAGAGGGCGTCCTCACGCACGATCAGGCTCGTGTGCAGCATCAGCCGCTCGCCCACGGTCACCGTGTGCCCCACGTCTCCGGGAACGGCGACCGAGAATCCGACACCGCCGACATCGATGACGACCTGGTCGGACGACGAGTGCAGGACGGTGCCGTGCAGCGAAGAGATCATCACACCAGACTAGGCGCGCGATCGTATGTATGTTCGAGCGACACGCTCCGCGTCGGCCCAGGCGCGCTGGGCGGGGGTCAGCGCGTCCTGCCCCGGAACGCCCGCTGCGCCGCGGCGCCACGCGTGACACAGCGCGATCGCCAGGGCATCAGCGGCGTCGGCGGGCTGCGGTGGGGCATCCAGGCGCAGGATGCGGGCGATCATCGCCTGCACCTGCTTCTTGTCCGCCGAACCGTACCCGGTGACCGCCGCCTTCACCTCGCTCGGGGTATGCGTGGCCGCAGGGAGACCCGCCTCGGCGGCGAGCAGAAGAGCGACCCCGCTGGCCTGAGCAGTGCCCATCACTGTGTGGGTGTTCTGCTGCGCGAAGACGCGCTCGACCGCGACGGCATCGGGCCGGTGCTGATCGAGCACCTCACGGATGCCCGCGGCGACGAGCGCCAGTCGTTCGCCTATCGGCAGATCGGGGTCCGACCGGATCACGCCCACGTGGACGAGCGTGCCGCGGCGGGCTCGGTCGACATCGACCACTCCGACACCGCATCGGGTGAGTCCCGGGTCGATGCCGAGCACGCGAAGCGAGGAGGAGGTCACTCCCCCAGGCTATTCGTCGGGTCGGGCTCCGCCGCGTCGGCGCGCCTAGGCGTCGTCGTTCTCGAGCTCGGCCTGCACCTCTGCCGACAGGTCGAAGTTCGTGAAGACGTTCTGCACGTCCTCGCTGTCTTCGAGGGCGTCGATCAGACGGAAGATCTTGCGTGCCGTGTCGGCGTCGATCTCGACCTTGAGGTTCGGGACGAACTCCACATCGGCCGATTCGTAGTCGATTCCCGCATCCTGCAGGGCGCTGCGCACCGCGACCAGGTCGGTCGCCTCGGTGATGATCTCGAAGCCTTCGGCGTGCGGCTCGATCTCCTCGGCGCCCGCTTCGAGAGCGGCCATCATCACGTCGTCCTCGGTCGTGCCTTCGGAACCGACGACGATGACGCCCTTGCGGCTGAAGTTGTAGGCCACGCTGCCGGGGTCGGCGAGGGTGCCGCCGTTACGGCTGAGGGCGGTGCGCACCTCGGCGGCCGCGCGGTTCTTGTTGTCGGTCAGACACTCGATCATCATCGCGACGCCGTTGGGTCCGTAGCCCTCGTAGATGATCGAGGTGTACTCGACGGCCTCGCCGCCGATGCCCGCACCGCGCTTCACCGCGCGGTCGATGTTGTCCTTCGGGACCGACGTCTTCTTCGCCTTCTGAACGGCGTCGAACAGAGTCGGGTTGCCCTGCAGATCGGCTCCGCCGAGCTTGGCGGCGACCTCGATGTTCTTGATGAGCTTGGCCCAGGACTTTGCGCGCCTGGAGTCGATGATGGCCTTCTTGTGCTTCGTGGTGGCCCACTTGGAATGCCCGGACATATGTCTCCGCTCGTCGTATCCGCCCGTGGGCTCGGCCCAGGGCATCGTCCATTCTATCGAACCATGCTCACGGGGTCTGGTGTGACCTCGACGGCGGGTGTAGTCCTGACTCATGGACGACAGCGTCGACGATGACCGGATCCGTGGATTGGAGGCCGCGCACCGCGCGGCACTGGAGTTCCTCGGGTCGCTCGACGACAGGCCCGTCTGGCCGCGTGCGACCCTCGCGGAGATGCTCGACGCGTTCGGCGGCCCTTTGCCCTCCGAGGGAATGGGCGCCGAGGACGTCATCGATCAGATCGTGTCGCGGTCGGATCCCGGCCTCGTCGCGATCCCCGGCGGACGCTTCTTCGGGTTCGTGATCGGCGGCACCCATCCGGCCGCGCTCGCGGCCGACTGGCTCGTCTCGGCATGGGACCAGAACTCGGGCTCGGCACTGCTCACACCGACGACCGTGGCGTTGGAACGCGTCGCCGGACGATGGATGCTCGACATCCTCGGCCTGCCCGGCTCGGCGAGCGTCGGCTTCGTCACGGGCGGCCAGATGGCCAACTTCACCTGCCTCGCGACGGCACGCAACGCCGTGCTCGCTCGTGCCGGATGGGACCTCAGCGAACAGGGACTGCGCCAATCTCCACCGATCCGCTTCATCGTGGGCGCCGACCGTCACGGATCGATCGACCGCGCGGCCCGGTTTCTCGGAATCGGTCGTCGGGAGATCACCGTCGTCGACTCCGACGACGAGGGGCGCATGCGCCCCGACGCCCTGGGCCGAGTCCTCGCGAGCGGCTCTGGACCGACCATCGTCTGTCTCCAGGCCGGAGAAGTGCACACAGGAGCGTTCGACGACTTCACCTCTCTCATCCCGGTCGCGCACGAGCACGGCGCGTGGGTGCACGTCGACGGGGCTTTCGGCCTGTGGGCAGCGGCATCCGAGGCGCTGAGGCCGCTCACGACGGGCATGTCCGACGCCGACTCCTGGGCGACGGATGCGCACAAGACCCTCAACGTGCCGTACGACTGCGGAATGGCGATCGTCCGCGACCCTGCGGACTCGATCGCGACGTTCCGCACCGGCGGCGACTACCTGGTCTACACGAGCCTCGATCCCTGGGATGTGACGCCGGAGCTCTCTCGGCGAGCCCGCGGCGTCCCCGCCTGGGCGGCGATGCGCAGTCTGGGGCGGGACGGCATCGCGGATCTGATCGACGGGCTGCATGAGAACGCGGTCGCCATGGCCGCAGGGCTCGCCACGATCGACGGCATCCGCATCCTCAACGCCGTCGACTACACCCAGGTCATGTTCCGGCTCGACGACGACGATGCGACCCGCGCCCTCGGTGAGGCCGTTCTCATCGAGGGCACCGCCGCGCTGACCGGCGCCGAATGGCGAGGTCGCGCAGCACTGCGCTGCTCGATGTCGTCCTGGGCGACGACCCGTGATGACATCGACCGCACGGTCGGCGCGATCCGGCGCCTCGTGGCCGGCTGAGTCGCCCTGCGGCCGATCACTCGCTCCCGGCGGGCAGGCCCACCTTCGGACGCGCCCACGAGCGACCGCGGGTGTCCTTGAGGATGTCGTACTCCACGTCGACGTGCGGTTCGATCGCGCTGTACTTGTCGTTCGGCGCACCGATCACGAGCTGGAATCCGAGCCCCCGCCAGGCGCCGATCGCGCGCTTGGTGAAGTGCGCATCCGCCTTGATCAGCGCCTCGTCCATGAACACCGGCGCGTAGCGCGGACGCGCAGCCCCCGCGTCGCCGAGCTGATACCGCAGGGCGGCGCCCACGATGAACGCGACGAGCTCCTGCGATTCGCCACCCGACTTCTCGCCGATGTGGTCGTAGAGCGCCACATGCTCGCGCGTCACCGCGTGCACACGTTCGGCGCTGACGCGGACGTGGTTCCGCACGTCGATGAGCTCGGCGAAATCCGGTGCCGTGCGTCGCATGCGGGCGATCAGGCGGCTCATCCTGCGATAGACGTTCTCGCGCTCGGCATCCGTCACGGCTGCGTCGATCAGACCCCGGACCTCGCGGAGCTCCCGACGGAACCGTCGACGCGCCTCGGACTGGTTCTCCCGTGGCGAGATCTGAAGCCGGTGCTCGTCATCGTAGAAGGGCAGCTCCTCCATGATCCGGTTGATCGGATCGATGCGGGTCTTGATCTCTCGCAGCGAGCGGCTGAGCGTCGAGTCCAGGCTCGTCAGGTCGTTGCCCGAGAGCTTGAGCAGGCTGTCGCGCCACTCGGACTCCAGCTCGTGCAGTCCGTTCGTCTGCAGCGCGTCGAGGATCGACTCGAACTCGGCGACGGACTCGTCGGGGTCGGGCAGGATCGTCAGCGTGTCCCAGCGCTCGAGGAAGCCGGTCATGAGCCGCCGCATCTGCTCCCGCTGCTCGGCATGGGCGGATGCCGCCGCCGTGCGCTCCTCGAGGAGCCTGGTCGCCGCCGTGCGCAATGCGGAGTCCAGATGGGCGAGCCGCTCGGAGGCGGTGACGTCGACTGCCGAGTCCGCACCGAGGAACCGCGCATCGAGGAAGGCCCGATGCCGCTCCTCGAGCGAGACCTCGGCCGCCTCGGCAGCGTCGATGACACGCTGACATTCGTCGACCCGATCCGTGACCTCGACCCACCGGTCCTGTGCGACCGTGAGTTCGCCGCCGAGCCGCGCGGCCTCGTCACGCAGACGTCCTGCACGACGTCGGAGCTCCTCCGCCTGAGTCTTCAGGTCGGCGATCTCGGGGTTGTCGTCGGTGACCTCCGCTTCGACGGCCAGCCACCGCTGCCGTTCGGCGGAGACGGCATCCACATCGATCTGATCCCAGCTGAGGTCCTCGATCTTCGCACGGGCCTTGGCCGTGGCATCGAGGCGGTCGAGGCGCGACTCGGCATCTGCCGCTGCCACGGTCGCCGCGTCACGCCGGGCTTCGAGCTCCACACGCTGGTCGTCGAGCTCGCGCAGACGACGTGAGTTCGAGAAGCCCAGCATGTTCGATCGACCGTGCCCACCGTGGGATCCTCGGTCGCCCTGCGACACCTGCCCCGCGAGCGTCAGCGCGCGAGCGTGCGCCGCGAGTTCGGCGGACGAGTCGACGCACACGAAGGCGAATCGCTCGAGGAGGCGCTGCTGCAGCCAGCCGGTGAACGGCGTCGACCGGTGGTCGATGCGGGCAGGCAGCGTTCGAGGGTCCGAAGCCCTGACCTCGGGCAACCCGGCCTGCACGCCTTCGTAGCTGAGTCGCTCCGGAGTGCGGACCGACTCGATGGCGGAGCGGAAGCGCTGCAGGTGGGCGGCGTCGACGAGCAGCGTCCGCGCGAATCCGCCGAGTGCCAGGTTGAAGGCCTCTCGCCAGGGCTCGAACTCCGTGCGCACCTCGATGAGCTCTCCGACGAACGGCAGCTCCGAGGCCGACAGACCTGCCGCCTGGGCCAGCAACGCGCGTGATTCATGGAGATGAGCAGGGATGCTGCCGCGGAGCGCCTCTGTACGCTCGCGCTCGGCACGGACGAGTGCGAGCTCTCGCTCCGCCGACCGGCGCTCGGATTCCGCCTCGGCGAAGTCGGCCCGGGCAGCGCGCAGACCGCCGTCACGAAGCTCGCCGCGAACACGCCCGAGCAGGTTCTCGAACTCCGAGACACTCGTCACCTCGGAGCCGAGATCACGGGCCACGGCGTCGAAACGAGCCCGCTCCCGCTGCACATCCTCGAGCCGTCGCTCGACCGCGCGCAGCTCGCGCTGGGCTGTCTCGAGGCGATCTCCCCCGGACTGACGAAGCACGTCGAGAAGCCCCTCCCGCTCGAGCTCCGCTGCCGCGATGAGGGCGTGCTTCTCGCGCGCTGCCGACTGGAGTCCCTGCGTGCGGTCACGCAGGTCGCCTTCGACCTCGCGCAGCAGATCGAGGCGGCGCTCGGCGCTCCACAGTGCGGCGAGCGAGGTGGTGTCGGCGAAGACGCCGACCTCGTCGACGACCTGCATGCGCTCCGCGGCCGCAGAGATGCGCTCGGAGATCCCCCGGATCGGCTCCAGCGCCGCCACCTGCTGCTTGGCGACGAGCATCCGCGTCCGCGTGCTCTCGAGCTCGTCGAAGTGTGCGACGACCGCGTCGGCGGTGGCCATGGTCTCGGGCTCCTCGAGCACCAGCTTCTTGTACAGATCATCGACGGTGGTGATCTGCTGACCGGCCTGGATGCGCGCGAGCAGGCTGATCGCCTTCGTGCCGGAGCCGGCCGCGCCAATGCCGAGCACCGCGTGCAGTCGCGCAGAGAACTCGCGGTCGGTCGCGACGGGATCGAGCCCGACGGAGCGCGCCGCGGTGTCGCTGAGCCGGTGCGAGGCCGCCTGCTCGAGGCCCGCGAGATCGAAGGGTCCGTCGATCGTCGCGCGGAGCCTGGTCGTATCCTCGAGGGTGCGGGCGTCGGCGGGGATGTACCACCCGCGCACAGCCGTGAAACGCGAGCCGTCATGGTCGAGCCAGGTCATCGAGACGGCGCTCCACGTGTCTTCGCCGTCGCCTCGCAGCACCCGGAGCTTCGTGCCCTCGTCGGTGCGGGACTCGTCGATCTTGCCGCGACCGTACGAGAGGATGTTGCGCTGCTCCTCACCGCGCGGACGACCGGTCACTCCCCCGTTGGAGGCCCCGTTGAACGGGGTCGTGTGCGGCATCATGAGGGCGATGTAGCCGTCCATGAGGGTCGACTTGCCCGAGCCCGATCCCCCGCACAGCAGGGTCGCATCCGGCGAGAACCGCACCCGGTGCGGTCCGCCGTCGTAGCCGCCCCAGTTGATCAGCTGCAGCTCCTCGGCGACCCACTGCTGACCCCGCGAAGTCGACGGGATGAGCCCGAAGAGTGTGTCCATCATCGTCATCGCGCCACCGCTTCCTGCGTCCGCAGCCACTCCCGCAGCTCCTTGAGGGTCTGCGCGCTGAGCACGACCTCGACGAGAGCGGTGATCCGGTACCGTCCGCTCGTCTCCTCCTGCACGATGCCCTCTCGGTCGAGTCGGTCCAGTGCGCTGCGGATCGCGCGCTGCTGCTTCGCAGTGCCGCCGTCCGTCTCGGCGAAGTAACTGAGAACGGTCTGCTCGACGTCTTCGATGTCGATGCGCACCGAGGTCTCCCCTGCGGCGGACTCCCGCTGATACACGGTGCGGAGGTGCACGAGCACGAGCGTCTCCGCGCGCGAGTACGGCGCGTCCTTCAACAGCACGGGCATGTCGATCTCGTCGGAGCGCAGCTGCTGCTTGTACGCGAACCCGCGACCGTGGTCGATCACGAGCCGCAGATAGACGTCGTTCAGTCGGGACTCGATGATCTGCTGGTTGTCCAGCAGCAGCGCCCACTCGCGGCGGTTGCGCTCGGCTGAGAGGAAACGTCGTTGCAGCAGATGCACGAGCACTCGACGCACTTCGGGATCGAGAGTCCCCCGATCTCCCGGGAAGTGCTCCTCGAGATCCTGCTCCATCGCCGTCGGGGCGATGAACGCGTCCTCCGCGCCGACCGTGACGTGATCGTCGTCACTCATCTGCATCCTCCTTCGTGCTTCGGGCGGTCACGGCACCGAAGGCGAACCGTCGCGTCGTTCCGTCCGGTCGCAGCGTCTCGACCGTCGAGATGCCGTCGCCGTCCGCGAGTCCGTTGCGGTGCGCGATCTCGAGAAGCCCCAGCAGGTCGACAGGACGCCGCGTGTCGACCGGGATGTGCCGGAAGGCCTCGGCCAGATCGAACTCGTCGGTCAGCCCGCCGACGTACGCCTCGAGTTCGGCGTATCTCGGCCCACCCCACGCGCGGGTGTCGTGGTCGAGGAAGTCGACGTCGTCGGCATCCGTGAGGGGTGCGGGCGCCCGGGGCGGGCGGATGTCGCTCGTGGTCTGTCTGAGATGGCCGAGGTCGATCAACGGCATGCTGCGCACCGGGTCGACGACCGTGGCCGGGCCCGACCAGCCGTGCAACCCGGCTATGACGTCGCGCAGCAGGTCGTCGATCTGACGGTCGCGCAGCGGGTCGTGGGTCTTCACCTGCCCCGTGATCACATGCGAGGCGCGCCGCTGCGCGGCCAGGACCTCTTCCACGCCGAGCTCGACGCGTCGACCGACGGCATCGAGCTCGGCACGCTGAGAGCTGTCGAGCAGGCGCGCGAACGGCTGGCTGAGAAGGCCGCTGAGCTGTTCGGTGAGCGCATCGATGCGCTCGGGATCGCCGATCAGCCGGAGAGCGCCCGAGAACGCCCGTCCCTCCGGGGTCGACTGCATGACGTCCTGCGCCCGCTGCAGGTATTCGCGGAGCACCTCGCCGGTCGGTCGCTCGTCCCGTCGGAGGTGGGCGACGACATCCCGCTGCATGGCCTTGAGCGATTCGGCGACCCGGGTGAAGTCGGCGGGCAGCTCGCGTGCGAGGTGCAGGACGTTCTCGGCCTCTTCGAGCAGTTCATCGTCGTCGAGCGGATCCGCTCGCCCCGATTCCTCGATGCGGGAGATCTCGGCGTCGAGCAGATCGCGCTCCGCGCGCAGACGAGCCAGCCGACGGACCGGATCCGCCTCGGCGCTGTCGGAGAGGTGCTCGACGGCGTCGAGCAGGGTGCGCACCCGCGAGTTCGACACTCTGGTGCGCCCGGCGCCCGTGCGGCCCGAGATCTCGAGGGCTTCGACCGCGTGGGCGGAGAGACGGTAGACCTCGACCTCATCGTCGATCTGCTGCACGAGCCATCCGAGGCGGACCCAGTTCCGGCAGACGTCTCGGCTGCTCCCCGCAGGGAGCCGCCTGTCGTCCTCACCGTCACCGCGAAGCTCATCCATCACTTCCGCCAGCTCGGCGTGGGCGTCGGCGATCGGCACGGATGCCCGGTCGGCGGTGAAGAGCATCGTGAGCGACGCCACCACGAACGGCGCGAATCTGCCGTGCAGGAGATCGAGGGTGGGTGTGCTGAATGCGGCGACGGCGCGCGAGTACGCCGCTTCTGCTCGGGATCCAGTCACCCGATCGAGAGTAGTCGCGACCCGGCGTTCACGCCGTCATGCCGTGGCTTCCGGGCGGGTCGCGCTCATCGTCCGTCACGGCTCGCGGAGTCGGTCGCCGACATGCACGAGGAACCGCTCATGGAAGCGCGTCTCGCCGTCGACCTCGGGGTGGAAGCTCGTGCCGAGGAGTCGCCCCTGCTCGACCGCGACGATGCCGCCGTCCGGCAGCGTGGCCAGCACATCGACATGGTCGCCCGTGCGCACGACGATCGGTGCGCGGATGAACGTCGCTCGCACCGGCTCGTCGCCGAGCGCCGGCACATCGAGCGCGGTCTCGAACGACTCCGTCTGCCGACCGAACGCGTTGCGGCGCACGGAGATGTCCATCCCTCCGAAGGACTCCTGCCCCTCGATGCCGTCGAGCACCTCGTCGGCCAGCATGATCAGCCCCGCGCACGTGCCGTAGACCGGCAGCCCGGCGGCGATCGCGTCGCGGATGGGTATCTGCATCCCGAAGGAGCGGGACAGCTTGTCGATCACGCTCGACTCACCACCCGGGATCACCAGTCCGTCGACGATCGCCAGCTCCTCCGGCCGACGCACGAGCACGACCTCCGCTCCCAGCCCGCGAAGCAGGGCGGCGTGCTCGCGCACATCGCCCTGCAGCGCCAGCACTCCGACCCGTGGACTACCAGCCACGCTCGGCCAGGCGGTGCGGCGCGGGCAGGTCGGACACGTTGATGCCCACCATGGCTTCGCCGAGCCCGCGGGAGACCTCGGCGATCACCTTCGCGTCGTCGAAGAACGTGGTGGCCTTGACGATCGCCTTGGCGCGCTCCGCAGGGTTGCCCGACTTGAAGATGCCGGATCCGACGAACACGCCGTCGGCGCCGAGCTGCATCATCATCGCGGCGTCCGCCGGGGTGGCCACGCCACCTGCGACGAAGAGCACGACCGGAAGCTTTCCGGTCTCGGCGATCTCGGCGACGAGCTCGTACGGTGCCTGCAGCTCCTTCGCGGCGACGAAGAGCTCATCCTTGGGGAGGGCGGTGAGGGAGGCGATCTCGCCGCGGATCTTGCGGATGTGCTTCATCGCCTCGGAGATGTCTCCGGTGCCGGCCTCACCCTTGGAACGGATCATCGCCGCGCCCTCGTTGATGCGGCGGAGCGCCTCGCCCAGGTTGGTGGCACCGCAGACGAACGGAACGGTGAAGCCGAACTTGTCGATGTGGTTCACATAGTCGGCCGGCGACAGCACTTCGGATTCGTCGATGTAGTCGACGCCGAGCTCCTGCAGCACCTGCGCCTCGACGAAGTGACCGATGCGCGCCTTGGCCATCACGGGGATCGACACGGCGTCGATGATGCTGTCGATCATGTCGGGGTCGCTCATGCGCGAGACGCCGCCCTGCGCACGGATGTCGGCGGGCACCCGCTCCAGCGCCATCACGGCGACCGCTCCGGCATCCTCCGCGATCTTCGCCTGATCGGCGGTGACGACGTCCATGATCACGCCGCCCTTGAGCATCTCGGCGAGGCCGCGCTTGACGCGCGAGGATCCGGTGGTGGTCTGATCGGTCATGAGAGCTCCTGTCGGGAAGCACGATGTGCATGAGTGTGTCGAACGATGTCTCGTTTGATCTAGGCCAAACAGTAGCACTGTCCGACACGACCTAGAATGACGATGAGGACACATGAGCGACCAGATCACCGGAACCACCGCAGCCGACATCTCGGACAGCGTGCGCGATCTTCGCGATCGCGGCGTCCTGCGTCCGGGCAGCGCGCTCCCGCCGGTCCGTGAACTCGCCTCGACCCTCGGCGTGAACCGCAACACCGCCGTCGCCGCGTACCGTCAGCTCGCCCAGGCCGGGATCGTCGTCTCTCGGGGGCGAGCGGGCACCGTCATCACGGGCCACGAGTCGGTGGCACAGGAGGGGTACGCCTCCGACACGGTGCTGCGCGACGTCGGCACCGGCAATCCCGATCCCCGCCTGATCCCCGATCCGTCCGCAGCGCTCGCGACCGTCGCGGGGCGTCCGGTGCTCTACGGCGAACCGGTCATCGACCGCGGCCTCGACGAGTGGGCACGCGAATGGATCGCGCAGGACCTCCGTCATCCCGGCGTCGGCATCACGGTGACCAGCGGGGCGGTCGACGCCGTCGAGCGGCTGCTCGCCCAGGCACTCATGCGCGATGACGCGGTCGCCCTCGAGGATCCGTGCTTCCTCGCCAGCATCCATACGGTGCGCCTCGGCGGCTATCGGGCCGTGCCTGTGCCCGTCGACGATCAGGGGATGACGGTCGAAGGCCTGCGCGCCGCGCTGGATGCCGGAGTCCGCGCCGTGATCTGCACACCTCGAGCTCAGAACCCCACCGGAGCGAGTCTGACCGCCGCCCGCGCGGCCGAGCTGCGTGCCGTGCTCGTCGATCACCCGTATGTGCTGATCATCGAGGACGATCACTTCTCGATGCTGTCGCAGCGCCCGTATGAGTCGCTGATCGGTCCGGACCACCGCCGCTTCGCCCTCGTACGCTCGGTGTCGAAGTTCCTGGGACCCGACATGTGCCTCGCGATCGCGGCGACCGATGCCACCACGGCCGAGCGGCTCGCGATGCGGCTGAGTCCCGGCACCACCTGGGTCAGTCATCTGCTGCAGCGCCTCACGCTCACGCAGCTGACCGATGCGACCGTCATGGCGAAGATCGCCGACGCGCGGGAACACTACGCCTCACGGAACGCCGCTTTCGCGTCGCGCCTGCGCGAACAGGGCCTCGACTCCCCTGTCACCGATGGGCTGAGCCTGTGGATCGCCCTGCCGAAGCCCGCGCGTCTCGTCGCCGAGAAGCTCATGCGACGAGGCTGGCTGGCGCGCACCGGGGACGATTTCGCCCTCGATGAGCGCGCCGACCCCTCACACCACCTGCGCCTGACGGTGCACGACCTGTCCGACGAGGATGCCGAGACGCTCGTCGCGGACCTCGTCGCGGCCACCCGATGATCCACCGCCGCGGGAGCACTCCCGCCCTGAATGAAAGGATCGGGGAATGAAGGTCCTCTCCATCCAGTCCGCCGTCGCATACGGCCATGTCGGCAACTCCGCCGCGGTCTTCCCGCTGCAGCGCATCGGCGTCGAGGTGCTCCCGGTCTACACCGTGAACTTCTCCAATCACACCGGCTACGGAGCCTGGCGCGGCCCGCTGATCTCTCCGGACGACGTGCAGGAGGTCATCACCGGCATCGAGGAGCGCGGCGTGTTCGGCGAGATCGACGCGGTGCTCAGCGGTTACCAGGGCGGCGAGGGCATCGGAGACGTCATCATCGACGCCGTCGCCCGCGTCAAGGCGGCGAACCCCGACGCGGTCTACACGTGCGACCCGGTGATGGGGAATGCGAAGTCCGGATGCTTCGTCGCACCGGCCATCCCGATCCTGCTGCGTGAGAAGGTCGTGCCCGCCGCCGACATCATCACGCCGAACCAGTTCGAGCTCGGTTTCCTCACCGAGACCTCTCCCGACACCCTCGAGTCGACACTCGCCTCGGTCGACCTGGCGATGGCCATGGGACCGAGCACGGTGCTCGTGACGAGCGTCGAGCGTCCCGACCGCGAAGAGGGCACGATCGAGATGCTCGTCGCCGACGCGACCGGAGCATGGATCGTTCAGACTCCTCGTCTGCCGATGAAGGCGAACGGCTCGGGCGATGTGACGGCCGCGCTCTTCACCGCACACTATGTCGAGACCGGTGACGCGAAGACCGCGCTCGAGCGCACGGCGTCGAGCGTGTTCGATCTGCTGTCGCTGACCCTCGAGTCCGCTGCACGCGAGCTGCAGCTCGTCGAGGCGCAGGAGTTCTACGCGAACCCGCGCATGCAGTTCACGGCACGTCAGGTGCGCTGAACTCGCTCAGCTGTTCGGCCAGGCGTTCGCGACGGCTTCGCGCACTTCGCCGAGCAGCTGGGGCAGGGCCTTGGTCTTCGCGATGATCGGGAAGAAGTTGGCGTCCGACGTCCACCGCGGCACGATGTGCTGGTGCAGGTGGCCGTCGACGCCGGCTCCTGCGACGGCGCCCTGATTCATCCCGAGATTGAAGCCGTCGCAGCGCGAGACCTCCCGGAGCACGCGCATCCCGATCTGAGTGAGCGCTCCGATCTCGGCGACCTCCTCAGGCGTCGCCTGGTCGTACGTCGCGATGTGACGATACGGGCACACCAGCAGGTGCCCCGAGTTGTACGGGAACAGGTTGAGCAGCACGTAGGCCGTCTCACCCCGCGCGACGATCAGCCGTTCGGCATCCGGGAACTTCGGAGCCTCGCAGAACGGGCACTCCTCGCGCAGCGGCTCCGGACCCGCCTGGATGTACGCCATCCGGTGCGGGGTCCACAGCCGCTGGAACTCGTCAGGGACGCCGGCGAACTCACCGGCGTCCTCCCACGGGTCAGCGGGCGTGGTCACGCCAGATCCCCTGCTGTCTGCACGAGCGTGTGCGCATCGATCGCGGCACGGATGCGAGTGACGGCGTCGGCGATCGGCACGCCGTTCTCCTGCGTTCCGTCGCGGTAGCGGAACGAGATCGTGCCGGCGTCGCGGTCCTTCTCTCCGGCGATCAGCAGCAGCGGCACCTTGCCGGTCGTATGCGTGCGGATCTTCTTCTGCATCCGGTCGTCGGACGCGTCGAGCTCGGCGCGCACACCCTGTGTGCGCAGCGTGTCGATGACCTCGCCGAGGTAGTCGGCGAACTCGTCGGCGACGGGGATGCCGACGACCTGCACCGGCGAGAGCCACACCGGGAAGTCTCCGGCGTAGTGCTCGAGGAGGATCGCGAAGAACCGCTCGATCGACCCGAACAGAGCACGGTGGATCATGATCGGACGCTTCTTCTGTCCGTCCTTGTCCATGTACTCGAGCTCGAAGCGCTCGGGCAGGTTCGGGTCGACCTGAACGGTCGACAGCTGCCAGGTACGACCGATCGCGTCACGCGTCTTGAGGTCGATCTTGGGGCCGTAGAAGGCGGCCTCGCCGGGCACCTCGGTGAGCTTCAGACCGGATGCGACGGCGACGCGACGCAGAGCATCGGTGGACGACTCCCAGAACTCGTCCGAGCCGATCCACTTGGACTTCTCGTCGTCCTTCATCGACAGCTCGAGCTCGAAGTCGGTCAGGCCGAAGTCGCGGAGCATCGACAGGATGAACTCGAGGACCTTGGAGACCTCGCCCTCGAGCTGGTCCGGCGTCACGAAGAGGTGCGAATCGTCCTGGGTGAAGCCGCGCACACGCGTGAGGCCGTGCAGGGCGCCGGACAGCTCGTTGCGGTACACGGTGCCGTTCTCGGCGAAGCGCAGCGGCAGGTCGCGGTAGCTGCGCGCACGCTCCTTGTAGATCAGGATGTGCATCGGGCAGTTCATGGGCTTCAGGTAGTAGTCCTGGCCCTGCTTCGTGATGTTGCCCTCGTCGTCGCGCTCTTCGTCCATGACGATCGGCGGGTACATGCCCTCCTTGTACGTGACGAGGTGGTTCGAGGTGAGGAAGAGGTCTTCCTTCGAGATGTGCGGCGTGTACACGTAGGTGTATCCTCCCTCGATGTGACGCTTACGCGCGTGCTGCTCCATCTCGCCGCGGACGACCCCGCCGCGCGGGTGCCAGACCGAGAGACCCGAGCCGATCTCCTCGGGGAACGAGAAGAGGTCGAGCTCCTTGCCGAGGCGCCGGTGGTCGCGCTTCGCGGCCTCCTCGAGACGGTGCTGGTACTCGCGGAGCTCATCCTTCGACGGCCACGCGGTGCCGTAGATGCGCTGCAGCTGCGGGTTCTTCTCACTGCCGCGCCAGTAGGCGGCGGCGATGCGGGTGAGGTCCCAGCCGTTGCCGATCATGCGCGTGTTGGGCAGGTGCGGCCCGCGGCAGAGGTCCTTCCAGACCACCTCGCCGTCGCGAGTCGTGTTGTCGTAGATCGTCAGCTCGCCCTCGCCGACCTCGACCGACGCGCCCTCGGCCGCCTCCTTGCCGCCCTTGAGGCCGATGAGCTCGAGCTTGAACGGCTCGTCGGCCAGCTCCGCACGCGCCTCGTCATCGGTGACGACGCGGCGCACGAAGCGCTGCCCCTCACGGACGATGCGCTGCATCTCTTTCGTGATGGCCTTGATGTCTTCGGGCGTGAACGGGGTGTCGACGCCGAAGTCGTAGTAGAAGCCGTCGGTGATGGGCGGGCCGATGCCGAGGTTCGCCTGCGGGTTGATCCGCTGCACGGCCTGCGCGAGCACGTGCGCCGCCGAGTGACGGAGGATGTTCAGTCCGTCGGGGCTGTCGATCGTGACCGGCTCGACCTCGTCGGCATCCGTCACTGTCGCGGCGAGGTCCTTGAGGGCTCCGTTGACGCGCATCGCGACGACTGAACGGTCAGAGAACAGGGCGAAGCCGTCTTTCGGCTGAGCATTTTCAGGCACTGCACACTCCATCTGGGTCTGGATCTAGGCTACTCGCATGCCCGGGCGGGAATGACCGCTACAGCGAGGTCTCGGCAGCCGTGGTCGCCGCGGTCGGCGCGAGGATGATGATGGCCGCTCCGACCAGTGCGATCGCCGAGCCGACCCAGTCCCACACGGTCGGCTTGAACCCGTCGACGATGATCCCCCACGCCAGCGATCCGGCGATGAAGACGCCGCCGTACGAGGCCAGGACACGTCCGAAGTTCGCGTCGGGCTGCAGAGCGGCGATGAACCCGTAGGCGCCGAGCGCCATGACGCCCAGCACCGCGAAGACCCATCCCCGGTTCTCCTTGACGGCCTGCCAGATGAGCCACGCTCCCCCGATCTCGGCGACGGCGGCGAGCACGAAGAGGATGCTGATGCGCAGGACGGTCATGCACCCAGTGTGGCAAAGACCCTCGGCCCGAGGTCACCCGGCGGCGGTCACCAGCCCGGACTCGTAGGCGAGGATCACCAGCTGCGCGCGGTCGCGCGCCGCGACCTTCGCCATGATGCGATTGACGTGCGTCTTCGCGGTGTGCGGTGAGATGGTCAGGCGTGCGGCGATGTCGTGATTCGTGAGCCCCTCGGCGACGAGTGCGAGAACCTCTCTCTCCCGAGGTGTGAGGGGCGCGAGCACGGCCTCCCATCGCTCCGAGTGCGGCGCGGCGCCGGGGCGGAGCGAACGCTGGATCAGCGCCCGGGTAGCGGTCGATGAGAGCAGCGCGTCGCCCTGGTGCACGGTGCGCACGGCGCGGACGATCTCGTCGGGCTCCGCGCCCTTGCCGATGAACCCGCTCGCGCCCGCTCGTAGCGCGGCGACGACGTTGTCGTCCTCCTCGAACGTCGTGAGGATCAGCACTCGGGGCCGCTCCGACGCCTCCGCTTCCGCATCCGCGCAGATCCGCGCCGTGGCGGCGATTCCGTCGAGCTCAGGCATCCTGATGTCCATCAGCACGACATCGGGCCGGGTCTCTGCCGCGGCGCGCACCGCGTCGAGTCCGTTCGACGCTTCGCCGACGACGACGAGTCCGCCGTCGATGAGGATGTCCCGCACGGCGTGACGCACGAGAGGCTGGTCGTCGACCACGAGCACCGAGATGGTCATGGGGTCGGGGTCGCCTCGGACGGAATCCACGCCTCGAGCGAGAAGACTCCCCCGTCGCTGCCGAAGTGCACGGCACCTCCGACCGCTGCGATTCTCTCCTGCAACCCGCGCAGGCCGTGTCCGGCACGGGGAGGATCCGTCGATTCGGCTGTGGTCGGGTTCACGATCGTCAGGTGCACGGCGGCTCCCTCGGCGCGGAGCGCCACCGTCGCCGTGCCGCCGCGCCCGTGCTTGTGCGCGTTGGTGAGAGCTTCGTGGAGCACGAGATAGGCGACGTGGTCGCCACCCGGCGACAGGGCGACAGGGCGACCGCGCCGCAGATCGACACGGAGCCCCGCGGTCCGGAATCCGGTGAGGAGCCCCTCCAGATCGGCCAGCCCGCGCTGAGGGCCGAGATCTGTGTCGTCCTCCGTGCCGTCCGCGCGCAGGAGCGTCATCAGCCCGCCGATGTCGGCGAGAACCGTCCGTGATGCGCTGCGAACCGTCGTCAGGGCCTCACGTGCGCGTTCGGGTCGGGTCTCGAGAGAAGAGGAGGCGACTCCCGCGTTCAGGCTGATCACGGCGATCTGGTGCGCGACCACGTCGTGCAGGTCGCGGGCGATCCGCACGCGATCCTCGGCGACCCGTCTGCGCGCCTCCTCGTCGCGACTCTGCTCGGCCCGCTCCGCGCGCTCGGTCATCGCCGCGGCGAACTCCCGTCGCGAGCGGGCAGTGTCGCCCAGCGCTCCGCCCAGGACGATGATCAGAACGAACTGCAGAGCCGTCGAATCGACGAGGTCACCCGCGAGCGCCCATCCGTTCGCGACGAACGCGACCACGACCGCCACCCCGAGGGCGAGCAGGCCCGTGCGCCGCCCGAGACGATCGAGCACCGCGTAGCAGGCGATCGCGACGGCGAGGAGCGCACTGGGCGAGATCGACCCGACCGCGGCCGCGGCGACCACGCACGCCAGGCTCAGGCCCAGAGCGGCGAGCGGCCACCTGCGCCGGAACGGCATGATCACCGCCGGCGCGACTGCGGGGATGAGCAGCATCCCCCTGGCGTCGAAGGTCTCGTCGGGGAAAGGCAGGACGGCGAAGAGCACGATCAGCGCGACCGCCAGGACGTCGCTCATCCGGAACCCGTCACGGGTGGCACGGGTGGTCGGCATGCATCCAGTATTTCGTGTCTGCGACCGCTCCGGATCCGCCGGACGGACGACTTCCGTGTACTGCGAACGCGGTATCGAAGAGTCCACGGCAGGCTGACGCGCCCGCGGAGCCCACGACCCAGTCTGGGAGGACCGGCGCGCACCACCCCTCCGACACCCGTGCTCGCCGGAAAGGCCACCGTGCGGAAGTCCCTCAGAAGAGCTCTCATCGTCGCGGGGGCTGTCGCCACCGTGGTGGCGGTCGGGCTGACGACCACCACTGTGGTGAATGCCGTATCGACCGCGACGGAGAAGAACCGGATCGAGACCTACGGTCAGACCGTCACGGTCGACGGGCGATCGATGAACGTGGTCGTCACCGGGACGGGCTCCGAGGATGTCGTGCTGCTGCCCGGCTTCGGCACGGCCTCGCCGGCCCTGGACTTCGAGCCTCTGGTCGCCGACCTCGCGCAGGATCACCGCGTCATCGTGGTCGAGCCCTTCGGCTACGGCCTGAGCGACGGCACGGACAGCGCGCGGACGACCGACAACATCGTGGATGAGATCCACCAGGCGTTGCAGCAGCTCGAGGTCGACAGCTATGTGCTGATGGGGCATTCGATCGCCGGGCTCTATGCGATCGAGTACGCGAGCCGATATGCCGACGAGGTCACGGCCTTCGTCGGCATCGACACGAGCGTGCCCGGGCAGCCGAACATGGACACGGTCTTCCCCACCGGACTGTTGGCCGCAGCCAAGAACCTCGGCCTGATCAGACTCGTCGCCGCTGCGTCCGGCGACGGTCTCGACGGACTCGACTACGACAACGCCGCCCGCGAGCAGATGGCGCTCCTCAGCAACCGGAACTCACTCACCCCCACCTATCTCGACGAGATGGCGCACATCAGGATCAACTTCGCGGATGCCGCGGGCACCGGCTTCCCCGCCGGGCTCCCCCTCCTGCTGTTCGTCGTCGCCGACAACGCCGGCAACCCCGACTGGATCGATCTCCACGAGCGTCAGGCGTCGGAGGTCGACGACGGCACGGTCATCCCTCTCGACGGCGAGCACTATCTGCATCACACGCACGTGCCGGAGATCGCCGAGGGCTTCCGGGAGTGGGAGGCGGATCGTCTCCTCAGCACCGAGTGACCCGCCGCGACGCGCCCCGCCGAACGGCTGGTCATCGGGTGCCCTCGAGGTAGCGTGAGCGGATGATCAGAGCACTGGCGCGTTGGATCCTCGCACTCGCACTCGGTGCGATCG
This sequence comes from Microbacterium sp., assembly GCF_031988965.1. Taxonomy (GTDB): domain Bacteria; phylum Actinomycetota; class Actinomycetes; order Actinomycetales; family Microbacteriaceae; genus Microbacterium. The sequence continues at coordinate 32,512 of NZ_DALZXX010000019.1, forward strand.
GCATCGTGCACTTCGTGAGCACGCGCGGCTTCCGGGTCGTCGTGCCGGACTGGGCCACGAAGGCCACGCGCCTCGACAAGGACGCGATCGTGATCGCCTCCGGTGCCGCAGAGGTCGCACTCGCGGCCGGCCTCCTCGCACTGCCGAAGGAGAGACGACGCATCGGAATCGCGACCGCCGCGTTCTTCGTGGCGGTTCTCCCCGGCAACGTGCACCAGTGGCGCACGCACCGTTCGACTCCTGGGCTCGACACAGAGGCACGCCGCTTCGGACGGCTCTTCCTCCAGCCCCTCCTCGTGCTGTGGGCTCTGTGGTCGACGTCACCCGATCGGCGGCCGACGCGTCGCGCGAAGCGCCGTACTCGCTGACCCCATCCCCGGGCAACCCCCGTCGCACGATTCTGCCCTCGCGCGAGAATGGACCCATGGCTTCCCCCTCACTCGTCTGGCTCCGCGACGATCTCCGCCTCGCCGACAACCCGGCGCTCCGAGCGGCCATCGACCGGGATGAGCCCGTCGTCGTGCTGTTCGTCCTCGACGAGGAGTCCCCGGGCATCCGTCCCCTCGGCGGGGCGGCGCGCTGGTGGCTGCACCACTCGCTCGCCTCGCTGAGCGAACGGGTGCGTGAACTCGGTGCGACCGTGACACTGCGACGCGGACCCGCTGAGCGCGTGGTCCGCGAGACCGTCGCCGACACCGGCGCCACGGCCGTGTTCTGGAACCGTCGGTACGGCGGGGTGGAGCGTGAGATCGACGCCGCGCTGAAGTCGTCCCTCCGCGCCGACGGACTCGAGGTGACGTCCTTCCAGGCATCTCTGCTGCACGAACCGTGGACGGTGAAGACCGGCAGCGGCACCCATTTCTCGGTGTTCACGCCCTTCTGGCGCGCCTGCCTCGCGCTTCCCGCACCGCGATCGCCGCTTCCCGCACCGCGAAGCCTCGACGGCGTCGCTCGCCCCCCGGCGTCGGACGACCTCGACGACTGGAACCTGCTGCCGACTCGCCCTGATTGGGCCGGTGGTCTGCGCGAGACCTGGGAGCCCGGCGAGCCTGCAGCGCGTGCCCGGCTGCATTCCTTCCTGCACGACGACATCGGAACGTACGATCGCGCCCGCGACGAACCGTCGGCCGGTGCCACATCACTGCTCTCGCCCCGCCTGCGCTGGGGTGAGATCAGCCCCTTCACCGTCTGGCATGAGGCGGTAGACGCCGACGGAGCCGCAGGGTTCCTCTCGGAACTCGGCTGGCGCGAGTTCGCGTGGCACACGACGTTCCACTCCCCCGATCTGGCGACCGTGAATCTGCGTCGTCAGTTCGACGCGTTCCCGTGGCCTCGACTCAAGCCCTCGCATCTCGAGGCGTGGCAGCGCGGCGACACGGGGATTCCCCTGGTCGATGCCGGGATGCGCGAGCTGTGGCAGACCGGATTCATGCACAACCGCGTGCGCATGGTCACCGCGTCGTTCCTCATCAAGAACCTCCTGATCGACTGGCGCCGCGGCGAAGAGTGGTTCTGGGACACGCTCGTCGATGCAGACGGCGCGAGCAATCCGTTCAACTGGCAGTGGGTGGCCGGATCGGGCGCTGACGCCGCACCGTACTTCCGCGTCTTCAACCCGGAGCTCCAGGCCACGAAGTTCGACCCGCAGCGCCTGTACATCTCGCAGTGGGCATCGGATGCTCCGCAGGAGCCGATGGTCGATCTCCGCGAGACGCGCAAGCAGGCTCTCGCGGCCTACGAGGTCGTCAAGAACTCCGCCCGACCTGCCGACTGACGCGGACGCTCAGGCGGCGTACCGCTCCACACGGAGCACGCAGTCGAGAGTCTCGTCCTCGACGGCGACGGTCGTCGCCCAGTCCGCGCTCGCGCCCGGGTCTGTCGGATCGACGTTCACCTGGGTGAGCGAACGCGTGTCTCCCCCTTCGGTCAGGAGGGACACGTAGATCCGGTACGACGCGGCGCCCTCGCTCGAGTTGGTGACCGTGCCGGAGACCTCCCAGTGGTCGTCGACGAGTTCGCACTTCTTCACCTCGGCGTCCGCCAGCGCGCCCGCGAGGCCTTCACCCGAACCGGGCGTGTCCACGATGTCGGTGACGCCGGCCTCAGCCTGCTCCGTGGTCGTCGGTGTCGGCGTCGGCTCGGGAGCCGAATCGGTGCAGCCCGTGAGAACCAGCCCGAGAGCGACGGCGATACCGGCCGCGACGAGACCCGTCCGCGTCGTACCGCGTGCGGTGGTGGTCGAGGGGAAGAGGTTGTTCAGCATCGCGTGGCCTTTCATTACCGATTACTGGGAGGAGAGGTTCTGGGGGCGCGTCGTGCGACGACGTCGACCGGTGACGAAGAGGACGAGCCCGGCGAGCAGGAGCATGATCGATCCGCCCACGAGCGGGGTCACGTCGCCACCGCCGGTCGTCGGCAGCGGGACCGTCGGCGGTTCGTCGGTCGGTGACGGGGCTCCCGGCTGCGTGGGATCGGGGGTGGTTGTCGGCTCGGGGCTCGGAGTGGACGTCGGCTCCGGGGTCGGCGTCGGCTCGGGCGTCGGCTC
>NZ_DALZXX010000020.1:0-12282 GCF_031988965.1 Microbacterium sp.
CGCGACCGCGATCTCGGCCGACACCTGGGTGCAGTGGCGCCTCGACTGGCCGGCCGAGAGCGGCGCGCACACGATCGAGTGCCGCGCCCTGAGCGCCGACGGCGAGACCCAGACCTCAGAGCCGGCAGACGTCGTGCCCGACGGCGCGCAGGGGTGGCACCGCATCGAGGTAACGGTCGCCTGAGCGTAACGACGCCCGGTATCCCGCCTAGAATCGATCCCATGCCCGCAGGCGAATCCTTCTATATCACCACGCCCATCTACTACCCCTCCGATGTGCCCCACATCGGCCACGGGTACACCTCGGTGGCGGTCGACGCGCTCGCGCGCTGGCACCGTCAGGGCGGCGATGACACCTGGATGCTGACGGGCACCGACGAGCACGGCCAGAAGATGCTCCGCGCCGCCGCAGCGAACGGCGTCACTCCGCAGGAGTGGGTCGACAAGCTCGTCACCGAGTCGTGGTTCCCGCTGCTCAAGACCCTCGACGTCGCGAACGACGACTTCATCCGCACCACGCAGGAGCGCCACGAGACGAACGTGCAGACGTTCTTCCAGCGGCTCTACGACCGCGGCTACATCTACGCGGGCGAGTACGAGGCGCTCTACTGTGTGGGCTGCGAGGAGTTCAAGCCCGAGTCCGAGATCGTCGACGGCACCGGTCCCTTCGAGGGACTCAAGGTCTGCGCGATCCACTCGAAGCCCCTCGAGCTGCTGCAGGAGAAGAACTACTTCTTCAAGCTCAGCGAGTTCCAGGACCGACTGCTCGAGCTGTACAAGACCCAGCCCGACTTCGTGCGTCCCGATTCGGCGCGCAACGAGGTCGTCTCGTTCGTGAGCCAGGGGCTCAAGGACCTCTCGATCTCGCGCTCGACCTTCGACTGGGGCATCCCGCTGCCGTGGGACGAGTCGCACGTCATCTACGTGTGGGTCGACGCCCTGCTCAACTACGCCACCGCCGTCGGCTACGGCTCCGATGAGGAGACGTTCGACCGTCGCTGGCCCGCCTACCACGTCGTCGGCAAGGACATCCTGCGCTTCCACGCGGTGATCTGGCCCGCACTGCTGATGGCCGCGGGTCTCGATGTGCCCAAGGGCGTGTTCGCGCACGGATGGCTGCTGGTCGGCGGCGAGAAGATGTCGAAGTCGAAGCTCACCGGCATCGCGCCGACCGAGATCACCGACGTCTTCGGCTCCGACGCGTACCGCTTCTACTTCCTCTCGGCGATCGCCTTCGGCCAGGACGGCTCGTTCTCGTGGGAGGACCTCTCGGCCCGCTACCAGGCGGAGCTCGCGAACGGCTTCGGCAACCTCGCCTCGCGCACCACCGCCATGATCGAGAAGTACTTCGAGGGTGTCGTGCCGGCGCCGGCCGACTATCTCGAACAGGATCTGGTGATCCAGCGTCTCGTCACACGGGCGACGACCGATGCGGATGCCGCGGTCGAGCACTTCCGCATCGACGAGGCCATCCGGGCGATCTGGACCATCGTCGACGCGCTCAACGGGTACATCACCGAGAACGAGCCGTGGGCGCTGGCCCGCGACGACGAGCATCGCGAGCGCCTCGGCACCGTGCTGTACACGTGCGCCGAGGGTCTGCGCGCGCTCGCCGTGCTCCTGTCGCCGGTGATGCCGCAGTCGACCGAGAAGCTCTGGGTCGCGCTCGGCGCCGCCGAGAGCCTGGGGCGTCTGCAGGACCAGCCGATCCGCGAGGCCGGCGCCTGGGGCGTGTTGCGCCCCGGAACCAGCGTCAACGGTCTCTCGCCGCTGTTCCCGCGGGTGGAGTCGGCCGCCTGAGCCATGACGGAGTCCACGCCTGAGACGTACGTGCAGCGACGTGACGGCGAGGGGCGCAAGGATCTGCGGTACCCCGCGGCTCCCGAGCCCCTCGCGGTTCCGGTCTACGACAACCACGCGCACCTCGAGATCGTCGATGGCGATGAGCCGCTGTCGCTGACTGAGCAGCTCGACCGCGCCGAGACCGTGGGTGTCGCGGGGGTCGTGCAGGCATCCGGCGACATCGAGTCGTCGCGGTGGGCGGTCGAGGCCGCGGCATCCGATCGCCGTGTGCTCGCAGCCGTCGCGATCCACCCGAACGATGCCCCCGCCTATGCCGAGGCCGGTCGTCTCGGCGGCGTCGGTCTTGACGAGGCGATCGCCGTGATCGACGAGCTCGCCGCCCACCCGCGCACGCGGGCGATCGGTGAGACCGGTCTCGACTTCTTCCGCACCGAGCCCGAGCGTCGCACGCCGCAGTTCGAGTCGTTCGAGGCGCACATCGCGCTCGCCAAGAAGCACGGTATCGCGATGCAGATCCACGATCGCGATGCGCACGACGCGGTGCTCGAGACGCTGACCCGTGTCGGAGCTCCCGAGACGACGGTGTTCCACTGCTTCTCGGGCGACGACGCGATGGCACGCACCTGCGCGGATGCCGGCTACCACCTGTCCTTCGCGGGCAACGTCACGTTCAAGAACGCGCAGAACCTGCGGGATGCCCTGAAGGTCACACCGCTCGATCGCATCCTGGTCGAGACCGATGCGCCGTTCCTCACGCCGACACCGCTGCGCGGCCGACCGAACGCGCCGTACCTGGTGCCGATCACGGTGCGGTTCATGGCGGCGGAACTCGGCATCGAGGTCGATGAGCTGTCGGCGCAGCTCGCCGCGAACACCCTGCGGGTCTACGGCTCGTTCAGCGACTGATCCACAGGTGCGGCACTGACGATCTGCGAGATCGGCTTCCACACCAGCAGCAGTGTGAGTGCGGCTCCGACGAACGCGAACCACCAGGGAGCCGTCAGGCCCCAGACCTGCGCGATGACTCCGCCCAGAGCCTGCCCGATCACCATGCCGCCGAACACGCCGACCATGTTCACCGAGGCGACTCGGCCCTGCAGTTCGGCCGGCACCAGGCGTTGGCGCACGGTCGTCGAGATCGTGCCCCACACGAACGCGTAGGCGCCGAACACGAACATGATCACGAGCGCGACCCACCCGGTGCTCGTGAGCGCGAATGCCAGGTGCATCAGCACCTCGAGCGACAGCACGACCCGCATGAGTGTCGCGAACGACACGTGCCGTTCGAGCCACCCGAAGCTCAGCGTCGCGAGGATCCCGCCCACTGCGGAGGCGGTCGTGAGGGCGCCGTAGCCGACGGCGCCCATCTTCAGATGCTCGGTGGCGTAGAGGACGAGCACGCCCCAGGGGGCCGCCCACGTCACGTTGAAGACCAGGATGATCAGCACCAGCATCCGCACCGGGGGGTTCTGCCAGAGCCAGCGGAGACCCTCGGCGATGTCGGTGTGCACGTGCGATCGCTCGCCCTCGCCGCCCGAACGCGGCGGAACGGGTGTCCGCGCCATCCGTGAGATCAGCACGACTGCGAGCAGGACGCAGAGCACCTCGACCAGGAACGGCCAGGCGGTGCCCGCGGCGAAGAGGAATGCGCCGAGCGGTGGACCCGCGAACTGGTTCGCGACGAGGTAGCCGGCCTGCAGCCGGGCGTTGCCGATGCCGAGGTCGGTCGGCTTCACGAGCATCGGCAGCAGCGTGCTGCCCGCGGTGTCGACGAAGACCTCGGCGGTGCCGTAGAGGAAGGCGACCGCGAGCACGATCCAGATGTTCGCGGTTCCCGTGAGCAGGAACACGCAGAGGGCCGCGAGCACGACCGCTCGTGCTCCGTTCGCGACCATCACGAGTCGGCGCCGGTCGAAGCGGTCGGCGATCGCCCCCGCGTGCAGGCCGAACAGCAGCCAGGGCAGGAACTGCAGGATGGCGCCGGCAGCCACGAGGATCGGCGACGACGTCATCGACGCGATGAGCAGGGGAGCGGCGGCCAGAGCGACACCGTCGCCGACGTTGCTCGTCCACGATGACGCGACCAGCCAGCGGAAATCCCTGCCCATCCGCCGTGGTGCGATCAGTTCACCGAGGGAGGGCATCACAGAAGACTACTGGCCGGTTCGGACACCGGCGGGGGTGAGGGACAATGGAGCAATGACAGTCACCCTGCTCGGCGCCACCGAGATCCGCCGGCTCGCCGCTGAGCTCGACGTCACCCCGACCAAGAAGCTCGGTCAGAACTTCGTCGTCGACGCGAACACGGTCCGCAAGATCGTGCAGGCCGCCCGTGTGCAGCCGGGGGAGCGGGTCGTCGAGGTGGGTCCGGGGCTCGGGTCGCTGACCCTCGCGATCCTCGAGGCGGGAGCATCCGTCACCGCCGTCGAGATCGATCACCGACTCGCCGCACGTCTGTCGCAGACCGTGGTCGAGCACGGCGTCCCCGCCGAACAGCTGACGGTGGTGGATGCCGATGCGCTGCGCATCACCGAGCTGCCCGGCGAGCCGACCGTACTGGTGGCCAACCTGCCCTACAACGTCTCGGTGCCTGTGCTGCTGCACTTCCTCGAGAGCTTCTCGTACCTGAAGCGCGGCGTCGTGATGGTGCAGGCCGAAGTGGCCGAGCGTCTGGCTGCGAAGCCCGGCTCGAAGATCTACGGATCGCCCAGCGTCAAGGCGGCCTGGTACGGCGAGTGGAAGCTCTCCGGCACGGTGTCGCGCCAGGTCTTCTGGCCCGCGCCCAATGTCGACAGCCTGCTCGTCGGCTTCGATCGGGCGGAGGGAGAGCGCGGTCCGGAGGAGGAACGACGACGCACCTTCCAGATCGTCGATGCCGCGTTCAATCAGCGGCGCAAGATGCTGCGGCAGGCCCTGTCGGGACTCTTCGGCAGCTCTGCGGCGGCATCCGACATCCTGATCGCCGCGGGGGTCGCTCCGACCGCTCGTGGTGAGGACCTCACGGTCGAGGACTATCACCGTGTTGCGAAGCACGTCGCTCGGATCGAAGACGCCGTCGTCACCGACTAATCTGGCACCGTGACCGAAACCCCCCGCTTCCGTCCGAACGTCCCTGAGCTGCACCGACCGTATGCAGCCGATGAGAGCCGGTACCAGCAGTTCGCGTACCGTCAGGTCGGCTCGTCGGGGCTCTACCTGCCGCCGATCTCGCTCGGTCTGTGGTGGAACTTCGGCGACAACATCCCGCTCGACAACCAGCGTGAGCTTCTGCGTCACGCGTTCGACCGGGGCATCACGCACTTCGATCTGGCCAACAACTACGGCCCGCCCTACGGCTCTGCCGAGAAGAACTTCGGGCGTATCTTCGCCGAGGACTTCCGCCCCTATCGCGATGAGCTGATCATCTCGTCGAAGGCCGGGTGGGACATGTGGCCCGGGCCCTACGGCGACTACGCGAGCCGCAAGTACATCCTCGCGAGCGCCGAGCAGTCGCTCACGCGAATCGGCCTCGACTACGTCGACATCTTCTACTCGCACCGCGTCGACCCCGTGACGCCCATCGCCGAGACCGTCGCTGCGCTCGACACGCTCGTGCGTCAGGGTAAGGCCCTCTATGTCGGCATCTCGTCGTACAGCGCCGAGCGCACGGCCGAGGCGCTCGCGGTCGCGAAGGATCTCGGCACGCCGCTCGTGATCCACCAGCCGGCGTACTCGATCCTCAACCGCTGGGTCGAAGACGGGCTCACCGACACGCTCGAGCAGTCAGGCGTCGGCGCGATCGCCTTCACGCCGCTCGCCCAGGGCCTGCTGACCGATAAGTACCTCGGCGACGGCACGGCGGACCGCGCCCAGAAGCGCGGATCGCTGCCGGATGCTCCGCTGTCCGACGACGCCGTGCAGACGCTCCGCGCGCTGAACGACATCGCGAAGGAGCGGGGACAATCGCTCGCGCAGCTCGCGCTGCAGTGGACACTGCGCAACCCGGTCGTCGCCTCGGCTCTGGTCGGCGCCTCGCGACCCGCGCAGCTCGACGAGAACATCGCCGCGCTGAACGGTCCGGCGTTCACCGACGATGACCTCGCGCGCATCGACGAGCTCTCGGGATCGATCGACGTCGATCTCTGGGCTTCGTCCACGGAGCTCTGACAGGAACCGCATCATGAGCTTCGCCGCCTCGCCCCCCGCCGTGCACGTGCGCGCGCCGGGCAAGATCAACCTCTACCTCGGTGTGGGTGGGCGGCACGACGACGGCTATCACGCTCTCGCGACGGTGTTCCAGGCCGTCTCGCTGTACGAGGACGTGATCGCTCGGCACGCCGACGACTTCTCGATCACGGTCTCGGGGGTCGACGACCCCGACTCGGTGCCGCTCGACGACCGCAATCTCGCGATGCGTGCGGCGAAGCTGCTCGCCGCGGCCGCGGAGTATGAGGGCGGCGTCGCTCTGGAGATCCGCAAGAGCGTGCCGGTCGCCGGAGGCATGGGCGGCGGTTCGGCGGATGCGGCCGCGGCGCTCGTCGCCTGCGATGCGCTGTGGGGCACCGGATTCTCGACCGCGCGTCTGCACGAGCTCGCGGCGCGTCTCGGGGCCGACGTGCCGTTCGCGCTGCACGGCGGCACCGCGGTCGGCACCGGGCGGGGCGACCAGCTCAACCCGGCCCTGGCGCGCGGACGCTTCGACTGGGTCCTCGTTCCGAGCGACGCGGGACTCTCGACGCCGGTGGTCTACGGCAGGCTCGACGCGCTCCGCGAAGAGCACGGCGCGCTCGCCGACGACCCGCCGCTCTCACTCGACGTGCCCATCCCGGTGTTGCAGGCGCTGCGCTCCGGCGACCCCGAGCTGCTCTCCGAGAGCATCTACAACGATCTCCAGGAGGCGGCGCTGCACGAGCGTCCCGATCTGGAGACGACCATCCTGCGCGGCATCCATGCCGGTGCGCTGCAGGGCATCGTGTCCGGATCCGGCCCGACGATCGCCCTTCTGTGCGGCAGCCCCGAGAGCGCGCAGCACGTGCAGAACGAGCTGCGCGAGCACGGGTTCGATCCGCTGCACGTGCACGGCCCGGTGCCCGGCGCGCGCATCATCGGCTGACGCCGACGATGCGTGCGAGGTGCGTTCGGCGTGCCGTGCGTACATAATGAGATGACGATGTGACCGTGCACATGCAAGGAGGCGATGCAATGTCCACCGCCTCCGAACGCGCTCGCGTGCCGAGCATCCGCGATGTCGCGCGGCTCGCGGGAGTCTCGCATCAGACCGTCTCGCGAGTGCTCAACGACCATCCGAGCATCCGCCCCGAGACCAAGGCGAAGGTGCTCGACGCGATCTCCGTGCTCGACTACCGGCCGAACCTCGCGGCGAGGGCGCTCGTCACGAGCAGGTCGAACATGCTGGGCATCCTGTCGGCCACCGTGGGGGAGTTCGGTCCGACCTCCTCGATCGTCGGCATCGAGGATGCCGCGCGCGAGGAGGGTTACTCGGTCTCGACGCTGAACCTGTCCGCGACCTCGCCCGAGGCGATCGGCAGCGCCCTGCGGCAGCTGACGCGCGAGCAGGTCGACGGCATCGTGGTGCTGGCGCCGCAGGTGCGGGTCTTCCATGTGCTGAAGGGCATGGCGGTCGACATCCCGTTCGTGTCGCTGCAGACCGCATCCGGGTCCGACGGGGTGAGCCTCTCGGCCGACCAGGTGACCGGTGCCCGCACGGCCACCGAGCATCTGATCGGTCTCGGCCACAGCGACATCCTGCACATCGCCGGCCCGCAGGACTGGGTCGAGGCGGAGTCGAGGATGCGCGGGTATCTCGATGCGCTGCGCGAAGCCGACCTGCCCACCTTCCCGCCCGTCCGCGGTGACTGGACGGCGGACTTCGGCTACTTCGCCGGGCAGGAGCTGTCGCGCAGGCGCGACTTCACCGCCGTGTTCGTCGCCAACGACCAGATGGCGATCGGTCTGCTGCACGGCTTCCGTGATGCCGGCATCCGCGTACCCGAAGATGTGAGCGTCGTGGGGTTCGACGACATCCCCGTCGCGGCGCACGTGGCACCGACGCTGAGTACGGTGCATCAGGACTTCCCCGAACTCGGACGCAGGGCGGTGCGGATCCTGCTCGCGCAGATCAGGGGCGAGCAGGCCCCCGTGTTCGGGCCTCTGCAGACGACCCTGCGCACCAGGGAATCGTCGGCCCTTCGATAAGGCCACATTTTCGTCTGTGGTCTTGACACCGCTTCGGCGAGCGTAGACTATGTAATCCAATGTGAACGGTCACATCGAAGGTGGCCGCCCGTCGCGAGGAAGATCTTGTGAGCACCACAGCAACGTTGCCGGTCGTGTCAGGCCCCATCCTGGAGATGCGCAGCATCACCAAGGAGTTCCCGGGTGTCAAAGCGCTGTCCGATGTGTCCATCACCGTCCGGGCAGGCGAGATCCACGCGATCTGCGGCGAGAACGGTGCCGGCAAGTCGACACTGATGAAGGTCCTGTCCGGTGTCTACCCCTACGGCTCGTACGAGGGCGACATCCTGCTGTACGGCGAGGAGCAGCGCTACCGCGACATCGCGGCGAGCGAGCAGGCCGGTATCGCGATCATCCACCAGGAGCTCGCCCTGATCCCCGAGCTCTCGATCACCGAGAACATCTTCCTCGGCAACGAGATCCGTCACTTCGGCAGGATCGACTGGCAGGCGCAGCGACAGCGCACGGTCGAGCTGCTCGCCCGCGTCGGTCTGCGCGAAGACCCTGATGTGGCGATCAAGACGCTCGGCGTCGGCAAGCAGCAGCTGATCGAGATCGCCAAGGCGCTCAACAAGGACGTCAAGCTGCTCATCCTCGACGAGCCGACCGCGGCACTCAACGAGAACGACTCGCAGCACCTGCTCGACCTGATCCTCGGTCTCAAGGCCAAGGGCATCGCGTCGATCATGATCAGCCACAAGCTCAACGAGATCGAGCAGATCGCCGACGAGATCACGATCATCCGCGACGGGCGCACGGTCGAGACGCTCGACATCTCCCGCGGCGAGATCAACGAGGACCGGATCATCCGCGGCATGGTCGGGCGTTCTCTCGAGAGCCGGTATCCCGATCGCACCCCCGAGATCGGCGAGGTCTTCTTCGAGGTGAAGGACTGGTGGGTGCAGCACCCGACGGTCTCCGAGCGCATGGTCGTCAAGGGATCGAACCTCAACGTGCGCCGGGGTGAGGTCGTCGGCATCGCCGGACTCATGGGCGCCGGTCGCACCGAGTTCATGATGAGCATCTTCGGGCGCTCGTACGGCAACTTCCAGTCGGGCACGATCGTGAAGGACGGCCAGGAGATCACGCTTCCCGACGTGTCGTCGGCGATCAAGCACGGTCTGGCCTACGTGAGCGAGGACCGCAAGGTGCTCGGACTCAACCTGCTCGACACCATCAAGCGCTCCACGGTCGCTGCGAAGCTGTCGAAGATCTCGAAGCGCGGCGTCGTCGACGAGCGCGCCGAGTTCTCGATCGCCGAGCAGTACCGCAAGGCTCTGCGCATCAAGGCGCCCTCCGTCGAAGAGGGCGTCGGCAAGCTCTCCGGCGGCAACCAGCAGAAGGTCGTGCTGGCGAGGTGGATGTTCACCGACCCCGACCTGCTGATCCTCGACGAGCCCACGCGCGGCATCGACGTCGGCGCCAAGTACGAGATCTACGCGATCATCAACGAACTCGCCTCTCAGGGCAAGGGCGTGATCGTCATCTCCAGCGAGCTGCCCGAACTCCTCGGCATCTCCGACCGCATCTACACCGTCTTCGAAGGTCGGGTCACCGACTGCATCCCGGCCGACCAGGCGACACCCGAGGCCCTCATGCGCAGCATGACCTCCGCTACTCAGAAAGCATCCGCATGACCACCGACATCACGACAACGAAGCGTGGCTTCCACTTCGGCGACATCCGCAAGATGTTCGGAAGCAACGGCACTTCGTCGCTGCGCCAGTTCGGCATCCTGGGCAGCCTCATCGTCATCATCGCGCTGTTCGAGATCCTGACGCTGCTGCGCAACGGTCCGAACGGCGCGACGCTGACCTCGGGCAACCTGATCAACGTCATCAACCAGTACTCGTTCATCCTGATCCTGGCGATCGGCATGGTGATGGTCATCATCATGGGCCACATCGACCTGTCAGTCGGGTCTGTCGCCGCGTTCACGGGCATCATCGTGGCGAAGTCGATGGCGGAGTGGAACCTCCCCTGGCCACTCGCGATCGTGCTCGGTCTCGCGGTCGGCGCGCTCGTCGGCGCCTGGCAGGGATTCTGGGTGGCATACGTCGGAGTCCCCGCGTTCATCGTGACCCTCGCCGGCATGCTCCTCTTCCGCGGCGCCCAGCAGTGGATCGGTGACGCGCAGACCATCCCGGTCCCCAAGGGCTTCCAGATCATCGGCACGGGCTACCTGCCCGAGGTCGGACTCCCGCTGCCGTTCAACGTGCCCACCATGCTGCTCGCGCTGGTGGCCGTCGCCTGGCTGATCTTCTGGGAGATCCGCACGCGTCGCATCCAGCACAAGATGGGCTCGGACAGTGCGCCGCTGTGGGTCAGCGTGGTCAAGGTCGTGCTGCTGTCGGTGGTCGTCCTCGTCGCCGCGTGGATGTTCGCGACCGGTCGTCCCGGTACGAGCTTCCCGGTACCGGGTCTCATCCTGCTGGCCCTCGTCATCATCTACTCGTTCATCACGCGCAACACGGTGTTCGGCCGTCACATCTACGCGGTCGGCGGCAACCGTCAGGCCGCGCGTCTGTCGGGTGTGAAGGACCGCTGGGTCGACTTCTTCGTCATGATGAACATGTCGGTCATGGCTGCCCTCGCCGGCATGATCTTCGTCGCTCGTTCGCAGGCGTCCGGCCCGAACGACGGCACCGGCTGGGAGCTCGACGCGATCGCCTCGGTCTTCATCGGCGGTGCCGCCGTCGCCGGCGGTATCGGCACCGTGATCGGGTCGATCATCGGTGGCCTCGTCATGGCGTTCCTCAACAACGGCCTCGCGCTGCTCGGCCAGGGTGCCGACGTCGTCTCGATGATCAAGGGCATCGTGCTCCTGTTCGCGGTCGGCATCGACGTCTGGAACAAGCAGCAGGGCCGCCCCTCGATCATCGGGTTCATGACGCGTCGCTCCGGCCGCAACACCGACCCAGAGGCCTCTCCGGTTTTCGAGCCCAACAAGACTTACCAGGCTCCGCCCGTCGACAAGACGCGGAGCGAGTAAGCGGAATCTGCGCGCAGTGCTCGCGCGCAGTATCCGTCAACATCACACAGAAAGAGATCACATGAAGAAGATCATCGTCACAGCGACAGCGCTCGTCGCGACGGCTGCCTTCGCACTCACCGGCTGCTCGGCCGAGCGAGGCGGGGACACCGGTTCGGGATCGGGCGAAGAAGCCGCGGGCTTCGCGGCAGACTCCTCGATCGGCGTCGCGCTTCCGGACAAGACCAGCGAGAACTGGGTCCTCGCCGGCAAGCTCTTCACCGACGGTCTGGAAGAGGCCGGTTTCAAGGCCGACGTCCAGTACGCCCCGGCCAGCAACACGGTCGCCGAGCAGCAGAACCAGATCCAGGCCATGGTCACCAACGGTGCCAAGGTCATCATCATCGGCGCGAAGGACGGCAAGCAGCTGGCCACGCAGGTGCAGGCGGCGAAGGATGCCGGCGCATACGTGATCGCGTACGACCGTCTCATCGAGAACACCGAGGCTGTCGACTACTACGTCGCCTTCGACAACTTCAAGGTCGGTGAGCTGCAGGGTCAGGCGCTGCTCGACGGTCTCGAGGCTCGTGCGGGCCACGAGGCTCCGTACAACATCGAGCTGTTCTCGGGCTCGCCCGATGACGCCAACTCCAAGGTCTTCTTCGACGGCGCGATGAGCGTGCTGCAGGACAAGATCGACGACGGAACGCTGAACGTCGTGTCGGGTCAGACCGAGATCGCGCAGACCGCGACCGAGGGATGGCTTCCGGAGAACGCGCAGAACCGCATGGACACGCTGCTCACCTCGTCGTACAGCGGTGACACCGTGGTCGACGGTGTGCTGTCGCCGAACGACACCCTGGCTCGCGCCATCATCACCTCGGTGCAGCAGGCCGGCAAGCCGGTTCCGGTCGTCACCGGTCAGGACTCCGAGGTCGAGTCGGTGAAGTCGATCATGGAGGGTGTGCAGTACTCCACGATCAACAAGGACACCACGCTTCTCGTGGAGCAGGCCATCAAGATGGTCGGCCAGCTTCAGGCGGGCGACACCGTCGACGTGAACGATGAGGAGTCGTACGACAACGGCGCCAAGATCGTTCCGGCGTACCTGCTCGACCCGGTCATCGTGACCAAGGAGAACGCGGCCGAGGCGTACGCCAACGTGCCGAGTCTCCTCGAGATCGTCGAGTCGTACCAGTAAGCGATTCCCGCTTCGCAGCGGATCAGCTTTGCAACGAACGAGCCGTCCGGACCTTCGGGTCCGGGCGGCTCGT
>NZ_DALZXX010000020.1:12322-34783 GCF_031988965.1 Microbacterium sp.
GGTGTGGGCGACGAGGGCGGTGTGGGCTTCGAGGATGCGGATCTCCTGTGGTGTGCCGATTGTGGTGATCTCGCCGGGGAGGGGGATCCATCCGGTGCCGAAGTCGACCTCTGCTGTGTACGCCACATCGACACGGGCGAGATAGTTACCCCGCTCCTGGTACACGTGGGTGGTGGGCGTGGGAGTGAACTGCGCCTGACCGAGCTCCTGCCACGTGCGTCCCGGCACTGCCGTGCTCGAGGTGCTGCGGTCACCGTAGTCGTAGAGGTAGGTGGTGGGGGAGAACCGGACGGTCAGCGCGATGCCGAACAACTCGCCGGTCTGAGTGTGGACGTCTGCCGCTGCGATGAAGTTCGCGGGGAGGCCGGCGATGCCGACGTTTCCGGGATCTGCGCTCGCTGTGAGGGGCGGCGGTGCGAACTGCGCCAGCTCTGTGATGGTGATCGTCGGCGTCTCGGCTTCTGCGGGCGCACCGTCTTCGCGAATCGGGGCCGGCCCGCTCGGACGGGTGGGCGTATGGCAGCGCACGGTACCGGAGTCGTCCATGCAATCGGCGAGGCGGATCGCGCGGTCGCTGGGCGGTGCGGGCTCGGTCGGTGCCTGAGGCGTGCCGTCGTTGTCGCGAAGGCTGCGGGCGTCGGGTGTGCCCGGGATGTTCGGAACTGCCGGGATGCCGGAGTGCTGCTGGGTGCCGGAGATGGTCAGAGTCGAGCCGTTGGTTGAACCGCAGAGGCCTGCGGCCGCCCATTGGCCATCGCAGTTCGAAGTGTCCGTGGAGACCAGTATCGAGGACAGCAACGAAACGATGACCACCCAATCTCCGACTGCGACTCGGTTCAGCATTGCTCACCCTCGACCAGGCTTGAGTTCGCGATCTGCAACTCGGGCTCCGGCCAGACAAATGTCACGGTCAAAAGAACGCGCGGCATTCGATCCACTGGAGTTTCATCGACCCCGTCCTTCGTCATCACACGTGTTCCGCTCACATCCAGGCAAACCTCGGCCGTGATGCTCCCTGCGTCCATAGCAGCAGACTCGCCGTGAAAGAAGATGATCTGTCCGTCTCCAAGTAGTTGCAGACCGCGCTGATCGAAGTACTGTGCCGCGTCTATGTCGCTTTCAAGCGCAAGGCCGGTGAGGTACATGGTCGGATCGGCCTTCGCGTCACCACCACGCTTCGCATTCAACGCATCGTTGTACGCCCGGTACACCTCCTCCGCGGCGGCGAAAGCTTCCGCTTCCGAGGCGAAGGCAGGCGTGGGTGTGGGACTCGGCTTCGGCTCAGGGGCGCACCCGACGAGCGCCGCGAGGATCATGCCCGTGCAGATCATCACCGACACCAGGCTTCTTGTTCGCATTGCGCGGGTGGGCACGGCTCACCCTTCGTACACGTCGATGTCGAGGATCTCTTCACATTCGTCGACAGGTATCGCGAAGGATGAGCCGATCACCAGGCGATCACCGACTGTGACGAACTCCATACTCTCCTGCTCGTATCTCGGAGACTTCGTCTGAGGCGAGATCACCTGTCCCTGCTCGTCGATCACTTCGTAGTCCGAGTAGTCGGTGCACGCGACAGCTTTGATCATTCGCGGTCCCTCGACCTGTGTTGCGAAGAACTCCATGACCTCAGGACGTCCTCGGGTGGTGATGCCGTCTTGCCCTAAGCGATCGAAGGCTGCGCTCAACTCTGAGTACATGTCCGGCGTCATGAGCTCCGCAAGGCGCTCGAACTCGGCGCGGTCGGTGAGGTCGATCATGCCCAGTGCATCGAGGTATCCGCGATAGATCACCTCGGCTCGTGCAGCCGCATGCTCCGTCATCGGGGTCGCGTCTCGCGGTGATTCTGGTGCTGCGGCCGGTGTGCACGCTACGAGAGATGTTGCGAGCAGCAGGACTGCGAGAACGTACGTGGAGATCGAGTGATTCTGCGGGGTCATCGCGCCACCGTAGTGAAAGCACGACTGTTCCGGCCGGAGTTATCCACAGATGGCGCCGCCGATCCACGCAACGCATGACGGGTCGCGGAGAAGGGGTCTCAGAACGGCGCTGCGGCCTCGGCAGCCTCGCCAGCCCCGGTGGCGTTGCTGGTGAAGGTGACGGTGTTTTGGGGTGGTGGGGTGTCGGTGTAGGTCTTCCCGGTGGGGCTGGTCCAGACGAGTACTCCGTTCTGTCTTTGTTCAACGTGCCAGGGGGTGTGGTGTTTGAGCACGTGGTGGCGTCGGCAGAGGGTGGCGAGGTTGGTGTGGGTGGTGCCGCCTCCGGTGGAGGCGGCTTGAGTGTGGTCGAGGTCGCTTTTGCGTGCCGGGATACCGCAGCCGGGGAATCGGCATCGCGTGTCGCGGGCGCGGAGGTGTCGCCGGAGGTGCTTACTGGGGCGGTAGCGGTCGACGCTGAGCGCGCCGCCTGTGACGGGGTGAGTGAACACCCGGTCCCATCCGGAGGCGTTGCCGGCGAGATGCCGGGCCGTGTCGGAGTCGATCGGAACGACGCCATCCAGTTCAGCTGGTGGTGGTGCTGGCTGTCGAGACGGCTGTGGCGATGGCTGTGGCGACGGTGGCGAGTGAAGGTTCGAAGCGCCTGCGCCTGTGTGCGGGGCTGAGCTGGTCTCGTCGGCGTCGGCGTCGGCATCGGCGTCGGCGTCGTCGGCGTCAGTGTCGTTGCTGTCGTTGCTGTTGTCGGTGTTGTCGGTGTTGTCGGTGTTGTCGGTGGCGGTGTCGTCCGAGTGGTCGCCGGTGTCGGTGCGAGTGTCGGTGTGGTCGGTGTGGATGAGGGTGGTGATGGGGACGGTGATGGTGATGTGGGCGCGGAGTTCTGTGAGGAGGGCGTCGGTGCTGTCGTGTCCGGTGGGGGTGCCGGTGAGGACGAGGTCGGCGAGTAGGTCGGCGCGGATCTCGTCGACGGTGCGGGTGTCGGGGGTGTGGTCGTTGCCTGCGCGGCGGGCGTCGCGGGTGGCGCGGAGGTTCTCGGTGCGGATCAGGTGTGCCAACTGTGAGAGTCGGTCGAACATGCCGTGTACGAGGGCTGCGGGGGCGTGGGTGTGCAGGGCGGCCATCCCGTCGTCGCTTTCTGTGACCCAGACGCGTCGGTGGGTGCGTGCTTTCCGGTGTCGGGAGGTGATCGTCGTGGGGGCGAACCGTTCGGCGATGCGTCGGGCCAGGGGGCGGAGCCGGTTGGGGGATTCGTGTTCGGCGAGCGGGATCAGGATCGCCGCGTAGTCGGTGCGAGCGGTGTCGGACAGGTGGGAGCCGGCGTCGGTGATCACCCGGGAGTGGGCGGCGCTGATGCGGCCGGTGCCTTGGGCTGCCCATACGGTCGGGAACAGGTCGACGAGCACGGTCGCTGCGGCCATGCGCCGCTCGATCGTGCGATCGCTCGCCCGTTGCACCGTCGCGATCTCGGCCGCGACGGTGCGGATGGAGTGATCGCCCCGATCCGGGTGATCACCCTGTTTCGCGATCTCGATCGCGAGGCGCCCTGCCATGGCGAGCAGCCCGTCACGCGCGGCGTGCATGCTGCTCACCGTCGCTTCCGCGACGCGCAGCGCCTCCACCAGGCCGGCGAGGGTCGCCATCTGGGAGTCGGTCGCATCGAGCAGCGCTGTCATGGGACAAGTAGATCACCCATCACCGACATTCGAAAGAAGTTTCGAATGTATTCCAGAATGCGCATAAAACTCCGACCAGGCGTGCTTAACTCGCCTCATGCTCCTCCACGCCGTCGACACACCACCCAGCAGGTCGGGCGACCTTGGCCACGGCCCGCCCGTCGTCGTCCTTCTGCACGGCATGATGGGATCGTCGGAGAGCTGGTGGCGCGTCGTCCCGCTCCTTACGGCTCGCGGACACCGTGTCCTCGCGATTGATCTCCCCGGTCATGGCCTGTCGCCGCGGGATCCATCGCTCACGATCGAGCAGGCGGCGGCCTCCGTCGTCGAGACGATCGCGCACCTCGCTCCGGGAGAAACGATCATCGCCGTCGGACACTCATACGGAGCCACCGTGCTTGCCGAAGCCGCGCAGACCGTCAAACCGCACCTCGCTGTGTATGTCGACGCAGGTCTGGCGTTGCGTGGAGGGGGCGACCGCCACACACTCGTGACCCAGTACGAGCGCGATCGACAGACGCGGATGTCAGCCGACACGTTGCGCGCCATACGCCCGTTCTACTCGGAGAAGGATGCCCAGGTAGAGGCGCGTGCCGCTTCACGATTCGATCCCGAGACCATGGCGTCGATCTCGTGTGGAGACGATCACAGCTGGATACCCGAGCCGGGATCCATCCTCGTGCACGCCCAACCGAGCGCGTGGGTGTCGCCGGACGACCTCCGACGCTTCGCGAGCGTTGGGGTGCAGGTGCGCGGGATAGCGGGGGCAGCTCACTCCGTCTGGTTCAGCCACTTCGCGGAGTTCACGGCATCCCTCCCGGAGCTGTTCGGACCGACGCCGGACAAGTCGACAAGCCCGAGGAGATGACGACCATGAATCCACCAGCAGATAGGGTGCTCGCTGAGTTCGGCGTCACACCGAGGCGTGGAGATACGCTGCGAAAGCTCGCGGGTGGGCGCGGTCTGACATGGCGCATAGGCGATACTGTGCTGCGCCCCTCTGCCGCAGATGGCGAGACCTCGTGGAAGGCGGCTGTGCTGGCAGAGCTTGCTCACACCGATGCGTTCCGCACGCCTCGCCCGATCGTCGCCCGCTCGGGATCCTGGTCCGTAGACGGATGGGAGGCATGGCAGTGGGTGCCGGGTGACACCGACGAGAGTCGCGTCGACGAGGTGCGCGCCACAGGTGCGGCGTTTCATGAAGCGATCCGAGAGCTCCCACGCCCGGGCTTCCTCGACGTCGCAGATGACCCGTGGGCGCGGTCCGACAGGATCGCCTGGGAGGAAGAAGCCCTCCCACGAGAGCGCACACTCGAACGCCTCGCAGATGCCTTCGTGCCCGTCACCGCCCCATCCCAGATGATCCACGGCGACCTCCTGGGCAACGTCATGTTCGCCCAGGGGCACCCGCCGTCGATCATCGACTGGGCTCCGTATTGGCGGCCCGTAGGGTTCGCCGATGCGATCGTTCTCGCCGATGCGGCATGCTGGCACGGCCTCGATGCCCAGGAGATGCGCCGGTCGGCCGAAGGCCTGCCAGAGGGGCGGCAGCTCCTGATCCGGGCGCTCGTCTTCCGAATCGCGACGTTCCACTTGCTCGGTCGCTGGGATGCGCAGATGGAGGCGCATCACGAAGCCGCGATCGGGGTCGCGCTCACCTGACCGGCCCGCACAGCCCGCGCGACTACCCTGGAGAGCGATATGGCACATCTTCTCGGGGCTGAGGCCCTTCATCTCGAATATCCGACGAGGGTCGTCTTCGACTCCGTGACCCTCGGCATCGAAGAAGGTGACCGCATCGGCATCGTCGGCCGCAACGGCGACGGCAAGTCGAGCCTGCTCGGCATGCTGGCCGGCATAAAGGAGCCGAACTCCGGCCGGGTCACGGTGCGCGGCGGCACGACCATCGGCGTGCTCGACCAGGCAGACACCCTCAGCGACGACCTGACCATCAGCGCGGCAGTCGTGGGCGACACTCCTGAGTACGAATGGGCGGGCGACCCCCGCATCCGCGACGTGATCGAGGGTCTGCTGAAGGACCTGCCCTGGGACGCCGAGATCGGCTCGCTCAGCGGCGGCCAGCGCCGTCGCGTGTCGCTCGCCAAGCTGCTGACCGGAGACTGGGACGTCATCGCTCTCGATGAGCCCACAAACCACCTCGACGTCGAAGCCATCACCTGGCTTGCCGGGCACCTCAAGAAGCGATGGAGCGCCAACGCCGGCGCGCTCATGGTCGTGACGCACGACCGGTGGTTCCTCGACGAGGTCTGCACCGAGACCTGGGAGGTGCACGACCGTATCGTCGAGCCCTTCGAAGGTGGATACGCGGCATACATCCTGCAGCGCGTCGAGCGCGACCGCATGGCGGCGGCCACCGAAGCCAAGCGGCAGAACCTCGCCAAGAAGGAGCTCGCCTGGCTTCGTCGCGGAGCGCCCGCCCGCACCGCGAAGCCGAAGTTCCGCATCGATGCGGCCAACGAGCTGATCGCCGACGTTCCTGAGATCCGCGACAAGATCTCGCTGCAGTCGCTCGCCGTCTCGCGTCTCGGAAAAGACGTCGTCGACCTGCTCGACGTCGGAGTGACCTACCCGACCGCCGACGGCGGCGAGCGCGAGGTGCTGCGCGACGTCGAATGGCGCATCGCACCGGGGGAGCGGACCGGAATACTCGGCGTCAACGGCGACGGCAAGTCGACACTGCTCGGCCTCATCTCAGGCACGGTCGAACCCACCGTCGGACGCGTGAAGCGCGGCACGACCGTCAAGGTCAAGACGCTGACCCAGCGCCTCGACGAGCTCGAGGACGTGCGCCGCGAGCCGGTGCGTGTCGTGATCTCGCGGCTGCGCACCTCGTACACGATGGGCTCCGGCTCGAAAGCGCAGGAGCTCACCCCGGGGCAGCTGCTCGAGCGGCTCGGTTTCGATTCCGCCCAGCTCTCCACGCCGGTGAAGGATCTCTCCGGAGGCCAGCAGCGTCGGCTCCAGTTGCTGCTCGTGCTTCTCGACCAGCCCAACGTGCTGATCCTCGACGAGCCGACCAACGACCTCGACACCGACATGCTCGCGGCGATCGAGGACCTGCTCGACTCGTGGTCGGGAACCCTGCTCGTCGTCAGCCATGACCGGTACTTCCTCGAGCGCGTGACGGATCAGCAGTTCGCCATCCTCGACGGACACCTGCGGCACCTCCCCGGAGGCGTCGACGAGTACCTGCGTCTGCGGCACTTGCAGACCTCTGCACCCGGGAAGTCGCAGACGGCCGTCAACACCGAGAAGAAGGCCCCCAGCCTCGACGGCGCGGCCCTGCGGGCAGCGCAGAAGGAGGTCGCGGCGCTCGAGCGCCGCATCCAGAAGCTCACTCAGCAGGTCGACAAGGCGAAGACCGCTCTCGCCGATCACGATCAATCGGACTTCGCGGGACTCGGCGAGAAGATGAAAGCGATCAGCGATCAGCAGGCCGAGATCGAGGAACTCGAACTCCGCTGGTTCGAGCTGACGGAAGAGCTCGACTGACGGAAGAGCTCGACTGACGGAAGAGCTCGACTGACGGAAGAGCTCCACTGAGCGAAGTGCCCAGCTGAGCGAAGAGCCGATCTGACCCTGGCGAACGCGCGGCCGCGGGAATACCGTTGCCCTGCGAGACGCTGTGCTCTGGGCGGGGTTCGATACCGACAGGGATCGCACAGCATGATCCTGCGGTACCCGGGAGGTTCACATGGAAGGACTCGAGGTCACCGTCCTGATCGGACTCACGATCCTCGTCGGTGCGTTGATCGCGCCCCGCGTGCGGTTGGCGTTGCCCCTGGTGCTCGTGATCCTCGGGCTGTTGCTCGGGTTCGTCCCGCAGCTGCGTGAGATCCAGCTGCCGCCGGAGACCGTGCTGCTGCTGTTCCTCCCCGTGATGCTGTTCTGGGAGAGCCTCACGACGTCGCTCCGTTCCATCCGCCGCGATTTCCGTTATATCCTCCCCATGAGCACGGTGCTCGTCGTGGCATCCGCTTTCGCCGTCGCGGGTGTCGGGCTTCTGTTCGGGATGCCGTGGGAGACCGCACTCATCCTCGGAGCAGCCGTCGCCCCGCCGGATGCCACGGCTGTCGCCGCGCTCGGTCGACTCCTGCCGCGGCGGATGTTCATGAAGCTCAAGGCCGAGAGCCTGACCAACGACGGCACCGCGCTGGTGCTCTACGCCATCGCCGTGTCTCTGGCTCTCGGCGGCAACATCACGCCGCTGTCAGTCACGATGTCGGTACTCACCTCGTACATCGGCGGCATCGCGGCGGGAGCCGTGATCGCCGCGCTGGGCTACCTGCTGCTGCGTCGCACGTCGTCGACGGTCGTGATCAACGTCACCCTGCTTCTCGTGCCGTTCTCCGCGTTCCTGCTCGCCGAGATCGTGCACGCCTCCGGTGTTCTCGCCGTCGTCGTCGCCGGGCTCATCGTCGCGTACGTGTCGCCCCGCGTCACCACAGCCTCGTCGAGGCGTCAGGCCGACGCCGCCTGGCCGTTCGGGGTCTTCCTGCTCAACGGCGCCCTCTTCGTGCTGATCGGCCTCGAGGTGCAGTTCGTCGCGCACGAGATCTCGGCAGCGGCGATCGGCCGACTCGTCCTCATCACCCTCGGGGTGTGGGCGACGCTGCTGGTCGTGCGCTACCTGTTCCAGCTGATGAACATGCCTTTCCAGCGCCGAACCGGCCCCCGGCCCTCGAAGGGTGCGAGAGCCCGCTCGATGGCGGTGTCGACCGTCGCGGGGATGCGCGGTGCCGTATCCCTCGCGATCGCGCTGTCGGTTCCGGCGGCCAGTGCGACGGAGGGGGAGATCGCCGGACGTAACGAGATCGTCTTCGTCACTGCGGGTGTGATCCTGCTGAGCCTCCTCGTGCAGGGGCCGCTGCTGCCCGCGATCGTCCGCTGGGCGCGGTTCCCCGTGGACCACGCAGAGGACGAGGAGTACGAGCTCGCCGAACGTGCCATCTCCGGTGCGGCCCTCGCCGCGCTCGACGACCTCGCCACCGAGCACGGCATCGGCCAGGAGATCCGCGACAAGGTCCGCGCGGAGGGCTATCAGATGCTCGAGTTCTCGAACGCCCGTGCGCTCGCGCGCGAGCAGGAGATCGTGGATGCCGAAGCGCGTGCCCTCGACCAGCTCCTCGACGAGCCCGATCCGCTGGGAGCCACCGGTTCCGAGTCGACCGGCGGAGAGCTCGGCATCGGGGGAGTCCCGGCACGCGGGGCTCCGAGCGCAGACACCGACACCGTGGCCGCTCCCGACGGCGGTGATGTCGAAGTGCGGACGCTGCAGATGATCGCGACGTCCGCCGACGTCGACGTGATGCAGCGCTCGCCGCTGCTGCGCCACGAGGAGCACACGCGCCTCAAGCTGGCGCTGCTCGATCGCAAGCGCGAGGTGCTGCTCGGCCTACGGCGCAGCGGAACGGTCGACGACCTCGTGGTGCGCCGCATCTCGGCACGGCTCGACCTCGAGCAGGTGCGTCTGCAGGGCATCGAGGAGTACGACTGAGCGGCTGTGACGCTCTGTGACGTCACGATTCTTCGAGATCGTGTATGAATGCCTAACGTGTTCGAGTCCCCCAAGAGAGGAACCCGAACACCCATGTCCTTCACAGCATCCCGCCGGACCACGTCCGTCATCGCCGCGCTCGCCGCGGTCCCGCTCTTCGTCGCCCTCGCGGGCTGCGCGACGGCATCCTCCGACGCCGGCTCCGGCGACTCCGGATCCTCCGAGAACGAGACCGTCAAGGTCGGCGTCGTCGGCAAGGGCGACGCGCAGTGGGCGCCCTTCGTCGAGGCCGCGGCCGAAGAGGGCATCACGGTCGAACTCGTCGACTTCGGCTCCTACGAGCAGCCGAACCCGGCGCTGACCGAGGGTGAGATCGACCTCAACCAGTTCCAGCACATCGTGTACCTGGCCGATTACAACGTGAACTCCGGCTCGGACCTCACCCCGATCGGCTCGACCGCGATCTACCCGCTGGGTCTCTACTCGAAGAAGTACGACGACGTCGACAGCATCCCGGAGGGCGAGACCGTCGCTGTTCCCGATGACGCGTCGAACCAGGCCCGTGCCCTCCTCGTGCTCCAGTCGGCCGGTCTGATCGAGCTGAAGAGCGGTGGCACGATCTTCTCCGACGTCGCCGACGTCGACACCGACAAGTCCAAGGTCAAGGTCACGGCACTCGAGGCCGCACTGATCCCGACCTCGCTGCCCGATGTGGCCGCCGCGATCATCAACAACGACTTCGTGGAGGACTCCGGTCTGACCTTCGACGACGCGATCGCGCAGGACGACCCGGAGGACCCGAACGCGCTGCCGTACGTGAACATCTTCGCGTCGCGCGCCGAGGATGCCGACAACGAGACGTACCTCAAGCTCGTCGAGATCTTCCAGACGAACGAGGACGTGCAGGCCGGTCTGATCGAATCCTCGGGTGACACCGCGGTTCCGCTGCAGACGCCCGTCGAGGACCTCGTGTCGTCGCTCGAGAAGGTCCAGAAGGACACCGAAGCGCAGAAGTGAGTCCGGTGGGAGGGAAAAAACCTCCCGCCTGATGCGAGAGAATCGGGTGGCGCTGCGTGCGTCACCCGATTCTTCGTTCCCGAAGCAGACCGGAGCAGCACACATGCCCATCGTGAGCCTGACCAACGTGTCGAAGGCATACCCCTCCCGCACCCCGGGCGACGGCGAGATCGTCGCCGTCGACGACGTCACCCTCGACATCGAGAAGGGCGACGTCTTCGGCATCATCGGATACTCCGGTGCGGGCAAGTCGACACTCGTCCGCCTGATCAACGCACTCGAACCCGCGACCGGCGGCACGATCCTCGTCGACGGGGTGGATGTCACCGCGCTCCGCGAGAGCGAGTTGCGCAAGGTCCGCGGGGGGATCGGCATGATCTTCCAGCAGTTCAACCTGTTCGCCTCGCGCAGCGTCAAGGCGAACATCGCCTATCCGCTGAAGCTGGCGGGGTGGTCGAAGCCCGACATCGAGAAGCGCGTCACCGAGCTCCTCAGCTTCGTCGGCCTGGCCGACAAGGCCAAGGCGTACCCCGAGCAGCTCTCGGGAGGGCAGAAGCAGCGCGTCGGCATCGCCCGCGCTCTCGCCACCGACCCGGCGATCCTGCTCGCCGACGAGGCCACGAGCGCCCTCGACCCGCAGACCACCCACGAGGTGCTCGATCTGCTCAAGAGGGTCAACCAGGAGCAGGGCGTCACGATCGTGGTCATCACGCACGAGATGGACGTCATCCAGACCATCGCCACCAAGGTGGCCGTGATGGAGAACGGACGTGTCATCGAGCAGGGTGACGTGTTCGACGTGTTCTCGGCACCGCAGAATCCCGCCTCGCAGCGATTCGTCGGCACAGTCGTGAAGGGCATCCCGACACCGTCCGAGCTCTCGGTCCTCCGCGATCGGCATCAGGGGCGTCTCGTCACCTTCTCGTTCCGTGACGGCGACTCCTCGCAGGCGCAGGTGTTCCTCGATCTGGCCGGCGCGGGGCTCGACTTCGAGCTCGTCTACGGCGGCATCAACGACATCCGCGGACGTGCCTTCGGGCACCTCACGCTCGCGATCCGCGGGGACGGAGCCGTGATCGATCGCACGCTCGCCGACATCGCCGACCGCGTCGAAGTCACGGAGATCGCCGGAGAGGAGGCTCGCTGATGGATCGTCTGAACGAACTGTGGCCCGAGTTCTGGAAGGCCGCACTCGAGACGCTGTACATGACGTCGTTCGCTCTCGTGCTCGGCGGCATCCTCGGCCTCGCGATCGGCGTGATCCTCTACGTCACACGCCCGGGCGGTCTCGCGCAGAACAAGCCGGTCTCGGTCGTCGCGAACCTCGCCGTCAACTTCTTCCGCCCCATCCCGTTCGTGATCTTCATGGCGGTGGCGCAGCCGTTCGCGCGTGTGGTCGTCGGCACCGGCATCGGCACCACGGCGGGAGCCTTCATCATCGGTCTGGCCGCTGCCTTCGCGATCGGCCGCATCGTCGAGCAGCACCTCGTCTCGGTCTCGCCGGGGGTCATCGAGGCCGCTCGCGCGATGGGTGCCGGTCCCTGGCGCATCCTGTTCACCGTCGCGATCCCCGAGTCCCTCGGCCCGCTCATCCTCGGCTACACCTTCATCGTGGTCGCACTGATCGACATGACGGCGATGGCCGGTCTGATCGGCGGCGGTGGCCTCGGCGCCTTCGCGCAGATCTACGGTTTCCGGCAGTTCGAGCCGCTGGTCATGTGGGCGGCGATCATCCTCATCGTGGTGTTCGTGCACCTCGTGCAGATGCTCGGCACGCGCCTGGCGCGCAAGATCATGCGCCGCTGACAGGCGCTTCCTGCAGCGTGCGCGTCGTGGAGAACATCCGCGACGCGCCGCTCAGCGGATCCACGAAGTGCAGCTCGCGAGCGAGCAGCTGCATCGGCCGATCCAGGTCGTCGGGTGCCTCGCCGCGCAGCTCGGGGTAGAACGGGTCGTTCAGGATGCCGAGGCCCAGCGCTGCGAGGTGCACCCGCAGCTGGTGCATCTTGCCGCTGTGCGGGCGCAGCAGCGTGTGCACGACGCGTTCGTCGGCATCGATCAGATCGATCTGCGTCTCGGCGTTCGGCTCCCGCTGGTCGTCGACCTTCACCTTCAGCTCGTTGCGGAGCTTGACGATGTGGTTGCGGTAGACGAGCGGGAATCGCGAGGCGTCCCACTCCGCCGGGCGCGCGGACACCGCCTCGTAGACCTTCTGCACCTGCCGCTTCTCGAACATCAGCTGGTACGGAGCCCGGGTCTGCGGCCGCGCCGAGAACATGAGCACACCTGCGGTCGCCCGGTCGAGACGGTGGATGGGGGCCAGCTCGTCGTTGCCGAGCAGATTGCGCAGACGGATCAGTGCGGAGTTCTGCAGGAACTTCCCGCCGGGGATGGTCGGCAGGAAGTGCGGCTTGTCGATGACGACCAGATCGGCGTCCTGATGCAGGACCTCGATCTCGAGAGGCAGGTACGTCTCGACGGGCGGATCGCGGTAGTACCAGATGAACTCCTCGACCCCCAGCGGGGTCTCCCGCGTGAGCGGTCTGCCGTCGCGAGCCACGATCTCGCCGCGGTCGAAGCGCGAGAGCAGCCCCTCCGGGTCGAGGTGGAAGAAGCGCTCGATCATGTAGGCGCCGACGGTCGGCCATTCGCCGCTCATCGGCACGTGCAGGCGCGTCGCGCCGACTCCGTCGCGCACGGGAAGAGGGGAGAGCATCGCCATGTCGTCCGACCCTCACGCGTCGAAGCTGAGACTGAGCTTGCGCAGCAGCGCGGCCAGCCGGTCTCGATCCCCGCGTGACAGGGCCTTGAGCAGTTCGGCCTCGACGTCGACGAGGCGGGTGATCGCGGCATCCACCCTGATGCGTCCGTCGTCGGTCAGTGTGACGAGCACGCTGCGGCCGTCTGCAGGGTCTGCTTCGCGGCGCACGAAGCGCCGGCCCACCAGGCGGTCGATGCGGTTGGTCATCGTGCCGCTCGACACGAGCGTCTGCTGCAGCAGCTGCTTGGGGGAGAGCTGGAAGGGCGTTCCCGCCCGGCGCAGCGCCGACAGGACGTCCCACTCCCAGGCCTCGAGATCGCTGCGACGGAAGACGTCGCGCCGGGCGCGATCGAGCAGGCGGGTCAGCCGATCCATCCGCGACAGCACCTCGAGGGGTGAGAAGTCGAGGTCGGGACGCTGCGTGTTCCAGGCGCCGACGATCCGGTCAACCTCATCCGCCTCAGTCATCCGTCCATTATCGCCGGTAGCAGGCATGCGGACGTGGCAGACTTGACCCCGCGGCTCTCTCGGGGGCCGTGGTCCGCCGTGGTGTAATGGCAGCACGACAGCCTTTGGAGCTGTGAGGTCTAGGTTCGAGTCCTGGCGGCGGAGCATGACTGGGAACAAGCTCGCCATCATCGTCCTCGCCGCGGGGCAGGGCACGCGCATGCGCTCTCGCCTGCCGAAGGTGCTGCATCCGATCGGCGGGCGACCCCTGGTCGGGCATGTCCTGACCACGGCCACGCGACTGGGCGCCGACCACATCGAGGTCGTCGTGCGGCATGAGCGTGATCAGGTCGTCGCGGCGCTCACCGAGGCCTACCCGGCCGTCGTGTTCGTCGATCAGGACGAGATCCCCGGCACCGGTCGCGCGGTGCAGGTGGCGATCGATCAGCTTCCCGCCGACTTCGACGGCGATGTCCTGGTCCTCTCGGGCGACTGCCCGCTCGCGGATGCCGACACCCTCTCGGGCTTCCTCGCCGAGCACCGCGCATCCGGAGCGCCGGCGACCCTCATGACCGCTGTGGTCGACGACCCGACCGGATACGGCAGGGTCATCCGTGACCTCGACGGCGGCGTCGACCGCATCGTCGAGCAGAAGGATGCGGATGCCGACGAGGCGGCCGTACGCGAGATCAACGCCGGCATGTACGTCTTCCGAGCGGCGACCCTGCGCACCTACCTGCCCGAGATCGGCGTCGACAACGCGCAGGGCGAGATGTACCTCACCGACGTCCCCGGCCTCCTCCGTCGCGACGGTGACCGTGTCGCCGCCTCCGTCGTCTCCGATGTGACCGTCACCTACGGCGTGAACGACCGCGCGCAGCTCGCGCTGGTGGGGCGCCTCCTCAACGACCGGATCGTGCGCCGCTGGCAGCTCGAGGGCGTGACGATCATCGACCCGGCGACGACCTGGATCGATGACGATGCGAAGCTCGCCCCGGATGTGACGATCCTCCCGAACACGCACATCCTGAAGGCGACGGTCATCGCCGCGGGCGCGATCATCGGACCCGACACGACTCTCGTCGACTGCGAGGTGGGGGAGGACGCGATCGTCCGTCGGACCGACGCCACGCTCGCCGTGATCGGCGCCGAGGCCACCGTCGGCCCGTTCTCGTTCCTTCGCCCCGGCACCGTGCTCGGCGCCAAGGGCAAGATCGGCGCCTATGTCGAGACCAAGAACGCGGAGATCGGCGAGGGCAGCAAGGTCCCGCACCTCTCGTACGTGGGCGATGCGACCATCGGCCGCGGGGTGAACCTCGGCGCGAGCACGATCACGGCGAACTACGACGACGTGAACAAGCACCGCACCGTGGTCGAGGACGAGGTGCACACCGGCTCGCACACGACCCTCGTCGCGCCCGTTAGGCTGGGAGCAGGCGCCAAGACAGGTGCCGGCGCCGTGGTCCGCAAGGACGTGCCCGCCGGATCCCTTGCCATGAGCGTCGCCCCTCAGCGCAACATCGAGGGTTGGGTCGAGAAGAACAGGGCAGGCACGGGCGCGGCAGACGCCGCAGCCCGATCCCGAGTGGCGGAGTAGGCAAAAACGATGGCGCGCAAGAAGAAGACCGTCGATCTGGACCGGGACAACGGCATCGCCCCCGGACTGGTCGCCAAGACGAAGAAGCGGCTCATCGTCGCGGGTGGTCGTTCGCACCCTGAGCTGACCGCCGCCGTGGCTGCGGCGCTCGGCACCGAGGTGGTGCCGACCGAGCACCGCACGTTCGCATCCGGCGAGATCTACGCCCGGTTCGACGTCTCGATCCGTGGCTGCGACCTCTTCCTGATCCAGACCTTCGGCGAGCCGGTGAACGAATGGCTCATGGAGGCGCTGATCATGATCGACGCCGCCAAGCGCGCGTCCGCCAAGCGCATCACCGTCGTCGCTCCGTACTATCCGTACTCGCGCCAGGACAAGAAGGGCCGCGGTCGAGAGCCGATCAGCGCCCGCCTCGTCGCCGATCTGCTCAAGACCGCCGGCGCCGACCGCGTCATGAGCGTCGACCTGCACGCCGCGCAGATCCAGGGCTTCTTCGACGGCCCCGTCGACCACCTCTTCGCCAAGCCCGTGCTGCTCGACTACTTCGAGCGCACGCTGAGCCCCGCGGACCGCGAGATCCTCACGGTCGTGTCGCCTGACATGGGCCGCGTCCGCGTGGCCGACACCTGGTCCGACAGCCTCGGCGCCCCGCTGGCGATCATCCACAAGCGTCGTGACCCCAAGGTCGCCAACCAGGTCTCCGTCCACGAGATCGTCGGTGCCGTCGAGGGCCGCACCTGTCTTCTCGTCGACGACATGATCGACACCGGTGGCACGATCGTCAAGGCCGCCCAGGCGCTCAAGGCGAACGGCGCGCATCGCGTGATCGTGGCCGCGACCCACGCGATCTTCAGCGACCCGGCCTCCGAGCGACTGCAGGATGCCTCGATCGACGAGGTCGTCATCACCGACACGATTCCGCTGACCGAGTCGCGTCGATGGGACAAGCTCACGATCCTGCCGATCGCTCCGCTGCTCGCTCGCGCCATCCACGAGGTCTTCGAGGACGGTTCGGTCACGAGCATGTTCGGCGGAGACGCGTAAGCAACCCATATATCGGACACAGCCCGCACATAGATGCTGTCCCTACGGTCGAATCAACACACCGATCAAGGCCGGGAGGACCATCATGATCCGCACGACTGTACCGACTTCTGTTCGCAAGGGCGCAGCCATCGCCGGCGTCGCAGGACTCCTCGTCCTGGCCGGCTGCTCCGGCACGGCCGATGCCGAGGACACCTCGACCGGTGGGTCGACGAGCACCGACAGCAGCACTGACACGAGCACCGGTTCGGCTAGCTCGACCGAGTACGCCGACGGCACGTACACCGCCGACGGGTCGTACCAGACGCCTGAGACGGTGGAGGAGATCTCCGTGACCCTCACCATCGCCGACGGGCTGGTGAGCGAGGTCGAGGTCACGGGAGACCCGCAGGCCCGCGAGAGCGAGCAGTACCAGGGTCAGTTCATCGACGGGATCTCCGATGAGGTCGTGGGCAAGTCGCTCGACGAGATCGACGTCAGCAAGGTGGCGGGCTCCTCGCTGACCAGCGGTGGGTTCAACAAGGCCGTGGACGCGATCAAGGAGCAGGCGGCAGCCTAGTCGCCTGGACCCGCGAACATGGCGACCTGGCGTTTCGACGCGATCGGCACGCGCTGGGAGATAGAGACGCAGGACGAGCTCGGCCTGAGCGAGCGGGCGCTCGTGGACGCCGAGATCGATCGATTCGACCGCGAGTGGTCGCGATTCCGTGACGACTCCGCGGTGACCGCGGTGAGTCGCACCGGCGGCACGATCCTCTCGAGCGACGCCGGAGCGATGCTCGACGCCTATCGCGATCTGTCGCACGCGACCGCGGGAGCGGTGAATCCCCTCGTCGGCGACAGCCTCGGTGCGCTCGGATACGACGCGGATTACACGCTCGTCGCAGGGGCGCCGCTCGCGGCTCCGAGCGAGTGGACCGACCGCATCCGCTGGACGGCGGGGGAGGCGACGGCATCCGTGCCCCCTCTGCTCGATGTCGGAGCGCTCGGCAAGGGGCGTCTGGTCGACCTCGTCATGGAGACGCTGAGCGACGTGCCCGGCGATCTCGTGGTGGATGCCGGGGGCGACATGCGCGCTCGGGGCTCGACCGTGCGCGTGGGGCTCGAGCATCCGTACGACGCCTCGAAGGCCATCGGCGTCGTGGAGCTGCAGGATGCCGCGCTGTGCGCCTCGGCCGTCAACCGGAGAGCATGGGGAGAGGGGCTGCATCACGTGCTCGACGCGCGCACCGGCGTGCCGGTGCGCACCTGGGCGGCGACCTGGGCCCTCGCCCCGGATGCCATGCGAGCGGATGCCGTCGCCACGGCGCTGTTCTTCGACGGTGGTCCCGAGCTCGCGGCCCGCTGGGGCGTGCACTGGGTGCGGATGACGACGGATGGACGCGTCGAGCGCTCGCCCGGATGCCCCGCCGAGCTGTTCACCCGCCGATGAGGCGCTGAAGTAGGGAAGAGTGGAACCCGTGATCACCTCCATCACCGCTGCACGCCAGCGCGTCCTCGCGCTCCTCGGCGGCATCTCGATGTACCGCCTCGTTCTCTTCTCGCTGCTGATGCTGGCCGTCATCACCCTCGTGCTCTCCGCGGTCGGGATCATCGTGTCGCCGACGCCACTCGAGATCGTCGCCTCGTTCGCGGTTCTCGCGGTGGTGATCTCCGCCGTGGACGCGGCGGCACAGCGCGTGCTGCGGCTGCCGTGGAGGATCGAGTCGTCGCTCGTCACCGCGCTCATCCTGCTGTTCGTGCTGCGACCCGGCATCGAACCGCTGGCGCTGCTCGGACTCGCGATCGCCGGTGCCGTGGCGAGCCTGTCGAAGTATCTGATCGCCTGGCGGGGCAGGCACATCCTCAACCCGGCCGCGTTCGGGGCCGCCGTCGTGTCGATCCTCGGATCCTTCGGCGCCTTCGAGTGGCTGGGCACGTCATCATCGTGGTGGGTGGGCACGCCGTCACTGTTCATCCCCGTCCTCATTCTCGGGCTCGCGGTGCTGTGGCGCACCGAGAAGGTGCGCGTGGTCGCCGTGTTCCTTCTCGTCGCGGTGGCCGTCTCCGTCGTGCGGCAGGCTGTACAGGCCCAGGAGTTCGACATCGCGTTCGACCTCGGCACGGCGCTCTCGTTCGCACTGCTGCAGTCACCGTTCCTGTTCCTCGGTGCGTTCATGCTCTCCGAACCGCTGACCCTCCCGCCGCGTCGCTGGCAGCAGTTCTCCGTGGCTGCCCTCGTGGGCGTGCTCGCGGGGTGGCCGATCGCGATCGGCGGACTCTTCACACTCGGACAGGAACGAGCGCTGCTCATCGGCAACCTGCTCGCTTTCGCCTTCGCCCTGCGCGGCTCTGTGCGTCTGGTGCTCGAGAAGCGGCAGTTCATCACCCCGACCGCGCAGGAGCTGACGTTCCGTGCCAAGGGCAAGGTCCGCTTCCTCCCCGGGCAGTACCTGGAGTTGGACGTGCCGCATCACCGTCCCGACGCTCGGGGCACGCGCCGCGAGTTCAGCATCGTGTCAGCGCCGGCCGATCTGCCGACGCTGCGCATCGCCTACAAGAACGGTGACCAGAAGCATCCGTCGAGCTACAAGCGTGCGCTGGCCGCCGCGGAGCCGGGCGCCACGCTCGCGGTGACGGGCACCTGGGGCGACTTCCTGCTGCCGCGATCGGAGGCCCCCGTTCTGCTGGTCGCCGCCGGCATCGGCGTCACACCGTTCGTGTCGCAGCTCCGCCAGCTGCAGGCGACGGGGCAGCGGCGCGACGTGGTGCTCGTCTACGTGGCTTCCGACAGTTCGGAGCTCGCGTTCCGGGACGAACTCTCCGCCACCGGTGCCCGCGTCGTCGTGTTCACCCGCGACGAGCCGGCCGACCTTCCCACGCAGTGGACGTGGGCACAGGGTGCCCGGCTCGACGCGGATGCGCTGGAGCGCCACGTGCCCGACCTCGCGGAGCGCCACTCGTTCATCTCCGGACCGCCGCGCCTGATCGCCGACCTCGCGCCGGCATTGCAGAAGGCCCGCTCCCTCACGACCGACGCGTTCGCCGGCTACTGACCCCCGGGCGTCTCCGAGCCGAACCGGCTACTCGCCGGCCGCCGGATTCACGGGGATGCGCACGGTGAACGTCGTGTCACCGGGCTCGCTCGCCACGGAGATCTCGCCGCCGTGGCCCTCGACGATGGCCTTCGCGATCGCCAGGCCGAGGCCGGTGCCACCGGTCTGCCGGGCACGCGAGCTGTCACCCCGTGCGAAGCGGGCGAACAGCTCCTCGCGCACGGCCGGATCGATACCGGGTCCGTCGTCATGCACGCGGATGACGGCATCCTCACCCTCGCGGCTCACCCGGAGCGTGATCGAGGTGCCGGCCGGAGTGTGCGTCCTGGCGTTCGCGAGCAGATTGGCGACCACCTGATGCATGCGGCCCGCGTCGCCCATGATGACGATCGGCTCGTCGGGCACGTCGATGTTCCAGTGATGATCGACGGCCGTGGGGCGGGCGTCGGAGAGCCCTTCCAACGCCAGCTGGGTCAGGTCGACCGTGCCGTACACGAGCTCCCGGCCTTCGTCGAGACGGGCGAGCAGCAGCAGGTCCTCGACCAGACGGGTCATGCGCAGGGACTGCGCCTGGATGCGCTCGAGCGACGTCGTCGTGCCCTCGATCGCCGCCTCTCCGCCCTGCTGCTTCAACGCACGGAGCGAGAGCTCCGAGTATCCGCGGATCGACGACAGCGGGGTGCGCAGCTCGTGGCTCGCGTCGGCGACGAACCGTCGCATCCGCTCCTCGTTCTTCTGTCGCGCCGCCAGCGAGGTGTTCACGTGATCGAGCAGGGTGTTCAGCGACGCCCCGACGAGACCCGTCTCGGTGCGCGGGTCGGCCTCGGACGCCGGCACGCGCTCGGTGATCTGCACCTCGCCGCGATCGAGCGGCTGGTTGGCGACGCGCGTCGCGGTCGCAGCGACAGCGCGCCGCGGCCGGAGACCCACTCTGATGGTGATCGCGGTGGTCAGCGCGAGCAGGATCAGGCCGCCGAGGGTCGCGAGCACGATCACGGTGAGCAGTGTCGTCAGCTGGTTCTGGATGTCGGTGCGGGGCAGGCCGGTCACGACGTTCACGCCGTTGGGCGCCTGCTGCACGACGACGAGGTAGGAGCCGAAGTCGTCGAGGGTGACCGTGCCGACGCGGCGTCCGTCGAGCGCCGCGTCGATCCGCGCGAGATCCGCGCTCGTCAGGGTCTGCGAAACCCCGCTCAGTTCGCCCTTGGTGTCGGGGAAGACGACACCGCTGGTGCCGCCCGCGGTGCTCGACACGGCCATCAGGATGCCGGGCGGAACTCGCGAGCCCTGGCCCTCGAAGATGGCGTCGACATCGGCGTACTTCGCCGGCACGCCGCCGACCACCTGGGCCACCTGAGAGGTGTAGCCGGCCACCTTGTCCTGGAGCTGCTGTTCGAGCGTCCCACCCAGAAGAGCGCTCGTGATCACCGCGACGATCACGAGGATGAGCGAGACGAAGCCGATCACGGCTGTCATGAGCCGTGTCTGCAGGCTCATCGGCCGCGCTGTCATCCTCGTGGAGCTCACTGGGGCGCCTTGATCATGTATCCGACGCCGCGGACGGTGTGCAGCAGCGGGGTGCGCCCGGCGTCGATCTTCTTGCGCAGGTACGAGATGTACAGCTCGACGACCGACGACTTGCCGCCGAAGTCGTAGCTCCAGACCCGGTCGAGGATCTGCGCCTTCGACAGTACGCGGCGCTCGTTGCGCATGAGGTAGCGGAGCAGCTCGAACTCGGTCGCGGTCAGCTCGATCTCGGTACCGTTACGGACAACCTCGTGGCTGTCCTCGTTGAGCGTGAGGTCGGCGACGCGGAGGATCGACTGGCCGTCGTCGGCCGTGGCGTGCCCGGTGCGGCGGATGATCGCGCGCAGCCGGGCGATGACCTCCTCGAGGCTGAAGGGCTTCGTGACGTAGTCGTCTCCTCCGGCGGTGAGACCGGCGACGCGGTCGCCCACGGCATCCTTCGCCGTGAGGAAGAGCACGGGCACGAGGCTGCCGGATTCACGGAGGCGGCGCAGCACGGCCATGCCGTCGAGGTCGGGCATCATGATGTCGAGCACGAGAGCATCCGGTTCGAACTCCCGTGCCACCTGCAGGGCCTCGAGGCCGGAGGATGCCGTGCGCACCTCCCAGCCCTCCATGCGCAGGGCCATCGCGAGCAGGTCGGTGAGCATCTGCTCGTCGTCGACGGCGAGGATGCGCAGGGGAGAGCCGTCGGGGCGGCGCAGTTCGGGGAGATCGGTGCTCATGAGTACATTCTGCGGAATCACCTATGGGGTTTCTATGGAACGCGCTATGCGTCTGCTGTGAGGTGCGCATCCCATAGGTTTCTCATCACCCGTCCCTCGATCTCGCAAAAGTCCGCTCCTTAGCGTCATCATCGGCCCGCGAACGGCGCGCGGCGGAAGGAGACACATGTACGGCACTTATCTGCGGCGAGAGTTGGCGGGCCGCAAGAAGCAGACCTGGATCGTGGCGGTCGGGCTCGCGATCGCCATCGCGCTCGTGATCATCGTCAACGCCCTCACCGCGGGGGTGCGGGACGCGCAGGCGCAGGCATTGGAGTCCGTGTACGGCGTCGGCACCGATCTGACCGTGACGGGGGCCGCGGCGGAGCCGGGGGAGGGTGGCGGACAGCGCTTCGACTTCGGGGCGGACGAGGGAGCGACCGACGGCGACACGACCACGCTCAACCAGTCGACTCTGATGACGGACTTCATGCGGGGCACGCTCGATGCCTCGGTTCTCGACACGGTGGCGTCGACCGACGGGGTGACCGCCGCGACGGCGGCGCTCAGCCTCACCAACTCGACGTTCTCGGGCGAACTGCCCAGCGGGGGCTTCGGTGCGCAGGACGGCACGACCGACGGTGCAGCCCCGACGGACGGTACCCCCGCCGAGGGACAGATGCCGCCGCAGGACGGCGCCGGCGGTGGCGGATCGTTCGGCGTCGACTCGTTCACGGTGCTCGGAATCGACCCGGCGGCCGAGTCCGTCGGTCCACTCGCGTCCGTCGAGGTGAATGACGGTCGCGCTCTCGACAGCGGCGACGCCGGCGCGCTCGTCGCCCTCGTCGATGCGACGTACGCCTCGACCGCCGAGATCGCGGTCGGAGACACGATCGACGTCGCGGGCTCCGACGTCGAGGTCGTCGGCATCGTGGCATCCACCTCCTCCGCCGACACCGCGGCGAACGTCTACCTGCCGCTCGACACCGCGCAGGAGCTCTCGGGCGCGGGCGACGTCATCTCGACGGTCTACGTGCAGGCCGAGTCCGCGGCATCGATCGACGCGGTGCAGACCGCTCTCGCCGACGAGCTGCCCGATGCGACCATCACGTCGCAGTCCGAACTCGCCTCCACCGTGTCGGGGTCGCTCTCGAGCGCCACGTCGTTGATCACGAACCTCGGCACATGGCTGTCGATCATCGTG
>NZ_DALZXX010000021.1:0-34537 GCF_031988965.1 Microbacterium sp.
TATCGGCCCCTCGTCGTCCCACACGGTGGGGCCGATGCGCGCCGGGCGCGACTTCGCGCGGCGCGTGCTGGCGCAGTATCCGTCCGGCATCCGTCGCGTCGAGGTGGTGCTGTACGGGTCGCTCGCGGCGACCGGGCTCGGCCACGGGACCCCGGATGCCGTGGTCGCGGGGTTGGCCGGTCTGGACCCTGAGACGTGCGATCCGGCGTCCGTGCGCGGCGCGTGGTCGGGGCATCCGGCGGGGTCGCCGTTGCTGTTCGGCGGTGCCGGTGGCGTTCGACAGCTCGGATGTCGTGCTCGACCCGTTCACGCGGCCGGAGGGGCACCCGAACACGCTCGTGATCCGCGCTTTCGGGGACGGCGGGATGTCGATCGCCGAGGAGACCTACCTGTCGGTCGGCGGCGGGTTCATCGAGCGCGTGGGTGGGGCCGTCGAGAGCGAGGTCGTCTCGGCGCCCGAACGCCTCCCGATGTTCCGCACGGCGGCCGAGCTGCTGGCGCTGTGCGGTGAGGAGCGCTCGATCGCCGACATCGCCCGGGCCGGCGAGTTCGCGCACCGGAGCTCCGAGGATATCGACGCAGGGCTCGACGCGATCTGGACCGCAATGCGCGGGTGCGTCGAGGCCGGGATGGATGCCGAGGGCACGCTGCCCGGTGGTCTCGGAGTGCCGCGCCGAGCGCGCCGCATGCGCGACAGCATCCTGCGCGCCGAGGAGTCCGGGCGCACCGTCACCGCCGACTGGCTGCAGGTGTTCGCGCTCGCCGTCAACGAAGAGAACGCCGGTGGCGGACGGGTCGTCACCGCACCCACGAACGGTGCGGCCGGCATCCTGCCCGCCGTGCTCATGTACTACTCGCGGTTCGAGCCCGGGGCGGATGCCGAGGGCGTGCGGACGTTCCTGCTGACCGCAGCGGCGATCGGCTCGCTGATCAAGGCGAACGCGTCGATCTCGGGTGCCGAGGGCGGATGCCAGGCCGAGGTCGGGTCCGCGTGCGCGATGGCGGCCGCGGGGCTGTGCGCCGTGCTCGGAGGAACCCCACAGCAGGTCGAGAACGCGGCCGAGATCGCGATGGAGCACCACCTCGGGCTCACGTGCGACCCGATCGCTGGGCTCGTGCAGATCCCCTGCATCGAGCGCAACGCCGTCGCCGCGTCGACCGCCGTCACCGCTGCCCGCCTCGCCCTGCACGGCGACGGCAGCCACGTGGTGTCGCTGGATGCCGTGATCGAGACGATGCGCCAGACCGGCGCCGACATGAGCGACAAGTACAAGGAGACGAGTCGCGGCGGTCTCGCGGTGAACGTCGTGGAGTGCTGATGCCCACGTCGCACGCGTCGATCTCTAGAGCGCCGTGCCCGCAGGTGAGCCTGATGGTGCTAGCTGTAGCCGGGATGCAGGCGATGACGCTGGACGAGCTTGTCGGGCTGCCGTGATTGGGAAGGATGTAGATTGCTCGGTGTGAGTGAATCCACTGAACTGATTTGGTCTCCACCTCCTTTTGTTCTCTTGGCTGATGATGGCACGCTCCGCCCGATTGAGGACGCGTTCATATTTCAGCTTCCTCTTTCGCAGACGTGGCGTCTACTCGACCTCCAGGACTGTGTGGCCGACCTCGACTCCGTCATTACGATTGGCGAGATCCTTGAGAAGCGCATAGACGGAGGCGACTTCGATTTCAATCTCTTCAACGCGTTGGTCATCGCCTACGGACGCGGGTTTCAGACCGGGAGGTCGAGGGAACCCAGCAACCCCAGAGCGAATCTTCGACCATATGTTGATCGGCTTTCCAAGGAGCAGAGACAGCGGCATGATGCCGTTATCGATATTCGAAACCGAAGGGTTGCACACTCGGTAGACAGCGGCCAGGCCGTCGTAACCGTGTCGTTCGGCCGAGACGGCGTTTTTCGCGGCCTTGGAGCGCTGCATACAGGACTACCTGTGGGGGCTGCAGACGTGCGCAGCGCGGTAGCGCTCGCAAAGTACTTCCGTGATCTAGCAGACGCAGAAAGTGCGGAGCTGCGGTCGGAGCTGGAACGCGAGTGGGGTGGTCGGTCACTGACAGCTGAGCAACTGGAAACGGCAGAGCAGAATCTGGCGATGTACTTGGAGGCTGCCGCAAGCGCCGCTGGGGCACCCGTCGAAGGCGCGGGTTGACCCTCGGTGCCAGTTTCGCTCAACCTGTCCTACCACCACCACCGCCCGCATCGAAGGAGATCGGCGAGATGAGACCACTGCGCTACTCGATCAACGTCACGGTCGACGGCTGCGTGCACCACGAGGCGGGGGTCGCGCCCGACGAGGAGCTGATGGGCTTCTGGACCGCCGAGATGCAGCGGGCGGATGCCGTGCTCTACGGCAGAACCACGTACGAGATGATGCAGTCGGCCTGGCGTCGCCCGGCATCCGGAGTGTGGCCCGACTGGATGGACGAGTGGGAGATCCCGTTCGCCGACGCCATCGACCGGGTGCCGAAACACGTCGTGTCGAGCACGCTCGACAGGGTCGACTGGAACGCCGAGCTGATGCAGGGCGATCTGGGCGATGCGGTGCGCGCGCTCAAGGCGCAGCCGGGTGACGGGCTGTCGGTCGGCGGCGTCACGCTGCCGCTCGCGTTGGCCGAGCTGGGGCTGATCGACGAGTACACGTTCGTCGTGCATCCGGTACTCGCGGGGCACGGTCCGCGGTTGCTGGAGGGACTGAGCGAGCGGGTGCGGCTCGAACTGGTGGAACGGCGGGAGTTCGCTTCGGGGGCGGTGATGCAGCGGTATCGGTCTCCGGGCGGTTCCTGAGCACGCTGGGAACAAGGCTCACCCTCTACCGCCGAGTCGGGTTCGACTCCACCCCGATCAACTGGTCACGGCCACCGAGAATGGCCGTCAGCGCTGATCGAGGGCGACGTCGTCGTGGTGGTGGCCGTAGAACTGCGATTGGCTGCGCATCACGTCACGCATCGACACGTCGTTGCCGACCCCATAGACGGTGCCGACAAAGTCCAACTTCCGTTGAATCTCCCAGATCTCGTCGTGGCGTTCAGCCGGCAGAATGTGGGCCGGGTTCCCCACGGCGACCCAGCCGATCGGCACGACCATGCCAGGACCGACGGTGGTGTTCACCTGCACGACGCCGTTGATCCGCACCTCGGCACCTGCACCGATCACACTCCCTGGGAACAGTGATGCGCCGGTGGCGATGAACGCCTCGTCTTCGACGGTGCTGCCGTTGATGTGCGTGTGGGGGCCGACCATGACGGCGGTTCCCACCACTGCCGGGTGTGTGGCCCTGCCCCGCACGAGGGCGTGCTCCATGATGACGGTGTCTTCGCCGATGGACACGAACCCGTCTTCACCGCTGAGGACCGCACCGTGGAGTACGCGAGCACCGGCAGCGACTCTGACGTCACCGATGAGCATGGCTGACGAAGCCACGTATGCGTCCGGATCGACCGACGGTTCGAGGTCGCGGTGTCGAATCAGCATCCGTCACTCCCGATCAGATCGGTCATCGTCGCCCAGTTCGCGAAGGGGCGAGGTCATGTCCCCTCCGGCGTCGCCGGTGTTGACCGTTCCCTGCGGCTCGAACAGCAGCGCCTGAACCTCGTTCTCCGCCTTGGGGCAGTGCTCGACACCCTTGGGGACGACGAAGATGTCCTGAGGCCCGAGAACGACGTCGCGATCACGGAGCTGAATCGTCAACTCGCCGCTCACGACGAAGAAGAGCTCGTCTGTGTCGGGATGCGTGTGCCACACGAACTCGCCGTGAATCTTGACGACCTTCACGTCGTAGTCGTTGATGCTGGTCAGGCGGTGGGGCTGCCATGGATCCGAGATGGTGGACAGAGCCGCCAGCACATTGTGAACGTCGTTACTCATGGCTCCACCGTAACGATTCCGCCTTCTGGGTCTTCTCACCCAGTCAGGCCCCCGGGGATGCAGAGGTATCGGCCGCGTCTGTGAGCGCGCCGGGGGCAGAATGCCCGGCGAGTTTCAGGCAGCTCGGACAACACGCAGCCGTGCGGACATGTACTGCACAAAAGACGTCCGTGAGAAAGGCTTGCACTGATGAACGACAGTGAACTGGGAGCGCTCCTGCGCGAGGCCGCGCCGCAGGTGACGGCGCACCACAACCTCGATGCTCACAGCACACGAATCATGCACGAGGCCAAGGCGCGTCGAGGACGAGGCATGCGCTGGGCGGTCGGAGCGATCGCCGGCATCGTGGCCATCGGCGGCGGCTCGGTCGCGATGGCCGGGGGCGGCAATGAAACGCCGTGGGGATGGGTCGCCGACAATGTCTTCAACATCGAGGGCGCCGACGGCTCGGCCTGTTTCCAAGGCTTCCTGGTCAAGTGGGAAGGCCTGGCCGAAGACGACCCCATCGTGCAGGACGCGAAGACGATCGTCGACACGATGGATCTCGACGCACTCGATCTCACGGCTGCAGAGGCGGCGGTGCGCGACGACTACGCGAATGCGGTCGACGAAGACGGTGAGCTGAGTCCGATCGAGGCCAGCGATACCGAGATCACGCGCGATGCCGTCAACCGCGTCGTCGCCGAGACGCTGTTCGCTGAACTCGAGGCTCGCGGGCATGAGATGTCGCCGGGACACGAGGTCAGCCTCTACTCGCAGTCGACGGAATGCCGTTGATGGGCGGCGATGAATCAGCGGCTCTGTTCGAGGCCCTCATACGTCGAAACGGCGAGGATCTGTCTCGCTACTTTCAGCGACGGCTTCTGAACGCATCCGACGCTGCTGAGGCCTATGGCGAGTTGCTCCTCACCGCGTGGAAGATCAGGCGCAAGATGCCGGCCGATGAGCTCGATGCCCGGATGTGGCTGTTCGCCACCGCGCGGAACGTGCTGCTGAATTCGCGACGCTCGCTCGCCCGTCGCTCAGCGGCCGTCCAACGGTTCATCAACGATGCGCGGTCGATGCATTCGGTGTCTGACAGCGACGTCCTGTCAGTCGAGGTCAGGGAAGCGATCGAGTCGCTCAGCGCCGATGATGCCGAGCTCGTGCGGCTCGTCTACTGGGACGGTCTGCGTTCGCATGAAGCGGCGGCCGTGCTGCGGATCAACCCGTCGACCGCCCGATCTCGACTGTCGAGCGCGAAACGTCAGATCCGCGCGAGGCTCGAAGCGACCTCCAAGGCGTCGACGTGAGTCACGCGGACAGGCGTCTGCGCCTGATCACGAGGGCAGCGAACCCCGCATAGGCGCCGAAGATCGCGACGTACCCGAGGACGAGGATCCATGGCCCGGGGCCGTTCTGGTACCACCAGGCCACGTAGAACAGGAACGGCACGCTGCCCAGAGCTCCTCCGAGGCCCGCGCCAGCGCTGACCTTCCAGCCACCTGACCCGTCGGTCGCGTTCGTCGACATGACCCTGCCGATGTATGCGCCGAGCGCTGCGGTCAGACCCGAGACGATGCCCGTGATGACCGTCGGAATCATGATGATCGGCACGAGCCAACCGATGGAGGCTCGTGAGTCTGGCAGGTGAGGGAGCAGCATCACCACCTGCACGGCCGCCATCACCGAAGGGAAGAGCACGAAGCCGAAGACAGTGAGGGCGAGGGCCGGAACGCGTTGTGCGGATGTCTCGCCGGCCACAGATTCCCCCATGAAGGGACTCTAGCCTCCATGGCGCCGCCACCACCGCGGAGAGTAGCGGTCTCCCACCTGAGTAGCCTTGTCTGGTGCCCCGTCCCCGAAGTGAAGCCGCGCGCCAGTCGGTGCTCGAGGCGATGCGCGCCGCCGTCGTGGGCGGGTCATACGAGGCCGTGACGATCGAGGGGCTCGCAGAGTCGGCGGGCGTCGCGAAGCAGACGATCTACCGGTGGTGGCCGTCGAAGGCGGCGATCCTCGGCGAGGCGCTGCTCGAAGGCGAGCTGCCTCTCGCGGATGCATCCGTCGCGACGAGCGACGACATCCGGGCTGACCTGCATGCGTGGTTCTCGGCGATGTCTGCAGGGCTCGCGACGCCCGAGGGTGTGGCGCTCGCCCGGGCACTGATCGCGGTGACCGCCACTGACCATGAACTCGGGCTCGCGCTGAACGAGCGGCTCGCGGCGCCGATCCGCTCGTGGGTCGCCGAGCGGATCGCGCGCGGACAGGTCGATGGACAGGTGCGGGCAGACGTGGATGCCGACGCGATTGCCGACCAGCTCATCGCCATGGCATCGTATGCGGCGTTGATCGGTCAGCCGTTGAGTGCGGAGCGGGTCGAAGAGACGGTGACGCGGTTGTTGCGGGGTATCGCGCGGTAGAGGTCCTTCGTTCTGCTCGTTGCGAAGCGGTAACGACGCCATTCTGCGGCCAGGCCAGCCGATATGTTGAGGCCGATGAAAACTCCACTGCGCCTCGCGGCAGCTCTCGCTGCCGTCTTCCTTCTCGCCTCCTGCAGCGCACCTGCCGCAGACTCGACGGCAGACTCGACGTCAGCACCTACCGAGCAGGTTGAACAGGTCGAGGAGGTCGAAGAGGCTCCCGAGCCCGTCGATCTGAGTGGAGAGTGGAAGCAGACGAACTCCGGCGCTGAAGACAGCTTCCAGTCGGCCACCATCACCGGGCAGACCATCGAAGTCTTCTGGAACAGCCCCGATATGCAGGCGATCTACTGGGCCGGAACGGTCGAGGTCCCGGCCGATGGATCGACGTCGTTCACGTGGGACTCCGTGAACGACAAGACCAAAACGGACAACGCTCTCATGGCGTCAAGTGATGACACGAAGACCTTCACCTACACCGACGGTGAACTGTCGTATGAGCTCACGGCTCTCGGCACGACGATGACGGTCCGCCTCGCAAAACAGTGATCGGCGTGCTCTGATGCTCACGCTCGATTGGATTCTCCGAAGCGCCGATATCCGGTCTGAGGATGCCATGGTGATTCGTCACGCCTATGTGCGTGAACACGAGGACACCGGGCTTCACGGCATCCATGCGGATTCCACCGACGATGAGATCCTGTATTACACGAGTCGGCAGAGCGCGAAACAACGAGTCTTCCCCGTCATGCCTCCGCGATACTGGGTTGTCTTCATCCGTGAGGATGGCGGGCGTGCTCGATTCTGGTCGGTCGTCGAGAACCACGGTGAGACCTGGAACGACGGCAGGCAGCGCGCGTTTACCCTGACGGTGTCGGAGCAGATGGCCGACATGCGAAACAGGCTCGTCATCGGCTGGAAGTCTCCACGAGCCTGGTGGATCAACGGTGTGACGGCCGCTCCGTACCCCGTCTTGGAGATCGCAGATGCGAAGCCGATTCCGTTCCCCGGATTCGATGGCCTGGTTCTCGACTACCCCCAGCTTCAGGCGGTCATGCGGGATCACCGGTACGCGTCATGGCGCACCGCACTGGCTTCGGTGAAGGGGATCTACCTCATCGCTGATACTCGAGACGGTCGTCACTACGTGGGTAAGGCCGATGGGGCGGAGAGCATTCGTCAGCGTTGGGCGGTGTACGCGTCCAACGGGCACGGCGGCAACGTCGAGTTGCGGAACCTCGAACCATCGACC
Source organism: Microbacterium sp. (assembly GCF_031988965.1). GTDB lineage: Bacteria > Actinomycetota > Actinomycetes > Actinomycetales > Microbacteriaceae > Microbacterium. The sequence goes on from NZ_DALZXX010000021.1 coordinate 7,523, forward strand.
TTCCGTTACTCAATCCTTCGAGTCTTCGATCCGGCTACGCCTGAGCGAGATGTCAATGAGGCCGAGGATCACTACAAGCGTGCGCTCGATTCGCGCCGCTGGGGATTGAATCGCAACTGAGTGCGGCCCGCGTGCGAACCCGAGATGGTGAAGCGCTGAGCGCGTCGAGGAGACGGTGACGCGGCTGCTGCGGGGTATCGCGCGGTAGGCCAAGTCTGGCGACAATAGGGAGTCCGTCGACCGGCCCTCGCCGCGGGTGCTCGACGCTGACGACGGGAGCTGAGATGGTCATCGCCGATATCACCGTCGTTCCGGTGCCGACGGAACGCAAAGCCACCTACCTGGACTTCTCGACGCGGATGGCGAAGGTGTACCGCGATCACGGGGCGATCAGCGTCGTCGACTACTGGCAGGCGGGCGCGACCGACCCTGCTGACTTCCATGCGGAGGGCACGTCATACGAAGCTGGCGAGCTCCACAGCATCGCCGACCTCGTGGGAACGAGTGCCGGAGAGTCGGTCGTCGTGACGATCACGACCTGGCCGTCGCGCGAGACGCGTGACCGCGGGACGGCTGCCGCCACGCAGGATCCTCGTGTTCTCGAGACGTTCGATGAGGAGCCCGTCTTCGACGGCGGTCGCGTGATCGGCGACAGCTTCGAGATCGCGATGACCGTCGCGCAGGACGAGTGACGGAAGGCGGTCAGGGGGTGCAGTAGGCGACCATCGCGTCGGTCGCCGTGCGCAGCTCGGTGGATGCCGCATCCATGCCGCTGACGTCGCCTGCGATGGCCTTCTCGCCCTCGGTGGCGAACGCGTTGATGCTCGTCGTCCAGGCATCGCGGAGGGTGGCGAACTCCTCGGGGCCGTCGATCGCGCGGATCCTCTCGGCGACGGCTCGCACTTCCGTGAGCGCCGCCTGCGCAGCCTCGGGCGTCGGCGAGCTGACGCTCTCCATAACTCCGGCCACCTGCACGGCCTCTGCCGCGACCTGGCCGCAGGCTGCGAGGGTCGACGCCTGCGAGCACCCGGAGAGCAGCAGGATGCCGACGGCGAGCGACGCGAGCGCGGGGAGCTTCTTCATGGGAGCCAGGGTACTGAGGGGAGATGTGAGGGCGAGGCTTGGCGCGGGTTCAACGCAGTCGTCGTTGGGGAGGTGGCTGGTAGGCCGCGGCTCATACGCAGGTTCGCAGTGCCGCTGAGTGGAACGCAGGGGCGGCTACTGGGAGTTCAGCGTTTCGGGATTCGCTCGTCGCCAGGCATTGCTTTGACGCCCCGAGCCCAGTGTGCAACGACTTCATCGCCGTAGGATCAAAAGCGATCAGATGCCCCCACAGCACTGGCAATATCCGCCATCGACTCTACTCGAGACTTCGTGACGCCCGACAGGTCGACATCGAGACACGCGCTACATTTCCCCTCTCGCTCGGAGCCAAACGGTCGCCCACCGCCGATAGCATGTGCGCATGCTCTCAGGCACATGCGCATTTTGCGGCAATCAGACTCATTTCACCGCCCGCACCGGGCGTGTCAACAGCGATCGCTTAGATTCCGACGGCTACACGTACAGGCTGGAGGTTGCCGCAACATGCGACGCGTGCCAACGGTTCAATACCGCTAATGGGGTTAGCAAGAATGCTCAGCGTGTCCTGGAGTACGGCAAGATCCTCACGGCAGCGGAGGCCGTAAGCGAGGGAGAGGCAATGCTCATTTCGTCGTGGTCGCCCCCGCCGATGCGCCCCGTGGACACCGCCTTCATTCCCGACGGCGTAGCGGGATTCTTCAGAGAGGCGCAGGACGCTTTCAGTATTTCTGCGTACAGAGCAGTGCTTCTCCTCGTGCGCAGCGTCATCGAAGCGACAGCCAAAGATCGCGGTATCGAGAGCGGCTCGCTTGTGAGCAAGATCAACCAGCTTGATGAGCAAGGTCACATCCGACGTGGCACGAAAGACATGGCGCACGCGCTGCGCATCCTTGGAAACGACATGGCACACGGGGACATCGATGATGTACCCACTCAGGAGGATGCGGATGACGCGCTTGTCATCGCCCGGTTTGTCCTAGACGACGTCTACGTCGCTGACGCCCGCCGCGCTGACATGATGGCCCGTCGCGCGCCAGGCAACTGACTCAACCGCGACGCAGCGAGACGCTTGGCAATCGCGACGGTTGGAATCGCCTGCTTAAACGAGGCCAGCCGACCGGGAGCTGTACTCCAACATGTTCGGGGGCTTCGGGGTGCCGGTGGCGACGCCGCCCGGAGCGACGGAGGTCACGCGGATGCCCTCCGGTCCGCACATGAACGCCGCGGCCTTCGTGACGCCGATGGTGCCGTGCTTGCTGGCTGTGCATGCGTTGCCGCGCCGGCCCCTCACCTGTGGTCGACCGGCCGTCGCAAGGGAGACGGCGTGACCGCCGTTTACTCGCCGCGATGCGAGGACAAATCTATCCGGACGAATCGTCTCGGGGTTTGGGGTTCTGCTCGTCCCGGTCATCAGCTTCGTCGGTGACAGATTGTAGTGGGCGGGCGTACGGATCAGTTGCCGAGATGAGACCCAATAGCTCGCCTAGTACCGCTCTGTCTCTAGTTTCACGTTCCGTCCGTGCGGAGCGGAGAGATTCCAACTCTTCCAATTCTTCGGCAGGAAAAACGCCGGATTTCGCCCAGCTGACGAGTGTGGTTCGAAGGCGATTCGTGAACTGCGTCGCGTAGTTGTACCTGACAAAGTCTTCGTGGTGCAACCGTTTCGTAGCGGTCACGGCTGCGACGTCGATGAGATGGTCCGCATAGTCGTAAATCGTCGCCGCGCCGTCGATCAGGCTTGACTGGAACGTTATGCCGAGCCCTCGCCATGCATCGCGAGCAGGGGTCCAGTCTTCATCATCGGGAAGAGCCCGTTCTACCCTGATGGCTGCTTCCGCGAGGGACTGAGCCATGGTCACGCGAGCATGACGCTCCCGCTCCTTGACCTGTTCCGAGCGCAAGGCATCATCACGAGCGTCCTGCATTTCTCGAACCCGAGCCTGCTCGTTTCGGTCTGCTTGCCGAAGTTCTCGTGCTCGCTCCTCCGCCTCGATACTCGCATCGATTGTCTTTTGCGTAGCAGCCAACGAAGCGGCCACGCTAGCACGGATGGTCCAAACCATAACCAGAATGGCGAGCGCACTGGAGGCGATCACTTCCCAAAACTGGAAGCTGTCGTCCCAAGCCACGCAGATGGCAGGGGCGAACATGAGACACCAATCCATCGAGGCCACAGCCCCAATCTATATGCCTCTTCCCTGCATATGCGTTCACAGGGGACGTGCTGAACAGGAGGGATGCATGACGCATAGATGACCGGCGTGACAGTAAGCCCCTGCCGTTCGGGTCGGCAGGGGCGTGGTCATCGCGGTGCTTACTGCACCGACCATCCGCCATCGGATGCCAGCACGGCACCGTTGATGTTCACGCCGTCGTCCGACAGCAGGAACGTGATCGACGCGGCGAGCTGCTCGGCGGTGGCAACCGTCGGGATCGCCTGCTGGAACGGGGCAAGGCGACCGGAGCCGTACTCCGACATGTGCGGGGGCATCGGGATGCCGGTGGCGACGCCACCTGGAGCGACGGAGTTCACGCGGATGCCCTTCGGTCCGTACATGAACGCCGCGGACTTCGTGACGCCGATGATGCCGTGCTTGCTGGCCGTGTAGGCGTTGCCCGACGCGTTGCCGCGCAGGCCCGCTTCGCTCGAGACGTTGAGGATCGAGCCGCGGCCGGCCTTCTCCATGATCGGCAGCACCGCGCGCATGAGCTTGAACGGGGCGGTGAGGTTGATGGCGATGACGCGGTCCCAGACGGCATCTGTCGTCTCGCCTGCGGGGGAGAAGTCGTCATTGATGCCGGCGACGTTCGCGAGGGCGTCGATCGTGTCGCCCGCGGCGTCGATGACGGCGTCGATCGCATCCTGTTTGGTGAGGTCTCCGGCGACGGTGGTGATTTCGGCATCCGGCAGCTCGGCCTTCAGGGCGTCGAGCTTGTCAGAGGCGATGTCGGACGCGATGACGCGTCCGCCTTCACGGGCGATGCGGGTGGCGGTGGCCTTGCCGATTCCGGACGCCGCGCCCGTGACGATCACGGTCTTGCCAGCGAAGCGGGCTCCGGTTGGAACCTCGGGGGCTACCTCCTCGTCGGGGAGTTCCCCGCCGTTGGCTGCGCGGACGAGGTCGTCGACGACGGACTGCGGCATCGCGCCCTGGCTCATCGCGACGAGCTGCTGCAGTGGCAGTCCGAGCACGGGGGTGAGGAGCTCGGGGTCGGCGCCCGTCTGCTGGAAGAGTCCGCGGATGAGCGGCCCGCCGGTCGGGTCGTTCAGCCAGTCGCCGATGGTGGAGTGTGCGGTGAGGGCCATGGTCGAGCTCCTTGAGGCTGGGGTTTCGCAACGGTGCGTCTACTTATGAGTTAGTGTACGCCGGATGCACCATTACCGACTGGAACGGACTGTCAACGTGAATGTCGTCTTCGTCTGTGCGATCAGTCTTCGGCTGAGTCTCGCATTGCTCCAAGACAGCGGGCAGTGCGGGCAAGACGCGGGCCGCAATCGGCCGGGCCTCCACCGCGGTTGGCTCGCACCACTGCGAAGCGCTGGACACGCCTGTCGTGGTTGACGTTCGCTAGTTGGCTCTGGAATAGACTGAGTTTCGTGGAAGAAACACACGCCAGACCAAATGATCTCATGGACGTCGATCGCGCCGCGGTAACGCTGAGAGTGACGCCGCAGCGAGTTCGTGCGCTTGCGCGCGCAGGTGTTCTCGCGGGGCGGCAGCTGGGGAGGACGTGGCTGCTCGAGAGCCGCGCCGTCGAGCAGCACGCGGTGGACACGGGCGTGGCGGTGCGACCCTCCGTCCCCGTGGGTGGGGACACAAATCTTAAGGTCATGAGCTTCTTTTCCGGCGCGATGGGGCTCGATCTTGGCATGGAACGGGCCGGCCTTCAGACGGTTTTCGCGAGCGACGTTGATCTTTGGTGCCGAGCCTCTATTCACGCGAACAGGCCCCAACTCCCGGTGATCGGTGATGTATGGAAGTACTCGCCTGAAGAGATGCTTCAGCTGGCGGGCCTCGAAGTCGGCGGGGTCGACGTAGTTGCAGGGGGGCCGCCCTGCCAGGCGTTCAGCACGGCGGGGAGAAGAAAGGGCATGTCCGACACGCGAGGAAACGTCTTCCTGCGATTCTTGGACATCATTCGCGAGATCAGGCCCAAATACTTTGTCATTGAGAATGTGCGAGGACTACTGTCGATGGCGGTAGCTCGCGGTTCTACTCATAATGGCGTTGAAATACCTTTCGAATACCAATCTCGTGCAGGAGTGATTGGATACGTGACGCGCATTATGGAAGCAGCGGGGTACGTAGTCTCGTTTAACCTCTATAATGCAGCGAACTATGGTGCGCCGCAGAAGCGGGAGCGTGTGGTTATCATCGGTTCGCGTGATGGCGAGCGGGTTCCGCACCTGCAGCCAACTCACGCTGAGGCGGGACAACTTGGCCTACCTCGGTGGAGAACATTTCGAGAGGCCGTAGCCGGGATCACTCAACATGATCATCTCGAGTTTCCCGCGTCGAGGCTGAAGTACTACCGCATGCTGGGTGATGGGCAGTATTGGAAAGACCTCCCGAGCGAGGTGCAGCGTGACGCGATGGGGCGTTCCTTCGATAGCGGCGGCGGAAAAACGGGTTTCTATCGACGCGTCGCTTGGGATAAGCCGTCACCGACGCTCGTTACGTCACCTACGATGCCGGCCACTGACCTTGCTCATCCAGAAGAGCTTCGTCCGCTGAGTGTGCAGGAGTATGGTCGCCTGCAGGAATTCCCTGATTCTTGGCGGCTGGAGGGGCCAGTCAAGGAGCAGTATCGACAGCTGGGGAATGCGGTCCCGCTTTCGCTCGGCGAGGCCATCGGCCGTTCTCTCGTGGCACACAGCCAGGGCGCACAGCCCGCGGAGTACCCGGATTTCCCGTATTCGCGTTACCGAAACACCAGCGAAAAGGATCTTTTCCAAGTGAAGTGATCATTTTTACCTGCGGGAGCGTGAGGCTGATCCCCCCCGCAGTCGCTATATGTCGGGTGCTGGTGGGACAGAATCCGGAATGCGGCCATCGTAATCTGCCGCTACTCGATTCCCGTATGCGAGCACGTCGGGGCGAGTGATGTGACCAGCTTGTGCCGCAATGCTAAGGATCTCACCATAGGTGCCACCGCCACCTAGTGCGTCCCAGTAAGCGCTGCCCACCAGAACGGGCGGATCATTCACGAGGTCAAAAAGTCGAGCTGCGGGCCCCCAAAAATAATCCTCTGGCTCTTCGCCGAATGGATTGTAATATAGCCCGAAATGCACTTCTCGATCTTGGTCTTCGGTGGCCAGATGCAGAAGGTCGAGCTTCGCTTGCGCAGTCTGGTCGATATTGGGCATGACTGTCTTGATGCTCGCGAAATGATGTACTCCTGACTCTTCCCAGTGCAAATCCGAGATCACACGTCGAGTGTCGGGAACGCCGAACGCCCCTGCCGTCCGCATACGGGCTAGGTCGTGTGACCAATTCGGCTTGTAGCCCGACCCCGCAGTTCGCGCTTCCCGATTGATTCTCTCAGCCTCATCCCACTGGGTAGTTGTGAGAGTCACTTGGGTCTCATGCTGATTGCTCGCTGCGGTTGCACCAGCCCCTACGCACACTAGCCTCGAGATCTTTTCGATTACCGATTGACCGAACGAAGTTGAGAAGGAGCGCTCCAACCGACTCCATGCGATAGCTTCAGGCGTCAGCAAGGCAGCGTGGAAGGGCCGCAGCGTGTCGGTCGACTCGAGCCGACCTAGGGTACGTCGGATGCAACTGACAAATTCGTCGAGAATCTCTGACCTGACCTGGGCGTCAATCATGCGCCTAACTCTATCCCCTTGGCTTGTCGTCGGCGCGCCCTGTCAGCAAGTGGGAGCACTCAGTGTCGGGTCGACGGCGTTCGCGAGGTGCGTCGATCCGATCGGCGTGTACCGGGCGACCCGACTTTCGCTTCGTGACAGGTGGTGGGGGTCATATATTGGATGTTGCACTCGGCCGATGGGCGAGCGACCGAGGTCAGGGGGGAACATGCCAGGTGTAGATGAAGAAGCCCGAGTGGCGATGATCGAACATGCGCCCGAGTTGGTCGCGCATTTCGAGAAGATCGTACTTTTTCTCCGCGACAATCCCGATGTAGCACCGAAGTTTCAGGGGAAGAAGCCGCCCAGCTTTGGAACCCCTCCTTACCTTGACAAGCTCGCTCAACGCTTCGTGCGCGGGATGGAACCGAGAAACCTGCCTGAACCGGCTACGGCTCCCGACCCGGCCGTGGCGGTCGTGATGGAGCATGGGTTCCAAGTAACAGCCGATCTACTCGCGGCTCAGATTCAAGCCCATCGACGCGCGATGGTGGCCGAGAATGCTGTTGGGAGTCTTCTAGAGCGATATATCTTCGCGAAGCTGGGGGACGACGATTGGGTGTGGTGCGCCGGCGAGACCGTGCGGTTCATCGATTTTATTCGTCCCAGCCGACGCGCGGGTCTGAAATGGGAGTCGCTTCAGGTCAAGAACCGAAGCAATTCTGAAAACTCAGCGAGCGCTTCAGTTCGTTCTGGCACGGATGTTCAGAAGTGGCATCGGACTTCTTCGCGGACGGGGCGCACGCAATGGGAGAGTTTTCCGTTTCGCAACGGCGATTCCTCGCTGAGCGAAGATGGATTTCTGGAATTTATCATCGATGATATGCGGAGTATTAGGATCCGCGCTGGCAATTCCGCTTGACATGGTCACGGTTCGCGGCTGAGCGCTTGATCGCTCGCCGCGGCCGTGATCGCGTGTGGCTGAATCTTGGGGCTGTAAGCCGAGCGCTAAGCTCGGTGAGAGCGGGAACTAGACAAGAGTCGGCATGCCGAGGTGGCTAGCGTCTGTTGTTCCTTGCAGTTGCCTGTGCTTGACGTGCCGCTCTCCGTCGCGGTTCCGCCCGCAGATGTTCGCTGACGTGCGTCATCGTGTTCGTCCGGAGTGATGCGGAGAACCTTGCCGAGTTCGTGGCGCTGGTTGATAGTGGGGTGCTCGCGCTGCAGGTTACTCCGCGCATCCCCCCTCACCGAGCTTCCGGCGCTGCACACGTCAGGGGGCTGACGAACCGATCACGGCGAAGGTCATCGTCATCCCGTGACTATCGGCACTTCGATCACCGCATTTGCCCCGGGCGCGCAGTGGTCGCGCATCCGAAGCAAGCCGCGAATGATCGGGGTGGCTGCTTCAGTCGAGCGCGGCGCGCTGCTCGGTATACGCCGCTCGGACCCGTACTCGGATCTCCTGTGCTTCCTCGTCGGCTACGCGCATGAGTTCCAGGAGCTTCCTGTGGTGGGCCCAATGCATCTCCCACAGGTCGACGCCAGCGGCTGCTTCGAAGTCGATCTTTATAGGAACGCCGCGGTCCTCGTACTCCTGCAGTCTCGCTATCCGCTCCTCGATGTCAGCGATGCCCCGAGCCGTTGGGGATAGACGAGCGGTGCTGCGCATCCAACTGAGCCAATGCTTGTTGCCCTTGCTCTGGTTGCACTTGCCGCACGCCGGTACGAGATTGTGGATCTCCGAGATATACCCCGTGGGTCGCTGCTTTTCGACGAGAGGGCGGAGGTGATCCCACTCCGTGCTTGTGTCGCCGCAATACGAGCAGGTGATTCGTTCGAGCATCCCCAGGATCTCAAGAGCCTCGCGAACCTCGGCTTCTGACGGCACGACGACGGGGATCACACCGTTCACGAACGAGTTCGTGATGCTCGAACTGCGTCCGGTGATGCGCACGGGCTTCGGCATGGCGAACTGCCCGATGTACGTCATGGCGATTGCGTCACCGTGGTCGGCTGTAGGGGTGTCGTTCACTCGTGGGGCTCGTCCTTCGAACCGCGCCGCCGGAACGTGCGGCCGGCGAGACCTGCAAAGGATCCTGCGATCTCCTTCGCCTTGTCGACGCCCTCGGTGCCGACACGAGCGGCGGCGCCGACACCGTCGGCGCCGATCCGGCGGGCTGCACCCACTCCATCGCCGCCTGCTCTAAGCAGACCGTCCCGGGCGTCAACAACCGCCGACGCCCAGCGCCGCGACTCCAGCGATTCTGCGGCGGCCTCGATGCCGACGCGCGTGTGGAAATCACCGACCGCAACAGCGACTTTGTTTCGCGACCGCACGATTGTCGGCGACTCGATCGGGTTGAGAAGGACTTTCGAGTTCGCGATCGAGGCCGCCCCATCCATCCGGTCGAGGAGCTGTCGAGTGGTGCGCGCGATCAGATCTGCGCGGTTCCCTCGGGCCGTCCGCAATGCGACTCTATGCTGATCGAGTTCTTCCGGCGACGATTTGAAGACCCTGTCGAGCTCGATTACTCCCATCGCCTCCTGCAGGTAGAAGCAGTGCGCGAGCACGGCTAGCCAATCCTGCACTTGGCGGTCGGCCTTCTTTGACGCGTCGGCGAGGTCGCTCACCGACTTGCTCTCAAGCTTCTCGGCGAGCGCGTCGATCTGACGCAGTGCATACGCCTGAGTGCGGGCGATCGTCATCGAGCTCCCTTGCACCTTGGACCAGGTCACTTCAGAGACGCCTCCGACTTCCTTGCGAATCGTCATCGCCTCTTCGAGCATCATGTCGACGCCGATCATGTCAGCGAGGACCGCGTCCTTCTGGGCTCGTAGGACGTCGTCGACCTTCTCGTCGATGATGGCGAGGTAGTCCGTGATTTCGTCCATGGTCTGCTGCATCGCGACCTGAGCCATGATCCCTGCAACCCCGGCGAGCATCGCCGGGTTCGTGAGCATCGCCCCTGGCGTCTTGAGGAACTGGAGGTTCTCCGCAAACTGTCCGTTGGGTGCTCGAAGTGTGGCATGCAGGTTACCGGTCGATGAGTTAGTCACCTTGGGCAGCTTCTGCGCGGCCGTCCACGACTCTTCCGTGAGTTTCATCCAACGGCCCGAGTTCGTGGCAACCTCAGAACCGGCCTTGGTGACTGCGGCGCCTCCGCCGAAGATCGTGCTCAGCCTGGGCAAGTCCAACTCGCGAGACTCGAGTCCATTCGACGTCAGGAACATCTCGATCGAGGATGACGACCCGATCAGGGCGATCCCATCTCCGTCACTGACAATCTCGATCTCGCTCAGGTCTGCGTCGCCCATAGATCTTGCCTTTCCGTTGCGGCCCACCGGTGGGCACATCTTTGATCATGACGCACTCGCGGTTGATCGGGGCTGAATCAGTTGTGTCAAACGCCGACGGATGACTCCGCCGGCGCTCCCGATGTCCCGGCATTCCGCTATCGTCTGGATGAATGCGTGTTCAACGATGAGCGGAGTAACCGTGGAGTTCTCGGAGCGTCTCGATTCCCTGGCAACCAAGGTGAAGAACCAGGCAACGGCAATCGGGACAGAGGAGGCGACGAAGAACGCCTTCGTGATGCCGTTCATCTCGACCATCCTCGGATACGACGTGTTCGACCCGCTGGAGGTCGTCCCGGAGTTCACGGCGGACGTGGGAACCAAGAAGGGCGAGAAGGTCGACTACGCCATCATGCGCGATGGCGAAGTTCAGATCCTCATCGAGTGCAAGCCGTCGATGGGCGCCCTCAAGATCGAGCACGCGTCGCAGCTGTTCCGCTACTTCGCGGTCACCAATGCCCGGATTGCAGTCTTGACGAACGGCGTCGTCTGGCACTTCTACACCGATCTCGATGCACCGAACCGAATGGACGCCAAGCCGTTCCTCGTCCTCGACCTGCTGGATATCGACGAGACTCTCATTCACGAGATTCAGAAGCTCAGCAAGGAGAGCTTCGACCTGGACTCGATCATCAGCGCTGCGGAAGAGCTCAAGTACATCGGTGCGCTCAAGCGAGAGATCGCCGCGCAGTTCCGTGAGCCGAGCGACGAGTGGATCAAGTTCTTCGCGACCCGCGTGTACGAGGGGTCTTACACCCAGAAGGTTCGTCAGCAGTTCACGACGCTCGTGAGCAAAGCAGCGCAGCAGTTCCTCACCGAGCGGGTCAACGACCGCCTCAAGACTGCGCTTGGGGTCAGCGGTATCACCCACGCAGAGGTAGCTCCGACCACGACGAGCGCGGAGGTCGTTGAGGCAGACCTCGACCGGGACACCGAGATTGAGACGACTCTTGAGGAGCTCGAGGGGTATCAGATTGTGAAAGCCATCGCGTGCGGCGAGGTGAAGCCGCAGCGAGTGACCCACCGAGATGCGAAAAGCTATTTCGCCGTCCTGCTTGATGACAACAACAGGAAGCCAGTGGCTCGCCTCCATTTCAACGGCAAGCAGAAGTACCTCGGCCTGCTCGACGAAAGCAAGGTCGAGACTCGGCATCCGATCGAAGAGTTGGACGAGATCTATGCTCATGCCGACGGTATTCGAGAGGCCGTTCGACGGTATAAGGATTGAAGGTAGTCGGACCGCGACTATCACCGAGAGGGTGCTCGTGCATCGAGTGTGCGCGTGGAGCTGTGACTCTCGGACTCGTCCTCGAACCTCCAAACGATCGTGATCATGCGAATTGCGAGCGTGTAACGGGACCTCGCAAAGAGCTCGAGGAGTTCCCCAGCCCGGAATCGGCCAGGTAGAGGGTTTTCGACTTCGAGTAGTGGCTGAGCGTCCGCTGGCTTGACATCGATTCGGTCGACGATGATTGCTCGTTCAGAGGTGTTTCGGATGGTCCACAAATCGCCAGATCCCGGCTTCGGTACACTCCATGCCTTCGGCCTATGCGCCTGAGCTACCACCTCTTGAGCGTCGGCGATGCGCTGCCACGCGGCATTGGACTTCTCCGCTAGTGCGGCCGCCTGGGCGCTGGATTTCTTCGCCTCGTCACGAGCCCGTCGAGCATCAAGTGCGTGCCAGATGGCGACCCCAGCTGCGGCGATCGCAGCGATGCCGCTAATGAGACCAATGACGTCACCAGTGTCCATCTCGCGATCATAGGGACCGTGCGAGTGTTTGTGCTTGGTTCGGCGCGAATCTGTCGTCGCTATCGGCTGTCCTATCTCCACGCCGCTGCGATGTCGACCGATATCGTGATCCGATGCCTTCCATCCGTTCCGTGCTCTTCGACCTCGATGGAGTCGTCCGTCACTTCGACGCCGAGACGGTTGCGAGCATCGAGCGGGCCCACGAACTCGAACGCGGTTCGATCGACGCCATCGCCTTCGCTCGACATCACCTCGAACTGGTGACGACCGGCCGCATCTCTCGCCGCGAGTGGGTCGAGCGCGTCGGCGTCGAGCTCGGCAACGCCGAGGCTGCTGAGGCGTGGGGGAGTCAGCCCTTCCATGTCGACGAGGAGGTGCTCGGTCTTGTCGATGAACTGCGAGCGAGCGGCATCCGCACTGCCATCCTGACCAACGGGACCGACACGATTCCAGACGAGATCGCTTCGATCAACCTCGGCTCCCACTTCGAGGCCGTCTTCAACTCTGCGGAGATCGGGAGGACGAAGCCCGACGTGCGGGCGTTCCGGCACGTGCTTGACGCGATGCAGCTCGCACCCCAGGAAGTGTTCTTCACTGACGACTCCGCCAGCAAGCTCGCCGGCGCAGAGATGATCGGCATGCCTGTGCACCATTTCGAAGGAGCCGCAGGGCTTCGGGCCGCGTTGCGAGCCGCGAACGTTCTCGACTGACCACAGGCATAGCCTGCCTGATGTGATCAACGGAGTCGAGGAGGTTTCTGGGTGAAGACTTCAGGGACTCATCCGGGGTCGAGGTTGATGGTGCTCGGCCTGGCGGCATCAATCGCCATGCTGACCGCGACCAGCCTGACGGCATGCGCGCCTGCATCGGACCGTTGCTTGCCTGCGCCACTGGAGGCGTCGTCGACGGGAGTTCGCCCGGGTGGGTCCCTAACGGTCAAGAGTGAAGCCGCTGAGTGTGATCTCGGGTACGAGGATGGGACTGCCTACTCAATCGTCGTGATTTCGTCCTCGGGAGAGAGATCCGAAGAAGTTGACGTCCCCGTCGAGGGAGACGGGAGCTTTTCGACTGAGGTCGTCGTTCCCGAGTCCTTCCCCGCCGGAGAAGCGTCGGTAGTTGTCAGCGGGAGCAGTTATGACGACTGCGGTGACGACTCCGGGTCGTGCGCTGTCCATAGCGTCGAGGTCACAGTCGAGCACTGAACCGTTTCGTCTCGCTCGGCTTCGCCGGGCTCGCTCAACGACCGGGGTGGAACTAGACCCGCTCCCGCCAGGTGATCCCCCGCCCGGCGATCCGCCGCCCGGCCTCGTCCGCGGCGACCGGCTCCCCGACATCCGCCCCGACCTCGAGCCCGACGACCGAGTGCACGATCGTCCCGTCGTACACGTGCACGAGGTTGTAGCCCTGCGCAGCATCCTGCCCGCGCGTAGCTCCGACGGGCTGCGCCAGATCCTGCCCATACGCGCTCGATGACGCGGCCGCCACCGGAATTCCCGCGAACGTCCCGAACGACGGGTGATGCACGTGCCCTGACAGGATCCCCCGCACATCCGACCCGGCGAGCACGGCAGCCAGCGCCGCCTGCTCCCGCAGCTCCACCGTGACCGCAAGGTCGAGCACCGTCGGCAGCGGCGGGTGATGGATCAGCAGCAGCGAACCCTCCGGCGCCGGCGTAGCCAGCTCGGCTGCCAGCCACGAGAGCTGCGCTTCATCGACCCGCCCCCAGTGCTGACCGGGAACCGTCGAATCCAACACGATCACCCGCATCCCGCCGAACCACCGCACCTCGACCACAGCATCCGAAGAGCGACCTGCGGTACCGGAAACCGGCGTTTCCACCGATAGCCCCAACTCCGCCCGCATCGCCCCGCGCTCGTCATGGTTGCCCATGGCCCACACGACCTCACACCCCAGCGCTTCCACAGCCGGCAACACCAGCTCGCGTAACCGCCGATATGCCGAGGCATCCCCGCGATCCGCGAGATCCCCGGTGAACAAGAGCGCGTCGGGGCGAAGCCCGGAAGCAACAAGCCGCGACAGCACCGAAGACAGGTTCGCATCGGCATCCGCCCCACTCCCATACAGCGGCGAGCGTTCGCCGGGAAGGTGCGTATCGGAGATGTGCACGAAGGTGTGCGACGGGCGAGAGTGTTCGGTGAGGATCATTTCTCTTCCAGTGAGACGACGTACAGGTACAGATGAGAAGTCAGATGTCGGCGGCGGTCGATCCGGGCACGAGGGTTCCGACGAACGGCTGCCGCACGGTGGGCACGGCATCGGCATCCGAGCCCGAGAGCAACCGCTGCATGGTCTCCACCGCCGCGGCAGCAACCGCCTCGACCGGAATCCGCAGCGTCGTGAGCCCCAAGAGGTCAGCACCGGGCAGGATGCCGTCGCACCCCGTCACGCTCACATCGCCGGGCACAGCAAGACCTTCAGAACGCAGAGCGCGCATGACTGCGAGCTGCCGATAGTCCGACGCGCACATCACCGCCGTGGCTCCGGCACGCACGGCATCCAGTGCCTCAGCGACTCCGTCGGTCGGCGCGGCCCCCGCCGACACCAGCGTCACCGTCGCCTCGCCGGCGACGAGCGTCGACTCCATCGCCGTCGCTCGCAGATGCTCGGGGAAAGACACCGACGCATCGCCGGCGAGCACGACCACCCGACGGTGCCCCAGCGACAGCACGTGCGACGCCAGCAACTGTCCATGCGAGGGATCGTCATAGTGCGCGGTGTGGATCCGCTCCGCCGTCTCGACCCGCCCCGCGCGCACGATCGGCACCTGGTCGGCGAACGGCTCGAGCTGCGCGGCCGTGATTCCACCGGTCGCGACTATGAGCCCGGCGACCCGCATGCCGAGGAGTCGGCGCAGCGCGTTGACCTGCTCGGCGCCCTGCACGTCGGCGCCGATCGTCACGGTCACGAGGTCGAGGCCGCGCCGGTGCGCCTCATCCTGCAGCCGCGAGAACAGCAGACCGTAGGCCGGGTTGCTCGCGTCGCGCAGCATCAGCCCGACGGTGCCGGTGCGCCCGGCCGCGAGCTCGGCGGCCATCGTGTTGCGCACGTATCCGAGGCGCTCGGCCTCGGCGAGAATGCGCTCCTGGGTCTCGGGAGCGAATCGCCCCTCGCCCTTGAGCGCCCTGGTCGCGGTGGCCCGGGAGACTCCGGCGGCCGCCGCCACATCGCTGATCGTCACCCGCAGTGCGGGCCGCTCGTCAGAACTCACGCGCGAGCCTTCTTGCTCTTGCGGGGCGCTCCGCCGCGCGAACCTCGTCCATACACGAGATACATGGTGACACCCATGATGATCATCAGCAGTACTGTGTAGACGAACGTGATCGGCATCGCGTCGAGGTTGTTCTCGCCGCGCGTGCTCTCCTGAATAGCCACACCGAGCGGCTTGAACAGCGGGTGGTAGAGGAAGATCGCCGCGTCGTAGTCGTCGAGCAGGCTGTTGAAGTTCAGCGCCGTGATCGCCGCGGCCGTCGGCAGCACCAGCGGGATCAGCACCCGGCGGAACGTGGTGAGCGACTTCGCCCCGAGGATGCGCGAGGCGTCTTCGAGCGAATCGGGCACCGACGCGAACCCGGCCTTGAGCAGGCGCAGCGTGAACGGGATCTTCACGCAGATGTAGGCGATGAGCAGCAGGATCGGCGTGCCGGTGAGCACGATCCCTCCGACGATCGCCCGCGGCTGGTCGAACGCGGTCACGAGGGCGAGCGCGATCAGCACGATCGGCAGGATCCACGGGATATGCAGCACGTACTCGATCGCGGTGGTCAGCAGGTTGCGGTGCTTCTGCAGCATCCGCGCCACGAACAGCAGCCCGCCGACCACGACGATCGACGCCACGGCGCTGTAGACGACGCTGACGATGAACGGACGGATCGCCGCGGCACTCGAGAACACGGTGATGTAGTTGTCGAGCGTGAAGCTGTCGAAGGTGATGGATCCGGCGAGGATGCTGCGCGCATCGACGAACGAGAAGATCACGATCAGCACGACCGGGATCAGGTAGATCACCCACAGCAGATACGCGACGACGTGCACGACGACGTTCGCGAACGGGTTGCGGATCCTCTGCTTCTGGATGGGCGTCGCGACCTTGGCGACCGAGAAGTACACGCCCGACTTCTCGAAGCGGTTCATCACCGCGAGCAGGATGATCGTCGCGATGCCGAGCACGATCGCCAGGAGCGCCGCGATGTCACGCGTGATGGGGCTGCGCGACAGGTCGATGATGAGCGGCGCGACGGTCTGGAAGTCGGGCCCGCCGAGCACGAGGGGAGCGGTCAGAGCGCCGAGTCCGATGAGGAACGTCAGCACGGTGACGGCGAACAGCATCGGCTTCATGACGGGCAGCACGATGCGGCGCAGGATCGTCCACGTCGAGGCGCCCATGAGCTTCGCGGCCTCGATCGACGCGTAGTCGACCTTGCCGAGCGACGACGACAGGAACAGCATGTGGTTGGTCGTGGTCGCGAACGTCATCACGAAGACGACGGCGAAGTATCCCGAGAACCAGTCGCGGTCCATGTCGGGCCACCAGTTGACCATCATGTTCGTGAAGAACCCGAACCGGCCGTAGATGAAGTTGTATCCGGCGGCCAGCACGATGCCGCCGTAGATCAGCGTGGTGGCGTAGCCGAGCCACAGGATCTTCGCGCCGCGCACCTGGAAGTACTTCGTCACCAGCACGATGAACACACCGACCACGTTGACCGTGATCGACAGGGTGATCGCGAGCAGGAAGCTGTTGCCGAGCGTCTTCAGCGCACGCTCGCTGCCGAACAGCTTCTCGACGGCACGGATGCTGAACTGCCCGTCGGGGAAGAACGTGACCCCGAGCAGGGCGGCGTTCGGCAGCACGAGGAAGGCCGCCGCGAACCAGATCACGATGATGCCCGTGATCCAGGCGAGCGGTGAGCGGAGCATCGCCCGCACGCTGCCCGGGCGACCTCTCTTGCGGAGCCGCGGTCCCGCCGTCTGACCCTCGACGACAGCGGTGGTCGTCAAGGAGCCGGCTTCTCCGGTCACGGCCGCTGAGGGCGGGACCGCGGGGCTTGAGGGGTCTTGGGGCTTCTGCGCATCCGACATGTCACGCCGCCGGGTACTGCAGAATCCAGCGGGGGTCGACATCGACGCGCACCGCGTCGCCCGGGTTCCACTGGCGGGCGTTCGCCGCAGCGGGCACGCTGACGCGCAGCGGAGCATCCTCGGCCTTCACCGTGTAGACGCTGTGGCTGCCGTGGTACGTGCGGTCGACGATGGTGCCGTCGAGTGAGGCGGATGCTGTCGAGCTCTCGCCGGCCTCGGCCAGGTGCAGCTTCTCGGGCCGCACGTAGGTCTGCGCCGTGGCATCCATCCCGCTGCCGAGGCTTGTGATCTGCGCCGGGCTGAGGCGGTTGTTCTCGCCGATGAACCGGCAGACGAACGGCGTCGCGCTGCGGTCGTAGATCTCCTCGGGGGTGCCGACCTGCTGCAGGGTGCCGGCATCGAGCACGGCGATGCGGTCGCTGAGGGTCAGCGCCTCTTCCTGGTCGTGCGTGACGTAGACCGTGGTCACGCCGACCTCGTGCTGCAGGTCTTTCAGCTGCTCGCGCAGCTGCACGCGCAGCTTGGCGTCGAGGTTCGACAGCGGCTCGTCGAGCAGCAGGATGCTGGGGGTCAGTGCGAGCGCGCGGGCGATCGCCACGCGCTGCTGCTGCCCGCCCGAGAGCTCCGACACGTTCTTCTCGAGCTGCGAGAGCGCGAGCCCGGTGCGGTCGGCGACCTCGTCGACGCGGCGGCGCTGCTCTGCCTTCGGCGTCTTCTGGATCGACAGTCCGAACGCGATGTTCTCGCGCACGTTCATGCTCGGGAACAGCGCGTAGTTCTGGAACACCATGCCCACGCCGCGCTTCTCGCTGGGCACGCGCGTCACGTCGCGGCCGTTGATGTGGATGCGCCCGCCGGTCGGCTCGACGAACCCGGCGAGGGCTCGCAGGGCGGTGGTCTTGCCGCATCCGGACGGACCCAGGAGGGTGAAGAACTCACCCTCCTGGATCTCCAGATCGAGATGCGAGACCGCGTGGTGATCGCCGAACGCGACCTCGACGTCTTCGAAACGGATCATGGTGTCTTTCCGGTCGTCTCTCTCGCAGGATCCGGTTCGATCAGCCGATGTACTCGAGCGTGACCTTCTCGACCCAGGCGCCGAGGTTCTCGCTCACGAAGCCGAAGTCGATGTCCTGACGGTCGAGGGTGCCCATGAGCTCGACGACCTCGGCGTTGGCCTTGTCGACCGCGCCCTCATTGACGGGCATCGAGTTGAACTCGGCCGCGAACTCGCCCTGCACCTCGGCGCTGCCGAACCAGTCGATGAACTCCTGGGCCTTGGCCTCGTTGCCGGTGCCGGCGATCTGCGCGATCTGCTCGGTGACGTACGGCACGCCGTAGTCGGGAACGATCATGCCGGTCGTGGTGCCGTACTCCTCATCGCGGGCCGAGATGCCGCTCGACGGGATGACGCCGTAGTCGATCTCGTCGCGCGAGATGCGGGCGTAGAGGTCGGTGCCCTCGACCGCGGGCGAGCCGTTCGCGTAGTACGACTTCACGAGATCCCAGCCCTCGTCGCTGACGCCCAGGTCGCCGTCCTCATCGAGGTGACGCGACAGGATGCTGGCGAGCACGAGCTGCGGGGTGGCCTGGCCGAGCGCCGGGTTGACCTCGTAGCGGCCCGCGTACTCCTCGTCGGTCCAGAGGTCCTCCTCGTCGGAGGGGGCATCCGTAATCTTGTTCTCGTCGTAGACCGTGACGATGGCCTGCTCGACGAGCGGCCAGAACGCGCCGTCGGCGGGGTCGCCCGCGTCGGCGGGAACGTCTCCGCTCCACTCGGGCTCGTACGCGGTGATCGCTTCTTCGGACTTGAGCTGCTCGAAGAACATGTTGTTCAGACCGAACACGACATCGCCGACGGGGTTGTTCTTCTCGGCGATGATGCGGTTGGTGAGGTCGGCGCCGCCGAGGCCCACGATCTCGATGTCGATGCCGGCATCCGCCGCCTGCTCGGTGATCCACTCGCCACGGCCGTCGCTGTTCGAGTTCGTGTAGACGATGAGGGTCTCGTCGGAGCCGCCTTCGCTGCCGCCGCCGTCGGACTCGGTGCTGCCGCCCGCGCATCCGGTGAGGGTCACGGCCGCCACGGCCGCGATGCCCAGGAGAGACCAGCGCTTCTTTCGGATGTCGACCATGGTCGCCTTTCTCGTCATCGAGGTATGTCTGATCTGACTGTATCTCGATGTTGTGGTTTGTGTACAACGATCTGTCTGATTCTTAGCCGCGTTCGCGCGACCGCACTCAAGATAGGCGGCGGAGATGAACTCCGGGGGAGCGCCGGGTGAACGACCGGCGGCGTCGTTCGTTGAGCGAGGACGACGAAGTCGCCTGAGACGAAACGTCGTGGGGCGATGTCGGGAGTGTGGGGCGTTTCGTCTCGCTCGGCGGCGCCGGGCTCGCTCAACGGCCGAAGGGCGGAACAGCCCGGATCACGGGGAATCGTCGACGGATTCTCGACGCATCCCACGTGACGATCCTGTTACAAGATGGCCGCGTCGCCGGATCCTCGGCTAGAAAAGATCCACCAGTACAGTTGTACATTGCACTGTCATGGGGTTCTATGGAAACCATTCGCAATGGCGCAATCGACAGAAAGGTCTGGTCTCGTGACCGCATCTCGTAGGCTTCCCGCATTCATCGCCGCGGCAGCCGCATCCGCTCTGTTCATCACCGGTTGTTCTGCCGGCGGAGGTGGCTCCGACGCCTCGCAGCCGGGCACCGACGGCACTCCGCAGACCGGTGGCACCGTCCACATGCTGCAGAACGCGGACTTCTCGTACCTCGACCCGGCCCGCGGGTTCGACGGCGGCGTCAACGCGTTCTACCGCCTCATCTACCGCGGCCTCACGATGCAGGCCGCCGGTGACGCCGAGGATCCGAACAAGATCGTCCCCGACCTGGCCGCGTCGCTCGGTGAGGCTTCGGACGACGGCCTGACCTGGACTTACACACTCAAGGACGACATCTTCTTCGACGACGGCACCCCCATCACGTCGGAGGCCATGAAGTTCGGCATCTCGCGGTCGTGGGATCCGCAGATCGGCATCGGCTCGCCCTACCTGCGTCAGGTCATCGACGCCCCCGAGGACTACCAGGGCCCCTACGTCTCGGGTGACCTGCCGACCATCGAGACCCCCGACGACAAGACGATCGTCTTCCACCTCAAGAAGCCGTTCCCCGAGTTCGACAACGTGCTCGCGCAGCCGAACGCCGTGCCGTTCCCCGAGGGCAGCGGCGCCGGCGACGAGTTCATCAAGGACATCGTCGCCTCGGGCCCGTACACGCTCGCCGAGTACACCCCGGGCAGCTCGATCGTGCTCGAGCGCAACGAGTACTGGGACGACGCGACGGATGACGTGCGCAAGGCGTACCCCGACAGCTGGCAGATCGAGATCGGCATCGACCCGGCCACGATCGACGAGCGCATGATCGCCGGTCAGAGCAACGACCAGAACGCGATCGCCGGCACCGTGAGCGCCGCGACCCTGCCCCGACTGCAGACCCCGCAGCTCAAGGATCGTGCGATCACGGCGGATGCCTTCTGCACGACCTACATGTCGATGAACACCACCAAGGCGCCGTTCGACAACGCCGACGTGCGCACCGCGATCAACTGGGCGATCGACCGCTCGGCACTGGTCAACGCCTCAGGCGGCACGCAGCTCGCCGACCCGGCGTACACGATCATCCCGCCGGTGGTCTCGAGCTTCAAGGACTTCAATCTGTGGGAGTCCGAGGGCGACAAGGGCGACACCGAGAAGGCCCAGGAGCTGCTCGACGCGGCCGGTCTGTCCGACGGGTTCGAGTTCACGCTCGACATCCGCTCGCAGCCGCTCATGCAGGGGCAGGCCGAGGCCATCCAGCAGGCTCTCGAGCCGCTCGGCATCACGGTAAACCTCAACGTGATCGACACCTCGATCTACTACGAGACCATCGGAACGCCCTCGCAGCAGCATGACGCTGCGATCACCGGATGGTGCCCGGACTGGGCCTCGAGCGCCAGCACGATCATCCCGCCGCTGTTCGACGGACGGAACATCTTCGAGAAGGGCAACTCCAACCTCGCCCAGATCAACGACCCGGCCATCAACGACCGCATCGACGAGATCGGCGCGATGACCGACGTCGACGAGGCGAAGACCGCGTGGGGCGACCTCGACGAGCAGATCATGGGCCTCTCGCCCATCGCGCCGCTCGTGTTCAGCAAGGGCATCTTCCTGCCGGGTGAGAACATCGCCGGCTACTACCCGAGCACCAGCCTGACGGACCTGACGATCATCGGTCTCAAGGACCCCTCGAAGGGCTGAGCATGACCTTCAGCTCGACATCGCTCGAGTCCGAAGCCACGCCGGCGGGTGACTCCAGTCTCGAAACGACACTGGAGTCACCCCCGGCCTCTGGCCGGCGGCTGTTCCGGGCCTTCGTGACCGACTGGGGAGCCATGCTCTCCAGCGCCTACATCCTGCTCATCATCCTCATGGCGATCTTCGCGCCGCTGCTGACGATGCTGAGCGGATGGGGTCCGTACCAGTTCGACCAGTCGGCCATCGACCCGAACCTCGGCGCGATCCCGATCGGGCCGTTCGGCGGCATCAGCGCCGAGCACTGGTTCGGCGTCGAGCCCGGCAGCGGCCGAGACATCTTCGCCCGCATCGCCTACGGCGCCCGCGTCTCGATGACCGTCGCCCTGTCGGCGACGCTGCTCACCACGGTGATCGGCGTCGTGATGGGTCTGCTCGCCGGATACTTCGGTGGGCTCGTCGACCTCGTCATCTCGCGCGTCATGGAATTCCTGATGGCATTCCCCGCCCTCATCTTCATGATCGCGATCCTGTCGGCCCTCCCCGCCGACAACCGCGTCTTCCTGCTCGTGGTCGTCATCTCGCTCTTCGGCTGGCCGTACCTCGCCCGCATCGTGCGCTCGCAGACCCTCTCGCTCAAGGAGAGGGAGTTCGTCGAGGCCGCGAAGGCATCCGGTGCGACCAGCGTGCGCATCATCTTCCGCGAGATCCTGCCCAACCTGCAGTCCACGATCATCGTGATGGCGACCCTCGCCGTGCCGGGCTACATCGGCACCGAGGCGGGTCTGTCGTTCCTCGGCGTCGGCGTCGTCCCCCCGACTCCCAGCTGGGGCCAGATGATCGCCGCCGCGACCCCGTGGTACGCCGTCGACCCGATGTACTTCGTGATCCCCGGCGCGTTCCTCTTCCTCCTGGTGCTGTCGTTCACGACCCTCGGCGACCGCATCCGCACCATCGCCACCAGTGGGGAGGCCCGCTCATGATCCGCATCGTCGGCTCACGTCTGCTCGGCATGATCATCGTGCTGTTCCTGGTGACCCTGTTCACCTACGCGATCTTCTTCCTGCTCTCGGCCGACCCGGCCGTGCAGATCTGCGGCAAGAACTGCACGCCCGAGCGCATCGAGCAGATCAGGGTGAACCTCGGGCTCGACCAGCCGTTCTGGACCCAGTTCTGGGGCTACGTCGGCGGTCTGTTCACGGGTCGCACCTTCATGGTCGCCGGTGCCGCGGTCGAGTGCGCGGCTCCGTGCCTCGGCTACTCGTTCCAGACCAGCCAGCTGGTCGGCGACATGATCGTGCAGCGCCTGCCCATCACCGCGACCATCGCGATCGGCGCGGCCATCCTGTGGCTGCTCGGCGGCGTCGTCGCGGGTGTGCTCAGCGCGGTGAAGGAGGGCAAGTTCCTCGATCGGTTCTTCGCCGGGCTCACACTCGGCTCGATGTCGATCCCGAACTACGTGCTCGCCCTGGCGCTGCAGTTCATCTTCGTCGTGGCGCTCGGCTGGCTGCCGTTCCCGCAGGCGGTGAAGTTCGCGGATGACCCGGCGCAGTGGTTCCTCAACTTCATCCTCCCGTGGATCGTCCTGGCGGTCGGCTACGCGGCGGTCTACACGCGCCTCACCCGCGCCAACGTGATCGACACCCTGCAGGAGAACTTCGTGCGCACCGCGCGGGCGAAGGGTCTGCAGCCCGGTCTGGTCTGGCGTCGACATGCGCTGCGTCCCGCACTCACCCCGATCGTCACGATCTTCGGCATGGACGTCGCGGGTCTGCTCGGCGGCGCCGTGATCACCGAGACCGTGTTCGGCCTGAACGGCGTCGGCAAGCTCACCGCCGACTCGATCACCGCCAACGACCAGCCGGTCATCATGGCCGTCACCCTGCTGTCGGCGTTCTTCGTGATCATCGGCAACATGGTCGTCGACCTGCTGTACACCGCGATCGATCCGCGCGTCCGGACGGGGGCCACCGCATGAGCGACACCGAGAAGACGACCTCGAACGCCGGTCCGCTGCTGTCGGTGCGCGACCTCACGGTTTCGTTCCGCACCGCGCAGGGCCCGGTCAGCGTCGTGAAGGACCTCGAGTTCGACGTGCCCCGCGGGGGCGCGCTCGGCATCGTGGGCGAATCGGGATCGGGCAAGTCGATGACGAGCCTCGCGATCATGGGACTGCTGCCCAAGGGCGGCACGGCCACCGGGTCGGTCCGGTTCGACGGCGCGGAGCTGCTCGGCATGCCGGAGCGCGAGAAGCGCCGCATCCGCGGCGACCGCATCGCGATGATCTTCCAGGATCCGCTCTCATCGCTGAACCCCTATTACAAGGTCGGCACGCAGATCGCCGAGGCGTACCTGTCGCACCGCAGCGGAGTCTCGCGGCGGCAGGCGCGGGCGGTCGCGATCGAGGCGATGGAGCGGGTGCACATCCGCGACGCCGCCCGCCGGGTCGACCACTATCCGCATCAGTTCTCGGGCGGCATGCGTCAGCGCATCATGATCGCCATGGCGCTGAGCATGGAACCCGACCTGATCATCGCCGACGAGCCGACCACCGCGCTCGACGTGACCGTGCAGGCGCAGATCCTCGACCTGCTCGACGAGATCCGCGGCGAGACCGGCGCGGGGCTGATCCTCATCACCCACGACCTCGCCGTCGTGAGCGAGGTCACCGACCAGATCGTCGTGATGCGTGCCGGCGAGACCGTCGAACGCGGCGACGTCGAGCAGGTCTTCAGCGACCCGCAGGCCGACTACACCCGACGGCTGCTCGACGCGGTGCCGCGCATCGACGACGAGATCGGCGTGCTGCGCACGACCGAGATCACGATTCCCCGCGACGGCGCAGGCCCGAACACCGGGAGGAGCGCACGATGAACGCCCAGACATCCGCACACACCCAGACCGCCCCGCGCGCAGACACACCCCTGTTCCGCGGCACGGATCTGGTCAAGGAGTTCCCCACCGGCTCGGCCGGACCCCTGGGCCGCTCGAAGACCTTCCGGGCCGTCGACGGCGTCTCGCTCGAGGTGCACCGCGGCGAGACCCTCGCGGTGGTCGGCGAATCGGGGTCGGGCAAGTCGACCACGGCTCGACTCGTCGCCCGGCTGATGGATGCCACCGCCGGGACGCTCGAATTCGAAGGCGCCGACGTGACCAGGGCGAAGGGCGGCGAACTGCGGGAGTTCCGCGGCGCCGTGCAGGTGATCTTCCAGGATCCGTACTCGTCGCTCAACCCCAAGCACACGGTCGAACGCCTGGTGACGGCACCGCTCGTGTATCAGGGGCGCAAGATCCCCGGCGGTGCGCGGGCCTTCACCCGTGAGCTCATGGAGCGCGTCGGCCTCAACCCGATGCACTCCGAGCGCTACGCCGCGCAGTTCTCGGGCGGTCAGGCGCAGCGAATCGGCATCGCCCGGGCG
This sequence comes from Microbacterium sp., assembly GCF_031988965.1. GTDB lineage: Bacteria > Actinomycetota > Actinomycetes > Actinomycetales > Microbacteriaceae > Microbacterium. The sequence goes on from NZ_DALZXX010000021.1 coordinate 32,344, forward strand.
CTGGCCGTGCGACCCAAGCTCGTCATCTGCGACGAGGCGGTCTCGGCGCTCGACGTGTCAGTGCAGGCGCAGGTGATCAACCTGCTGCGCGATCTGCAGTCCGACGAGGGCTTCGGCTACCTCTTCATCGCGCACGACCTCGCCGTGGTGCGGCAGATCGCGACCCGCGTGGCCGTGATGTCGCAGGGCGCGATCGTCGAGACCGGCATGCGCGACGCGATCTTCGAGCGCCCCGAGCACGAGTACACGAAGACGCTGCTGAAGGCCGTGCCGCGCATCAACCCCGAGTGGGATGCTCGGCGCCGCTCGGCCGAGGCGGCTCGCGCCGCACAGCATCCGGATGCTCCGCAGCATCCGACCGATCCCACGACCCCGGAGGAGGGCCGATGACCCGCACCGCGACGGCGCAGTACATGCTGCCCGGCATCCGCGTCCGCGAGTACCGCACGACGGCACCGCTCGACTGGAACGCCCCCGACGGCGAGACGATCGAGCTGTTCGTGCGGGAGCTCGTCGACCCGGCATCCGACACCGCCGACCGTCCCCTGCTGACGTACCTGCAGGGCGGTCCGGGCGGCGCCAATCCTCGACCTCTCGGTCGCGACGGCTGGATCGACGAGGCGCTGCGCGACTACCGGGTGGTGCTCGTCGACCAGCGCGGAACCGGGCAGAGCACACCGGTGGATGCCGCGATCGTCGCCGAGCGCGGCGACGCGGGCGGCGACTTCCTGGCGTGCTTCCGCGCCGACTCGATCGTGCGCGACCTCGAGCACGTGCGCGAGACTCTGTACGACGGACGCCGCTGGGCGACCCTCGCGCAGAGCTTCGGCGGCTGGATCACCATGACGTACCTGTCGTTCGCCCCCGAGGGGCTCACGGCGAGCTACGTCTGCGGCGGAGTGCCCGGCATGCCGCCGCGCGCGAGCGAGGTGTACCGCCGCACCTTCGACCGGGTCGAGACCAAGACGGCCGAGTTCTACCGTCGCTTCCCCGACGACGAGGCCGCCGTCGCGCGCATCGCCGACCGGCTGGCCGCGGGCGACGTGCTCCTGCCCGACGGCGACGTGCTGACCGTCATGCGCTGGCAGTCGCTGGGCATCGACTTCGGCATGCAGCCGGGCTTCGAGCGGCTGCACTGGCTCGTCGAGAAGGCGTTCGTGCGCCCCGGCGAGCTGTCGACGGGCTTTCTGCAGGACGTCATGGCGCTGTCGTCGAGCGCGGGCAACCCGCTCTTCTGGACTCTGCAGGAGTCGATCTACGGCGACGAGCAGAGCGGTGCGACGGCGTGGGCGGCGCAGGCCGAGCGCGAGCGACGTCCGCAGTTCGACGAGTCCCGCCGACCTCTGCTGTTCACGGGCGAGATGGCGTTCCCGTGGATGTTCGACGAGGTGCGGCTTCTGCGCGGCTTCCGCGCCGCCGTCGACCGGCTCGCAGCGAAGACCGACTGGTCGCCGCTGTACGACCGTGCTGCTCTGCAGAGCAACGAGGTGCCGGTCGCGGCGATCGTCTACTTCGACGACATGTACGTCGACGCCGGTCTGCAGCTGCAGACGCTCGAGGGCGTCGGCAACGCGCAGTACTGGGTGACGAACGAATACGAACACGACGGGATCGGATCGGGCCGCACACTGACGCGCCTGCGAGAACTCGTCCGAGACCGCGGAGGAGAGCGCGCATGAGCGACACGACCACCGGAGCACGTCCGCCGTACGCGGGAACCCGGTACCCGAGGCTGGCCCAGATCCCCGCCTTCCGCGACTTCATCGCGCAGGGGTGGGATGACGTCCCGACGCGACCCGACCTGCCCGCCGGCACCGCGCAGGCCGCGGCCGCGCATCGCGAGCGCCTGAGTGCAGCGATGCCGGGGCAGACCCTGGTGCTGAGCTCGGGGATCGCCCCGGTGCGCAACGACGACTCCTCGTACGGCTTCCGCGCCGACAGCAGCTTCGTATGGGCGACCGGATGCCAGACCGAAGACGCGACTCTCGTGATGTGGGCGCGACCGGGCGGCCACGACGCGGTGCTCTACATGCCCGCGCCGTTCCGCCCCGGCGACGACGGTTTCTTCAGCAACGCACTGCACGGCGAGCTCTGGGTCGGCCCGTCGGCCGGCCTCGCCGAATGGGCCGACGAACTGCAGGTCGCGGTCGAGCCGATCGAGGCGCTGCCCGCCCGGGCCGCCGAGCTGCGCGGC
>NZ_DALZXX010000022.1:0-2027 GCF_031988965.1 Microbacterium sp.
GCCCCGTGCGCTGCCGGCTCCGACGACCGAGGCGAACACGGCGGTGCCGAGCGCCCCGCCGAGCTGCAGCATCGTGGCCTGGAACCCGCCGGCGACACCGGCGAGATGCACGGGAGCGCTGCCGACGACGGCATCCGCGCCCGCCGTCATGGTGAGGCCCACGCCGAGCGCGAGCGTGACGAAGGGGATCGCCATCGCGATGTACGGAGTGTCGACGCCGATCGGCGTGAGCGCCACGAGCGAGAGCGCCACGAGCGCGAGTCCGATGGTCATGGCCACGCGCGTGCCGAGGCGACTGACGAGCACGGCGCCGATGGGCGAGGCGATGATCGACACGGCCGACAGCGGCAGCAGCATGACGCCCGCCACGACCCCCTCGACCCCGCGGAGGTTCATCAGGAAGAGGCTCAGGAAGAACGTCACCCCGAGCAGTGCGAAGAAGTTCGCCCCCACGGCGAGCCCGCCGATCGAGAAGCCGGGCTCGCGGAACAGCGACATCGGCAGCAGCGGATGCGGGCTGCGGAGCTCGACCAGCACGAAGGCGGCGAGCACGACGAGGGCGCCGCCCAGCACGAGCAGGGTGCGCGCGTCGCCCCAGCCCCAGTCCTCGGACTGCACGATCGCCAGCACGACGCCGGCCAGTCCGATGGCGAGCAGGACGACTCCCGGCACGTCGAAGCGCACCGTGGAGCTGCCCGCGGTCGATTCGCGCACCACGAGGGCGGTGACGATCACGGTGATCACCGCGATCGGCGCGTTGATGAAGAAGATCGACTCCCAGCCGAGTGTGGCGACGAGCGCGCCTCCCACGATCGGGCCGGCGGCGATCGCCACCGACGAGACCCCGCCCCAGATGCCGACCGCCATGCCGAACTTCTCGCGGGGGAAGGTCGCGCGCAGGATCGACAGGGTCTGCGGCATCAGCAGTGCCGCGCTGACGCCCTGCAGGGCACGGAACGCGATCACGCCCGCGGCGCTGCCGACGAGGCCGATCGCGACGGACGTGACGGCGAACGCGATCACCGCGACGATGTAGACGCGGCGGCGGCCGAAGCGGTCGCCGAGCGTGCCGCCGACGATCAGGCACACGGCGAGGCCGAGCAGGTACGCGTGGGTGATCCACTGCAGCTGGGTGAACGAGGTGTCGAGCGAGGCCGCGATCGCCGGGTTCGCGATCGAGACGACGGTGGCATCGAGGCCCACCATGAACAGGCCGAGCGAGACGGCGATGAGGGTGGCGATCGGATGCCCGCGCAGAGCCTTGCGAGGGGGTGCCGTGAGTGCGGCGGTGGAGGTCATGAGGAGTGCTTTCGTCGTTCGGTCGGATGCAGGGCGCGACGAGCACAGGGCTTCGCGAGGAGCGCCGTCGGGTGCCCGGAGGACCTGGGTGGCAGCGACGACGGCTACACGAGCGCCGCCGGCCCTCGTGCCGGTCGCGCTCCCTCAGAAGCGTATGAAACAATACACAAATGGATGCAGAGACGCCAATCGCCGATGCGGTGATGTCGATCGCGCACCGCATCGAGCCGCGCGGACTCGCGCTTCCGAGTGGGCGTCGACTGACGCCGCGGGAGATCCTGGTGCTGCACGAGGTCTCGGTCGCGCCGGGCGTCACGGCGACACGGATCGCGCGGAGTCTCGACCTTCAGCGCAGCAACGTCAGCGCGCTGCTGCACGGCCTCGAACGCGAATCGCTGCTCGTGCCGGTCCCGGCTACCGAGGGGCGGGGCGCGGGCTTCGCACTCACGGAGCAGGCGCTCTCGGAGGTCGCCCTGGTGCGCGCGCATCGTGCCGAGCGGCTGCGCTCGGCATCCGACGATCTGCTGCGCGAGGTCGCGGCACTCACCGAAGTGCTGTCCGGGCTGTCGGACGCGATCGGCCGGTCCTCGACCGTCGACTGAGTCACTCGTGCTCGGGCAGCACCGGCGTCGACCAGCCGGGGTCGCGCCCGATCTGCGTCGCGCGCCCCATCGACTGCGCGCCGAAGCGGTCGCGGATCGCGTCGAGCGCCGTGTCGATGCGCTCAC
>NZ_DALZXX010000022.1:2189-7270 GCF_031988965.1 Microbacterium sp.
GGTCAGCAGGGCGCGGGCCATCGTGAGCAGAGTCGCCGTGCGCACCGTGGCGACCCCGGCGGTGCGCGAGCGGGTGGCCTTCGTGAAGTCGCCGAAGCGCAGGCGCAGCACGACCGTGCGGCAGGTGCGCTCGCCGTCGCGAAGGCGACGGGCGAGGCGGTCGACGATCTGGGTGAGGATCAGGTCGAGCTCCTCGGCCGATCGGGGGCCGGTGCCGAGTGCGCGTTGCGAACCGATCGATCCGCGTCGTCGGGTCGTGTCGACCGGTCGCGGATCGCGCAACCGGGCGAGAGCGTGCAGGTGCCCGCCGGTAGCAGAGCCGAGCAGCCTCTCGGCGGTCGCCGCCTCGAGGTCGGCGAGCTGCCCGACCGTGTGGATGCCCAGTCGGTGCAGTTTCTCTGCTGTGACCGCGCCTACGCCCCAGAGTCGCTCGACCGGCAGCGGGTGCAGGAACTGCTCTTCGCGATCGGGGTCGACGACGAGCAGGCCGTCGGGTTTGCTGACCGCACTCGCGACCTTGGCGAGGAACTTCGTGCGGGCGACTCCGACCGAGATCGCGAGTCCCACCTCGACGCGCACCCGCTCGCGCAGCGCGGCGGCGACGACTTCGGGGGTGCCGGCGAGGCGACGCAGGCCGCCGACCTCGAGAAAGGCCTCATCGATCGACAGGCCCTCGACGAGGGGAGTGGTGTCGCGGAAGATCGCGAACACGTCTTTGCTGGCGGCGCTGTAGGCATCCATCCGCGGCGGCACGACCGTCGCGTCGGGGCAGAGCTGCAGCGCCTGACGGCCGCCCATCGCGGTGCGCACTCCGCGGGCCTTGGCCTCGTAGCTCGCGGCGAGCACGACCCCGCCGCCGACGATCACCGGCCTGCCGCGCAGCTCGGGGGCATCGCGCTGCTCGACCGAGGCGTAGAACGCGTCGAGATCGGCGTGCAGCACGGTGGCTTCGCCCCGCATCCTGAGCTCCTCTCGACGGGCAGATCGTCGCATGGGCCACCGACATCGCGGCTCCAGGCGCCAGTCGGGAATAGTTGACCCGCATCGACAGTTGCACTAAATCAACGATCAAGATATGGTTGACACCAATCAACTTTCTACACAGGAGTCTCACCACTGTGACAGCTATTCCCTCATCCTCCGCGCCCGAGGCGACTCGGTCGCCGCGCGAGGTCTTCACCGCGATCTCCGGTCTCGTCGTCGGCATGTTCGTCGCCGTGCTCTCGGGCACCGTGGTGTCGACCTCGATGCCGGTCATCATCGCCGACCTCGGCGGCACGCAGTCCCAGTACACCTGGGTCATCACCGCCAGCCTGCTGGCCACCGCCGTCTCCACCCCGATCTGGGGCAAGCTCGCCGACCTGGTCGACCGCAAGATCCTTGTGCAGATCTCCCTGATCCTCTTCACGGCAGGCACCGTCATCGCCGGCTTCTCGACCGATACGAACATGCTCATCGCGGTCCGCGTGATCCAGGGCATCGGCGTCGGCGGCCTCATGTCGCTCGTCATGATCGCCGTCGCGCTCATCATCTCGCCGCGTGAGCGCGGCAAGTACATGGGCGTCGTCGGCGGCATCATGGCCCTCGGCACCATCGGCGGCCCGCTGCTCGGCGGCCTCCTCACCGACGTGTGGGGCTGGCGCTCCAACTTCTTCGTCGGCGTTCCCTTCGCCCTGCTCGCCCTCGTGCTGCTGCAGTTCACGCTGCACCTGCCGAAGCCGCAGCGCGACCGCAAGGTCTCGATCGACTACTTCGGCATCGTGCTGCTCGCCGTCGGCGTCTCGACCCTGCTGATCGGGGTCTCGATGGGCGGCAGCCAGTTCGACTGGGACTCGTCGACGAGCATCATGCTCGCCGTCATCGCCGGTGTCGCGATCGCCGCGTTCATCACGGTCGAGTTCTTCGTCAAGGAACCGATCGTCCCGATGTCGCTGTTCCGCAACCGCACCTTCACCCTGTCGGTCATCGCGTCCATCGCGATCGGCGTCTCGATGTTCGCCACCTCGGTGTTCCTCGCGCAGTACTTCCAGCTCGCCCGCGGCGCCACGCCGACCGAGTCGGGTCTCATGACCATCCCGATGATCATCGGTCAGATGGGCGCGTCGATCATCATCGGCCAGCTCGTCAGCCGCTTCGGCAAGTGGAAGGGCTGGATGGTCACGGGTTCCATCCTCACCACGGTCGGCGTCTCGCTCATGGCGACGCTGCGCTACGACACCCCGTTCCCGCTGGTGGCGGTCTACATGTTCGTGCTCGGTGCCGGTCTCGGTATGGTGATGCAGAACCTGACCCTCATCGTGCAGAACGACACCGCCCCGCAGCAGCTCGGTGCGGCCTCGTCGAACGTCAACTTCTTCCGCACGATCGCCGGCACCATCGGCGTCACCGTCATGGGAGCCATGCTGTCGACGAGCGTCGCGAACTACATGACCGACGCGCTCAAGGGCTTCACGCCGACCACCCCCGACGAGGTCGACGCCCTCACGCACCTCGCCTCGGGCGACGTGCCGAAGGTCACGCAGCTGCCCGACACGATCCGCGCGATCGTCGAGAGCGCCTACGGCCACGGCATCGCCGACTCGTTCATCATCGCGATCCCGCTCGCCGTGATCTCGATCATCGCGATCGCCTTCATCAAGAACAAGCCGCTGTCGACCAAGAACGCCGCCGAGCAGCTGCGCGATCAGGCCGAGGACTCGGCGATCGACGTCGCCGGGGCCGAGGTCGGTGCGAACCTCTCGACCGGAGCGATCCGCACGTCGGGTGCCGTCACGGCGACCGGTTCGGTGACCGTGCTCGAGCGTGAAGCCGAGCGCGAGGGCCGGGAGCCGAGGGCCTGACATGGCCACCACGGAGGCCGTCACGGCGCCGGACCTCGAGGATGCGATCGGCGACCTCCAGGGCCATCTGAACCTCATCTTCGCGAGGACTCGGACGCTCTGGAGGGAGTCGGCCGCCCGCATCGCCCCCGATCTGCAGGTCGGCGGCTACAAGCTGCTGACCTTCATCGAACGGGCGGGCACCGCCAACGCGCACGAGCTGGCCGAGCGGTTCGAGATGGACAAGTCGGTCATCAGCCGGCAGGTGCGGATGCTCGAGGAGCTGGGCCTCATCGAGTCGCGGCCCGACGAGCGCGACGGTCGCCTGCGGGTGCTCACGGCGACGCCGGCCGCGCAGACCGCGCTCGCCGAGCTGCGGCAGGACCACGGTCTGCGCCTGAGGTCGGTGCTCGCCGAGCTGACCCCCGACGAGATCCACGCCGCGTCGAAGGTCTTCCGGCTGCTGTCGGAGGTCTGACCGTGCCCCGTTCGAATCGCTCACTGTGCAACTTCTCGCGGCAGAAAAGCGCAAAGTGAGCGATTCGAACGGATCTGAGTTCGCCGTAAGCTGGCGAGCATGAGTGCCTCCGACAGTGCCGACCTCGATGAGGCCGTCTCCCGCGTGGAGCACGAGCTCGGCAGGCTCTTCGCCCGCATCCGCGTGAGCTGGCGCGAGGCGGCGATCACCGTGCATCCCGACCTGCAGCCGCTCGGCTACCAGGTGCTGACCTCGATCGCCACGGGCAAGGCCACCTCGGCCGGCGCGATCATCGAGCGGCTGCAGACCGACAAATCCGCCGTCAGTCGTCAGGTGCGCCAGCTCGAACAACTGGGCCTGGTCGAGAGCGTCCGGGATCCTGACGATCGTCGAGCCCGTGTGCTCGTGGCCACCGAGCTCGCGCAGGAGCGCGTCGCGGTCGCGCGCTCGCGCTACGAGGCGCGCCTGGGGCAGAAGCTGCGCCGCTGGTCGGCCGAGGATCTCGACCACTTCACGCGCCTTCTCTCCGACCTGGGCAGCGAGGTCCCGGTGGCGCCCGCAGCGCCCGCGACCCACGGATCGCAGACCGCAGAGCGCGACAGCCCAGCATCCTGATCGGGGAATACCCGACGGGCGGTACGTCTTGTCCCTCACTGTGAGTCTTTACGAGCCCGCCGCCTTCGGCGCCCTTCCGCTGTCCACCCGCGTCGTCATGGCGCCGCTGACCCGCACGCGCGCCGATGACGCGGGTGTGCCCACCGAGACGATGGTCGAGTACTACCGCCAGCGCGCAGGCTTCGGGCTCATCATCACCGAGGGCACCTGGCCCGCGGCCGAAGGCAAGTCGTACTCCGGACAGCCGGGCATCGTCACGCCCGAGCAGATCGAGGGATGGCGCCGCATCGCGGATGCCGTGCACGAGGAGGGCGGCACGATCGTCATGCAGCTGATGCACGGCGGCCGCGTCTCGCACCCGGCGATCTCGGGCCAGCCGCGCGTCGTCGCACCGAGCGCGCTCGCCGCGCCCGGTGAGACCCACACGCCCGAGGGCAAGGCCGCCATGCCGGTCGCGCACGCGCTGACCCTCGAGGAGATCCCCGAGGTCGTGGAGCAGTTCGTGCAGGCGGCGCGCAACGCGATCGAGGCCGGACTCGACGGCGTCGAGGTGCACGGCGCCAACGGCTACCTCGTGCAGGAGTTCCTCTCGCCGGTGTCGAACATCCGCGACGACCAGTACGGCGGATCGCCCGAGAACCGCGCCCGCTTCGCGATCGAGGTCACGTCCGCCGTCGCCGACGCCGTCGGCGCCGACCGCACCGGCATCCGTCTCTCGCCGCAGCACAATATCCAGGGTGTGCTCGAAGAAGACGACGCCGACGCGCTCGCCACCTACCTCGCCGTCGCCGAGGGCCTGGCTCCGCTCGGCCTCGCGTTCGTCGACGTGCTGAACGCCGCGCCGACGAGTGAGCTCGTGCAGCGCATCCGCCGTACCCTGGGTGCGCCGCTGATCATCAACTCGGGCTTCGCCGCATCCACGACCCGTGACGAGGCCGAGACCCTCGTGGCGGAAGGATGGGCGGATGCCGTCGCCGCCGGCCGGCCTGCGATCGCGAACCCCGACCTGGTCGCGCGCTGGCGCGAGGATGCCGAGCTCAACGAGCCGCGCCCTGCGCTGTTCTACGGCCGCACCGCCGAGGGATACACCGACTACCCGTCTCTCGAGGTCGCGCGCGCCGACGCGAGCTGAGTCGTTCTGACCCCGTGCTCCCGACGGAAGTGCGCGC
>NZ_DALZXX010000022.1:7280-7866 GCF_031988965.1 Microbacterium sp.
TGAGGAGCGCGTCTCCCGGCGGGAGCACGATGGGTCCGATCACGCAAGGCCCTTCATGACCGGCGTGCTGCTTCGTAGCGTTCTCTGAGAGAGGCGCATTCACGTCTCCCGATCAAAGGGGGAGAAGATGAAGAAGCAGACCCGGATCGCGTTCGATGACGACCAGTTCGTGCTGGCGCCCGAACAGGACCTCGTGGATCTGATGGATCGAATCGAGGTCGCGGCGAAGTCCGACCCGGCATTCGTCGACTTCACCGCCGGGAACGACCTGGTCAGCGTGCTCGTCTGTGCCGGTACCCGAGTCGTGGTGACCGTGCAGCCGGAGCGGGCCACAGAAGATGCCCGCTACCTGCCGCTCAACGCCGGTCCGCTGGACTGGGACTACTGAGAGAGCGGGGACGCGCCCATGAAAGCACTCACCTGGCAGGGAACCCGCTCCGTCTCGGTCGACGAGGTGCCGGATCCGGTGATCCAGCATCCGACCGACGCGATCGTCCGCATCACATCGTCCGCCATCTGCGGATCCGACCTCCATCTCTACGAACTGCTCGGCCCGTTCCTCGACCGGGGTGACATCCTCGGGCAC
>NZ_DALZXX010000022.1:7876-23192 GCF_031988965.1 Microbacterium sp.
GGAGCCGATGGGCGTCGTCGTCGAGGTCGGCCGTGACGTCACGCAGCTCTCCGTGGGCGATCGCGTGGTCGTGCCGTTCAACATCTCCTGCGGGCACTGCTTCTACTGCGTGCGAGGACTCCAGTCGCAGTGCGAGACGACGCAGGTGCGCGAGTACGGCAGCGGCGCATCGCTGTTCGGGTACACGAAGCTCTACGGACAGGTTCCGGGCGGACAGGCCGACTATCTGCGCGTCCCGCTCGCCGACCACAATCACATCAAGGTCGCGTCAGACCTGCCCGACGAGCGATACCTGTTCCTCAGCGACATCCTGCCGACCGCATGGCAGGGGGTCGAGTACGCGCACGTCCCCGACGGAGGCACCCTCGCCGTCATGGGACTCGGACCCGTCGGGGAGTTCGTCGCCCGCATCGCGGCGCACCGCGGATACCGGGTGCTCGCGGTCGATCCGGTGCCGGAACGCCGCGCCATGGCGGCTCGTCACGGCGCGGATGTTTTCGATCTCACCGATGACGTGACCGACGAACTGCGCGACCTGACCGAGGGGCGCGGGACGGATGCCGTCGTCGATGCCGTCGGCATGGAGGCGCACGGCAACCCCGGGGTGGCACTCGTGCAGAAGGCGGTGGGGCTGCTGCCGGATCCTGCCGCCCGACAGATCTTCGACAGGGCCGGCATAGATCGCCTCGCCGCGCTGCACACATCGATCGACGTCGTGCGACGCGGTGGCACCGTCTCACTGAGCGGTGTCTATGCCGGAGACGCCGACCTCATGCCGATGAAGACCATGTTCGACAAGCAGGTGAGCCTGCGCATGGGGCAGTGCAACGTCAAGCGCTGGGTCGACGACATCATGCCGCTCGTCGAGGCGATCGACGATCCGCTCGGCGTGATGGACCTGACCACGCACGAGGCTCCGCTCGATGACGCTCCGGCGCTCTACGAGACCTTCCAGCGCAAGGAGGACGGCTGCATCAAGGTCGTGCTGCATCCGTCGGCGGTGTGACCCGCCCGCGGATGAAGAACAGGGCGATGAGTCCGAAGGCGATCACGGCGATGTTGCCCAGCCCCGCGAAGGCGCCGAGCGGGCCCTCCGCCGGGTAGGTCGCCTGCAGGAAGATGCTCGGGTCGGTGCTCGCGTGCAGCAGGATCGGGGCGATGATCGTCCCGGTCACGCGCATCGCGAGATACATGCAGATGCCGAAGAAGAACGTATAGACCAGCTGGATCCCCGTCGCGAGGAGCGACTGACCGGACAGCAGGTTTCCCGCGTGCAGCAGCGAGAAGAGCGCCGCGGAGACCAGGGCGACGACGATCTCGCGGTTGCCCGACTTGCGGAGCAGATTCACGACGAAGCCGCGGGTCAGCACCTCTTCGGCGAAGCCGATGAAGACGCCGGCGAGCAGCCAGGTCGCGACGACCTCGAACCCGGCCGCCCCGTAGTCGATGGACAGCAGGTGCAGCACGTTGAAGAGCAGCACGACGACGATCGCGATCCACATCCACCCGCGACCGCGGATCGGCTGGGGACGGAACAGCTGGGGGAGCCAGCCGACTGAGGCGCCGAAGGCCACGAGCAGGACGCATCCCATGAAGACCGGGATCGCGTAGAAGACCAGGATGGCCTCGGCGCTCTGCGGATCGTCGATCTGCGAGGCGATGGGCGTGAGCAGCAGCGATAGGCCGTTGTAGAGCGCGAAGTACACGACGACGAGGACGAGCGCCCGCCACCAGCCGCCCTTCTCCCAGAAGCGTCGCCATGCCGACTGCTGTCGTGCGGTCGGCTGTGCCAGGTCGTCGCTCATCGCCGTCTCCTCCGTCGTCCGCGGAGGTCGCGGCTCGCAACCAATATATGGGTTGCGTCGTCGCGGCTCGCGCGTCGGCTCGCGTGCCGACTCGCGCGTGGGCGACCTCAGGCGGCGTGGCCCTCGGCGAGATAGGCGAGACGGTGCAGAGTCTCGGCGTTGCGGAATCGCAGCAGCGGCGTCGTCACGAGCGCAGGGAGCAGCGTGGCGGGACCCCGCACCGGCTCTTCGTCGATCCTCGCCATCGAGCCGCCGTCGTACGAGCGCACGCGCAGCGTGACGCGCGCTTCGCCGATCGGCCAGCCACGAGCACGGATGACCATGCGGTCGGGTGGAGACCACTCCTCCACCACGGTCGTGTCATCGAGCAGCGCCGGCCAGACGCCGACCGAGTGGTGGAGCTCCGCACCCGGCTGCGGCCAGGACTCATCGACCTCGCGCATCCGAGATGCTCCCACCACCCACGCGGGATACAGCCAGCCGTTCGCCAGCACGCGGAACACGTCCTCCGGGCGGCATCTCATGATGCGCACGTTGTCAGCCATGTCGGATCCTCTCTCCGGTCGTGCGTCGGCGGTCGCATCACTGGATCGGTGTCGCGTCACTGCATCCTGCTCGTACGGGTGCACATGCGCGAAGGGGGTTGACGAGCGCCGACGAGAGGCCGACCGATACGGTGGGGCACATGGCACAGGCCCTCCGCACCTTCGGGCGCATCCTCGCGCGGCACGGCGTCGCGCTCATGGCCTGGTATCTCGGCGGCGAAGCGCTGCACCGGCTGCTGATCGAGCTGGCCGGGTTCGTGGGCGGTCAGACGACCCTGGGCGGACTCCTTCTGCTGCCACTTGCGGTGGCCGCGCGACTCGTCGCCTATGTCGCGATGTACCTCACGGTGCGGCCCTCGCTGCCGCACAGTCGCAGGGAGGATGCGGGCGGTCTCCGCGAGTTCGCCTCGGCCACTCTCGCGGCGATCCTGCCGTTCTTCGCGTTCTACACGGCGTGGGGACTGCTCGACGCCGACCTGATCGACTTCTTCCGAGTGGCGAGCGCCATCGCTCTCGCCGATTCGGGGTACGGCGCCGAGCAGCTCGGTGATCGCGGTGGTGTGATCGCCGTCGGCGTGCTGCCGGTCGCCGTGCTGGTGATCGCGCTGATCGCCCGTCTGCTGTTCACGCGTCTCGCCGCCCGCCTGCCGCCATGGACCGTCGTTCTCGCCGCCTACACCGAGGTGCTCTGGACCTTCATGCTCTTCGTGCTGGTGGCCCGGTGGTGGAACGGGGTGCTCGCGTGGATCGGCGAGCGTGCGGCGGTCGGGTGGTTGCAGAGCTTCGGCGACTGGTTCGCGATCAACCTCGAGCCGATCGCCGCGGTGTGGGAGGGAGCCTCCTGGTTCTTCGGCATCGTGGCCGCCGCGCTTCTGGTGCCTGCCGCCTGGCTGACCGTCGCGGGAGTGATCTTCGGCACCGCGTTCGACTCGACCCCGTCGTTCCCGCGCTGGGCGGCGGGTGCCGGCGGTGCTCTGCGTGGCGCCACGATGAGCGTCGCCCGCACTCTCGTCATGCGGCTCGAAGGGCTCTGGGCCGCGGTCACCGTGATCTGGCGCGGCGGGCCGGCACTGTTCGGCGCCTTCGTGCTCGCCTACGCCGGCTGGGCCTTCGCCGAGCAGACCGCGACCCGCGGGGTTCTGCAGATCATCGGCGGCCACGAGACGTGGTTCTGGGCGGGGGTGTTCCCGCTCGTGAGCGTCGGCATCGCCGCGATCGCGGAGCCGTTGCGGGTGGCGATCGTCGCCACCGCCTACGACGGTGTCATCGGCCGTCCGAAGGCGGGGCTGGACACGCGGCCGACCGGAGTCGATCCGCAGGCGACGCTCGACGGGGTCTCCGGGGGTTCCACCGGCGATGCTGTGTCAGGGATCGACCGTGAACCGGGCGACGTCCCTGTCGTCGCCCTCGATGTCGAGAACGAAGGGTCCCTCGGCATCCTCGGGCAGCAGGAAGACGAGCAGGATGCGGTACGAAGCGGGCTCCGCGACGCATGAGCTTTCGCCCAGATCCGAGCTGACGTCGAGACCGTCGCGCGAGCTCTTCCAGGTCCGGGATGACGACCGCTCGGTGAGGGTCGCGGTGCCGCACGATGCGGCATCCGGTCCGCCGCTCGCGGACAGGCGGATGCTCAGCGTCTGCGATCCCTCCGGTGCGTCGAACTCGCGCCACTCGACGAATCCGAGTGCGAGCTCCTGGCCCGAGATCGTGGAGGCGGAGTCGGAGTCGGCCTCGATCACGCGATCGGTCGGACGGATGCTCGGCAGCACGTCGAGCCAGAGATAGGCACCGACCACCGCGACGATCGCGATCGTGAGGGCGATCAGCGCGGTGCGCTGCGTGCGCCACCAGGTCGTGCGAGACCCGTTCATTCCGAACTCCACTCGGGCTCGGTGAGTTCGACGGAAGGGACGCGAGGAACGCCGTCGAGGTCGATCGAGATCACCACGAGGTCGTCGAGTTCGGGGGTGGAGTACGACGGGGTGAGGGCGAGCTCGGCCATGCCGCCGTCGAGATCGGCGGGCAGCTCGAACGAGAGCATGCCGGTGATGTCCGTGCCGACACGCAGCGCGGTTCCGGTCAGCGAGGTCGACGGACGTTCACTCGCCTGGAACACGCGGCCGTCGACGGTGAGGGTCGCGAGCGTGATCGTCGCATCGACATCGGTGGTCGTGGCGGAGGCATCCAGGGTGAGCACGAGCCAGTTGCCGTCGGCGCTCCAGCGGGACTCGGCGACCTCATCGGCGAAGGTCGCCTCCGCGACGGTCGCGGTGATCGACCGCGACGCGACGGGCTCGCCTGCCGTGCCGTGGATCGTGAGAGGTCCGACCAGGTCTTCGTCGGAGGGCGTCGCAGCCGTCATCAACCCGGCGCCCAGAACGAGTGCGGCGCCGAGGATCCAGGGCAGTGCGCGCTTCACAGTGACTCGCTCATGATGACTCGCTCACGGTGACGGAGATGCGCGCCGCGATGTCCGCCGCGCGCCAGGTCGCGACGCGCGACGAGAGGATCACGGCGCCGGTGCTGATCGCGGCCTCGTGCACATCGAGCGCAACCGCGTCACCGGTCGCCGTCTCTTCCGGCACCGGCCAGGCGATCGTCACCTCGGCCGGTACGCCGGGCTGCAGGTACACCTGGCCCGCCGAGCCGTCGGCCCGCCAGACCATCGCGCTGTCGGTCGGCTCGGCGCCGACGAGATCGAGGAGGGGCCGATCGTGGTTCACGAGGTTCGTGTCGATCCGGTCGGCCGTCGTGCCGACGCCGATCGGTGTGTCGGTCAGGTTCTCCATGGCGATGGTCATGACCAGCAGAACGTCGCCGTCCTCGGCCTCGAGATACTCCGATTCCACCTCTCGCGTGAACTCGGCGTCGAGAACCGTCACGCTCAGCTGGCCGGTGCGCACCTCGTCGCCCGTGCCGGCGCTGCGGGGTTCGGTGAAAGCCTGAGCGAGCCCGCCCGTCGCGATGATCACGATGAGCAGTGCGGCGAGCCCCGCGGCGGCGACCCAGATCCACCGTGGCAGATCAGCGATCGCGCGCGCCCATCGGGAGGCGATCGCGCGAGCGCCGCCGGCCATGTCCCCCCTGATGGTCACGAGGTCAGCCTAGCGACGAGCATTCAGGGATGCCGGAATCTTCTGCGGACTGCTCTGCGTCGATTCGAAGTTTTGTTCTATACTCGGAGTATGCCCACTCGTACCGATCTGCACCTCGATCTCGAGGAGCGTGGTCGTCTGCTCGATGAGTGGGTGGAGACGCGTCGGGAGATCGCGGTACTGGAGGCGAGGGCGAGTGAGTTGCTGGTGCAGCGGATCGCGGTGCGTGACGCGGATGTGGTGGAGCATGCGTGGCATCGTGAGGCGATCCACCGGTCGATGATCGCGGAGTATGCGGCGGCGGGGCGGGTGAGTACGGGGTCGGTCGAGTATGCGTTCACCGATGCTCGCACCCTGTCTCGTACGCTGCCGACGACGCGGGCGGCGTTCGCGGCCGGGGTGATCAGTGTCGGGCATGTGCGGGAGATCGTGCGGGCGAGCATGATCGTCAGCGAAGCGATCGATGACGGCACGGTGAGCGCGGACACGATGGGGCTGTATGAGGCGGCCGTGCTGGTGTTCGCCGAGAAGGAGACAGCGGCGCGCACGAAAGCGCACGCCCGGCAGGTCGCGGCGACGCTGGCGGGGGTGACGCTGGTGGCGCGTCAGCGTAAGGCGGCCCAGGAGCGGTGCGTGCAGGTGCGCTCGGTCGGTGACGGGCTCGCCCTGTTGACCGCGGTGCTGCCGGAGTGGATCGCGGAAGGGATCCTGGACCGGCTCACTCAGATGGCGCGCGAGATCGCCCGCACCCGCGACGACCGCGACCCGCACCTTCCCCCGCACGATGACGGCGGTGAGGGATACCGGGATCTGCGCGACTTCTCTCCCGACGACCCCGAGTACGACGCGTACGTCACCAGCGGGGTGATCTTCGGCGAATCCGACACGTTCACCACCGACCCGCTGACGGGTCGACGTGACCCGATGACCGATCCGACCAGTCCCGACATCGAGCACCTCGAGGACGACACCCGCACGATCGACCAGATCCGCGCCGACGTCCTCGCCGACCTCCTCCTCGCCGCGACCCCCAGCCCCGAGAACGGGTCCGGGCTCGAGAACATCACCGCGCGCATCCAGGTCACCGTCGCCGCGACCACCCTGACCGGAGACGACGACCATCCCGCCGAACTCGACGGGCACGGGCCCCTCGCCCCCGAGATCGCCCGATGCCTCGCCGGCTACAACACCGGCTGGACCCGCCTGTTCCTCGACCCCACCGGACTCATCGTCGAGACCGACACCTACACCCCCACCGCACCCATGCGCCGATTCCTCCGCGCCCGCGACCAGCACTGCCGCTTCCCCGGCTGCCGCACGCCCGCCCACCGCTGCGACATCGACCACACCCACGACCACGCCCGCGGCGGCAGAACCCGCATCGACAACCTCAGCCACCTCTGCCGACGACACCACGCCCTCAAACACCCCGACATCCACGACCGACACCGCTGGACCGCCCACCAACAACCCGACGGCACCATCACCTGGACCAGCCCCGTCGGCCGCACCTACACAGACCCACCACCACGACGAGTCATGTTCGTCTGACCTGTCACGGATCTCCGCGCGACGGGTCACCGGCAGGTCTCGAACACGTGCCCCTCATCGTCGGGCGTGAGCAGATCGCGGTCGCGCAGCACCATGGATGTCGGCGACTCGCTGTCGGCGCACATCTCGTCGAACGACCGCGGCAGCTCGTCGGTGTACTCGATGTCGATCACGTGGTCACCGTAGACGTCGGTGAAAGACCCGCACTCCTCGTAGGCGGCGCACTCCTCGACCACGGCGAAGTCGAAGCCCGCTCGGTCGCGCAGCTGCGCGGCATCCTCCGCGGCGTTCTTCTGTCCTGCGGCGAGCCCCGAGTCATGGGCGATGTCGACGAGCAGCGTCGCGAGAGCCAGGTTGTCGTCGAGGGTGAGAGCTCCGTCCGACCGTGTGTACGAGTCCAGGTTGTCGAACTCCACCGCGTCGAATCCGGCATCCGCGCATCCCTCGATCCACGGGCCGACCTCCGCCGCGATCCGCTCGCGCTTCTCGGCGGTCGACGTGTCGAGCAGCGCCTCGTCGGGCCAGTCGGGGTCGAACACCGGCTCGCCGTCGCGCTGCAGCAGCAGCTCGGCATCCCAGCCGTCGAGCTCAGCGGGCTGCGTCTGGAAACCGTTCACGTAGCAGATCGAGTAGATCCCCTCGGCGGGGGGATCCGACCGATCGCGCCCCACGATGCCGACGCCGTCGGCCGGATCGTAGGCCCCGCCGAGCTGATAGTCGGGGGTCGCACCGGCGGGCGGCAGCGCGAGGGCGGCGCTGGAAGCGGCATCCGACGCGCATCCGGTCAGGGCGAGCAGGCTCGCTGCGAGCACCGCGAGCACGGTGCCCGACGCGCGCCTCAGGAGCCCGCTCCCTGCAGGCTGCCGTGCGAAGCGCCGTGCGGTGCGCCGTACAGCGCGGCGACCTCTTTCGACCCCATGCCGCGGTCGTAGGTCCCGTGCTGCGGCCAGCCCTCGGGCGAGTTCTCCCACTCTTCCTGGCGGCCGTACGGGAGAAGGTCGACCAGGCCGTGCACGTGGCTGAGGCGCTCGGTGCCGCGCCCGTTCGTGTGCCACGTGCGATACACCGAGTCGCCGTCGCGCAGGAACACGTTCACCCCGAAGCCCTCGTCCGGCCCGGCATCCATGTCGGACCCGAACGAGCTGTCGGCGCTCGAGTACCAGGCCATCCGATTGCCCACGCGCTCGCGGTAGGCCAGCGCCTCGTCGATCGGTCCGTTCGTGACGATCACGAAGCGGGCGTCGTAGTACCGCTCGAGCACGTCGAGTCGGGTGAACTGCGAGGTGAATCCGGTGCATCCGGGGCACTGCCACTCGTTGCCGTCCGACCACATGTGGTTGTAGACGATGAGCTGCGGGTGCCCGTCGAAGATCTCGGCGAGACGCACCGGCCCGTCGGCGCCGACCAGCGTGTATTCCGGCAGTTCGACCATCGGCAGACGACGGCGCTGCGCGGCGATCGCATCGAGCTCGCGCGTGGCCGCCTTCTCGCGCACGCGCAGCGCATCGAGCTCCCGCCGCCAGGTGTCGGCGTCGACGACCGGCGGAAGGGGATTCTGAGATGTGGGGTTCTCTGTCGCGCTCACGAGTGACCTCCGGATGCTCGGCGAGACGGTGTCTTCAGTCTGCGCCCGGCCGTCGATACCGTCAACGCGGTGTGTCGACCTCGGCCGGCGCCTCTTCGGCGGGGTTGCGGCGGATGCCGATCCACGACACGACGCCTCCGATCGCGAACAGGGATGCGGTGACCCAGGCGGCGTTGTGGAAGCCGCCGAGATCGAGCGTGCCGCCGATGATGGTCGACAGCATCGCCACGACGAGCAGCCCGGCCACACGCGAGACGGCGTTGTTCACGGCGGAGGCGATGCCCGAGCGCGACTCGTCGATCGCGCCGAGGATCGCGGAGGTGAGCGGCGCGACCGTGAGCGAGAGACCGAGGCCCAGCACGATCATCGCGGGCAGCACCTGCCACCAGTAGTCGAAGTCCTCGGCGACGAGCAGCAGCATCAGGGCGCCGACGGCCATCACGAGCGGGCCGACCGTCATGAAGATGCGCGGCCCGAAGCGCCCCGCCCACGACCCGGCGCGCGAGCTCAGCAGGATCAGCAGCACCGTCACCGGCAGGCTCGCGAGCCCCGCGGCGGTCGCGCTGAGACCCGCGCCCTGCTGCAGATACACGCCGATCACGAAGCCGTTGAGCGAGAGCGCCGCATAGACGAACAGGGTCGCGAGGTTGCCCCAGGCGAAGTCGCGCACGCGGAACAGCGACAGCGGCATGAGCGGTGCGGGCGAGCGCTGCTGGCGCAGCAGGAACAGGGCGAAGAGGGCGGCGCCGATCACTCCCGGCAGCCAGATCGCGGGAGAGGCCCAGCCGAGATTGGGTTGCTCGATCAGCGCGAACACGACCGCGCCGAGTCCGATCGCGCACAGCGCTCCGCTCAGCCAGTCGACCCGCACGCCGCTCGGACGCTCGGTGAGCTTCAGGCGTGCCAGGAGCACGAGGGTCACCCCGATCGGCACGACGTTGATCAGGAACACGAGCCGCCACGACAGGAAGTCGACGAAGAGCCCGCCGAGCAGGGGGCCGACGAGCTGGGCGCCTGTCGTGAACGCGGTCCAGACGCCGATCGCTCGGGACTGCAGGTCACCGCGCATGGTGGCGGTGATCAGGGCGAGTGAGCTCGGCACGAGCAGGGCTCCCGCCGCCCCCTGCGCGGCGCGCGCGATGATGAGGATCAGCGGATCCGGGGCTGCTGCCACCGCGACCGAGGCCACACCGAACGCGATCAGCCCCACACGCATCACCAGCACCCGCCCGTAGGCGTCGGAGAGCGAGCCCGCGAGCAGGATCAGCGCACTCAGCGTGATCAGATACGCGTCGACCACCCACTGCTGCGTCGTGATGCCGCCGCCGAGCTCGCGGCTGATCGCGGGCAGAGCGACCGTGACGACCGTTCCGTCGAGGAACGTCACGAACGACGCGAGCACCGCCACCGAGATGACGAGTCGCTGCAGGGGTGCGAAGCGAGAGGATGCCACAGGCTGACCCTACTGCCGCTGCGGGCCCGTGGGGCGCGTTCCCAGGAGTCCGCCGCCCCCGTTCGGCGACCGGTTCGGCCACGCCCGTTCGACATCCCCGTTCGGCATCCCGTTCCGCACCCCCGTTCCGCAGCCCCGTTCCGCGGGGTCGAAAAAGCACCCCCGATGTGGCTTTCGGGTGCCAATCTGACCTCGCCCGGTGCGGGGGTGCTTTTTCGGCCTGGCACGGAGGTGCGCGAGATGCGCGAGGGGTGCGATCCCGGGTGCGGGGCCTGGACAGGAGGTGGTCGGTGTGAGCCGAGTGTCCACTCAATCCAGCGGCGCGGTGCCCGCCCGATAGAGGTCGCGGAGTCCGCCGACGCCTCGCTCCGCATGAGCCGCCAGCTGGCGCTGCGCTCCGGTGCCGTCGCTGCGGATGCGCGCCACGGCATCCGCCACGAAGTCCGCGTCGCCGTGCTGCTGCAGCGTCGACCCGAGCAGCTCGAGCATCGCCGTGAGCACCTCCTGCACCGGGGCGATCTCGCCCGTGCGGGGGTCGACGACCCGAGCATCCGGGCCCTGTCGTGCGGCGGTCCACAGTGACGAGTCGATCGCGTCGTGCGACACGGCAGGGTAGTCGCCGAGCTCGTCGCTGAGCACCAGGGCGCGGATCAGAGAGACGGCGAGCAGCGTGTCGTCGGTGGTCAGCTGCACGTCGCACACGCGCACCTCGACCGTCGGGAAGTTCTCGGCCAGACGGATCGTCCAGGCGAGGGAGCTGGCCTCGGAGATCGCGCCCATGTCGATGAGCTCGTCGATGCTCGCCCGGTAGTCGGCGAGGTCGACGAAGCGCGGAGGGCTCCACGACGACGGCAGGCGACGGATCAGGATGCTGCGCCAGCTGGCGAATCCCGAGGGGCGGCCCTTCGTGAACGGTGCGTTGCCGCTCAGGGCGAGCAGCACCGGCAGCCACGGCCGCACGCGGTTCACGGCGCGGACCCGCTCCTCGTCGTCGAGGACCTCGACGTGCACGTGCAGTCCGTTGACCTCGTGCTCGCGGGTGATCTCGGCCAGGTGGTCGGCCACCGCGTCGTAGTGGGGCGAGCGCGACACGATGAAGCGGTGCGGCGCGATGAACGGGGTGCCGGTCGGGGCGATGATCGCCCCGTGCTCGGCGGCCTGCGAGCCGAGCATCTCGCGCATCGCGCGCAGCTGGATGGCGGCATCCGCTCGGGTGTCGAGCGGCGCGGTCGCCGTCTCGATCTGGCAGGTCAGGTACTCGGGCGTCACCACCCCGGCGGGACGGGTGCCCACCAGGCGGGCTCGCGACTCCGGCGTCATGGCCAGCGGAACGAGCGTCTTCTCGTCGAGGAGGACGAACTCCTCCTCGATCCCGAATCGCGCCACCGGAGGCCCTAGTGATCCCGCAGCGCGGAGATGAGGTCCGCCTTGCGCAGACGGCTGTACCCGGTCAGACCGATCTCCTTCGCGCGGGTGCGCAGCTCGTCGACGGTCCAGTCCTCGTAGTCACCGTGCTCGCCGCCTCGACGACCGACGGCGCTGCGGCCGTCGCGCGCTGCGGCGTTCGAGATGCGGGCGGCCTTCTCCTTCGATGCGCCGTCGTCACGGAGCTCCTCGTAGAGCTCCGGATCCTTGAGCGAGCTGTTCCTGCGTCCAGGCATGTCGTACTCCTCACACGGGCGGAAGCCTCGCGTCAAGCCCCTCTGGGAAGCGTCGTCGTCAGGTCTAGGTTGAGAGCCCTAGGAGGGCGCTCCGCGCCCCAGTAGAAGGGAAGACCGATGAACATCCTTCTGATCATCATCATCGTGATCGCGATCATCCTCGCCATCACCGGCGGACTCGTACAGTCCCTGCAGTTCCTGCTGTGGGTCGGACTCGTGCTTCTCGCGATCGCCGTGATCGCCTGGTTGATCCGATCGATCTCCGGCAACCGCACGCGCTGAACCCGAAGGAGTGGGGCCCGCCTTCCGGCGGGCCCTTCTCCGTGTCCGCGGGCTTTACTCCTTGAAGCCGTCCCGCAGGTTCTCGCCGGCCTTGTGCGCCGCATCCTTGACGTTCTCGCCGGCCTGCTTGGCCGATGCCTTCGTCTGGTCCGCGCGGCCCTCGGCCTCGAGTCGCTCGTTGTCGGTCACCTTGCCGAGGCCTTCCTTGGCCTTTCCGACCAGCTTCTCGGCATTGTTCTTGATGTCGTCTCCGGCACTCATGTCCGTGTCCTTTCCTCGACTGATCAACGGACTGCCACGATCACATGCGGCACGAATACTGGCCACGGGATTGACAACCGCGGGCATGCGTGACACCGCGAAAGCCACTGTCGACGCCGACGCTCGCGGCGACTAGCGTGGGCCACAGGCGGGTGGTCCTGCCCGCGCTCAGACCGGCTGCGGCCGACGACGGAAAGCGGTGTGCGATGGACTCGATGATGATGGGCGCCATGTCGAAGAACATGGAGTCGACCGACATGGCGATGATGGACATGGCCGTGATGCAGGCGTGTATGGATGCGTGCTCGGCGTGCGAGCAGGCGTGCACGGTCTGCTCGACCCAGATGATGGACTGCGGTCCCGCGTGCATGAACTGCGCGGACATGTGCAACACCATGATGCGGTCGATGCTGCGGATGCAGGGCATGACGCCCGCGACCATGATGGCGATGCTCGACGCGTGCATCGCAATGTGCCAGATGTGCATGGACGAGTGCATGGAGCACGCCGCTCACAGCGAGGTCTGCCGGATGTGCGCTCAGGCATGCAAGGACTGCATGGATGCCTGCATGGCCGTCAAGAACATGATGATGGCAGCCGCCTGACCCCACCGGTCGTTGAGCGAGGACGGCGCAGCCGCCCGGCCCTCCCGGTCGTTGAGCGAGGACGGCGCAGCCGCCCGAGACGAAACGATCAGACGAGCGCGACGTTGAACTGCGTGCGGCCGATGGCCAGCACGCCGTAACGCACGTGCAGCGCGACCGGGGTTCCCGCGGGAGCCTCGAGTGCTGCGCCGCCGCCGTTCCACAGGGTGTGCGCGGTGCCGTCGAGCGTGCGCACGACCAGGTCTCCGGTCGTGGTGTCGACATGCTCGACGATCGCGTCGTCCCACTCGGCCGGCGTCGCCGACGCGATGCGCGCCTGGATCAGGTGCAGGGCGTGACCCGCCTCGAACGAGGAGCACGCGAACCCGTGACGGCACATGCACGCAGAACGCTCACGCACCGGGAGGGGCGAAAGGTGGTTCAGCGGCGTGGACACGGTGGTCTCCTTCGTGAGCGGACGTGACTGGACGTTCCGGCAAGAGTAGGTCGGCCTCGCCGAAGACGGAACCCGCGCCGACACGCGGTGAAACAAAAGCCGACACGCGGCGAAACAGAAGCCGGCACCGGGCGACACAGAAACCGGCGCCGTTGGAGGCGAGAGTCGGCGCCGGGTGAGACGAACGGGCGTAGACTCGCCGGATGCTGTTGTCGATGAGCGCTCTCCGGATGCCGGAGCGGGCGCAGAACGGAGCCGCAGGCGCCTTCCGCGCCGCGGACAGAGGCTGACGATCGGCCGGAGGCGGAACATCCCGTCCCCGGTGATCTGTCGTATCCCGCATCCGGTCGGATGCTCCCTCTTCTCCGCACGCCGTCTCGGACGGCCGTCACGAAAGCTCTTCTCCCATGCGTCCCATCGACGAGCGCACCCTGCGCGCCTCCTTCATCAACGCCTCCCGCAAAGAGGCCTCCGACCTCACCCTGCCGCCCGGCTTCGCCGACCTCGATGTCGAGAAGCTCGACTACCTCGGCTGGGTCGATCCCAAGCTGCCGCGCCGTGCGTATGTCGTCGCCTGGGTCGATGACGTCGCCACCGGAGTCATCCTGCAGCGGGCCGAGCAGCGCGTCGTCGCCCGAGCCCAGTGCTCCTGGTGCGAAGACGTGACGCTGCGCAACGACGTGCAGCTGTACGTCGCACGCAAGGCCGGCCCCGCCGGTCGCAAGGGCGACACCGTCGGCACCCTCGTGTGCGCCGAGTTCGGGTGCTCGCAGAACGTGCGCATCCTTCCGCCGCTCGCCTACGAGGGCTACGACCGCGAGCTCGCGCGCGAGCTGCGCATCGTGAAGCTGCAGGAACACGTGGCGGCGTTCATCGGCGCGGTGCGGGGCTGAGACCCGGTGTCGGCGGCCGTCTCTACGCTGATCGGGTGAAGCTTCTTCTCCTCTCTCTGAACCCCGGCGCGATGCGGCCGTTCCTCGACGGCGTGCGGGGCGGTGCGTCGCTGCGCGTCGGCTACATCGGCGATGCTCAGGTCGCGTATGCCGACGCGCCCTGGGTGCTGGCCGAACGTCGCGCCATCGAGGCGCTCGGCCACGAGATCGCCGACGTCACGGCGCGCGATCTCACGGCATCCGAGTTCGCCGCGACGCTCTCCGCCGTCGACGCCGTCTACGTCGCCGGCGGCAGCACCTTCGCGCTGCTCGAAGCGCTCAGGGTCACCGGAAGCGACGTCGTCCTCGCCGAGCGAGTGCGCGACGGGCTGCCCTACATCGGGCTGAGCGCGGGCTCGATCATCGTGGGCCCCGACATCACTCCGGCCTCGATCATGGATGATCCCACCGACGGCCCGGCTCTGGCGGACTTCGCGGGCCTGGGGCTGATCGACCGCACCGTGATCCCGCACGCCGACGGACTGCTGGCGCCGTATCCGCCGTCGCTGATCGCCGAGACGGTCGCCGCATACGGCGCGAGTCACCAGCTTCTGACGCTGCGAGACGATCAGGCGCTGCTCGTCGAGGGCGATCGGGAGACGGTGATCGACTCGGCGCCCGCGCCGGCCGCTGCCGAGTAGGGGACCACCCCCTCACACGATCTCGAGCCTCGCCACCGTCTCCTCGTCGTCGCAGGCTGCACCGACCCACAGCCGGATGCTGCCCGGTTCGACGCGCCTGACGCCGTCGAGCCCCGTGAACGCGAGGCGGTCGATCGGCACATCGAACGCGACCAGCGTCTCGGCGCCCGGCGCGAGGGCGACCCGCCGGAAGTCGAGCAGTTGGGCTACCGGCCGTGTCACGCTCGCGACCTCGTCGTTCGCGTAGAGCTGCACGACATCCGTGGCCTCGACAGCGCCGGTGTTGCGCACCCGCACGGTCGCGTGGAACGTCTCGGACGCGGCGACCGTCGGGGGCACGGCGAGATCGTGATGCGCGAACGTCGTGTAGCTGAAGCCGAATCCGAACGGGCGCACGGGTGTCGAGTCGGCGCTCGTGACATCCGTCCGTCCACCGAGCGCGGGGTGCAGGTACGAGTACGGCT
>NZ_DALZXX010000022.1:23202-31615 GCF_031988965.1 Microbacterium sp.
CCCGCCGACCGCGGCAGCGAGACGGGCAGTCGGCCCGACGGCGCGACCCGTCCACTCAGCAGCCGGGCGAGCGCGGGCGCACCCTCCTCGCCGGGGAAGAACGTCTGCAGCACCGCGGCGGGGCGACCGGCAGGTGAGGCGCTTGCGGATGCCTCGGCCTCCACGGCCCCGAGCCCGGTCATCGCACCGGTGGCCCCGGCGCGGGGAGGCAGTGCCCAGTCGAGCACATACGGGCGACCCGTCATCGAGATCAGGATCACCGGGGTGCCCGTCGCGACGATCGCCTCGACGAGGTCGCGCTGCACGCCGGGCAGCTCGAGGTCGTCGACGTCGTTGCCCTCACCCACGGTGCCGCGTCCGAACAGGCCGGCGCGATCTCCGACGACGACGATCGCGACATCGGCGCCCGTCGCAGCCTCGACGGCGGCGGGGATGCCGGAGCGGTCGGTGCCCTCGACGGCGCATCCGGCCGTGGTCGTGATCTCGGCCGCCGGGAACTCCGCACGCAGAGCAGCGGCGACGGTCGGCAGCTCGATCCCCGCGGGCGTCTCGGGGTGATGGGCGAGCACGTGGTTGACGAAGGAGTAGCAGCCCATCAGCGCCTCGGTGCTGTCGGCGTTCGGACCGATCACCGCGATGCGCGCCGGCCCCGCCGGGTCGAGGGGCAGGATCCCGTCGTTGCTCAGCAGCACGACCGACTCCTCGGCGAGCCGCCGGGCGAGTGCTCGATGCTCGGCGGGGTCGAGGTCGATCGACGTCGGAGGCGTGTCGAAGTCGGCATCCAGCAGCCCGAGCTCCTCCTTCTGGGCGAGCACCCGCGCGACCGCCCGGTCGAGCACCTCGGGGGCGAGGCGCCCGTCGCGCACCTGGTCGGCGAGCGTCACGAAGGCGTCGGGAGAGGGCAGCTCGACGTCGATCCCCGCGGTGATCGCGAGCCGCGCGGCGTCGGCGGAGTCGGCGGCGATCCGCTGCATGCTCCGCAGGAAGTCGATCGAGAAGTAGTCCGAGACGACGACGCCGTCGAAGCCCCAGCGCTCGCGCAGGATGCCGGTGAGATAGCGCGGATCGGCTGCGAGCGGCACGCCGTCGATGTCGGTGTACGAGTTCATCACGCTGCGTGCGCCGCCCTCGCGCACCGCCATCTCGAAGGGCGGCAGAAGCACGTCTTCGATCTCGCGATGCCCGATGCTCACGGGCGCATGGTTGCGCCCGGCCCTCGACGCCGAGTATCCGACGAAGTGCTTGAGCGTCGCGTGCACTCCCTCGGACTGCAACCCGCGCACGTAGGCGGTGCCGACCCGGCCGACCACCAGCGGATCCTCGGCGATGCACTCGTCGACCCGGCCCCAGCGGGGATCGCGGATGACATCGAGCACGGGGGCGAGTCCCTGATGGATGCCGAGGGCGCGCATCGACGACCCGACCGCGCGACCGACCTCCTCGACCAGCTCGGGGTCGAAGGCAGCGCCCCAGGCGAGTGGCGTCGGGAAGGTCGCGGCCTTCCACGCCGCGAGCCCGGTCAGGCACTCCTCGTGCACGATCGCGGGGATGCCGAGCCGGGTCTCCTGCTGCAGGCGGCGCTGCTCGGCCCACAGCCACGCCGCGCGCTCGACGGGATCGACCGGACGGGTGCCGTACACCCGCGTGAGGTGGCCGATCCCGTGCGCGGACGCCTCCTCATAGCGCGATGAGCTCTTCTTCTCGCCCGACATCGGGGCGACGACCTCGGACCCCTGATCGACCCAGAAGCCGACGAGCTGCGCCTGCTTCTCGTCGAGGGTCATCGCGTCGAGCAGTGCGCTCACGCGCGGGGAGAGGGGTGTGGAGCCGGGGGACTGCGGCATCATGGTCTCTTTCTCGACGGCGTCGGCGGCGATGGCGATGGCGTCGGCGGCCGGCGACACCGGTGCGGTCGACTCAGCCCTTGACCGCACCGGTGAGCCCTCCGACGATGCGCCGCTCGAACAGGCTGAAGAAGATCAGCGCCGGGATCATCGACAGCGAGGTGAACGCCAGCACCTTCGCGGTGTCGACGGAGTACTGCGACGCGAACGACTGCACTCCGAGCGGCAGCGTGAACGCCGCCTGGTCGTTGAGGATGAACAGGGGCAGCAGGTAGCCGTTCCAGCTGCCGATGAAGGCCAGGATGCCGGTGGTGATGACCCCCGGCAGCGAGAGCGGCAGCACCATCCGCCAGAAGAAGCCGAGGCGGCTGCATCCGTCGATGAATGAGGCCTCCTGGATCTCGTCGGGGATCGCCCGCAGGAACGGCACGAGGATGATGATCGTGGTCGGCAGCGCGAACGCGATCTGCGGCAGGATGACGCCGCCGAGCGAGTTCATGAGCCCGAGGCTGCGCACGACGATGTACAGCGGGGTGATCGCGACGGTCAGCGGGAACATGAGCCCGGCGGCGAAGAACGCATAGAGCACGCCGCGTCCGGCGAACCGGTAGCGGGCCAGCACGTACGCGGCCATGAGTCCGAGGGTGACGGTGCCGACGGTCGTGGCGAGGGCGACGATCGTCGAGTTGCCCACCAGGCGCCAGAACACGTCGCCGGTGAGAACGTCGAGGTAGTTCGACGCCACCCACGGCTGCGGGAAGCCGGCCGGATCGGTCGTGATCTGCGCGTTCGTGCGGAATCCACCGGTGATGATGTACGCGATCGGCGCCAGCATGAGTCCGACCGCGATCAGTGCGACGAAGTACACCGCCGGGTTCGCCCACGGCAGCCGGGGCTTCGCAGCGCGGCCCGTACGACCGGAGCGGCCGGGCCGCTGGGTGACGAGTACCGAGGTGGCGGTCATCGGACCAGCTCCTTCTCGAGTTCGGGGGCATCCGGCTGCGGCTCGACCGACCGCCGAGACCGTGTGCGTGATGACGGGGTGCCGGTCAGTGCGCCGTCGGTGTCTCGACGAAGCACGGCGCGCTGGTAGATGAGCGCGACCACGAGCGAGATGAGGAACAGCACCACGGCGACCGCATTGCCGTAGCCGTAGTTGCCGGCGTTGCGCCCCTCCGACACCATGTACGTCGCCATGGTCGAGGTGCCGGCGGTCGAGGCGATGTACTGGCCCCAGATGATGTAGACGAGATCGAACAGCTGCAGCGAGCCGATGATCGACAGGAACGCCCAGATGCGCAGCGTCGGAGCGAGCAGCGGCAGGGTGATGCGCCACTGGATCTGCCAGTACGAGGCCCCGTCGATCGCCGCCGCCTCGTGCAGCTCGTCGGGGATGCCCTGCAGGCCGGCGAGGAACAGGATGACGGCGAAGCCGATGTACTTCCACGTGATGATCGCCATCAGGGTCCAGATCGCGATCCCCGGATCCGACAGCCAGTCGGTCGCGAGGAACCCCAGCCCCATGTTCGTCAGCATCGCGTTGAGGGCGCCGTTGGTCTGGAGCATGAGGCTCCATCCGGTGCCCACCACGACCTCCGAGATCACGTAGGGCACGAAGATCAGCACGCGGATGAGCGACTGACCCCGCATCCTGCGGTTCAGGAGCAGCGCCAGGAGGATCGCGATCGGTCCCTGCAGCACGAGGGAGAAGACCAGGATGAAGCCGTTGTGCGCGAGCGCGTCGTGGAACAGCGGATCCTGGAGGATCGTCAGGTAGTTCTTCAGCCCGACGAAGTCGGTGGGCGGACCGTAGCCCTGCCAGCTGAAGAAGCCGTAGTACGCCGCCATCAGCACGGGGAAGATGACGAAGGCGAGGAAGACGAGAAGGGCGGGTCCGGCCAGAAGCATCACTTCCAGCCGGACACCCTTCTCACGCTTTCGCTGCGGCATCCTGCACGGCCTTGACGAGGTCCTCCGCAGAGCTGTTGCCCGCGAGCAGGTCGACGACTGCGACGTTCAGCGCGTTGCCGACGTTCTGTCCGTAGACGGTGTCGAGCCACTGCGTCGCGTACGGTGCGTCGTTGTACGCGGCGAGGATCTCCTGCAGGTACGGCTCGGTGACGGCTTCCTGCGCGACGGTGTTGACCGGCGGGGCGTTGAAGGCCTTGTAGTACTCGGTCTGCACGGCCGAGGCGCCGAGGTGGTTCAGGAAGTCGACGCAGGCGTCGGGCGCATCGACCGCGCACGAGTAGCCGTCGACGCCGCCCATCATCGAGCCGGGTTCACCGTCACCGCCGTCGACCTCGGGGAACGGGAACCAGCTGAGGTCGGCGAGCGGCTGCTGATCAGGGGTGAGCGAGCCGATGACACCGGGGTTCCACGCGCCCATCAGCTCCATGGCGGCCTTGTGGTTCGCGATCAGGCCCGCCGAGCTGCCGGCGCCCTGCTGTGCGGTGGTCGTCAGGAAGCCGGAGTTGAACGGCTCGGTCTCGGCGAACGCCTGCAGATCCTCACCGGCGCGCACCCAGCAGTCGTCGCTGAAGTCCATCTCGTCGGCGGCCGCGGCGAGGGTGTCGGAGCTGCACTCGCGCAGGGCCAGCCAGTAATACCAGTGCGCGGCCGGCCAGGCATCCTTGGCGCCGAGGGCGATCGGCTCGATGCCTGCGGACTTCAGAGCGGCGTTCGCCGTCTCGAGCTCGTCGAGCGTGGTCGGGTTCTCGGTGATGCCCGCCTCGTCGAACAGATCCTGGCTGTAGAACAGCCCGCCGGGGAGCACGGCCACCGGCATGGCGTAGATCTTGCCGTCGAGGCTGTTGGCCGAGTACGCGGCATCCGGGATCTCGTCCTTCGCGCCGCCGGCGATCGAGTCGGTGAGGTCCTTGAGCTGACCCGCCTTGACCATCGCCGCCATCTTGCCTCCGCCGCGCTGCAGGAAGATGTCGGGGGCATCGCCCGAGTTGAGCGCCGTCTGCAGCTTGCCGTCGAGGTCCTCGTTCTGGATCGACTGGATCTCGATCGTGATGCCCTCGTTGTCCGCCTCGAAGTCGGCGACCGTCTTCTCCCAGAACTCCACCCCGGGGCCGGTCGTCGAGTTGTGCCACAGGGTCATGGTCGTGCCGCCGTCACCGTCGCCGCTGCCGGAGGTGTCGCCGGTGCAGCCCGAGAGCGCGAGCGCTCCGACGGCCAGCACCGAGGCCGCGGCGGCGAGGGGGAGCCTTCTGCTGTTCATGTGATCGTTCTCCTCATCGAGATGTGCGCGCCGCGTCGATGCGGGCGCCTGCGGAGGCTCGGGCGAGACCGCAGTGGGATGCAGTCTTCAGTCGGCGGTGGCGATCGTCAAACGTTTTCGAAAACAGTTTCCGCGGGCGGGCTCGCGGAGCTACGCTGGCGACTCATGGGAGCCCGCACCACGATCCATGACGTCGCGAAGGCCGCGGGCGTCTCGGTGTCGACGGTGTCGAAGGCGGTCAACGGTCGCTACGGGATCGCGGATGCCACGGTGCAGCGTGTGCTCGACGCCGTGAAGGATCTCGGCTACGAGTCGAGCCTGGTCGCGAGCAGCATGCGCGCCCGGCGCACCGGGGTGGTCGGGGTGCTTCTGGCTGATTTCGAACCGTTCAGCGCCGAGATCCTCAAGGGGGTCGGCGCGGCCATGCACGACACCGGATTCGACCTGCTCGCCTATGCGGGCTCGCACCACGGTGCGAGCGACGGCTGGGAGCGTCGGTCGCTCAGCCGGCTGTCCGGAACGCTGATCGACGCCGCCATCATGGTGACTCCGACGGTCGTGAGCGCCGGCACCGAGATCCCCGTCGTCGCCGTCGATCCGCACACGGGGCGAGCAGACCTGCCGACGGTGGAGTCCGACAGCTTCGGGGGAGCGCTCGCTGCCACCCGGCACCTGATCGAGCTCGGGCACCGGCGCATCGGCTTCCTCGCCGGACGCCCCGATCTGCGGTCGGCCGGTCTGCGGGACGCCGGCTATCGACGAGCGCTCTCGGATGCGGGCATCCCGCTCGACCCCGCCCTGATCGGCGTCGGTCGTTACGAACTCGAGGCGACGCGCGAGTCGGCGCGGGTCATGCTCAGCGGCGACTCCCGACCCACGGCGGTCTTCGCCGCGAACGACCTGTCGGCGATCGCGGTGATCGACGTCGCCCACCAACTCGGACTGCGGGTGCCGGCCGACCTCTCGGTGGTGGGCTTCGACGACGTGCCCGAGGCGACCAGGCGGGCTCTGCCGCTCACGACCATCCAGCAGCCGATGCGACGGCTGGGCGCGGTGGCGGCCGAGATGGTGTTCACCCTGCTGTCGGGCGGCGAGATCGACGAGATGAACGTG
Organism: Microbacterium sp.; assembly: GCF_031988965.1. Taxonomy (GTDB): domain Bacteria; phylum Actinomycetota; class Actinomycetes; order Actinomycetales; family Microbacteriaceae; genus Microbacterium. The sequence goes on from NZ_DALZXX010000022.1 coordinate 29,389, forward strand.
ATCCTGACCACCCGACTCGTGGTGCGGGCTACGACCGCGCCGCCTCCGCAGTGACTGCCCCGGTGAGCTCGCGCACGTGCTGCCACGCGGCATCCGCCAGTGTCGTCGACAGGCGCGCGAACTCGGCGTAGCTGCGTCCGCCCGGCCAGTCGGCGGGGAGCATCGACGGCGGAAGGCCCGGGTCGATGTACGGCAGCACTCGCCAGCTGTCGATCAGTCGCACATAGGCGGCGAACGGCTCATCGGGCAGAGCCGTCAGCGACCGCTGGAAGGCGAGGTGCTCGTCTCGCAGCGCGTCGAGGTCCCACCACTCGGACGCGGCCTCCGGCAGCGTGCGCGATGTGGTCGGCGCACCGGCCCGGAACAGCGTCACCCATGCTCGGGCATCGAGCTCGGTGACGATGTCGACGACCTCGTCCTGCAGGTGACCGGGGCAGATCCACAGCGCGGGCGACACGACTCCCGCACCGATGAACTGCAACCGGCGGCGCAGCTGGTGGCGGATGCTGCGGGCGCTCTCCGGGATCGAGAACGAGATCAGGCACCAGCTGTCGGCATCCGTCATCTCGCGCATCTCGAAGATGCGGCGATCTCCGCGCTCGAGCATCGTGACGGCATCCGGATTGACCCGGTAGCCGACTGCGTGCCGGCGTTCGGCGAGCAGCAGTCCCTTCTGCTTGAGGCGCGTGATGCCGGTGCGCGCCTGCGCCGTCGGGATTCCGAGGTCACCCGCGAGGGCGACGAGGTCGGCCGCCGAGATCCATCCGCCGAGGGGGCGCAGGTAGAGACCTATCAGCGTGCGCAGCAGCGACGCCGTGCTGCCGGGGCGCGCATCGATGTCGTCGAGCACGGTGCCCTCGGCATCGGTGACCGACCCCGAGCGCTCAGCGGTCATGCGACTCCAGAGCATCGCGCACGGCGAGCGCGCCCGTGAGCGTCTCGGCGTGCGAGGTGCTGAGCGGTGAGAGTCCCAGGCGGATGCCGTCGGGGAAGCGGAAGTCCGGGATGATCCCGTCGGCCCACAGCCGCTGCGTCACGGCGCGGAAGTCGGGGTGTCCGATCGTCACGTGGCCACCGCGGAGGTCGGCGTCGCGCGGGCTGAGCAGGCGCACGTCGAGCGGCGCGAGCAGCTCGTCGTAGGCGCGCACGGCGAAGTCGGTGAGAGACTTCGCCTTCTCACGGACGCCGTCGATGCTCGCCCGCTCGATCAGATCGAGCATGCCCTGCATCGCGACCATCGAGGTCACCGGGGGAGTGCCGCTGAGAAGCTGGCGGATGTCGCCCGCCGGCACGTACTCAGGGCCCATCGCGAAGATGTCGGCGGCGCTCCACCAGCCCTGGATCGGCTGGCGCAGCACACCCTGGTGCTCGTGCCGCAGGTAGGCGAACGCGGGGGAGCCGGGACCGCCGTTGAGGTACTTGTAGGTGCAGCCGACGGCCATGTCGACGCCCCAGGCGTCGAGCTGCATCGGGATGACCCCCGCCGAGTGGCAGAGATCCCACATCATCAGCGCACCGACCTCGTGCACCGCATCCGTGATGGCGGGCATGTCGGCGAGGGCGCCGGAGCGGTAGTCGACGTGGCTCAGCGAGACGAGCGCCGTCTTGTCGGAGATCACGGCGACCACGTCGGCGATCTGCACGCCGAGAACCGGGTCGGGCTCGATCCAGCGCACGGTCATGCCGGTCTCGGCGGCGACGCCCGCGGCCATGAAGCGGTCGGTCGGGAAGTTGCCCGCCTCGATCACGAGCTCGGTGCGGGTCGGGTCGGCGGTCGCGGCGGCGCGCATCAGCTTGTAGATCAGCACGCTCGTCGAATCGGCGACGACGGTCTGCCCGGCAGCGGCGCCGAGGGTGAGGGCGCCGATGCGGTCGCCGAGCTCCATCGGAAGGGTCATCCACTGCTCGTCCCACGAGCGGATCAGGCGCGTGCCCCAGTCGTCGCGGACGAAGGCGGCGAGCTTCTCGGGGGTGTCGCGCAGCGGACGGCCGAGCGAGTTGCCGTCGAGGTACGCGCCGACGCCCGGAGCTTCGGCGAAGGCGTCGAGGTGCGCGCGCAGCGGGTCGGCGGCGTCGAGGGCGCGGGCGGAGTCGAGCAGGGCGGAGTCGGTGGTGTCGGTCATGTCATGCCTTCAGATCAGCGCTGGTCAGCGGGCGGGCGAGAGTCGGGTCGGCGTCGGTGCCGGTGCCGGCGTCGGTGCCGGCGTCGGCACCGTGGCCGGGTAGG
>NZ_DALZXX010000023.1:0-5758 GCF_031988965.1 Microbacterium sp.
GTCGGAGGCCAGCACGCCGAGCGTCCGCGACCGCCTGGTGCCCAGCGCGCGGGCGGCGTTGTTCATGCGGTAGCCGAGCTCGGTCATCGCGGAGAGCACGCGCTCGCGGGTCTCGTCGGCGACCTCGGGGTGGTCGTTGAGCACCCGTGACACGGTCTGCCGAGACACCCCGGCGAGCGCGGCGACATCGCGCACGCCGACGGTGCGGCGGGGCTCGCTGCTCGTGTCACTCACGCCGACGAGTGTATGCCGACCGGCCCCGACGCCTCGCCGTCGTGCCACTCTGGTGACATGCGCATCGCACTCACGGGATCATCGGGCAAGCTCGGCAGCGTCGTCGCGCGGGAACTCCGCGCCCACGGCCACGAGGTCATCGGCATGGACGTCGCGGGGGTCCGCGGACCCGGCTTCGTGCAGGTCGACCTCACGGATTACGGCCAGGTCGTGGATGCTTTCACAGCCGTCGGCGACCGGCACGAGGGCATCGACGCCGTCGTGCATCTGGGCGCGATCCCTGCCCCCGGCATCCGCAGCGACGTCGCCACGTTCCACAACAACATGCCCGCCACGTTCAACGTGTTCTGGGCCGCGGTGCGCCTCGGCATTCGGCGCGTCGTCTACGCGTCGAGCGAGACGGTGCTGGGCCTGCCGTTCGACGTGCCGCCGCCCTACGTGCCCGTCGACGAGGACTACCCCGCCCGCCCCGAATCGGTGTACTCGCTGGTCAAGACGCTCGAGGAGCAGCTGGCGAGGGAGCTCGTGCGCTGGCATCCCGACCTCTCGATCACGGCGCTGCGCTTCTCGAACGTGATGAACCCGGAGGACTACGCCGAGTTCCCGGACTTCGACGCCGACGCCCTGCGCCGCAAGTGGAACCTGTGGGGCTACATCGACGCCCGCGACGGCGCTCAGGCTGTGGAGCGCGCCCTCGAGGTCGCGGCACCCGGGTTCGACAACTTCATCATCGCGGCGGCCGACACGGTCATGTCGCGCCCGAACGCCGAGCTGCTCGCCGAGGTCTTCCCCGACGTGCCGGTCGCCCGCGAGTTCGGCCCGAACGAGACGCTGCTGTCGATCGACAAGGCCCGTCGGGTTCTCGGGTACGACCCGCAGCACTCCTGGCGCGACCACGTCTGACCCGACGGGCCGCCGCTCGCCCGCGAGGGCGGCTCAGCGCCGGGCGATCGTCGATCCGCGGATCACGAGGCGCACCGGCAGATGGTGCGACCCCTCACCGATGTCGATCCCGTCGATCGCGTCGAAGACCCGAAGGGCCGCCTGACGGCCGAGCTGCTGCAGGTTGGCGTCGATGCTGGTGAGCTCGGGCCGGGCGTTGGTCGCGAGCACCTCCCAGTTGTCATAGCCGATCACCGCGAGGTCGTCGGGAACGGTGCGACCGAGATCACGGGCCGAGTCGAGCACGCCACGAGCGATCTGGTCCGACCCGCAGAACACGGCGTCGATGTCGGGATGCCGATTCAGCAGCATCGCGGCGGCATCCCGCCCCCAGTGCTCCGTCCACTCCGAGAACATCGGCTCGCCGACGAGTTCGAGACCGGCGTCGGCGAGTGCGGCGGTGGCGCCGGCGCGGCGATCCTGCGCTGCGGCGTAGGTCGGGTCGCCCGAGATGTGCGCGATGCGCCGTCGCCCGCAGGCCAGCAGGTGCTCGATCGCGAGGCGCCCACCCGCGTAGTTGTCGGGCGTGAGCGACAGATCGCGCGGATCATCGGACGGCGCGTACGCGTAGACGACCGGAACCGGGATCTCCTGACCGAGCGAAGGTCGAGCATCCGTCTGCCGACCGACGACGATGATGCCGTCGACCCGACGGCTCAGCAGCTCTTTCAGGTGATGCTGCTCGCGGATCGCATCGCCCCGCGCATCGCACAGGAAGACGTTGATGCGGCCGGCGCCGAAGGCATCCTCCGCTCCCATCAGGATCGGGATCATGAAGCGACCCTCGAGGTCGCTGGTGAGCAGGCCGACGGTTCCGGTGCGGCCGGCGAGCAGGCCTCGCGCCATGGCATTCGGGGTGAACGAGAGCTCCTCGGCGATCGCGCGCACCTTGGCCCGCGTCGCAGCCGAGACATCGCCCCGGTCGTTCAGCGCCTTCGAGGCCGTGGAGATCGACACGCCCGCGCGCGCGGCGACATCGCCGAGGGTCACCGCCCGTGATCCGTTCGTGTCGCTCATCGCTCTCCCTGTTGCTGAAAGGTTATCGGAACGAGGGTTGACGGCCTCGTCAGAATCACGCTATACCTTTCGAAAGGGTTTTCGTAAATTTCGAGAAAGCCAGCTCTCCCCCTCCGGCGCTGCACTGTCGAAGCGCCCACCGCACCCGCTCGAAGACGAGCCAAGAGGAGCTCCTTCCATGAACACCACCCGCACCCGCGCCGCCAGGCGCTTCTCCGCCGCCGTGCTCACGGCTGGCCTGATCACCGGCGCTCTCGCCGCCTGCGCACCCGCCGCAGACGACGCCGCGTCCGACGAGCCGATCACCGCCGAAGGCACAGACGACGGCACGACCCTCACCCTCTGGACCCGCGCTCCGATCGAGCGTCAGGCCAAGCTGCTGGTCGACGCCTACAACGCGAGCCACGAGAACCAGGTCGAGCTCACGGTCGTCCCCAACGACGACTACGTCGCCAAGGTCGGTGCCGCCGCAGGGTCTGGCGGCCTGCCCGACCTGTTCGCCGCCGACATCGTCTATGTGCCCAACTGGGCACAGCAGGGCCTGTTCCAGGACATGTCCGAGCAGATCGACGCGCTCGACTTCAAGGACGAGATCAACCCCGGCCACCTTTCTGCCGGCACCGTCGACGGGGCCGAGTACGTGCTGCCGTTCGCCCTCGACCTCTCGATGCTCTTCTGGAACAAGGAGCTCTTCGCCGAGGCCGGCCTCGACCCCGAGAAGGCACCAGCCACTCTCGAGGAGTTCGCCGACGCCGCCATGGCCGTACAGGCGCTGAACAAGCCCGACACGTACGGCACGGCCACCGGCCTCAACTGCGGTGGATGCCTGGTCTTCACGTGGTTCCCCTCGATCTGGGCGTCCGGCGACGAGGTCATGAGCGACGACGGCACCGAATCCCTGCTCGACGGCGACTCGGCCCAGGCGGTCTACGACACGTGGGCGGGCCTCGAAGAGGCAGGCGCCGTGCTTCCCAGCTCGACGGACGAGGCCGGCCCCACCTGGACGGCCGCGTTCAGCGAGGGCAAGGTGGGCGTGATGCCCTTCCCGGCGACGCTGCTCCCGTCGCTCCAGTTCGACGCGGGAGTCGCCGGCATCCCCGGCGTCGACGGCGGCGCCTCGACGTTCGTCGGCGGCGACGGCATCGGCATCTCGAAGGACTCGAAGAAGGCGGCGCAGGCCTGGAACTTCCTCAACTGGATGATGTCGGAGGACGCCCAGGTCGAGGTGCTCGCGAAGGACGGAAACGCCGTCTCGCGCGGCGACCTGGCCGACAACGAGTACGCGGCCGCCGACCCCCGTCTGGTCACGATCAACGAGGTCGCGGCCCAGGGCGACACCCCGGTGGCGCTGAACTTCCAGCAGGCGTTCAACGCTCCGGGAAGCCCGTGGCTCACCCTCGTCCGCAATGCGGTGCTGAACGGCGAGGACTCCGTGCCGGCCGACAACGAGGAGATCACAGCGATCCTGTCGCAGTGATCGCGTGCGGGGGCGGCGCGGACCGCGTCGCCCCCGCATCCTCCCGCGCCTTCCGCGCACCCCGCACTCCCGATCGAAAGAGAACGAGATGACCCAGGCCGCACCCCCGCTGCCTCGCCGCAGACGGCCCACCGCCTTCGGCGGACCCGTGCAGGGCTGGCTGTACGCCGCCCCGACGGCGATCTTCGTCGCCCTGCTGTTCATCGTGCCGCTCGTGCTCGTGGTGCAGATGTCGGCATCCGACTGGCCGCTCCTGAGCGGCAACCGGGGCATCAACTTCCCCGAGAACTACACGGATGCCGTCACGCACCGCCTCTTCTGGGACTCGATCCGCTTCACCCTGCTCTACACCGTCATCACGACCGTGATCCTGATCGGCCTCGGACTCGGCCTGGCGCTGCTCGTGCAGGAGTCGACCCGGTGGAAGGGATTCCTGCGCACGGCGTTCCTGATCCCGAGCGCTCTGGGTCTGGCATCCGCATCGCTGCTGTTCTACGTGCTGTACTCGCCCATCGCCGGTCCGTTCGCGAACCTCATGAAGTCGTGGGGCATCACGTTCCTCGGCACGCCCGAAGGAGCGCTGTGGTCGACGATCTTCCTGATCGTGTGGCGCTACGCCGGCTTCTACATGCTGCTGATGCTGGTCGGCCTGCAGGGCATCCCCGATGACGTCTACGAGGCCGCCCGCATCGACGGAGCGAGCCGGTGGCAGACGTTCCGCGACATCACGGTGCCGCTGCTGAAGCCGACCTTCGCCCTCACGACCGTCATGTGCGTGACCGGGTCGCTGCTCGCGTTCGAGCAGTTCTACATCCTCACCAAGGGCGGACCCGACAACAGCACCATGACCGTCGTGCAGCTGATCTACAACGTGGCCTTCCAGGGGCAGAACAGCCTCGGCATCGCCGGCGCCCTCTCGGTGATCGTGCTGCTCGCGCTCATCGTCATCAACGTCTTCCAGCTGCGCGCCTTCCGCCGCACGGATGAGAACTGAACCGAGAGCTGAATCATGTCCCAGACCCTGACGCGCACCATCGTCGCCCCGAACCATCAGCCCACCGCGCCGCGGTACCGCTCGAAGGCGGCCCGCGTCGTCTTCGGCATCCCGTACTGGGTGTTCACCACCGCCCTCGCGGTGATCTTCCTCTACCCGCTCATCTGGACCGGCGTCTCGTCGGTCAGCCCGATGGCGGGCACCAGCCAGACCGACGGCTGGGGCTTCGGCAATTACGCCGCTCTCGGCGAGTACCAGGCGGGCATCTGGGTGTACCTCGGCAACTCGCTCTTCGTGTCGGTGCTCACCGTCGCGCTCACGCTGTTCATCTCGCTGCTGGGCGGCTACGCGTTCGCGCGCTTCTCGTTCCCCGGCAAGAACGCGCTGTTCCTGCTGACCCTCGCGATCCTGATGGTGCCGTACGCGACGCTGCTCATTCCGCTCTACGTGATCCTCAACGCGGTCGGCCTGCAGAACTCGCTCGTCGGCGTCGCGCTGGTGATCACGATGTTCCAGCTGCCGTTCTCGATGTTCATGATGCGCATCTCGTTCGAGTCGATCCCGAAGGAGATGGACGAGGCCGCGATGGTCGACGGATGCTCCAGCTGGGGCGCGCTGTGGCGGGTGCTGCTGCCCGCGGTCAAGCCCGGGCTCGTCACGGTCGGCCTGTTCGCGTTCCTCACGGCGTGGAACGACTTCATGGCCCCGCTCATCCTCATCAACGACACCAACCGCATGACGCTGCCGCTCGCGGTGGCGAACCTCCGCGGGCAGGTGCAGGGCGTCGTCGACTACGGCGCCACCGAGGCGGGGGTCGTCGTGCTGGCGCTCCCCTGCATCCTGCTCTTCCTGATCCTGCAACGACACTACGTGCGCGGATTCATGTCCGGCGCCTTCAAGGGATGACCATGATCGACACCACCACACCTGCCGCTCCCGTCGTGCCCTCGCGCGGCCGCCTGCGTCCGCTCGGCCTCGACGAGGTGCGCATCACCGGAGGATTCTGGGGCGAGCGCCAGGCCGTCAACGCCTCGGGCACGCTGCCGCACATCGAGTCGCGACTCGAGTCGGAGGGCTGGCTGCCGAACTTCGAT
>NZ_DALZXX010000023.1:5768-16287 GCF_031988965.1 Microbacterium sp.
GGCGTGGGAGATCGGGAGGACGGATGCCGCGGCCGACGGCGACCTCGAGCAGCGGTTCCGGCGCGTGGTCGACCGGGTCGCCGCCGCGCAGGAGCCCGACGGATACCTCAACACGATGTTCGGACGCGACGGCCAGGGCGAGCGCTGGTCGGCGCTGCAGTGGGGGCACGAGCTCTACTGCCTCGGACACCTGTTCCAGGCGGCGGTCGCTCGGGTGCGCACGAGGCCGGATGCGGATGACGGCCTGATCGACGTCGCCCGCCGCGCCGCCGACCTCGTCTGCCGCGAGTTCGGCGCCGATGGACGCGACGCGATCTGCGGGCATGCCGAGGTCGAGGTCGGCCTCGCCGAGCTGGGCCGAGCGCTCGGCGAGCAGCGCTACATCGACCAGGCGGCGCTCTTCGTCGAGCGGCACGGACGCGGCACGCTGGGCGAGATCGAGTTCGGGCGAGAGTACTTCCAGGACGATGTGTCCGTGCGCGATGCCGAGGCACTGCGAGGGCACTCCGTGCGGGCGAACTATCTGTCTTCTGCGGCGGCCGACGTCGCTGCGGAGCTGTCGGACGAGTCTCTGCTCGACGCCCTGCGGTCGCAGTGGGATCGCACGGTCGAGCGTCGCACCTACGTGACCGGCGGCCAGGGGTCGCACCATCAGGACGAGGCCTTCGGCGACGACTGGGAGCTGCCCCCGGACCGCGCCTACTCCGAGACCTGCGCCGGCATCGGCTCGATCATGTTCTCGTGGCGCCTGCTGCTCGCGACGGGTGAAGCGCAGTACGCCGATCTGATCGAGCGCACGCTGTTCAACGTCGTCGCGACGTCTCCGGGGTCGGACGGACGGTCGTTCTTCTACGCCAACACGCTGCATCAGCGCACACCGGGAACGCCGGCGGATCCGGATGCCACGTCGCCGCGTGCGTCGTCATCGCTGCGAGCGCCGTGGTTCGAGGTGTCGTGCTGTCCGCCGAATGTGGCGCGCACGTTCGCGAGCCTCGCCGCCTACGTGGCCACGGCCGACGACGACGGCGTGCAGCTGCATCAGTACGCGCCGTCGACCGTGCGCACGACGCTGCCGGACGGGCGGATCGTCTCGTTCGACGTGGCGACGGGGTATCCGGCCGACGGCGACGTGCGCGTCACGATCGCCGACGACGCCGAGTTCACGCTGACGCTGCGGGTGCCGTCGTGGGCGTCCGGAGCCACGGTGCGTGTGCACAGCGGTGACGAGGTCACGGAGTCTCCCGCACCGGTGGGCACCGTCGCGGTCGCACGCGCGTTCAGAGCGGGCGACTTCGTCGACCTGAACCTGCCGATCGTGGCGCGCGCGACGGCACCGCATCCGATGGTCGATGCCGTGCGCGGCAGCGTCGCGATCGAGCGAGGCCCCGAGGTGCTGGCGCTCGAGTCGATCGACTTCGGCGCTGATGTGGGCGAGGCCGTCGTCGTCGGCGACCCCGTCGAGCGCGACGGTCGAGTGGTGCTGCCGGTTCGTCGGCGCTCCTCCGGCGACGTGATGGAGACCCCGCTCATGGCGTACCACGACTGGGCTCGCCGAGGCCCCTCGACCATGAGGGTGTGGATTCCGACGGTGTGACGCCTGGCCACCCCGTTCGAATCGCTCACTTGGCAGATTTCGCTGTTCGGAATCTGCATAGTGCGCGATTCGAACGAGTTCGGCTACAGCCCGAGGCGCTCCAGATACGGGTTGACCAGCCGACGCTCGGGGTCGAACCGGGCGGCGAGCGCGGCGAAGTCATCCCAGCGCTCGTACCGCGAGCGCACCTCGGCGCCGTCGAGCGTGAACACCTTGCCCCAGTGCGGACGAGCGGTGGCCGGCAGCAGCGCCTCGAGCGTCGGCAGGAACTCGCGCACGGCCGCCTCGTCGGGCTTCCAGGTGAAGTGGATGCCGACGGCATCCGTCCCGTGCGACGAGCTGAGCCACAGCTCGTCGGCCGCGACCGTGCGGATCTCGTTCACGAGCAGCAGCGGCGCGATCTGCCCCGCAAGCGTGCGCACCGCCTGGATCGCGGCCACCGCGTCTGCGCGCGGCACGAGGTACTCGCTCTGGATCTCGGCACCCGCCGAGGGCGTGAACTCGAGCTTGAAATGCGCGAGGCGCTCGAACCAGGGTCCGGGCACGCCGAGCTGCTCGGTGCAGGCGACCGGGTCGACCCCGATGATCGGATGCCGCTTCGAGGTCGCCGCCTCGCCGTCGACGCGTGAGAACAGATCGGCGCGAGCGATCTCACGCGCCTCGGGCTGGCGCTGCTTGACCCAGATCTGATCGGCGACGTCGGTGCGCTCCCACCGCGAGAAGATGCTGACGCTCGTGCCGATGCCCGTCACCTCGTCGAAGGCGGCGAGGATCGCATCCCACGACGGATGCTCGAACACGTGCTGCGCGACCTCGTACGCCGGCTCGACGTCGAGCGTCACGTCGACCACGGCGCCGAGCGCCCCCAGACTCACGACGGCGCCGACGAAGTCGTCGTCTCCGCGCTGCAGCGCGCGCACCTCGCCCGAGGGCGTGACGATCGTGAGTGCACGCACGGCACTCGCGAGCGAGCCGATCGCGTCACCCGAGCCGTGCGTGCCGGTCGCGACCGCACCGGCGATCGAGATGTGCGGGAGCGAGGCGAGGTTGGCGAGCGCGAGGCCTTCGGCATCCAGCAGCGGAGCGATGTCGCCGTAGCGCAGGCCGCCCGAGACGCGCACGGCATCGCGCGCCTCGTTCACCTCGAAGAGCGTCGGCATGCGGTCGAGCGCGATCAGCAGTCCGTCGGTGTCGGCGATGTCGTTGAAGCAGTGCCTCGACCCGAGCATCCGCACCCGTCCGCCCCGAGCGAGCAGCGCCTGCAGCTCCTCGACCGACGCGGGGTGCTCCACTCCGGATGCGCGGTAGGTGAGGTTGCCTGCCCAGTTGCGTTCGATCGTCATGGCGCCATGTTAGCCACGACTGCGGGATGTACATCGATGCACTGGGCGCGCCGAGGCGCCCGGATAGGCTGACCGCATGACAGCGACGCCACCGCCCCGAGCGACCATGAAGGACGTCGCGGCGCTGGCCGGAGTCTCGATCAAGACCGTCTCGAACGTCGTCACCGGCACGGTGTCGGTGCGCGAGGAGACGCGCGTCAAGGTCGAGGCGGCGATGACGCAGCTCGACTTCGTGCCGAACCTCAACGCCCGCGGACTCCGCAAGGGCCGCTCGGGCATCATCGCCGTCGCGCTGCCCGACCTCGCGACCGCGTTCTCGGCCGAGCTGCTGCACCGCATCGTCGAGACGGCGCACGAGCGGGGCCTCGCCGTGCAGATCGAGGAGACCGCGACCGACCCCGAGCGCGAGAGGGAGCTCGTCTCCCGGGCGCGCGCTCACCTGGTCGACGGGCTCATCCTGAACCCGATCCGCCTCGAGGACAGCGTGCTCGAGTTCGCCGATCGGCTGCCTCCGCTGGTGGTGATCGGCGAGGTCGAGCAGAACAGGGCCGATCACGTGCGCATCGACAGCCGGCGCGCGGCGGCCGATGCCACTCGGCACGTGCTGTCGCGCGGGGCGACGCGCATCGCCGTGATCGGCGCGGACGACGACTCCTCGGTGGCGACGGCGACGAGCAGACTCCGCCTCGCGGGCGTGCACGACGCGCTGCGCGAGGCCGGCATCCCGCGCGACCCCGCGCTCGAGATCAACCCGATGCCGTGGTCGATGACCGGCGGAGCCACGGGAGTCGAGACCCTGTTCCGGCGGAACATCGCGTTCGATGCCATCGTCGCCTTCACCGACACGCTCGCACTGGGAGCCCTGCACGCTCTGCACGATCACGGCGTCAACGTGCCCGACGACGTGATCGTCACCGGCTTCGACGCCGTGGAGTTCTCGCGCTACACCGCGCCGTCGCTCACCACGGTCGCGTTCGACCGTCGTGCGTTCGCGGATGCCGCGCTCGGCCTGCTCGAGTCCCGGATGGATGACCGCGCCGCCCCGCCGCGTTCGCTCACCCTGTCGCATCATCTGCTCGAGCGCGACAGCACGAACGGCACCCCGCGCGGTTACCGTCCGTAGCGGCGTGCTCTCCGTTCGAATCGCTCACCTGGCAGATCCGACCCCCCGAAACCTGCGAAGTGAGCGATTCGAAAGTTCGGGGAGCACTTGCCGACCTGATTACATCGATGTAATGATGTAGCCAACCCCGCCCGCAGTCACAAAGGAGTGACGATGACACCCCCGCTCGATCTGTCTCGGCGGCAGTTCCTCACTGCCGCCTCCGTCACGGCCGCCGCAGCTCTGCTCGCCGGCTGCGCCCCGGGCACCGTCCCCGGCGCGAACGGCGCGAACACCACGACCCTCCAGTTCTGGCATCTGCTCTCGGGCGGCGACGGCGTGACCATGTCGCAGCTGCTCGACACCGCGAACAGCGCCCAGAGCGCGTACCGCATCCGTCCCACCGTGCTCGCCTGGGGCACTCCGTACTACACGAAGCTCGCCATGGCCGGCGCGGGCGGCCGTGCCCCCGACGTCGCGATCATGCATGCGACGCGCACGGTCGGCTGGGCTCCCGGCGGCCTGCTCGACCCGTGGGACCTCGACCGCCTCGCCGATCTCGGCGTCGACGCCACCACGTTCCCGAAGCCGATCTGGGAGAAGGGCTTCGTCGGCGAGAACATGTACAGCGTCGCTCTCGACGCGCATCCGTTCATCGCGATGTTCAACACCGACATCTGCGACGCGGCCGGCGTGCTCGACAGCGACGGGCGTCTGCAGGAGACCTCGTCGCCCGAGGAGTTCCTCGACCAGCTGCGCACGATCGGCGGCAAGGCCGAGGGCCACGCCCTCTCGTACGGCTACCTCGGCGACGGCGCCCAGATGTGGCGTCTCTTCTACACGTTCTACTCGCAGCACGGCGCCGCGATGGAGCTGCCCGCCGGCGGCAAGGCCGTGATCGACAAGGATGCCGCGATCGAGTCGCTGTCCTTCATGCGGTCGCTGCTCGACGGCGAGATCGCACTCGCGCAATCCGACTACGGCAGCGCCGTCGCAGAGTTCTCGGGCGGCAAGAGCGGCATGCTGTTCACCGGCGTCTGGGAGCTGCGCACCATGCAGAACGAGAAGCTGCCGTTCGATGCGACCATGATCCCGACGCTCTACGGCACCCCCGCCGTCTACGCGGACTCGCACTCGTTCGTGCTGCCGCACCAGACCAGGGCCGACGAGGAGAAGCGCGACCTCACCTACCGGTTCGTCGCCGACATGCTGAAGGGCTCGTTCGGCTGGGCCGAGGCGGGTCACATCCCCGCCTTCCTGCCCGTGACCGAGTCTCCCGAGTACGCCGACCTGATCCCGCAGGCCCACTACGCCGAGGCCGCGCAGCACGTGGTCTACGACCCGACCGCGTGGTTCACCGGCAGCGGATCGAACTTCCAGGGCGAGTTCGGCGCCGCGGTGCAGGGCGTGCTGCTCTCGGGCGATGACCCCGCCGCCGCGATCGACCGCTTCGAGGCCCGCGTCAACACACTGCTCCGACAGCCGAACCCGGCCGACCCCGAGGGAGCTTTCGCATCATGACCCTCGCGACGGATTCCACCCGCACCATCGTCACCGGTTCGAAGTCGGCCACGCCCACCCGGCGCCCCGGCTCCTCGCGCAACCGCGAGCAGCTGATCAGCTGGGCGTTCCTCGCCCCCTTCCTCATCGCCTTCGCACTGTTCCTCGTCTGGCCGATCGTGCACGGCATCATCCTCAGCTTCACCGACCAGTCGCTCACGGGCGCCGGCGGATCGTTCATCGGCTTCGCGAACTACGCCGAGGCGCTCACCGACCCCAAGATGTGGCAGTCGATGGGCAACACGGTGTGGTTCACGCTGCTCTCGACGGTCCCGCTCGTCGTGATCGCGCTGCTCATGGCGGCGCTCGTCGACCGCGGCATCCCCGGCCAGTGGCTGTGGCGCCTGTCGTTCTTCATGCCGTACCTGCTGGCATCGACCGTGATCTCGCAGATCTGGGTCTGGATCTTCAACCCGCAGATCGGTGCCGCGAACAACATCCTGAAGGCATTCGGTCTCGAGCCGCTGGCCTGGCTGCAGAACCCCGACACCAACATGCTGTCGATCGTGATCGCCACCGTCTGGTGGACGGTCGGGTTCAACTTCCTGCTCTACCTCGCGGCGATGCAGAACATCCCACCGCAGCAGTATGAAGCGGCATCCCTCGACGGCGCAGGGCCGTGGCGGCAGTTCTGGTCGATCACGCTCCCCCAGCTGGGACCGGCGACCGTGCTGATCCTGATCCTGCAGATCCTGGCCTCGCTCAAGCTGTTCGACCAGGCGTACCAGATGCTCGGCGGCGTCGCGAGCGACACCACCCGCTCGATCGTCCAGTACATCTACGAGGCGGGCTTCGTCAGCTACCGATTCGGCTACTCGGCCGCGATCTCCTATGTGTTCTTCGCTCTCATCGTCATCATCGGCGTCGCGCAGGCTCTGATCTCGCGCCGCCGGAAGGAGCAGCTGTGATGTCCTCCGCCACCCTCACCGAAACCATCACCACCTCTGCCACCAAGCCCCCGCGCGCACGTCGCTCGCACCTCCCCGGTCAGAAGCCGTTCGGCGTGCTGCGCATCAGCGCACTCGTCGTGCTGATCGTCCTCGCGATCGGCTGGCTGCTGCCCTTCCTCTGGGCCGTCGCCACGGCCTTCAAGACCGAGACGGATGCCGCCAGCGGCGACCCCTCGTGGATCGGCGCCTCCGGCCCGACGATCGAGGCGTTCACGGCGATCCTGTCGCAGGGCAACGTCTACATCTGGGCGTTCAACAGCCTGTGGACCTCGATCGCGGTGACCCTGATCACCCTCGCGATCTCGGCCCTCGCCGCCTACGCGTTCTCGCGGCTCGACTTCACCGGCCGCAAGTGGCTGTTCGTCGCGGTCATCGCCTCGATCGTCGTGCCGCCGCAGGTGCTGATCATCCCGCTCTTCTACCAGATGCTCGCCTTCAACATGATCGACACCTACTGGGGTCTGATCCTGCCGCAGGTCGTCGCCCCCGCGATGGTGTTCATCCTGAAGCGCTTCTTCGACGCGATCCCGATCGAGCTCGAAGACGCCGCCCGCGTCGATGGCGCCAGCCGCCTGCGCATCTTCTGGTCGATCGTGCTGCCGCTCTCGCGGCCGATCCTGGCATCCGTCGCGATCTTCGTGTTCATCGGCGCGTGGAACAACTTCCTCTGGCCGTTCCTCGTCATCAACGACACCACGCTGATGACGCTGCCGGTCGGACTCCAGACCGTGATCAGCGCCTACGGCGTGCAGTACGCCCAGGTCATGGCGCAGGCCGTGCTCGCCGCGCTGCCGCTCATCATCGTCTTCATCATCTTCCAGAAGCAGATCGTCAAGGGCGTCGCGACCAGCGGCTTCGGCGGTCAGTAGTCCCCCACCCGGCCCCAGAGCCAGAACCGGCAGCACAGCCAGATACAGGAGAGCAATGTCTCAGGCCCGCATCATCATCGACCGCGATTTCACCATCGCCGACGTCCCTCGGAGGCTCTTCGGGTCGTTCGTCGAGCACATGGGTCGCTGCGTGTACACCGGCATCTACGAGCCGGGACACCCGCAGGCCGACGAGCGCGGCTTCCGTCAGGACGTGCTCGCCCTGGTGAAGGAGATGGGCCCGACCGTGGTCCGCTACCCCGGGGGCAACTTCGTCTCGGGCTACCGCTGGGAAGACGGAGTCGGCCCGGTCGAGGACCGCCCCGTGCGCATCGACGGCGCGTGGCACACGATCGAGACCAACGCCTTCGGTCTGCACGAGTTCATGGACTGGGCGAAGGAGGCCGACGTCGAGGTCATGGAGGCCATCAACCTCGGCACCCGCGGCGTCGAGGAGGCACGGTCTCTCGTCGAGTACGCCAACCACCCGAGCGGCACGTACTGGTCCGACCTGCGTCGCAGGAACGGCGCCGAGAAGCCCTTCGACATCAAGCTGTGGTGCCTGGGCAACGAGCTCGACGGACCGTGGCAGATCGGCGGCAAGACCGCGACCGAGTACGGCCGCCTGGCACAGGAGTCGGCGAAGGCCATGAAGCTGGTCGACCCGACGATCGAGCTCGTCGCCGTCGGCTCCTCGTCGCGATCGATGCCCACGTTCGGCACCTGGGAGCACACCGTGCTCACCCACGCGTACGACGAGGTCGACTTCGTCTCGATGCACGCGTACTACCAGGAGCACGACGGCGACGCCGAGTCGTTCCTGGCGGAATCGGTCGACATGGATGCCTTCATCGACGGCGTCATCGCGACGATCGACGCCGTGAAGGCCGCGGGCAAGCACACGAAGCAGGTCGACATCTCGTTCGACGAGTGGAACGTGTGGGATCAGCGGAAGTTCAACGACGTCGAGTCGGTGGAGATCGCGAAGGCGGGCTGGAAGCAGCATCCGCGTGTGATCGAGGACACGTACAACGTGACGGATGCCGTCGTCGTGGGCACGCTGCTCAACAGCCTGCTGCGCCACGGCGACCGCGTGAAGATCGCCAATCAGGCCCAGCTCGTGAACGTCATCGCGCCGATCCGCTCGGAAGAGAACGGTCCGGCCTGGCGCCAGACGAGCTTCTGGCCCTTCGAGCGCATGGCGCGCCTGGCGAAGGGCCGCATCCTGCGCCTCGCGGTGTCGGCGCCGCAGATCGAGACGAAGCGCTACGGCGGAGTCGATGCGATCGACGCGGCCGCGACCTGGGACGAGGAGACCGGACGCGTGGTCGTGTTCGTCGCGAACCGCTCGCTCGACGACGAGAGCGACCTGACCGTCGACCTGCGCGGCCTCACCGGGCTGCGCGTGGTGAACGCCGAGACGCTCACGATCCCCGAGGGCGGCGACCGCCACACCGCGAACCTCGAGACCACGCAGGATGCCGTGCACATGGTGCCGCTCGCGGCTGCCGAGGTCGTCGACGGTGCGGTGCGCGCGACGCTGCCGCCGCTGTCGTGGTCGGTGATCGAGCTGGCGTAGCCGCCTCGGTCGTTGAGCGAGCACGGCGAAGCCGAGCGAGACGAAACGCGGTGAGATCCGAGATCGGCTCACCGCGTTTCGTCTCGGTGCTCCGCTCCTCGCTCAACGACCGGCGTGGGTCGCCCGCTGCACAGCGACGAGGCCCGGTATCGATCGATACCGGGCCTCTCCGTGTCAGCTCCCGTCCGCTCCCCCGAGCGACGCGGTCACTCCGATGAACCGTCAGTCGGCCACTCGACGCGAGGCCACCCGTCGACCCAGGTGATCGGCAGCAGCCCGAGGGTCGCGACCCCGTCTGCCCGGCCGTCGTAATAGTGGAACGCGAGCGTGCCGTCGGAGACCGACTGCCCGCCCGGACCGATGCGCTCCCCGTCTGTGGTGAGCACGACGGTGCCTCCGTCGTCGAGCAGGGCGCCGCCGTCGGCATCCAGATACGGGCCTCCGACCGACGTCGCTCTGCCGACGATGATCTCGTAGGTGCTGTCGACCCCGCGGCAGCAGAAGCCGCGCGACGCGAACAGGTAGAAGGCTCCGTCGTGCGCGACGATGTACGGGGCCTCTATCGCGTTCTCGATCAGCCCGCGGTCGGCGAGACGCAGGGGTTCGTCCTCGTCGGCGCGCAGCCCGCTCGGCCACGACAGCTGCACCATGCGGATGCCGCTCGAGAACGACCCGAACGACATCCAGGGCACGCCGTCGTCGTCTTCGACGATGCCCGGATCGATCGCGTTGAAGTCCGTTCCGGCCGAGGCGATGACCTCGCCGCGGTCGACCCACTCGTAGCCGGGATCGTCGGGGTCGAGCGTCGTGTTGGTCGCGAGCGCGATCACCGAGGTGCTGGACCCGAAGGTGGAGGCCGAGTAGTAGAGGTACCAGGTGCCGTCGTGCTCGTACAGCTCGGGCGCCCAGAGGTTGTCGACCCCCGGCACCGCCTCGGACAACCACTCCGGCTTCTCGGACCAGACCTCGCCGACGTACTCCCAGGCGACGCCGTCATCGGACCGGCGGATCTGCACGGTGCCGTCGCCGATCTGCCCGTTGTCGGTCGAGTAGACGAACGCCTCGTCGCCGTCGTGCACGAAGGCGGGATCATGCACGAACACGTCGCCCGAGAGCGCGGGAGTGGGCGCCGCCGCGCTCTGCGACGGCGCACACCCGGCCAGCGCCACCGCGAGCGTGAAGACTGCGGCGACGCCGACCAGGCGTGCGGGGCGGGTCATGCCGGTCAGCCGAGGGAGACGGCCGACCACGAGACCGGGGGCAGCGTGACGGTGAGCACGCCGTCGGCGATCACCGCGCCGTCGAGGTCCTTCAACCCGACGCGCTCCTGGTCTGCGAGCGTATTCTTGGCGTACACGTCGTCGTCCCACACGGTGACGGCCTCGTCGATGCGGGTCGCGCCGAGCTCGGAGACCGCGATGCTGACCTCGATCGCCTCGGTCTGGCTGCGGTTCACGAGGAACACGGCCGACGCGGTGCCGTCGGTCGTCACCACGGCATCGACCAGCGGCGCGGATCCGTG
>NZ_DALZXX010000023.1:16297-31285 GCF_031988965.1 Microbacterium sp.
CGTGCACCGCCGTCTCATAGGTGGGCACGTCGATCCGCGGCTTCACGATCTCGCCCTTTGCGAGACGAGACGTCACCGAGAACGGGAAGAACGTGGTCTGACGCCAGGCGGCGCCACCGGGCTCGGTCATGATCGGGGCGATGACGTTGACGAGCTGCGCGAGCGAGGCCGACGCCACGCGATCGTGGTTCTTCAGCAGGGTGATGAGAAGGTTGCCGAGCACGACGGCGTCCGCCACCGAGTACACGTCCTCGAGCTGACGCGGTGCGACGCGCCACTCGTCGTTGACCTCGTCGGACGCCTGGTGCTCGTCGAGGTACCAGATGTTCCACTCGTCGAACGAGAGCTTGATCTTCTTCGAGGACTTGAGCTTGTTGCCGACGTGATCGGCCGTGGAGACCACGGTCTCGATGAAGTACTGCATGTCGAGTGACGAGGCCAGGTACGACGCGAGGTCTCCGCCACGCTCCTGGTAGTACGCGTGGCACGAGATGAAGTCGACGTGCTCGTAGGCGTGCTCGAGCACGGTGCGCTCCCAGTCGCCGAACGTCGGCATCGACGACCCCGACGACCCGCACACGACGAGCTCGAGGTCCTTGTCGGCCGCCTTCATCGCCTGCGCGGTGCGGGCGGCGATCTTGCCGTAGTCGTCGGCCGTCATGTATCCGGTCTGCCAGGGGCCGTCCATCTCGTTGCCGAGGCACCACATGCGGATGTCATGCGGCTCGACAGTGCCGTTCGCGATGCGCTGTTCGCTGAGCGCGGTTCCCGACGGGTGGTTGCAGTACTCGAGAAGGTCGAGCGCCGCCTCGATGCCACGGGTTCCGAGGTTCACCGCCATCATGAGCTCGGAACCGGTGAGCGCGAGCCAGCGGGAGAACTCGTCGACGCCGACCTGGTTGGTCTCGATCGAATGCCAGGCGAGGTCGCGGCGCACGGGCCGCTGGTCGCGCGGTCCGACGGAGTCCTCCCAGCGGAAGCCCGACACGAAGTTGCCGCCGGGGTAGCGGATCGTCGTGGATCCGAGCTCGCGCACGAGGTCGACGACGTCGAGGCGGAAGCCGTCTTCGTTGGCCGTCGGGTGCCCGGGCTCGTAGATGCCGTCGTAGACGCAGCGGCCGAGGTGTTCGACGAAAGAGCCGAAGATGCGTCGGTCGATCGTCGCGACGACCGCCTCACGGTCGATGGAGATGCGTGCCTTGGTCACAGGAGTTCCTTCTCTGGTACGGGCCGGCTCCGCGAGCCGGCGAGGGGGTCGATGAGGTTGATCGGATCGACGGGCGGTGGGCGTGATCAGTGCGGCACGCCGGCGGATGCGGGATGCCGGGCATCGATCGTCGCCAGGCGCCGGTCGATGAGGCGTGTCGCGAGGACGAGCGGAAGCGAAGCTCCGACGAGGGGCACGACGACGGGGACGACGGAGGCGATCACCGCGAAGGCGATGAGCACCAGGAGCACGCCGGCGCCGGTGAGCGGTGCCGTGAGCGGCAGGGTCAGCGCGTAGCGCAGCACGGCCACAGGGGTGTCGCGGTAGCGCACGAGCAGCGTGACGCACACGATGAACATCAGCAGCACGACGAGTCCGACCACGGTGGTGAGCGCGGTGAGCGCTGCCGCGACCGGACCGCCGAGCCTCGGCAGCACGGCGGCATCCGCGGCGAGCAGCACGCCCGCGATGAGGAAGGGGATGCCGGTCAGGTTGGCCCGGACGAACGACTCCCGGTATGCCCGGACGAACCGGCGCGCGGTGCCGATCTCGCCGCTTTCGCCGCTCTTCCCGATCTTTCCGGGGAGCAGCACGGTCGCCGCGGCCACACTCGCCGGCATGACTCCGACGATGCCGAGGCCGACGACGACTCCCACCGCGAAGAGCAGATTGACCAGCACGAGGGTGCAGGCTCCCTGCAGCAGCTGCATGACGCGGCCGGTCCACCCGAGGCCCATCTGCGCGTCCGCGCTCACGAACGCACCGCCTGCGAACCGCTCCAGACGACACCCTGCTCGTCGATGCCGCTGAAAGCCAGAACCGTGCGCTCGTCGACCGGATCCCAGGCACCGAACACGACGGCATCGAGAGCCACGGCATCGTGCTCAGCCGCCGCGTCATCAGCAACCGCGCCATCCGTCGCACTCCCGGCGGACGGCAGCAGCCTCAGCGACGTGGCGACGGGTTCGCCGTCGCACGACACTGCCGACTCGCAGCGCACGCGCTGCGCATCCGCCATCGTCGACACCTCGGGCGCGAAGCGCACGGCATCCCATTCCCCCGCGACCGGCACGGGCGCCGGCAGCCGTTCGGTGCCGACTCCGGCGAACGGATGCGGCGACACGACCGGCCATCCCGACGCCGTCCAGTGCACACGACGCACCTGCGCCTCGTGCTGCGTCGGATCGTCGGCGAAGCGCACGTGATGCACCATGAAGGTCGCGTCACCGTCGTGGAAGATCGAGTTGTGTCCGGGCGCGATCAGGCCTGTCCCGCCGGGGAATCGCAGTCCGCCCAGCACCTTCGTTCCGGCGACGAGCGCCTCGGCATCCGACGGCGAGGTGAGGTCGCGTCCCTGGTGATCCCGATAGGGCCCGGTGATCTCGTCGGCCACGCCGACGCGCACACTGTACGAGTCGACCAGAGAGTCGAACGAGACGAACAGCACATAGCGATCGTCCTGCGCCCGGTGCATCACATAGGCACCCTCGATGGCGCCGTCGACGCTCTGCGGACGTCGGGCGATCAGCGCGCCCGGTTCGTCGCGCAGACGCATACCCGTGTCGCGCGAGAGCTCCACGGCGTGGATGCCGCCGAAGAACGATCCGTAGAGCATCCACGGCGCACCCGCCCTGTCGACGATCACGGCCGCGTCGATCGCGTTGAACGCGTCGCGCTCGTGATGCGTGGCGATCACGATGCCGCGGTCGGTCCAGGGCCCCGCGAGGCCTGCCGCGGTCGCGAGCCCGATCGCCGAGGTGCGCGAACCGAAGGTCGAGGCCGAGTAGTACATGTGCCACTGCTGCGTGCCGTCCGTGGACCAGCGGACGACCTCCGGCGCCCAGAGTCCCGAGGCGCCGCTCCACTCGCGCGCCTGCTCGGGCACGCCGTCGAGGGCGGTGCCCCGGTAGGTCCACTCCACCAGATCGGCCGAGGTGCGCACGTGCGCTCCCGCCGGGATCAGGTCGGCTCCGGCCACCGCATCGGTGGAGAACATGTACCAGAGGCCGTCGTCATCGCGGACGACGGTCGGGTCGTGCGCATGCCTGGCTCCCCAGGCCGCGGGGTCGATGTCGATGTCCATGTCCATGTCAGCCCTTCGCCCCCGTCAGTGCCACCGATTCGATGATCTGCTTCTGGAACACCACGAACACGGTCAGCACCGGGATCAGCGCGATGAACGACGCGGCCATGATCAGCGGGTAGTCGGTCTGGCTCGCATACGTCGCGTTGAAGCTCGCGATCACCAGCTGCAGGGTCTGCCGTTCCGGGGTGTTGAGGTAGATGATCGGCGCGAGGTAGTCGTTCCACACGGCCATGAACCAGAGGATGAACTGGGCGGCGATCGCCGGGCGGATGGCCGGGAAGATGAGCGTTCCGAAGATGCGCAGGTACCCGGCGCCGTCGAGCTTCGCGGCCTCGATGATCGAGTCCGGCACGGAGTCGAGATACTGACGCAGGAAGAAGATCATGACGATGTTGCCGAAGATTCCCGGCAGGATCAGCGGCCACAGGGTGTCGACGAGCCCCGCGTTCGCGAACATCGTGAACTGCGGGATCATGATTGTCGGGAACGGGATCATGATCGCGGCGAGCAGCGACAGGAACACGACGTTCTTGAACGGCAGGCGCATCTTCGCGAACGCGAAGGCCGCGATCGCAGAGCTGATGGTGCCGACGACGGTGACGCTGACCGACACGATGAGGCTGTTCACGATGCCGCTGGCCAGCGGACCGGCCGACCACACGCGGATGTAGTTCTCCCACTGCACCGGATCGGGGATCCACTGGGGCGGGAGCGCGAAGACCGCCTCCTTGGTCTTCAGCGAGGTGCTGAAGGTCCACAGCAGCGGCGCGATCATGATGATGCCGCCGAGCGAGAGCACCGTGAAGAGGACCGCATTCACGACGCGGCGCTGGGCGGTGCGCGAGCGACCGGTGGCGACGCCGTTGCCGGTGGGCCGACCCACGCCTCCCCTCAGCGTGCGGCGACGGCGGGCCGTCGGCACGGTGAGAGCGACGGTGTCGTCGGCGGAGTCGGAGGCGATGTCGGAGATGAGCTGATTCATGATGGGCCTCAGTCGATCGAGAACTGGAAGCGGCGGTTGATCCGGAACTGGATCGCGGTGATCACGAAGACCAGGAGCCCGAGCACGACCGACATCGCGGTGGCGTAGCCCATCTGCAGGTAGTTGAATGCCTTCTGCCAGATGTACCAGACGATGGATGCCGTCGAGAACTCGGGGCCGCCGGTCGGGGTCATGATGTTGATCTCGATGAAGATCTGGGCGCCGCCGATGATGCTGGTCACGACGAGGAAGAACGTCACCGGACTCAGCATCGGGATCGTGATGTGCCGGAACTGCTGGAACGCGTTCGCGCCGTCGATGGCCGCCGCCTCGTACAGATGCCTGGGCACCGACTGCAGCGCGGCGAGGTACAGCAGCATCGAGAAGCCGAGGCCCTTCCACACCGACATGATGATGATCGCAGGCTTCGCGGTGTCGGCGTTCTGGAGCCAGTTGGGCCCGTCGATGCCGACGATCGCGAGCACCTGGTTGATGAGACCGAAGTCGCCGTTGTACGCCCACTGCCAGAGGATCGCGACGGCGGCGAGCGACGAGATGACCGGCACGTAGTAGACGGTGCGGAAGAACGTCGTGCCGCGCATCCTGCGGTTGAGCGCGAGCGCGAGCAGCAGCGACAGGACGAGTCCGATCGGGATGCCGATCATCAGGAAGACGGTGTTGCCCATCGCCTGCCAGAAGTACGGGTCGGCGAACATCTCGGTGTAGTTGTCGAGGCCGTTGAAGACGGGGTCGCTCAGGCCGTTCCACTTGGTGAACGAGGCGTAGAACGAGAACAGCAGCGGATACGCGATGAAGATCAGGAAGCCGAGCACGGGGATCGCGACGAACGCGGCCGCGACGAGATGTTCACGGCGGTGCAGTCGGGAACGACGGGGTGTGGTCGTCGTCGACATGGTCACCTCTTCTCAGAGAACGGGGGTGGAGGGCCTGCGGGGTGGCTGCGGGGGCGCGCACACGCGCGGCCCCGCACGATGATCAGCCGATGCCGGCGTCGGCGTTGGCCTTGTCGAGCAGCTCCTGCATGCGCGGCTGCACCTCGGCGAGGTAGTCGGCCGCGGTCTGCTTGCCGTCGAGCACGGGCTGGATGTTCTTGAAGAGCTCGTCGTACCATTCGGCGCTGTAGGTCGTGTTCGCCGGCAGCGCGCGACCGTCGTCGTTGACGATGTCGAGGAACTCCTGCTTGTTGGCCGGAGGCAGCGTCGCCGACGCCACCCAGGTGTCGGCCATGTCCTTGAGATTGGGCACCTGCACGCCCGCGTCGACGAGCGACTGCTGCGCGGTCTCATCGGTGGAGAGGTAGATCGCGAGCTTCGTGGCGAGGTCCGCGTTCTTCGACGACTCCGCGACCGCGATGCCGAGCGTTCCGACCCACGTGGCGGTCTCGCCGGTCGAGCCGACCGGATACGGGATCAGATCCCAGTCGAAGTCGAGCGTCTCGTAGGTGGGCACGTCCCACGGTCCGACCGGGAAGAAGCCGATCTCGCCCTGCATCCACCGCTGGTACGTGTCGAGGGTCTGCGCGTCGGTGACCGAGGGCGTCACCTGCGCGACGTTCTGCATGTCGGCGAAGAACTGCAGGGCCTCGGCGAACTCGGGGCTGTCGACGGTGACCTCGGTGCGGTCGTCGTTCAGCCAGTCGCCGCCGTTCGACCAGACGAAGGACTGCAGGTTCCATTGCACGTTGAGGCCGGTGCCCCACTGGTCGAGGACGCCGTCGCCGTCGGTGTCGAGCGTGAGCTTCTTGGCGACGTCGATGAACTCGTCCCACGTGTAGGGCTCGTCGACCGAGGGCAGCGGGATGCCCGCGGCTTCGAACATCGTCTTGTTGTAGCCGAACGAGAAGGGGCCCACGTCCTTGGGCATCGCGTAGATCGCACCCTGGCCCATGAGCGCGCCGTCGAAGCGGTAGCTGTCGACGCCGTACTGCCAGACGTTGTCGAGATCGACGGAGGCCTCGACGTCCTTCGTGATGTCCTTGATGATCCCGGACTTCACGTAGGCCTGTACGCTGCCGGGATCGACGTAGAACACGTCGGGGATCTGCTTGCCGGTGATCGCCGCCTTGAGCTTGGTGCTGTACTCGTCGGCCGTCGTCATGATGATCTTCACCGTGACGTCGTTGTCCTTCTCGAACTGCTCGATCGCCGCGGTGTACGCCGCCTTCTCCGCGTCGCTGCCGCGGAACATGAAGGTGAGGGTGTCGCTGTCGCCCCCTGCGGCGGCGCCGCTCGAGCATCCGGTGATGGTTGCCGTGGCGAGCGCGAGGACGCCGGCGCCGGCAAGGATCCGTGACTTCATTGTGCTGTGATTCCTCTCGGGAGATGACTTCGATGTCGTCGCTCGGCTGCTCCGCGCAAGCGATCCCATATTTTTACAACGTTGTAGTAAACGTTGTAAAAGACATTGTGACCCGATTCGCCGGAACTGTCAATCACCAGTTCCGGGGGCGGGCGGACGCGGTCGATCAGGCCGAAGCGGCGGATTCCCGCTCGAGGATGCGGTAATCGGCGAGGAGCGTGCGAGGCGGAGCATCCGCATCCCCCGCGATCCGCGCGAGCAGCGTGGACACCGCCGTCTTCGCGATCCAGGCGCGCCCGGGATCCACCGTCGTGAGCGACGGGATCGAGTACGCGGCCTCGTCCAACCCGTCGAAGCCGACCACCGCGACGTCATCCGGCACTCGTCGCCCCGACTCCTGGAGCACCCGCATGGCGCCGAGCGCGAGGGTGTCGTTCAATCCGAACACCGCATCGAATTCGCCGCCGCGGGCGAGCAGCTCGCGCATGGAATCGGCGCCGTTCGCGCGGTGCCACAGGGTCGTGTAGCCGATGATCGTCTCGTCGTACGCGATGCCGGCGGCCTCGAGCGCCTCGCGGTAGCCCTGCAGTCGCAGCGCGGCGGAGCCGAGGATCTCGCCCTCGTGCGCGCCCACCACCGCGATGCGCCGTCGCCCGAGCGAGATCAGGTGCTCGGTCGCCGCACGCGCCGCCTCGACGTTGCGCATCGTGATGTGGTCGGTCGGACCGTCGAAGATGCGCTCACCGAGCAGCACCAGCGGGAACGAGACGTCGAGTGCCGCGGCATCCTCCTGCGCCATGCCGAGCGGGCTGAAGATCAGACCGTCCGTGAGCTTGAGCCGGGGACTGCGCAGCAGATCGAGCTCGCGGGTGCGGTCGGCTCCGGTCTGCTCGACGAGGACGACGACTCCGGCGGCCTCGGCCTCCTGGATCACGAGAGCCGCGAGCTCGGCGAAGTACGGCAGACCCAGATCGGGCAGGGCGAGGGCGATCGCCCCGGTGCGTCCGGAGCGCAGATTGCGCGCGGTGAGGTTCGGCGTGTAGCCGAGCTCGGCGATCGCGGCCTCGACCTTCTCGCGCGTCGCGGGCCGGATGTGCGGATAGTCGTTGATGACGTTCGACACCGTCTTGATCGAGACATCCGCAAGGCGGGCCACATCGTGCAACGTCACCGCCATGGCGCCTCCTGGATCCGTGGGGATACAACGTTGCAGGAACGCTGACTCACCGCGTGATCACCCTACACAGATCGGCCCGCGCCTCGGGCGCCGAACCGCGCATCCGCCCCGTTTCCGCCGGTGTCGGGAGCCGGGAGCGGATGCCGGGAGTCAGGAGCCGGATGCCGGATGCCGGACGCGAAGAAGCCCGGTATCGATCGATACCGGGCTCCTTCAGATCAGATCGCGATCAGGTGATCAGCTCTCGACCGTCTGACGACGACGAGCGAGGAGCAGGAAGCCACCCGACAGCAGTGCCAGCGCGATCGCCGCTGCGGAGAGCGGGACGATCACGTCGCCACCGGTGTTCGCGAGGCCGCCGTCACCGGGGGCGGCTGCGCCACCCTCACCCGGAGCGGGGGCTGCGCCGCCGCCACCGGGAGCAGGGACCGGAGCCGCGAGCACCGCGAAGGCGACATCGGTCGGAGCCGATGCGACCTCGTCGATGGCCTGCGTCACCGAGACGGTGTACGAGCCGGGCTGCAGAGCCGCGCCGAAGTCGACAGCCCACGAGCCGTTCTCGACCGTGGTCGTGAAGGTGCCGCTGGCTGCGGCGAACGAGGCCGCGAGTGCTGCCGTCGTGGCCGCCGGTGCCGGCTCAGCGCCGGTGAGCGTCACGGTGACCTCAGCGCCGGTGATGCCGGTACCCGAGAGCACCGAGGGTCCACCGTCATGCGGGAACTCCGCGCCGTTGGCGACCGAGGTCACGGCCGGCGAGACGGGGACGACGGAGAACGTCGCGGTCGCCTCGGGAGAGACTTCCTCTGCGCCTTCGATCGTGCGGGTCTGGGTCACGACGACGCTGTGGCTGCCGTACTTCAGGCTCAGCTCGTCGACCGTCCAGGAACCGTCTGCGGCGACCGTGGCTGTGCCGAGCACGTCGTCGGTCTCAGCGTCCGTGACCGTGACCTCAGCGGTCGGCAGGCCGGTGCCGCTGACCGCCGTGACGGTCTCGTTCAGCGTGGAGCCGTCAGCCGGTGACGTGATGACCGGTGCGACCAGCGGGGCCGGAACGACCGTCAGATCGAGCGTCACGGTCTCCGACGAGCTGAAACCGGTACGAGCACGGACCGAGACGGTGTGCTCGCCGAGCTCGACCGGACCAACGACCGAGAAGGCACCGTCGACGACGTTGACGGTCTGATCTTCGCCGACGCCGCTGACCGTGACCTTGGCCGCTCCGGGAGCGGTTCCGGTGATCGCGGTTCCCGGCTGGACCTCGGCACCATCAGCCGGGCTGGTGATGACCGGGGCGTCGAGGTCGAGTGCGACCTGGTAGCCGTCGGTCTTCGGGAGAGCGGTCACGAGCGATGCCGCCCAGGTGAACTGCTCTTCGGTCGCGGTCGCCTCGGACCCACCGGAGATGAGGCCGACGGCCGCGTTGCCCTGGATGACCGCGCCACCGGAGTCGCCGGGAGCCGCGGGCGTGTTGCTCGAGAAGCCCTGCACCCAGTGACCGTCGATGTTCGCCCATCCGTCGAGGATGTCGTCGCCGTCGACCGCACCGGTGGTGAAGCCGGTCGTGCGACCGCTCTTCGAGACCTCGCCGAGTGACGGAGCCGCGACGGACTTGATCTCGATGACGCTGTCGGCGAGCGAGCTCAGGGAGTCTCCGGCCGTGGTCCAGTCGGTGACCGCGGGGACCGGGTTGAAGCCCGACTCCGGGTCGATGTCGATGACCGAGATGTCGGTCGCGGTCGGGTCGCCGTCCGAGCCGAGGCTGCCGTCGGCGCCACCGAACTGGGCGAAGCCGAACGTGCCGAGCAGGTCGATCGTGCTGGGGAGCGACGGCTCTCCGCCGACGGCGGGCTCGTCACCCGGAACGGTGAGAGTCGTGTCGGTGAGACGCTCGTCGTTCTCGCCGAAGGCACAGTGACCCGCGCTCAGGAGAGCGGGGTCGCCGGTGGGCGAGAAGGCTGCGAAGCCGACGGAGCACGACCACGCCGCACTGCCGGGCTCGTTCGCGAGGAAGCCCTCGAGATCGGGGGCGATCGACAGGTAACCCTGGCCGCCGACAACATCACCCTCGGCGAACGCCGAGAGAACGCGGTCGACCGTGACGACCGAGGCATCGGCCAGGTCGGCCTTCGCTGCGACGTTGTCGATCGCGGCGCCGCTGGTCGGGCTGTCCGCGGTCACGACGACGACTCCGCCGCCGTCAGCGTTCTTACCGAAAGCGACGATCTCGACGCCCTCGTCGGCCGCCTGCTTCGTCGCCTCGAGGATCTCTGCGTCGGGGCCGCTCTGGCTCGATGCGTCGGTCGCCGGCGGGGTCTGATCTGCGCCATCGTCTGCGAACGCCACGGGCGCCCCCAGGAAGAGGCCCGACAGGGCGAGAGTGGTGGCGGCGGTCAATGCCAGCGGGCGTCGACCTGTCCCTCTGTGCTTCATGTGATGTATGTCCTTGCTGGTCACGGATCGTCAGTCGCTTTCAGTTCCGGCAGCGCGCGTGGAGCACGGAACCGGCCGCCTCCCGGTGGAGGTGCGCGTAGACGCTGGCCCCCCGACAAGCAGGATCCTGCCCGTCGGGACGAACAGGGATCTCATGCAGAGTACCCAGTAAATCCACAGAATGGGGAAATTGTTTACCAGAATTTCGCTTCTTGACCTGGCACTCGTCTGTGAGGTACTCGCGCGAGAGAATCTCGGCGGAGACGAGCAGATCTGCCGACTGACAATGTGCCGACACCCTGATGCGACCGCGACCGGCCCGGTTAGCATGGCCATCATGAGCACCCACCGCAGAGCACGAAACATCGTCGGCCTCGCGATGCTGGGGGCCTTCGCCCTGCTGGCCTCGGCCTGCGCGACCAGCACCCCGGGCGACGCCCCGACCTCGACCCCCGATCCGAGCAGCGACGACGCCGCAGTCGTCGAGAAGCTCGTCGGACTCTGGGGCGAGAGCGCCTCAGGCCAGCCCCACCTGGAGTTCGCCGCCGACGGCACCGTCACCGGCAGCGATGGATGCAACGGCGTCACCACGACGTACTCGGTGAACGGCGACCGCGTCGATCTCGCCCGCTTCGCCTCGACCCTGAAGGCCTGCCCCGGTGTCGACGACTGGATGCGCGGCGTGCGCGCGGTCGCACTCGACGGCGATGTGCTCGTGATCATGGACGCCGCGGGTGCCGAGCTCGGCAGCCTCCCCCGGTCGAGCTGACCCCGCCCATACTTTCGAATCGCTCACTTGGCAGGTTCCGCCCGGGGTTTTCTGCAAAGTGAGCGATTCGAACGACGGGTAGGTCAGCCCTCGACGTGACGCTCGTCGACGCCGTCGTAGAACGACAGCGGACGGATCAGGGCGTTCGCACCGGCCTGTTCGATCACGTGCGCCGTCCACCCGGTCACGCGCGCCGCCACGAAGAGCGGCGTGAAGGTCAGGGTGTCGAAGCCGATCAGGTTGTATGCCGGACCCGACGGGTAGTCGAGGTTCGGGTAGATGCCCTTGCGCGCGACGAACTCCGACTCGAGAGCGTCGTACAGCGCGGCGACCTCGGCGCGGTCGTAGTGCTCGACGAGGGTGTCGAGTGCGGCCTTCATGGTCGGCACGCGCGAATCGCCGCTCTTGTAGACGCGGTGACCGAAGCCCATGATCTTGCGCTTCTCCGCCAGCGCCTTATCGAGCCACGGCACGACGTTCGAGGCTTCGCCGATCTCGTCGAAGATGTGCAGCACGGCCTCGTTCGCACCGCCGTGCAGCGGGCCCTTGAGGGCGCCGATCGCGCCGACGACGGCCGAGTACAGATCGCTGAGCGTCGAGGTGATCACACGAGCCGTGAACGTCGAGGCATTGAACGAGTGCTCCGCGTACAGGATCATCGAGCGGTTGAACGCGTCGACGACCACAGGGTCGGCCTCTTCGCCGAACGTCATCCAGAGGAAGTTCGCCGAGTAGTCGAGGTCGTCGCGCGGTGCGATGGGCTCCTCGCCGCGGCGGCGGCGCTGGCCGTAGGCGACGATCGCAGGCAGAGCGGCGAACAGGCGGATGCTGCGCTCGAGGTTCTCCTCGGGGCTGCCGCCCGCATCGAGCACGGAGCCGCCGGCGTTCGTGTCGGAGGCGCCGATCAGGCTCACGGCCGTGCGCACCTCGTCCATCGGGTGCGCCTCGAGCGGGATCAGATCGATCGCCGCCTTGACGCTGTCGGTCAGCGCGCGATGCGGACGCTCCTGCGCGCGGAAGGCGGCGAGCTCTTCGAACGTCGGCAGCTCGCCATGCCACAGCAGATACGCGACAGCCTCGAACGACTGCGTCGCCGCCAGCTCCTGCACGGGGTAGCCCCGGTAGAGCAGGCTGTTCGTCTCGGGGTTGACCTTCGAGATCGCCGTCGTGTCGACGACGACGCCCGCGAGGCCCTTCTTGATGTCCGGCTCGGTCATGCTCACTCCTTCGTGTTTGTCATTCGGTCGTCGAGCGTTCCCGGTCGTCGAGCGAGGGTCTCGGTGCTTCGCTCCTCGCTCAACGAACGGGGCGGGTGTCAACGACCGGACGTGTCTACCGTGAAGCCTGCGACGCCCGAGTCGAACCGCGTGTAGGACTCGTAGTCGATCAGATCGTAGAGATCGGCACGGTGCTGCATCTCACCGAGCTTCGAGGTGAGTGCCCCCTCCTCGTTCAGCGTATCGAGCGCGCGGCCCGCCGCGCCCATCGCGATGCGGAGCAGCGACACGGGCCAGATGACCATGTTCACGCCGGCATCCCGCAGCTGATCGACCGAGAACAGGTCGCTCTTGCCGAACTCGGTCATGTTGGCGAGGATCGGCACGTCGAGCGCATCCGCCATCGCCTCGAACTCGGCGAGCGTGCGCATCGCCTCGGGGAAGACCGCGTCGGCGCCGGCATCCACCAGCGCCTTGGCGCGATCGATCGCGGACTCGAGCCCCTCGACCGCGCGGATGTCGGTGCGGGCCATGATCAGGAAGTTCGGGTCGCGGCGGGCGTCTGCGGCGGCGCGGATGCGGCGGATCGCGGTGCGTTCGTCGACGACGCTCTTGCCGTCGAGGTGTCCGCAGCGCTTCGGGTTGATCTGGTCTTCGATGTGCGTGCCGGCCAGGCCCGCGTCTTCGAGCTCCTGGATCGTGCGTGCGACGTTCAACGGCTCACCGAATCCCGTGTCGGCGTCGACGATCGCGGGGATGTCGGTCATGCGCGCGATCTGCTTCGCGCGCCCGGCGACCTCGGTCAGCGTGGTGAGGCCGATGTCGGGCACACCCAGATCGGCAGACAGCACCGCGCCCGAGATGTAGACACCGTCGAAGCCCTTCTGCTCGATCAGGCGGGCGCTCAGCGGGTTGAAGGCGCCGGGGAACCGCAGCAGCTCGCCGCTCGCGAGTCGCTCGCGGAACAGGCGGCGCTTCTCGGCCGGGGTGACATGGGAGTACAGCATCAGTTCTTCCCTTTCCATCGAGTTGCCCGGGCACAGCTTCGGATCTCGGACGCGACGCGCCGGAGGACGGATGCCGGAACCGGCGCGTCGGCCGCCGCATCCGAAGTCGTGCCCGGCGCGCTCATCAGAACAGACCCCTCGGGGCCGGAGCACCCTCGAGAACGCCCGGCTTCGCGATGATCGACAGCTCGCCGACCTCGGCGGCCGTGAGCTCGGGCAGGCGCTGCACGAGCTCGAGGAAGCGCTCGATCTCGGCGGCCTCGAGCACAGGCTCGGCGAGCAGGCGGAACTTCGCGATGTAGTTCTCGCGGGCGAACGGACGGGCACCGAGCGGATGCGCGTCGGCGACGGCGATCTCGTCGACCACGGTCGTGCCGTCGGTCAGGCGGAACTCGACGCGACCGCCGAACGCCTTCACGTCGGGGTCCTCGGAGTGGTAGCGGCGCGTCCACTCGGCATCCTCGGCCGTGGTGATCTTGTGCCACAGCGCGACGGTGTCTGCACGGCCGGCACGCTCGGGGGTGTACGAGTCGACGTGGTGCCAGCCGCCGTCCTGCAGGGCGACCGCGAAGATGTACGGGATCGAGTGGTCGAGCGTCTCGCGCGACGCCGTCGGGTCGTACTTCTGCGGGTCGTTCGCGCCCGAGCCGATCACGTAGTGCGTGTGGTGGCTGGTGTGCAGCACGATCGCCTCGATGTGGGCGGGATCACGCAGCGCCGGGTTCTCGGTGCCGAGCTTGCGGGCGAGGTCGATCCACGCCTGCGCCTGGTACTCGGCCGAGTGCTCCTTGGTGTAGGAGTCGAGGATCGCGCGCTTCGCCTCGCCCGCGGCGGGCAGCGGCACCTCGTACGCGGCGTCCTTGCCGTCGAGCATCCAGGCGATCACGCCATCTTCGCCCTCGTAGATCGGGGCGGGGCTCGTCTGTCCGCGCATCGCCCGGTCGACGGCCTCGACCGCGAGCTTGCCGGCGAACGCCGGGGCGTGCGCCTTCCAGGTCGAGATCTCGCCCTTGCGGCTCTGGCGCGTGGCTGTCGTGGTGTGCAGGCCCTGACCGACGGCCTGGTAGATCGTCTCGACATCGAGGCCGAGCAGGGTGCCGATGCCGGCGGCGGCCGACGGGCCGAGGTGCGCGACGTGGTCGATCTTGTGCTTGTGCAGGCAGATCGCACGCACGAGGTCCATCTGGATCTCGTAGCCGGTGGCGATGCCTCGGAGCAGCGCGCGGCCGTCGGCCTGCACGTGCTGGGCGACCGCGAGGATCGGCGGGATGTTGTCGCCCGGGTGCGAGTACTCGGCCGCGAGGAACGTGTCGTGGTAGTCGAGCTCGCGCACGGCCACGCCGTTGGCCCATGCCGCCCACTCGGGGCTGGTGCGGTGGTCGAGAGCCGCGCCGAAGACCGTGGCGCCGATGCCGCCGGTCGAGACGGGGTGGCTGAACGCCTGGGCGCGGGCCGCATTGATGGGGCCGCGGGTGAGGGAGGCCGCGGCGACCGACGCGTTGTCGATGATGCGGTTGATGATCATGTCGACGACGTCCTGCTCGACCTCGACCGGGTCGGCGGCGACCTCGGCGATCTTCCAGGCGAGCTGGTCTTCACGGGCGAGATTCTCGTCGCTGCGGTGGACGCGGACGTGGTGGGTGACGGTCATTTCACACCTTCGGGGTTGGCTGACAGGGAGTCGAGGATGCCGACGAGCGCGTTGTGCAGGTGGACGTGCGTGGCATGGGCGGCGAGGTCGCCGTCGCGGGCACCGAGCGCGGCGGCGATCGTGCGGTGCTCGGCGGCGGAGGC
>NZ_DALZXX010000024.1:0-17728 GCF_031988965.1 Microbacterium sp.
CGCCTGCTCCGCCGGCGTACACCGACTACCCGCCGGCTCCGCCGCGTCCCCCGCAGTGAGTGTCGTGACCGACCTGGTCGAGCTCGCCGCGACGGTGGCGCGCGAGGCCGGTGACCTCGCCAGGACCAGACGTGAAGAGGGCGTGCATCTCGCTGCCACCAAGTCGTCCATCGCCGACATCGTGACGGATGCCGATCGCGAGGTCGAAGAGCTCATCCGTGCGCGTCTCCGCGCAGCACGGCCCGGAGACGGGTTCCTGGGTGAGGAGTCCGACGCGGATCCCGGCTCCACCGGGATCACCTGGGTCGTCGACCCCATCGACGGCACGGTCAACTACGCCTACGGCATCCCCTCCTACGCCGTCAGCATCGCCGCGGTCGAGGGCGTCGCCGAACCGGACGCGTGGGAGGCGCTCGCCGGGGTCGTCTACGCGCCGGCCTCCGGAGAGCTGTTCACCGCGGGCAGGGGGAAGGGCGCATGGCTCGGCGATCGACGTCTGGCGGTCACTGCCGACACTCCCGCGGGTGCGCTGCTCGCGACCGGCTTCGGCTACGACCCGGCCACTCACGACGGCGACCTCGACACGGTGCGCAGCATCATGCCGATCGCGCGGGACCTGCGTCGGGCGGGAGCGGCTTCTCTCGACCTCGCCTATGTGGCCGCAGGGCGGCTCGACGGATACTTCGAGCGGGGTCTCAAGCCCTGGGACTTCGCAGCGGGAGCTCTGCTCGTGAGCGAGGCCGGCGGACGTGTCACCAGGCTCGACACGGAGTCGACGAGACCCATGCTCATCTCAGGCGGAATCGAGGTCCACGCGCGACTTCGCGATATTCTCGGAGATGAAACGTGATCAATTCATGGCATTCCCAGGTCTATCAGGCTAGGGTTTATCCGATCGTTACTTTCACCGGCCCGAATCGATGAGAGTCGCAAGCGCCCCCGAGCTTGACGTTTAACCCGAGAGAATCTGTTTTGCCCTTCGAGAATCCCCAGACTGCCTCTGCGCCCACACGCCGATCCAGTCGTCCCCGCATCGCGGCCTCCGAGGCCTCCGCGGCAGGAGCAACGGCGACCACCTCCGAAGACATCGACACTGTCTCCGAAGCGACCAGCACTGCCACCGAAGCCCCCGGCGCCGCCCCCCAGGCCCCGCTTTCGCGCCGTGCCGCCCGCCACCGTCTGAGCACGGCAGAGATCTTCGTCGCCGCCACGGCCGTCGCCGCTGCGACCGCCGACTCCGCGACCGATTCCGTCGTGCCGGCTGGTCAGGCCGAGTCGGCCGTCGCGTCCGTCGACGTCGATCCCGTGTCTGCACCGCAGGCGCCGGGCCCGGCCGTGTTCGCTTCGGCTCCGAGCAGTTCTGCATCGTCGCCGGCCGGCTCAGCCTCGGCTCGCCCCGACTCTTCCGAGGAGGACGCGTTCGAGACCGCAGCTCGCGCGTTCCGTTCCGTCGCGACGGGCAGCACCCCGGTCGCCGACCAGCCGAAGGCATCCACAGACTCCCCGGCATCCGAGCCGTCGACGCCGTCCACGGCTCATGTGGCCGCGGGGCGTCGGTCTCCTCGCCGGTTCCTCGCGCTCGGAGCGACCGTCGGCGTCATGAGCCTCGCAGGACTCCTCGCCGTCGGCATGACCCTTCCGGCAGAAGCGGTCGCTGCTGTCCAGGGCGGTCAGACCCTCGCGTCGACCTCGCTGGTCGCCGCGTCAGGCTCCGCGTCCAAGGCATCGTCCGACGATGAGATCCAGGCGTTCGTCACCTCGTCTGACGTGCAGAACGAGTCGCTGGCTCGTTCCGACAGCTTCTCGACGGTCTCGCTCGTCCAGGTCGCGTCCGAAGAGGGCATCAACTACTCGAACGAGCTCTTCACCAACGACACCGAGGCCGCCATCCAGTGGCCGTTCAAGGTCGGCGTCGGCATGAGCTCCGGGTACGGCATGCGCTGGGGCCGTCTGCACGAGGGCATCGATTTCGTCCCAGGCGAAGGCGCTCCGATCCAGGCGATCGCCGACGGCGTCGTGCGCATCGCGACCGAGCAGGGCAATGCCTACGGTGTCACCGTGTACATCGATCACGTGATCGACGGACAGGTCATCACGAGCCACTACTCGCACATGCAGTACGGCTCGCTGCAGGTCAAGGCCGGTCAGACGGTCAAGGTCGGCGACATCGTGGGGCACACCGGCAACACCGGTCGCTCGTACGGCGCGCACCTGCACTTCGAGCTCATCATCAACGGCAGCACGATCGATCCGCTGCCGTGGTTGCGTGAGAACGCGGGTCGGTACTCGTACTGATCGGCTCGATTTCATGAGGACGCCAAGGAGATGGTATTCTCGTGTGGTTGCCCCGCGAGGGGCAGCACGCCCCGATAGCTCAGTGGCAGAGCACTTCCATGGTAAGGAAGGGGTCGTCAGTTCAATCCTGACTCGGGGCTCACAGTGTTCGTATCTGCGATGCGGATACAGTGCGGCAGGGTAGCTCAGCTGGTCAGAGCGCACGACTCATAATCGTGAGGTCGCGGGTTCAAGCCCCGCTCCTGCTACAGAATGAAACCCCCGGTTCTTCCGGGGGTTTTTTCGTATCGCGTCGCAACGACACGCAGGGCTCATGGCTCTCGACTTTGACGGGGTCTGATCCGCGCAGAGTCAAGGGGATCCCGCGCCGGGCGCGGCGCGCGCAGACTGTCACCTCAGCACCCCGACGATCGGAGCGACATATGTCTGACCAGAAGAGCACCCCCGACGGAGTCGAGGGGATCGACGCGATCGGCGTCGACGCGGATTTCGTGACCAACGATCCGGCCCCGGAACCCGATGACGCGACGCCGGGGGAGGAGCAGACCTCGGAGCGCTCCGACGAGGACTCCGTCGACGTGTCCGACCTCCCCTGAGGCGACAGAAAGGGCCCGTTCCTCGAGAGGAGAAACGGGCCCTTTCACATGTGCATCGTCAGCGGGTGAGCGGCGTATCGCCCTCGTGCGGCGAGCCCGGCTCGTCGGCGGGGGAATGCGATCGGTTCGAAGCGCCGACCCGCGCATCGCCCCGCATCTCGGCTTCGAGACGCTCTGCCTCGTCGCCGCTGATGGCCTCGCCGCGGGCCACGAGTCCGGCCTGATCCGAGAGCGGGATCTGCTTCAGGAACAGCGACAGCACGAGTGCCAGCACGATGAACGGCACGAGGAACCAGAACACCGGCGCGAGAGCATCCGCGTACGCCGTGACGATGCCGTCTCGCACATCATCAGGCAGCGCGTTCAAGGTCGCCGGGTCGATCGTCGAGGCGGCCTGCGAGGCGTCCTCGGGCGATGCCCCGGCATCCGCGAACACGCCCAGCAGGTTCTCGGTGAGACGTGTCGTGAAGATCGTGCCGAACACCGCGGTACCGAGCGAGGCGCCGACCTCGCGGAAGTAGTTGTTCGTGCTCGTCGCGGTGCCGATCTCGCCGGCGGGCACCGCGTTCTGCACGACCAGCACGACGACCTGCATGATGAGGCCGAGACCCGCGCCGAACACGAAGAGGAAGGCGCAGATGAGCCAGATCGGCGTGGTCGCCGACAGCGTGGTCATCGAGACCATCGCGATGCCGGTGAGGATGGTTCCGACGATCGGGTAGATCTTGTATCTGCCGGTCTTCGAGATCGCGATACCCGAGAAGATCGAGGTTCCGATCAGACCCACCATCATCGGGATCATGAGCAGGCCGGAGGCCGCAGCCGAGGTGCCGGACGACATCTGCAGGAACGTGGGAACGAAACCGATCGCCGCGAACATGCCGATCCCGAGCACGAGCCCGATCGCGGTCGCGTTCACGAAGATCGGGTTGCGGAACAGGCTCAGCGGGATGATCGGATCCTGCACCTTCGACTCGGTGATGACGAAGGCGGTCGCCGCGACGACGAGTCCTGCGCCCCACGCCCAGGTCGCGAGCGAATCCCACCCGAACTCCTTGTCGCCGCCGAAGTCGGTGAAGAAGATCAGGCACGTCGTGGCGATGGAGAGGAAGATCACGCCGAAGACGTCGATCGGCTTCTGGGCCTTCTTGCTCGGCAGTTTGAGTGCGACGAGCGCGATGATGAACGCCGCGATCCCCACCGGGATGTTGATGTAGAACGCCCACTGCCACGTCATGTGATCGACGAAGAAGCCGCCGAGGAGCGGGCCGGCCACGGCGGACAGACCGAAGACGGCGCCGAGCGGACCCATGTACTTGCCGCGCTCGTTGGCGGGCACGATGTCCGCGATGATCGCCTGCGACAGGATCATCAGACCGCCGCCGCCGAGGCCCTGCAGAGCGCGGAAGGTGACGAACATCCAGAAGTCGGTGGCGAAGGCGCATCCGACCGAGGCGAGGGTGAAGAGGGCGATCGCGACGAGGAACAGGTTGCGGCGACCGAGGACGTCACCGAACTTGCCGTAGATCGGCATGACGATCGTGGTCGCCAGCAGATAGGCGGTGGTGATCCACACCTGGTGGTCGACGCCGCCGAGCTGGCCGACGATCGTCGGCATGGCGGTCGAGACGATCGTCTGGTCGAGACTCGAGAGCAGCATGCCCGCGATCAGGGCGCTGAAGATGATCCAGATGCGCCGCTTCGTGAGCAGGAAGGGTGCATCCTTGGTGGCTGTGGCGGACATTCAGTCGGCTTTCTGTGATGGTGCGTACACGGTGCGAGCGACCTCGAGCCGACGGCTGACGAGGTCGCTGAAGGATTCTGTGGAGTGGTGATGCAGCAGCTGGTCCATGCTCAGGCGCACGAGGGCGCCCACCGACTGGACGAGCACCTCGGCGCGCAGCTGCTCGTCGACATCGGTGTCGGCGCCCGTGCCCGTCCGTCGGACGATGAGCTCCATGTCGCGCCGCTCGTTCTTCGCGATCTGCTCGAACGCGGCCTTGATGAGTCGGGGTTCCTGCTCGATGATCGCGAACACCGCGGGAGCATCGTCGAGCGGGTTGAACAGCTCGAATCGAGCCAAGGTCAGTCGGACGAAGTCGTCGAGCAGATCGCCGCGACCGGCCACGAACTCCTCTTCGAGAGCGTGCTGCCGGGAGTCGATCGCGGCGAAGCCGAAGACCGCGTTCTCCTTGCTCTCGAAGTAGTTGAAGAAGGTCCGTCGCGAGACGCCGACGTCAGCACACAGTTCTTCGACGGTGAAGCCCGCGAACCCGTGCTCCGCCGTCAGACGCCGGGCGACGTCGGTCAGGGCGCGCGACGTCTCGCGCTTGCGCTGATCTCGCAACGACTCTGCACTCTCGCTCATGAAGTGCAATATTGCACTCTAAACCTAGGAGTGCACTGTGAGGATCGATTCACGATGAATTTGTGACGTTTTCCTCGTGGCCCACGTCTTAGTGGTGTCACCGTCGTGTGACCGTGCCGTTGGCAGACGAAAGTGCGAAGGAGGTCATGATGACACGGGAAGCATCACTCTCGACGCCCGTCGTCTGCCGTGAAGAGACCTCGACGATCGCCGCCGGCAGCACCGTCGCGCTGGCCCTCACCAGAGTCGCCCTCCGCAGCAGGCATTCGTGCCCGCCGGACCGGCGATGCGTGACGGGAGCGCCGTGCCGCGAGCGTCGATGGCCGGCCCCGAGTGGGCGCATTCGCCCGCTCATTCCTCCGGTCTGTCAGTCGTCGTCTCGACGACTCGGGCCGTCACGGGGTCGGAGCTGGGGGTCGTCGTGGGGACGACGGCCCTCAGCGCAACCCCCTGCCCAGCGGGCTCCTTTCCTGCGGGAATGGGGTGCGAGCAGAAAGGCGGAGAGATCCGATTTCGATTCGGTTCCGAACTTCACTCGAAGGATGACGACGGAAGGGTGGCCGCATGGGTGGGGAACGCTATCGCAGCGCTCTCGAGCAGGCCGATGATCGGATCGTCGCTGGCCGAGCGATGGACGGAGACGTCGCGGCGTTCGCGGTGCTCGTCCGTCGGTATACGCCGATGATGCGCGCGTACACGCAGCGGATGCTGAACGCCTCATCGGAGGTCGACGACATCGTGCAGGAGACGTTCGTCACCGCCTGGCAGCGATTCTCGGATCTGGACGATCCGGCCAAGGTCAAGAGTTGGCTCATGCGGATCGTGAGCAGGAAAGCGGTCGATCGGATCCGTGCGCTGCGGCCGACCGTCGACATCGACGACGTCGAGCAGTCCGCACCTGCGCAGTCGTCACCCGACCGGGTCGTGGAATCTCGCGCCGGGCTCGAGGCCCTCGGTCTCGCCCTGCAGGAGCTGCCCGCCGCACAGCGCGAATGCTGGGTGCTTCGGGAGATGGGTGGGTACTCGTACGATGAGATCGCCCAGGAACTCGACATCTCGGTGTCCACGGCGCGAGGACTTCTCGCCCGTGCGCGAAAGTACATGATCGTTCGAATGGAGGCCTGGCGATGACGGACGGGTACGAATCCGGCGAGATTCGACGACTCGGGCTCGAACCCGACGACCTCGACGGGCACACGCTCGACGAGCTGACCGACTATCTCGAGTCGGGACGGCAGCCCGAAGACCCGTCGATCGAGGGATCGGCAGGATGCCAGCTCGCGCTCGACGCTCTGGAGAGGCTGCGGGGACTGGGTGGACAGCTGATCGACGCCGACGCGGCTGCGATGCCGGAGGTCGACGACAGCTGGGTCGACCGCATCCTCGACGGCATCGCCCTGGATGCCCGCGCGGGTCGGCGAATCCCCTTCGCCCCCGACGAGCACGGCGACGACTTCGCGATCACCGAGGGCGCCGTGCGAGGTCTCGTGCGATCCGCCGAGAACGCCGTCGACGGGCTGCTCGTCGGAGGAACCCACCTGCGTGGTGACGTGTCGGTGATCGGTGCGCCCATCCGCATCGACATCGACGTCAGCGCCTTCTACGGGGCGAACATCCCGCAGGCGGTCGAGAGACTGCGAGCCGAGATCGACGAACGGCTGAGACGCCATACGGAACTGAATGTGGTCGCGATCGACATCACCGTGCGCGACATCCAGCTGGTGGGTACCTGGACGAAGGGGACACGATGAACACGGACCGCAGCGACATCGCGCGGCGGATCGAAGATGCGATCCTCGCCACCCAGGGTGTCCGCAGCGTCTACCGGCCCGGTTCGCTGATCGCCAACCTCGTCGGTGCGGGCGCGGCAGCGGTGGGGATCGTCTCGCGCGCTGAACCGGTCGTCGCGGTCACTGTGACCGACGATGAGGCGACGGTCGACGGTGCCCTCGGCATCGAATACACCTCGCCCGCTGTCGAGACGCTCCGGCTGGCGCGGGCGTCGGTCGCGGCGGCGCTCGCCGATGCGAACATGACCGCGACGCGGATCGGGCTCACGATCGCCTACGTGCATCCGCGCGAGACCTCCTGATCCCAGGGTGAGCGCGGAAGAGGCGCCGATTCCCCTCTCGGGGAGCCGGCGCCTCGCACTCGTCGTCGTGATCAGGCGATCGCGCGGAGTCCGTCGACCAGTGGAGTGGTGGGGCGGCCGATGAGGCGGGCGAGCGTTCCGTCGGTGTCGGCGAGCGCCCCGCCCGCGATGCCTGCATCCAGGGCGACGACGAACCCGGCCGTTCCCTCATCGAGACCCGCGGCCCGGAGTGCGGCGAGCTGCTCCTGGGCCGTCAGGGGGTGATACGCGACCTCGCGGCCCGAGACCTCGCCGATCGCTGCGGCCAGCTCGCCGTAGTTCCATGCGACGTCGCCGCCGAGCTCATAGACCTCGCCGATGTGCCCTTCATCGAGGAGAACCACTGCAGCCGCCTCGGCGAAGTCCTTGCGGCTCGCGGAGGCGACGCGTCCGTCGCCGGCGCCCGAGGCGAGTACGCCCGTCTCGGCGCCACGACTGAGGTCGGCGGCGTAGTTCTCGGTGTACCAGTTGTTGCGCAGGATCACCGCGGGCAGCCCGGATGCCTCGATCAGCTCCTCCGTCGCCTTGTGCTCGGGAGCGAGCACGAGGTCGCTCGTGGTGGCCTTGGGGGCGCTGGTGTAGACGAACTTCGACACCCCTGCGGCCTTCGCGGCGTCGATCACTGCCTGGTGCTGGGCGACGCGCTGGCCGACCTCGGAGCCGGAGATCAGCAGAACGGAGTCGACGCCGTCGAGCGCCGCGCTGATCGACGACGGCTCGGAGTAGTCGAGGTGAGCGACGCGCACGCCGAGGTCCTGCGCCTTCGCGACGTCGCGGGCGCCGGCGATGATCGACTGCGGGTCCGCGCCGCGTTCGAGCAGGCTGGCGATGACGAGGCGTCCGAGGCTGCCGGTCGCGCCGGTGACGAGGATGGTCATGAGGTGTCCTTTCGTAGGTGACATGAGCCACAACCGTCCACTCCCTCGCCTACATTCCGATCCATCGGTACCCACTTTGACGTAAGGTACCTACATGACGGTTAGTTATGCGCAGATCCGGGAGTCGACGCCGCAGATCTTCGAGCCCGGATGCAGCACCAGGGTGGTCCTCGACCACGTGATGAGCAAATGGGGAGTGCTCGTCCTGTCGTCGCTCTCCGACGGCACCCGCCGCTGGGGTGAGCTGCGTCGTGAGGTCGGCGGCATCAGCGAGAAGATGCTGGCATCGACGCTGCGCACCCTCGCCGACGACGGTCTCGTGCGCCGGGAGTCGTTCCCTTCCGTGCCCCCGCACGTCGAGTACAGCCTGACCCCGCTCGGACGCGATCTGATGGAGCGGATGCTGCCGCTCGTCGAGTGGGTGGCCGATCATGCGGACGGGATGATCGGCCGGGATTGACTCCGACGAAATCCGTCGTCGAGGTGCGGTTGTCTCCACGAATTCCGTTGCGGAAAGAAAAGGATTGACGCGATAACCGCAGTAGCCCTATGTTCTGAACATGTCAGCTACGACGCCGATCCATCTGGAACGCCCCGACGGCAAGGGGCTCGCAACGGGTTCGCTGGGGCTGTGGGGGTCCACGGTCATCGGGCTCGCATCCACCGCGCCCGTGTACTCGCTGGTCGCGACGCTCGGGTTCGTGGTGCTGGCGGTCGGCGCCCAGGCTCCGATCGCTTTCATCATCGCGTTCGTGCCTATGCTCCTGATCGCCTTCGCCTACCGCGAGCTGAACAATGCCGTGCCCGATTGCGGCACGACGTTCACGTGGGGCACCAAGGCGTTCGGACCGTGGGTCGGCTGGATGGGCGGGTGGGGAGTCGCGGTCGCCGGCATGGTCGTGCTCGCGAACCTCGCCCAGATCGCCTCGGTGTACTTCTGGTCGCTGATCGGCTTCGACCTCGAGAACAACGACTGGCGCATCATCCTGGTCGCGGTCCTGTTCATCGCCTCGATGACGTGGGTCAGCTGGCGCGGCGTCGAGATCGGCGAGCGCATCCAGAACATCCTGCTCGGCATCCAGTACCTCGCTCTCGCGATCTTCGTGGTCGCCGCCCTCTGGCAGTTCTTCGGCGGCACCGCGCCGAACCCGACACCCTTCGACATGGAATGGCTCAACCCGTTCGGGTTCACCTCCTGGTCGGGTTTCACCGAGTCGATCCTGCTCGCGCTGTTCATCTACTGGGGCTGGGACACATGCCTCGCCCTGAACGAGGAGACCAAGGATCCGAAGCGGATCCCCGGTCGTGCGGCTCTGCTCACCACGGTCATCCTCCTGTTCACCTACGTGGGTGTCACGATCGCTGCCATGATGTATGCCGGCCTCGGTGACACCGGAACCGGGCTCGGCAACGAGGCCAACGCCGACGACTTCTTCCTCGCCATCAAAGACGGTCTGCTCGGTCCGTTCGGGTGGGTGCTGGTCGTCGCCGTGATCATCTCGGCCGTCTCCTCGACGCAGACGACGATCCTCCCGACCGCCCGCGGCACGCTCGCGATGGGCGTCTACCGTGCTCTTCCCGCCAAGTTCAAGGACGTGCACC
This sequence comes from Microbacterium sp., assembly GCF_031988965.1. GTDB lineage: Bacteria > Actinomycetota > Actinomycetes > Actinomycetales > Microbacteriaceae > Microbacterium. The sequence continues at coordinate 9,871 of NZ_DALZXX010000024.1, forward strand.
CCACGTACAAGACGCCGTCGTTCTCGACCATCGTCATGGGCGTCGTCGCCTCCGCCTACTACGTCGGCATGACGCTGATCAGCGACAACATCCTGCAGGACTCGATCCTGTCGCTCGGCCTGGCGATCGCGTTCTACTACGCCATCACGGGCTTCGCGTGCGTCTGGTACTTCCGCAAGGACCTCACGACCTCGGCACGGGACTTCTTCTTCAAGGGTCTCTTCCCGCTGCTCGGCGGCCTCATGCTCACCGGCGCCTTCGTGCAGTCGGCGATCGACATGTGGGATGTCGACTACGGGTACACGGTGCTGTTCGGCATCGGCGGCACGTTCGTGATCGGCATCGGCTCGCTGGCGTTCGGCCTCGTGCTGATGTTCCTCTGGTACCTGTTCCCGCGGTCCAAGCGGTTCTTCCGCGGCGAAAGCCTCAACCGCGACACGCAGGTGATGGTTCCCGACGAGCCGGGCGAGTTCATCCGCTCGATCGACGGCGGCATCTGATCGGGCTCGGCTGCGCGCGGTGACGCCCTAGGCTTTATCCGTGCGCATCCGGCTCGACATCGCCTACGACGGCACCCACTTCCGAGGGTGGGCCAAGCAGCCCACCCTGCGCACCGTGCAGGGGACGCTCGAAGATGCGCTCGCCCGCATCGTCGGCTCGGAAGTGCAGTTCGTCGTCGCCGGACGCACCGATGCCGGCGTTCATGCCGCAGGGCAGGTCGCGCATGTCGATCTCGACGACGAGCAGTGGGCGCGGATCGAGTCGCGCAACGGGCGGGCTCCGCACGACCCCGCTGCATCGATCGCGCGGCGCATGCGCGGGGTGCTCGGCGCCTATCCCGACGCGACCGTTACCCGGTCGTCGATCGCACCCGACGGATTCGATGCGCGGTTCTCGGCGGTCTGGCGACGCTACCGCTACCGTCTGGCGGACGAGTCGACGGGCTATGACCCGGTGCGGCGCCACGACACCACCAGTCATCGGGGAGTCCTCGACGAGCAGGCGATGGATGCGGCCGCTCGGACGCTCATCGGTCTCCACGACTTCGCCGCCTACTGCAAACCGCGCGAAGAGGCCACGACGATCCGGACGCTGCTCGACTACCGCTGGACACGCGACCCCGAGGGCGTGCTGGTCGCGGAGGTGAAGGCCGATGCCTTCTGCCACAGCATGGTGCGCGCGCTGGTCGGCGCGTGCACGGCGGTGGGTGAGGGGCGCCTCGGCATCGACGATCTGGTCGTGCTGCGCGACGCTCTGACTCGCACGAGCGAGTTCAAGGTGCTCGCCGCGCGCGGGCTCACCCTGACCGAGGTGGGTTATCCGGCCGACGACCTTCTGTCTACCCGCGCCGAGCAGACCCGAGCCCGACGGGACGGCACGAGCGGATGACCCGACCGGACGCGTCGTTCGTCGAGGTGTCCTCCCCGGCGTGGTCGTTCTGGCGGGCGCTCCTCGACACCTGCGTCGGAGCGATCGTCGGCATGGTCTTCGCCTTCGTCGCGATCCTCGTGATCGGCATCGTGGGAGAGGAGGCGCTGTCCTCCCTCTACTGGCAGGTCGATCTCGATCCGCTGTTCCGGGCGAGCATGGGTGTCATCCTGCTGGTCGGCGCCGTGCTCGGGCTCACCGTCCCGTTCGTCATGGTCGCCGAACGATACGCTGCGCTCCGAGCGGTGGAGGCGAGTGCTCGCGACACCCCCGACGGCGTGGCGCAGAGCTCGCTGCGGGCCGAGCTGAGGTCGGCTCCCGCCGCTCACCTGCAGAAGACCGGCACCGTGATGTTCTGGTGCTTCGCAGGTCTCGGAGGAATCTGGGCCCTCGCGGTGTTCTTCACCGAGGACCTTCGCGATGACCCGGTGAACTGGATCGCGCTCGCCGTCTTCGTCGTGCTCGCTGTCGCCGCGGCGCTGGTGCAGGGGCTCGGCTCCCGCATGCGCGAGCGTGATGCGGCGGTCACGGGTGGGCTCGAGGCGCGATGGACGCACGCGGTGCCCCGCGCGAACGCTGCGGACGCGGAGCGTAGGCGCGCAGCGGCGCCCGCCGTCGTGCCCCCATGGCTCGTCACTCCGAGCGCCCGCAGCGTCCGCCGCGTGGCCGGGGGCCTCGTGACCGCGCTCATCGTCTCGCTGGGCGCCTTCATGCTGTCGGTGTTCATGCGCCAGCAGTGCCGCACCTGCGATCCGGTGTACTGGGATGAGCCGATCGAGAACGGCATCGACGTGCTGAGCCTCGGCAGTGGGGCGGCCATCGCGCTGTGCGCAGCGCTCGGTCTCATCGCGTGGACCGCCGGACTCGTGTTGCAGTTCTCCCGTGAGATCGCGCTCGCGCGCTGGGCGGCGGACGGCGACCCCCGCCGCGTCGACACCGGCCTCATTCAGCCTCTGCTCACCGGCAATCGGTCGATGGTGCGTCTGCAACTGGGGCTGTCGGCTCTGGGGGCGGCGGGCATCGTCTTCGGAGTGGGGGCGATCTGGGCGGACTGGGCTGCCATGGACACGCAGGTCGTGCTCGGCGCCGCGGTGGCGCTGCTCGCTCTCGGACTGCTGGTCGGGTGGACGGACGCGCCACGCAGTCGACGAGAGCGGCAGAGGGTGCGCGACACGATGTTCCCCGGCGATCCGGACGTCGCGGGAATCCTGAAGGCGCAGTGATGACGTGGGCACCGTGACGGATCGTGCGAGAGAGGGTGGTGAAGCCTTCGCCGGCGCGCTGCGCGCTGCGATCTCCGAGCGGGGGATCACGCTCGCACGACTGCGGAGTCAGTTGAAACAGGATGGCAATCCGGTCTCGATGGCGACGCTGAGCTACTGGCGATCCGGCGACCGCCAACCGGAGGGGCCGCAGTCGCTCAGTGTCGTGGACGGGATCGAGGATCGCCTCGGGCTGGAGCACGGCCATCTGAGCAGGCTGCTCCTTCCGTCGAGCCGACTCGGAACGGTGGCGCCGCCGCGGCTGCCGTTCGATGAGGAGCGCGAACAGCGCGAGACCGAGGAGACGCTCGCCGCACTGCACGCGGCGCCGCAGGATTCTCTGCGCGACCTGTCGACGCACATGACGGTCTTCGTCGGACGGGACGGAGCGGTCGAGAGGGTCGTGATGCGCTCGCTGGTGCAGGCGACGAAGGGCTTGATCCGCGAGCTCCCGCTGATCGACGTCGCGCCCGTCGAGACCGATGTGATGTCGACGATCTCGGATGTCGTGGGTGGACGGATCGATCGCGAGTACCTGCATCCGGGCCGGCTGCTGTCGGGGGTCGTGATCGCGCTCGACGAGCCGATCACTGCGGGGAGCACGACCCTGTTCGAGTTCACCGAGACCTTTCCGCCCGGCTACCCACCACGCCAGTCCGCGTGGCATGCCACATCGAGGCCGGCGAGGGAGAGTCTGATCTGGGTGCGCTTCCACCCCGACGCCCCGCCGAGCTGGTGCGAGGAGTACCTCGAGACGGAGGACGAGTACGTCTCGGCGCTGCGAACGGTGCGCAACGGGGCGGTGCATCTCGTGCGGCACGGTTTCGGGCCCGGCATCCTGGGGCTCCGCTGGGGCTACGACGAGTGAGTCGGCTCTCCGGCTGAGAAGGCTCGACGCTCAGACGGCGGTGTGCTCAGGCCCCGCGAAGGATCCTCGCGGTGGTGCGGGCGCTGAAGTAGAGGCTCTCCACGGGCACGCACTCGTCGGCCGAGTGGAACTGTCCGTAGACGTCGAAGTCCTCCGGCACCCGAAGCGGCACGAAACCGTAGCCGGAGACGCCGAGCCGGGCGAAGTGCTTGTTGTCCGTCGATGCCGGCAGCAGGTACGGCACGACGACCCCCTCGGGATCCTCGGCCGCGACGGCGGCCGAGATCACGCTCTGGAAAGGTGTGTCGAGGGGGGAGGCGATCGGCGAGAGAGAGTCCGACCAGCTCACCTCGACATCGTCGCCGGCGAGGCTGGTGATCTGTTCCCGGAGCTCCTCCTCACGATCAGGCAGCGCTCGGAGATCGAGTGAAGCCCGAGCGGTCGCAGGGATGATGTTGCTCTTGTCGCCGGCTCGGAGGACCGTCGGCGCGACGGTCTGACGGGCGGATGCCGCGATCACACGTCCGACGAAGCCGAGCTCGTCGAGCTGCGCATCCAGATCGTCGTCCGCGAAGGCGATACCGCGTTCGGCGCCGAAGGCCTCGAGGAAGCGTGCGAGAGCCGGCGTCCGGACCACGGGGAACCGGTGCTCGCCGATCCGCGCCACAGCCGATGCCAGCCGGACGACGGGATCGTCCGGCCTCGGTCGCGAGGCATGGCCCGCCTGACCGCGAGCGGTCAGGACCGCACCACCGACTCCTTTCTCCGCGGTGGCCAGGAGGTAGGCCCGGCGGCCCTCTGCGAGCGGAACCGAGAAGCCGCCGACTTCGCTGATCGCCTCGGTCGCCCCGGCGAGAAGATCGGGACGGTTGTCGACGATCCACGAGGCGCCCCACCGCCCCCCGGCCTCCTCGTCGGCCAGGAAGGCGAAGATCAGGTCCCGCCGAGGGCGGGAGCCGGAGCGCGCGAACTCGCGCGCGACGGCCAGCATGACGCCGGCGAAGTTCTTCATGTCGACCGCGCCGCGCCCGTAGAGCAGTCCCTCTTCGATCGCGGCGCCGAAGGGTGGACGGGTCCAGTCGCGCTCGTCGACCGGTACCACGTCGAGGTGCGCATGCACGATGAGTGCGCCCGCGTCGGGATCCGTGCCTGCGAGGCGCGCGATCACACTGCCACGCCCGGGGACAGGTTCCAGGAACGTCGTCGGGATGCCGGCGTCCTCGAGCCGTTCCTGCACCAGGCGGGCAGCCCGGGTCTCACCGTCGCCGATCGTGTCAGGGTCTCCGGTGTTCACGCTCTCGATGCGGATCAGAGCACGGACGAACTCGAGCGTCTCGTCCTCCACCAGGGTGCGGGTCACTCCCTCACCGTAATGATCTGCGGGTGCAGGCCCGGCTTCACGTTACGCAGAATGTCCTCGATTACGCGCGGTTACCGAGCCGACGAGCCGCGAGGTCGGAGCGTGCTTCACTCTCGTCTTGTGAATGAATCCCGTGCGAAGAAGAAACTCCTGTCCGTCCTCGGCGTGCTCGCCGCCGGTGCCCTGACACTGTCCATGGCAGCATGCTCGGGTGCGACGGAGTCCGCCTCCGGAAGCAGCGCCGACGACTCCGAGAACAGCACGATCGTGCTCGGCGCGGATGACGGCACCGAGGCGCACTGGACGATCCTCAAGGACAAGCTCGCCGACGAGGGCATCGACCTCGAGGTCCGCACGATCAACGACGGCGTCCAGCTCAATCAGGGCGTTCAGGACGGCGAGCTCGACGTCAACCTGTTCCAGCATCTGATCTTCCTCTCGCAGTTCAACGTCAACAACGGGGGCACGCTGGTGCCGGTCGGGGCCACCGCTGTCTATCCCCTCGCGATCTATTCCGAGGAGTACACCGACGTCGCGGATCTTCCCGACGGGGCCACCGTCGCCGTGCCCAACAATCCGACGAACCTGGCTCGTGCGCTTCTCAACCTGCAGCGCGCGGGGCTCGTCGAGCTGAAGGACGGCGGCAACAGTCTCTCCACGCCCGACGACATCGTCTCGAGCAGCGTCGAGGTGCTGCCCGTCGACGCGAACCAGACCGTCACGGCCCTCAAGGACGGAAGCGCGCAGGCCGCGATCGTCAACAACACGCAGGCGCAGAAGGGTGGCCTGGGCGACGACCTCATCATCTTCAAGGAAGACCTGGACGACCCGGAGCTCGCCCCGTACATCAACGCCTTCGTCGTGCGCGAGGACCAGAAGGACGATCCCCGCTGGGAGAAGCTGATCGAGGCGTATCACAGCGCCGAGGTCGAGGAATCGGTGACGGAGCTGAACCAGGGCAACCTGCAGTTCAAGGCGGACTGGAGCGCGGAAGACCTCCAGGCGGAGCTCGCCGACCTCGAAGACCAGCTGCGCGCGACCCAGTGAGCGAACACGACGGCGGACCCGCGACGGTCATCAGTTTCGACGGGGTCTCCAAGGGGTTCCCCGCCACACGGCGGGGGTCCGCCGTCGCGGCGCTCGAGGACGTGGATCTCGAGGTCGAACGTGGGTCGATCGTGGGCGTGATCGGGTACTCCGGTGCCGGTAAATCCACGCTCGTTCGACTCGTGAACGGTCTCGAGAAACCGAGCGGAGGGGTCGTCGAGGTGCTCGGCGTCGACGTCGGCTCGGCGTCTGCGACGGAATTGCGCGGCCTTCGCGGGCGCATCGGCATGATCTTCCAGCAGTTCAACCTCTTCACCTCGCGGACGGTGCGCGGCAACGTGGCCTACCCGCTCAAGGTGGCGGGGTGGAAGAAGCAGGACATCGCTCCCCGCGTCGCCGAGCTGCTCGACTTCGTGGGAATCGGCGACAAGGCGAACAGCTTCCCCCGCGCGCTGTCAGGAGGGCAGAAGCAGCGGGTCGGCATCGCACGCGCGATCGCGGCGAACCCCGAGCTGCTGCTCGCCGATGAGGCGACCAGCGCTCTCGATCCCCAGACCACGGGCGAAGTGCTCGCCCTTCTCCGGGAGATCAACCGCACCCTGGGCATCACCATCGTCGTGATCACGCACCAGATCTCGGTCGTGCACGAACTGTGCGATCAGGTGGTGGTGATGGACGGCGGCAGGGTCGTCGACAGCGGGGACACCTACCGGGTGTTCGCCCACCCGCGGGCCGCGCTCACCGAGCGGTTCGTCGCCGCGGTGACTCAGGGCGTTCCGACGGGGGAGACCCTGGAGGCGCTCCTGCTCGGCGGCGGTGCCCTGATCAGCGCCGATGTCAACGAGTTCACCAGCGAGCACGCCGCCGAGGTCTTCGAGCGGCACGGTGTGCGGCACACCGTCGTGTTCGGTGGCGTCACCGACATCCGTGGTCGCCAGCTGGGCACACTGACGTATCGCGTGCATGCCGACGAGGGCGTCGTGGCCGCCGTCGTCGCAGAGCTGTCGACGCGCACGAGAGCGCAGCTGCTCCGACCGTCGGATGCGCCGCCCGCTCAGGAGACATCCGCTCGCGGAGAAGAGGTGTCCTCATGATCGCCGTCCGGACCGCGACCGACTGGGGGAGCCTGACCCCCGTGCTCCTGCAATCCATTCAGGAGACCGTTTACATGGTCGCCGTCACGCTGGTGATCGGCGGTGCGGCCGGCCTTCTGATCGGAGCAGTGCTGTACGCCACGCGTCCGGGCAACCTCTTCGCGAACCGCGTCGTCTTCGGCGTGCTGAATCTGGTCATCAACGTGATCCGCCCCATACCGTTCATCATCTTCCTCACCGCCGTCGGCCCCGTGACGAAGGCCGTCGCCGGCACGACGCTCGGAACCGAAGCGGCGATCGTGCCGATGACGATCATGGCCGCCGTGGTCATCGGCCGGGTCGTGGAGCAGAATCTCGTCGCCGTCGATCCGGGCATCGTGGAAGCGGCACTCGCGATCGGCGCCAAGAGACTCGCGATCCTGTTCGGGCTCGTGATCCCCGAGGCGCTGGCCCCGCTCATCCTCGGGTACACGTTCATGTTCATCGCCGTCGTCGACATGTCGGCCATGGCCGGGTACATCGGTGGGGGAGGCCTCGGCAACTTCGCGATCATCTATGGGTACCAGCAGTTCAATCAGGAAGCCACCTGGGTGACGGTGGCGATCATCGTCGTGATCGTGCAGATCGGGCAGTTCGTCGGGAACTGGCTCGCACAGCGTGTCCTGCGACGCTGACGGAAGGCATGCGCCGTTCACCGAGGTGACGGGCGTTTGACACCGGAATCCAAGGCGAACGCACTAGCGTGAGGTGCGATGAAGGTCATCTCCTACAACCTCCAGAAGCACCGTGCCGCGAGCGA
>NZ_DALZXX010000024.1:17738-29484 GCF_031988965.1 Microbacterium sp.
GCGAGCGAGCTCGCGGCACTCGTCGACGCGCACGATCCCGACATCCTGTGCCTGCAGGAATGCGATGTCGCCGATCTGCCCGACCGCGTCGGCGACCTCGTGCTCGCCGACGCGACCCAGGGGAACCGCCTCGGCCTCGCCCTGTTCTACCGGGAGAGCGAGTTCCATCTGCAGGATGTCCGCACGATCGGACTGAAGAAGTCGCTGCATGATCGCATCGCCAAGCCCGCGCACGAGCGTGTGCTCGGCGCGCGCCTTCGAGACATCGACACGGGCCGGGATTTCATCGCCGCCTCGTTCCATGCCGCGCCCCTGACCGCGCTCAACTCGCTGCGGCGGCATCAGATCCGCGCCGCGCTCACCGAGCTCGCGACACTCGGCGAAGGGCTGCCCCAGCTGATGGTGGGGGACTACAACTACCCGGTCTTCAAGGAGAACCTCGGCAAGACGGTCCGTGAGCACGGCTACGCCCTCACCATGAGCGATGATCACACCTATACGCGGTACCGGGTGTTCCGCGGGCACTACGACTTCGCGACCTCGGTCGGCTTCGAGATCCAGAGGGTCACGACCCTCCCGCAGGGCCTGAGCGATCATCGCCCGATCCTGGTGACGACGCGGTTCGACTGAGGGGCATCCGTCCGGTTTGGGGTTCGTGCCCTGCATGACGTAAGCTGTCTCTTTGGTACTCGACTGCCGAGTGCCACGAACGTGAGCCCTCCACTGGCGTGTTCATCCCTGTAGGGAAGAACCACCCCGGAGTGGGATTCACGAACTTCTCCGTTCGAACAAGAAAGCAGCACTATCGTGACGCGCACTTACACCCCGAAGGCCGGCGAGGTCCAGCGTGACTGGGTCGTCATCGACGCCACTGACGTCGTTCTCGGCCGCCTGGCTTCGCACGCCGCTACGCTCCTGCGTGGCAAGCACAAGCCCACCTTCGCCAACCACATCGACTCGGGTGACTTCGTCATCATCGTGAACGCCGACAAGGTCGCGCTCACGGGTCAGAAGCTCCAGAAGAAGCTGGCTTACCGTCACTCGGGTTACCCGGGCGGCCTGAAGTCGGTCACCTACGCCGAGCTCCTCGAGAAGAACCCCGTCCGCGCTGTCGAGAAGGCCATCCGTGGCATGCTCCCCAAGAACAGCCTGGGCCGTCAGCAGCTGTCGAAGCTCAAGGTGTACGTCGGTGCCGAGCACCCGCACGCCGCGCAGCAGCCGCAGACGTACACCCTCGACCAGGTCGCCCAGTAAGCGCCGTAAGACTTAAAGGACATACTCGTGGCTGACATCCAGGACACCACCGAAAACCCCCAGAACTTCTCGACGTCGACTCCCGAGACCGAAGCAGTCGAGGCGGCTCCCCGCCCCGTGCTGAGCGTTCCGGGTGCCGCTGTCGGCCGTCGCAAGCAGGCCATCGCCCGCGTGCGTCTCGTCCCCGGCTCGGGAACGATCACGGTCAACGGCCGCACGCTCGAGGACTACTTCCCGAACAAGCTGCACCAGCAGCTGATCAACGACCCGTTCACCATCCTGAACCTCGCGGGTGGCTACGACGTCATCGCGCGCATCTCCGGTGGTGGCCCCTCGGGTCAGGCCGGCGCGCTGCGTCTCGGAATCGCTCGTTCGCTCAACGGCATCGACGAGGAGAACAACCGCGCGACCCTGAAGAAGGCCGGCTTCCTCTCCCGTGACGCTCGCGTCAAGGAGCGCAAGAAGGCTGGACTCAAGAAGGCCCGCAAGGCGCCTCAGTACTCCAAGCGTTAAGGTCCACTGCTCCGATGCCGATCTTTGGCACGGACGGCGTGCGAGGACTTGCCAACGGCATCCTCACCGCCGACCTGGCGCTCACCCTGGCCCAGGCGACTGCTGTCGTCCTGGGCCAGGGCCGTACTGCGGAGGCTCGCAAGGCCGAGGGCAAGAGACTCACCGCAGTCGTGGCACGAGACCCGCGCGTCTCCGGTCATTTCCTCACGGCTGCCGTCTCGGCCGGTCTGGCATCGTCGGGAGTCGACGTGCTCGAGGCCGGGGTCATCCCGACTCCGGCGCTCGCCTTCCTCGTCTCCGACCGTGACGCCGACTTCGGCGTCATGATCTCGGCCTCGCACAACGCGGCGCCCGACAACGGGATCAAGATCTTCGCACGCGGCGGGGTCAAGCTTCCCGACATCGTCGAGCAGCGCATCGAAGAGGCGATGGCGGGCGAGAAGCTGCGCCCGACCGGTGCAGGAGTGGGCCGGATCATCCGGTTCTCCGATGCAGAGGATCGCTACGTCGTGCATCTGCTCGGATCGCTGCCCAACCGTCTCAACGGCATCAAGGTCGTGCTCGACTGCGCCCACGGCGCGGCATCCGGCGTGTCTCCCGAGACCTTCCGCGATGCGGGGGCCGATGTGACCGTGATCGGTGCGGACCCCGACGGATGGAACATCAACGACGGCGTCGGTTCGACGCACCTCGACAACCTGGCTGAGGCGGTCGTGCGTCTCGGCGCCGACATCGGCATCGCGCACGATGGCGACGCGGATCGCTGCCTCGCGGTCGACGCTCAGGGCAACGTCATCGACGGCGACCAGATCATGGCGATCCTCGCGGTCTCGATGAAAGAGCGCGGACACCTCACCGACGACACGCTCGTCGCCACCGTCATGAGCAACCTCGGTCTGCACGTCGCGATGCGCGAGCAGGGGATCACCGTGCGGCAGACAGCCGTGGGAGATCGCTACGTGCTCGAGGACATGAACGAGGGCGGCTATGCCCTCGGCGGCGAGCAGTCCGGTCACGTGATCATGAGCGAGTTCGCCACCACGGGGGACGGACTGCTCACGGGGTTGCACCTCGTCGCCGAGATGGCTCGTCAGAACAAGACGATCGCCGAGCTCGCGAGTGTCATGACCGTGTACCCGCAGGTGCTCATCAACGTCCGCGACGTCGACAAGGATGCGGTCGACGCCGATCCTGTCGTGCAGGATGCGGTGCGTGCCGTCGAAGCGGAGCTCGGCGACACCGGTCGCGTGCTGCTGCGCAAGTCCGGTACCGAGCCGCTCGTGCGGGTGATGGTCGAAGCCGCGGATGCCGATTCCGTGCAGACCTACGCCGACCGTCTGGTCGACGTGGTGCGCGAGCGCCTCGCCCTCTGACGCAGTTCCTGAACGCTCCCGTCTGCCGTCCTTCTCTCCGCGCGTTGCCGCTGGAGAGCAGGGCGGTGAACGGGAGCTTTCTGCGTCATCGGCGGCGGCGCGCGTCACCGGCGCCCGCTCCTGCGGGATCAGCCCCGTGGCTGTCCGAGCTGCTCGATGTAGCGGAGCAGCACTCCCTCGCGCAGCGCCCACGGTGAGACCTCGAGCTCGTCGACCTTCAGGGCGGTCATGGCCGTGTGCAGCGAGACGGCGGCCGCGACGATCTGGAACGCGCGGTCGGCGGTGATTCCCGGCAGCTCCTGGCGAGCGGATGCCGGGATACGGGCGAGGCGGGGGATCCACGATCCGAGAGCCTCGCGCGGCAGCACCATGCGCTGAATGCCCGACCAGCCGGGCATCGGATAGCCCGCCAGTCGGGCGAGAGAGCGGATCGCCTTGGACGACCCGACGACGTGATCGGGGCGGGGCAGGTCACCGAACCGCGGCAGGACGTCGGCGAGCGTCGACCTCGCGTGTGCTCGCAGACGGTCCACGTCGTCTTCGCCGGGAGGGTCGTTCGGAAGGAACTGCACCGTCATCCGGCCGGCGCCCAGAGGGACGGAAGCCGCAGCATCCGGCAGCTCGTCGCCGCCCGCGGCGATCTCGAGCGATCCCCCGCCGATGTCGAGAAGAAGCAGCTGGCCGGCCGACCACCCGAACCATCGGCGCACGGCGAGGAAGGTGAGCTCGGCCTCGGTCTCGCCGTCGAGCACCTGCAATGGCTGGCCGAGTGCGGCCTCGATGCGCGCGATGACCTCGGCGCCGTTCCTGGCATCACGCACCGCGCTGGTCGCCGTCGCGAGCAGCGCATCGACCCGCTCCTCCTCGGCGACGCGACGGGCCTGCGCGACGGCGGCCTCGAGTGCGCGCACGCCCTCTTCGGAGATCGATCCGTCGTCGGTGAGATAGCGCATCAGCCGCAGTACGCTGCGGTCGCTCGTCGTCGCCAGGGGTCGACCACCGGGGCGGACGTCGGCGGCGAGCATATGGACGGTGTTGGAACCGATGTCGAGAACTCCGAGGCGCACGGATAGACACTACCGCCGCCCCGTTACGATGTATCCGTGACCACCGCCGACTCCACGCTGCCCCTGTCGCCGTACCGGGAGATCGGCCGTGACGAATGGGCGCGGCTCGCCGCGGGACTCGATCAGCCGCTCACAGAGACCGAGGTCGTCGAGCTCCGGGGCATCGGAGATCGTCTCGACCTCACCGAGGTGCGCGAGGTCTACCTGCCCCTCAGTCGGCTGCTCAGCCTCTATGCGACGGCCACGAAGCGTCTCGGCGCAGCGACGAGCTCGTTCCTGCAGGAGGACGACACGACCACTCCGTTCGTGGTCGGCGTGGCGGGATCCGTCGCGGTGGGCAAGTCGACGATCGCGCGACTGCTGCGCGAGCTCATGAGCCGCTGGCCCGGCACGCCCCGGGTCGAACTCGTCACGACTGACGGATTCCTGCACTCCAACGCCGAGCTCGAACGGCGCGGACTCATGGACCGCAAAGGATTCCCGGAGTCCTACGACCGTCGCGCCCTGATCGAGTTCCTGACCGAGGTCAAGAGCGGAGCCGCCGAGGTGCGGGCGCCCTTCTATTCGCACATGCGGTACGACATCGTCCCGGATGCGCACGTGGTGGTGCGTCGTCCCGATGTCGTGATCGTCGAGGGCCTCAACGTGCTGCAGCCGCCGCCCGCGCCGAACGACGTCGCCGTGAGCGACCTCTTCGATTTCTCGATCTTCGTCGATGCCGGCACCGCGCACATCGAGAAGTGGTACGTCGATCGGTTCCTCGCGCTGCGGGAGGGGGCCTTCTCCAACCCGTCGTCGTACTTCAACGTCTTCGCGCACCTCACCGATGAGGAGGCGATCACCACCGCCCTCGGCTACTGGAACGAGATCAACATGCCGAATCTCGTCGAGAACGTGATGCCGACCAAGCATCGAGCCCGACTGGTGCTCAACAAGGGCGTCGACCACAGCGTCGAGAGCGTGCTGCTGCGTAAGCTCTGACCCGACGGATTCGTTCGGAACCTTCGCAAATATCCGCGCTTACTCTTGTCGACATGTGTGGAATCGTCGGATACGTGGGCCCTCGGCCCAGCCAGGACATCCTGCTCGCGGGCCTCGCCCGTCTCGAGTACCGCGGCTACGACTCCGCGGGTGTCGCCGTCATCGACGGCGACGGCTCGCTGGGTATGCGCAAGAAGGCCGGCAAGCTCGCCGCGCTGCGTGACTCACTCGCCGATTCGGCACTCGCCGACGGCAACACCGGCATCGGGCACACGCGCTGGGCGACTCACGGCGGGCCGACCGATGTCAACGCCCACCCCCATCTGGCCGACGATGACCGGCTGGCGCTGATCCACAACGGGATCATCGAGAACTTCTCGGCGCTGCGCGACGAGCTGCTCGCTGACGGCGTCGTGTTCCGCAGCGAGACCGACACCGAGGTCGCGGCGGCCCTCCTCGGTCGCGAGTACCGCGACAACGGAGGAGATCTGCAGCTCGCCTTCCGCAACGTGGTCAACCGCCTCGAAGGTGCCTTCACGCTCCTCGCGCTGCACCAGGATCACCCGGGACTCGTCGTCGGCGCTCGCCGAAACTCGCCGCTCGTGATCGGACTCGGCGAGGGCGAGAACTTCCTCGGCTCCGACGTCGCGGCCTTCGTCGAGCACACGCGCAAGGCGCTCGCCATCGGACAGGACCAGATCGTCTCGATCACCCCCGACGCGGTGACCGTCACCGACTTCGCGGGCACGCCGGTCGACGCAGAGCCGTTCGAGGTCTCGTGGGACGCCGGGGCCGCCGAGAAGGGCGGATGGTCCAGCTTCATGGCCAAGGAGGTCGCCGAGCAGCCCGAGGCGGTCGCCAACACCCTGCGCGGTCGGATCCAGGGTGATCAGGTCGTGATCCCCGAGCTCGACGGTCTGGACGAGCTCTTCCTCGGCATCAACCGCATCATCATCACTGCGTGCGGCACCGCCGCGTACTCGGCACTCGTCGGCAAGTACGCGATCGAGCAGTGGGCGCGCATCCCGGTCGACGTGGAGCTCGCACACGAGTTCCGCTATCGCGACCCTGTGATCGGCGCCGACACGCTCGTCGTCTCGATCAGCCAGTCGGGCGAGACGATGGACACTCTGATGGCCGTGAAGTACGCGCGCGAGCGCGGGGCACGCACGCTCTCGATCTGCAACACGCAGGGCGCCACGATCCCGCGCGAGTCGGATGCCGTCGTCTACACGCACGCCGGTCCCGAGGTCGCCGTGGCCTCGACCAAGGCGTTCTCGGCGCAGATCACCGCGCTGCTGCTTCTCGGTCTGCACATGGGCCGCGTCCGCGGCGCCGTGCAGGACGCATCCGTCGATGTCGCCGAGTTGGTCGCGCTTCCCGAGAAGATCGCCAAGGTGCTCGAGAGCGAGCAGGAGCACGTCACACAGCTGGCCGGCTGGATGGCCGACACCCGCTCGGTGCTGTTCCTCGGTCGCCACGTCGGCTTCCCGATCGCGCTCGAGGGCGCGCTGAAGCTCAAGGAGATCTCGTACATCCACGCCGAGGGCTTCGCCGCCGGTGAGCTCAAGCACGGGCCGATCGCCCTGATCGAGCCCGGACAGCCGGTCTTCGTGCTCGTGCCTTCGCCGCGTCACTCGGCGCTCGTGCACTCGAAGGTCGTCTCGAACATCCAGGAGATCCGCGCCCGCGGTGCCCGAGTGATCGTGGTCGCCGAAGAGGGCGACGCCGCCGTGCTGCCGTTCGCCGACGAGGTCATCCGCATCCCGCTGGCCGGAGCGATGTTCGAGCCGCTGCTCACCGTGGTGCCGCTGCAGATCTTCGCGATGGCTCTCGCCACCGCCAAGGGACTCGACGTCGACCAGCCTCGCAACCTCGCGAAGTCCGTCACGGTCGAGTAAGGCTCCTGCCGACTGGCGGGGTGATTCCCGCCGAATGGCTGACTGATTCCCGCATGGCTGACGCGAGTGCCGACCTGCGTCAGCCATGCGGGCAACGGTCAGCCATACGGTTCAGAGCTTTGCGCGCCCCAAAGCGCCCACGATGGCGGCGATCACCTCGTTCCAGTCGTGGATGATCATGGCGTAGTCGAAGCGGAGCGTCTCGAACCCGAGTCGCGATGCTGCGGCATCCCGCCCCAGGTCGCGATGACGTTCTGACGCGCCATCATGGTTGCCCTTGCCGTCGGCCTCGAGGATGAGGCGCCCTTCGAGGACGAAATCGACCCGGCCGACCCCTTCGATGAGGACCTGCGTCAGGACGTGGATGCCGAGGAGATGCAACCGAAGCCGGAGGATCGATTCGAGGCCGCTGTCCGCATCGTGGCGTGCGAGGTCGACCAGCCATCGAGCGCCCGCAGGAAGGGCCGCGCGGATGCGACGCCGCGCGGCTGCTCCGATCAGGCGTTGCGCCCAGGCGGACTCGAACGCGGCGAAGAAGAACTCGTCACCGTGACAGCCGAACGAGTGCACCAGCGCCGCCTCGACCGGAGCCAGCCCCACTCGCATCACTCCTGAGCGATAGTGCTCGATGCAGACGCAGTCGGGATGTGGATGCGTGCGACCGGCGTGGCCCAACCAGACATGCGGGTGCGCGTCGTCTTCGAGAACCCAGACGCCGTGCAGGCGCAGCGCGCCCGCGCAGGTCAACGCGCCTCCGTGAAGAGCAGCCGTGCAGACCTCCGATGCGCACGACGGCGTCGCGAAGACTCCGGTGCGGATCCTGATCAGTTCACCGCGACGGACCGCGTTCGACAGGTCCTTGCGCGTGCATCCGAACGACGCGAGCAGTGATCCGCGGGTGATTCCGCCGTGCAGTTCGACGAGGGCCAGTGGCGTGGGCATCCGCCGATCCTCTCCTGTTCGTGTGCATCGACTGAGGGGATTCCAGTGAGTGTGGATCGATCACCTCGGTGGCCGGGCCGTGCAGGAGGAGTCGTGCCGGCCGGATGGCTGACGATTCCCCGATGGGCGGCTTCTGCGCGGGGGAGGAGACAGCCAGCTGGGAAACGGTCAGCCAACCGGCCGTGGGGGCACGACCGGGGTGACGGCGCCCGTGCTCGGCTGGCTGATGATCCCGCGCCTGGCGGAGCGAGCGGGGCGGATGGGCAGCCAAGCGGGGAAGTGTCAGCCATGCGGGCCTCCCGGCGAGGGCGAGAGGCAAGGGCCCGGGCAGGGGCCGGGGCAGAAGGGACGGATGCCGCGACTAGGCTGAACTGGTGATCATCGGGACCGGCATCGACCTCGTGGACATCCCGCGGTTCGAGCGGACCCTCGAGCGCACGCCGCGCCTTCTGGAGCGTCTCTTCGCGCCGGGGGAGCGGGGGCTGCGGCTTGCGTCACTCGCCGCGCGCTACGCCGCGAAAGAGGCGCTGATCAAGACGCTCGGCGGCTCGGACGGCGTGCACTGGATCGAGATCGAGATCGCCTCGGAAGCATCGGGCCGCCCCTATTTCGTGCTCTCGGGGACCACATCCGGGGTCGTCGCCGAGCGAGGGATCACCCGCCTGCACCTGACCCTCACCCACGACGCGGGGCTCGCCGCCGCATTCGTCGTCGCCGAAGGAGAGCCGCTGTGACCGTTCCGTTCCGCGAGGCGCGCATCGACCTCGACGCCATCAGCGACAACGTCCGCCACTTCCGACGCCTGACCGGAGTGCAGGTCATCGCGGTGGTGAAAGCGAACGCCTACGGGCACGGCGCCGCTGCCGCCGCCGTCGCGGCTCTCGCCGGGGGTGCGACGCGGCTCGGTGTCGCGGAGATCCCCGAGGCGCTCGAACTGCGCCGTCAGGGCATCACGGCGCCGATCCTCGCGTGGCTGCACGCGCCCGGTGAGAGGTTCGAGCAGGCCGCGGAGAACGCCATCGAGGTCGGCATCTCCTCGTTCGACCAGCTCGAGGCCGCGGGCGCCGCCGCGACCGTCGATCGTCCGGTCGGCGTGCACCTCAAGTTGGAGACCGGGCTGTCGCGCAACGGCATCGCTCCGGCCGACTGGCGGCGCGTGCTCGCCGAAGCCGCCCGACTCGAGCGCATCGGACGCCTGCGCATCATCGGACTGTTCAGCCATCTCTCGAACACCTCACCCCAGGACGACCGAGAGGCGCTCGCGAGGTTCGAAGAGGGCGTCGCTCTGGCGGCGTCCTTCGGCATCCACCCCGAGCTCCGTCACATCGCCGCCACCGCCGCGGCCATCGACCTTCCCGAGATGCGGCTGGACGCGGTCCGCATCGGCGTGGGGATCTACGGTCTCTCGCCGTTCGACGACCGCTCGTCGGCAGAGCTCGGCCTGCGACCTGCCATGACGCTGCGAGGCGCGGTCGCCGCAGTCCGTCGGGTGCCCGCCGGCGCCGGCATCTCGTACGGCTACGACCACCGGACTCCGCACGACACCACGCTCGTGCTGGTTCCCTTCGGCTACGCCGACGGTGTTCCGCGTCAGGCCTCGGGCCGGCTGCCCGTCTCGATCGCCGGACGCCGCCACACGAATGTCGGCCGCATCGCGATGGACCAGTTCGTCGTCGATGTGGGCGACACTGCGGTGTCGATCGGCGACGAGGTCGTGTTGTTCGGGGATCCGACTCTCGGCGTTCCTTCCGCCGCCGAGTGGGCGAACGTCGCATCGACCATCAACTACGAGATCGTCACGCGCATCGGCGCACGAGTGCCCCGGAGATCGGCATGAGCGTGGATCCCGCATTCCTCGGCAGGCATGAGATCGAGACGTCGGCTGCCATGGAGCAGCTCGGCTTCCGTATCGGCGAGCAGCTCGAGGCAGGGGACCTGCTGATCCTGACGGGTCCGCTGGGGGCGGGGAAGACCACGTTCACCCGCGGGCTCTCCGAGGGGCTCGGGGTGCGCGGCCCGGTGCAGAGCCCGACGTTCGTGATCGCGCGGACTCATCCCTCACTCGTCGGTCGTGCGCCGCTGGTGCACGTCGACGCCTACCGCCTCGGTTCGGGAGCCGAGCTCGACGACCTCGATCTCGACCTCGCACGGTCGGTCGTGGTGATCGAGTGGGGGCGCGGCATGGCCGAGGACCTCGCCGAACGGTGGTGGGACATCGAACTCGAACGCCCCGTGGGCGGGGGCGACGACCTCGACCCGTCGGAACTCGATGCGGATGCTCCGCGTCACGTGACCATCACCGCAGAGGGACGCTCGGCGAACACGGGGTGAACCCCGACTACCCTGGAGAGGTGATCCTCGCCGTCGACACCTCTCTGGGCACCGCCGTCTCGCTCATCGATGCCGACGGCACGCTCCGTTCTCAGGCATCCGCCGTCGATCCGCTCGGGCACGCCGAGGTGATCGGCGACCTGCTCGCACGCGCGCTCGTCGACGCGGGCGAGGGGCCCATCGACCACGTCGTCTCGGGCATGGGACCGGGACCGTTCACCGGATTGCGCATCGGCATCGCTGCGGCTCGCGCGTTCGCGCTGGGACGCGGCATCCCCGTCGTACCCGTGCCGAGCCATCACGCCGCGGCGCTGACCGCGATCGAGCACGATCGGATCGACGGCGCGTTCGCGATCGTCACCGACGCGCGGCGCCGCGAGGTCGCGATCACCGTCTTCGCCGGCACCGACGCGGACGGAATCCCGGCGGTCGTCGCAGAGACCGTTCTCGTGCCGCGAGCCGATGCGGACGCACACCTCGACGGCATCCGACGCATCGATGTCGACACGCTCTCGGCCGCCGATCTCGCCCGGGTGGGCGCGCGGGGGCTCGCGGCCGGACGTACGCTGGCCGACTCCGAGCCGCTGTACCTGCGTCAGCCCGACGTCACCATGCCCGGCGCCCCGAAGAAGGTGGGACTGTGACCCTTCGCGCCGCCACCCCTGACGACCTCGACGCCATCATGGCGATAGAGCATCGATCCTTCCCGACCGACGCGTGGAGCCCGCAGGCCATGGCGCTCGAACTCGCGAGCCCGCACGGTCGCTACCTGGTCGACGAGCACGAGGGCACGATCGTCGGCTACGGCGGAGTGCGTGCGCTGGAGGGCGGATCGGATGCCGACATCCAGACGATCGCCCTGGACGCGGAGTATCGCGGCGCGGGTCGGGGGCGGGCGCTGCTGCGGGCGCTGCTCTCCGCTGCGGCAGAGCGTGGCGCGCGCGAGGTGTTCCTCGAGGTGCGTGCCGACAACCCGACGGCCGAGGGGCTCTACCGCTCCGAAGGATTCGAGGAGATCGGACGTCGTCCGCGCTACTACCAGCCGGATGACATCGATGCGGTCGTGATGCGCCTCGCACTGCAGCACTCGCGTGCCGCCGAGCAGCGCACGAGCGATTCGGATGCCGCGAAGGAGGCGAGCGCATGACTGAGCCACTCGTGCTGGGCATCGAGACGAGCTGCGACGAGACCGGGATCGGCATCGTGCGAGGACGCACCCTGCTCTCGAACACGATCGCGTCGAGCATGGACGAGCACTCGCGCTACGGCGGGGTGGTGCCCGAGGTCGCGGCGCGCGCCCACCTCGAGGCGCTGCAGCCCTCGATCGACGCGGCGCTCGCCGAGGCCGGCGTGCCGGGCGCCCTCGTGACGATGTCCCATGCCC
>NZ_DALZXX010000025.1:0-28476 GCF_031988965.1 Microbacterium sp.
GGCGACCTCGACATGGTCAGAGACATCTCCGTCACCGCCGGTCAGGCCGATGTGTCGATCGTCCTGACCATCGTGGGCTGCCCCGCCGCTGCCCGCATCGAGTCCGACGTACGCGCCGCGGCCGCATCCGTTCCGGGAGTGACGGATGTGCGGGTCGACGTCGGGGTGATGACTCCGGGCGAGCGCAAGGCTCTGACCGAGAAGCTGCGCGACGGACGCGCACCTCGCCAGATGCCCTTCGGACCCGACTCCCTGACCCGTGTCATCCTCGTCTCGAGCGGCAAGGGCGGCGTGGGCAAGTCGACGGTCACCGCCAACCTGGCGGTCGCTCTCGCCGAGCAGGGTCTTGCCGTCGGCCTGGTCGACGCAGACGTGCACGGCTTCTCGATCCCGGGTCTGCTCGGGATTCCCGCGGGCACGCAGCCGACCCGCATCGACGACCTCATGCTCCCGCCGGTCGCCCACGGGGTGAAGACCATCTCGATCGGCATGTTCCTGCGCGACGGCGAGGCGGTCGTCGCCTGGCGCGGTCCGATGCTTCACCGCACCGTGCAGCAGTTCCTCACCGATGTGTTCTTCGGCGACCTCGATGTGCTCCTGATCGACATGCCCCCGGGCACCGGCGACATCGCGATCTCGATCGGCCAGCTGCTCCCGCACGCCGAAGTGCTGGTCGTCACGACGCCGCAGGCAGCGGCCTCCGATGTCGCCATCCGCAGCGGCCTGGTCGCACGGCAGACCGGGCAACGGGTGATCGGCGTGATCGAGAACATGGGCCCCTTCACGCTTGCGGACGGAACGGTGATCGATCTCTTCGGCTCCGGCGGCGGGGCCGCTGTGGCCGCCGCGCTCTCGGAGACCGATCCGGTGCCACTGCTCGCCTCGATCCCGCTGAGCCCGGCTCTGCGCGAGGGCGGCGACGACGGCACTCCGATCGTCGTCGGCGACCCCTCCGATGCCGCTGCCCTCGCGATCGACGGCCTTGCCCGGAGTCTCGCGGGCCGCGGCCGAGGACTCTCGGGACGTCCGCTGCCGCTGTCGCTCGGCTGAGTCTCTGCCTCTCGGCTGACGCGCCGCCGCTGTCAGCGGCGCGAGCGCGCCGTGCGTCGGGTGACGAGCCGACGCAGCAGGATCACGAGCGGGATCAGCACAGCCAGCGGCGGACACAACACGGCACAGAAGACGAGGATCTCACCGATCCCGAAGTCGCAGGCTCCCGTCCGGCCGAGTCCGATATCGCCGACACCGAACGAGTCACCCGCCACGAGGTAGTCGCCGTCATAGGTGTCGAGTGAGTCGTCGCACCGCACCAGATGCGGGCCGGCATCGACGGCGGTGAACTGCGACCGCTGCTCGAAACCCGGGCGCGGAGTCATCCACCAGAGCACGTCGTTCCAGCTGAGAGCGGAGCCGCCCCGCTGGTCGAGATCAGAGCCGTCGGGGCCCGTCACGCCGCACTCCATCGTCCCCAGCATCGCCGATCGTCCGCTCGCCCAGATGCCCGCCGTCTCTCCTGCCGCCAGCTCGACCGAGATCGTGCGCCCGATCATCGCCGGCTCCGCCTCGTCGATCGACCGGACGATCGGCATCACCCACATCAGCCAGATCAGCACCGACGCCGCGGCGCAGATCGCGGCAGCGACGAATGCCGCCCGATCCCTCGCCCGCAGCCGATCCGTCGAACGGGGTGACGTCACGTCGCTTCGAGATCGAACGGCGGAGGATTCGCCACGGAGAACTCCGGGCGCACACGCACCGGCCGTACGGGCGTCACCTCCGGCTCCGCGACGACCGTGGCGGCCTGCGTCGCGGCCACGGCGGGAGTGTCTTCGAAGAGGGCATCGCGAATGATGCGGCGCGGGTCGTACTGTCGCGGATCGAGCTTGCGCCAGTCGACGTCGTCGACCTCGGGACCCATCTCCTCGCGCACCCGGGTCTTCGTGTCGCGCAGGAACTCTCCGGCGCGCCGAGCGAGCTTCGCCACGCTCTCCGCATAGCGAGGCAGCCGCTCAGGTCCGACGAGAAGAACGGCGACCAGACCGATCAGCAGAATCTTCTCGAATGAGATCCCGAGTTCCATCTCACCAGGCTACCGCCGCGCCTGCCTCCGTGCCGCGCACCGAGCGCATACGCTGGGGGAACACACATCTCAGTCGGGAGAACAGGGCAATGAGCGAGAACGATGCGAACGCACGTTTCCTCCGGGAATCCATCGTGGAGCCGTCCTCGATCGCGCGCGCTCGTGCCCACGCCGTCGAACTCGGCGCAGCGCCCGTCAGCGCGGCCGTCGGGTCGCAGCTCGCCGTTCTCGCCGCAGCGACGAACGCCCGGTCGATCGTCGAGATCGGCACCGGGGCAGGCGTGTCCGGGCTGTGGCTGCTGAGGGGCGCACCCCAGGCGGTGCTGACCTCGATCGACAACGAGCCCGAGCATCTCGCCGCCGCACGTCAGGCCTTCGCCGACGCCAGGGTGCCCGCCACCCGCGCGCGCTTCATCAGCGGACGCGCAGCCGATGTCCTCCCCCGCATGAACGAATCCTCCTACGACGTCGTCCTGGTCGATGCCGACGCGGACAACGTCATCGAGTACGTCGAGCACGGTCTGCGCCTCGCGCGAGCCGGCGGCATCGTCCTCGTTCCGCGGGTCCTGGCGGGCGGGCGCGTCGCAGACCCCGTGCAGCGTGACGCGGTGACGTCGGCCTACCGCTCACTGATCCAGGAGACCCAGGAATCGGCTGCGGTCCTGGCCACCGTGTCGACGTCGGGCGAGGGCCTGCTCCAGCTGATCCGGATCGCCCAGGCCTGACGCCTCGCTTCGGACACGAAGAAGAGGGCGACGGATCGATGATCCGTCGCCCTCTTCTTCGTGTCTCCGCTCGACGCGGATGGGATGTCGATCAGGCCGGCGCCACGACGGCTGCCAGCACGTCGTGAAGTTCCTTCGCCTCTGCGTCGTTCACGGACACGACCAGGCGGCCGCCGCCTTCGAGGGGGACGCGCACGATGATGAGTCGCCCTTCCTTCACGGCCTCCATGGGTCCGTCGCCAGTCCTCGGCTTCATCGCTGCCATCGTGGGCTCCTTTTCCTCCGGTGGTATCTCACCAGTTTATCGGTTGTCACCGAACCCTGTGCGTCACCCGTGAAGAAATGCATCAAGCATTAACATTCACGGAACCTGCCAGAACGTGTTGCCGAGGGCATACATGCTGTGGATCCATGCCCATTGCCCGATGACGCAGGCGGTCAGAACACCGAAGCGCCATACACGCGAACGCGGCACGGCGACGGCGCCCCAGAGCGGGCTCAGGGGCAGGAGAAGCCGGAAGGTGCTCGACTGGGGGAAGAACACCGCCAGCAGGTAGAGCAGATACCCGGCGCTCCACAGCCTCAGGTCAGGACCGAGCTTTCGCACCTGGGGACTCAGAAGGAGGACCGCACTCGCGCCCGCGATGAGGATCACCAGCGCGACCGGCCCCAGGGCACTGGGGAGTCCCCACTGCGCGAACCAGAACTGCGACGCCTGTACCCAGCCCTCGAAGGGCACGAAGCCGGCCACGCCGCCGGCGATCCAGTTGCGCCGCCACGAGAGCTCGGTCGCCAGGTATGCACCGGGATCCCCGGTCACGATGGCAGCGATCGCCTGCCAGGCGAAGCCGCACACGGTGGCCAGAGCCCCCAGAGCGATGATGTTCACGATGTCTCGACCGCTGAGTGGGTCGTCGCGGCGACGCATCCATCGCACGATCCCGTGGAGACCGAGGAACAGGGCGAAGGCGAGGATTCCGGGGCGGGTGAACGCCATGACGGGGATGACGACGTAGAGCCATCCGTAGCGGCGGCGGATCGTGAGATCCAGGGCGAGGAAGAGCAGCAGGAGGAAGAGCGTCTCCGCGTAGCCCACCTGGAACATCGCCGCGAGGGGCCCGAACGAGAAGAAGACGACCGCCCACATCGCCGCCGACCGTCCGATGCGATCACGGAGGAGCCGGTGGAGTGCCAGGCAGGCGAGATACCCCGCCACGAAGGAGAGCAGGAAGGCTCCGACGCCCCAGGAGCCGAACAGCAGCCCCAGGAGCTTGGCCGCGTATGCGAACACGGGCATGAATGCCCAGGCGTTCTCGGCGACATCGCCGGAATCGGTGAGCGGGAGGTCGCTCGGGTACCCTTCCTCTGCCACGAGCCAGTACCACTGGGCATCCCACCCGAGCACGAAGTCGACGAGTCCCGGCTCGACGCCGAACCGTGAGAGCGAGGTCGACTGCGCAGCCGCTGCGATCATCAGCCCCGTGGTCACGACGCGCGCCGAGAGATAGATCAGCGCGATCCGCAGCGGCAGAGGCAGCTGCGCCCAGCGTCGCGCGAGGCTCAGCGCGACGTCAGCCATGCCCGCAGTCCGCGCTCGACGGCGTCGATCTGCGCGAGAGGGACCCTCTCCTCGTCGTGGTGGGCGAGGTGCGGGTCGCCCGGGCCGTAGTTGACGGCGGGGATGCCGAGCGCCGAGAAACGCGCGACGTCGGTCCAGCCGTACTTCGGACGGGGCTCGGCACCGACGGCGGCGACGAACTCCTGGGCGATGGGAGCGTCGAGTCCCGGTCGCGCCCCCTCCGCCGCATCGGTGATCTCGACGTCGAACCCGGCCAGAAGGTTGCGAATGTGCGCCTCGGCGTCGGCCGCGGACTTGCTCGGCGCGAACCGGTAGTTGACCTCGACCTCGCAGGCATCGGGAATCACGTTGCCGGCGACTCCGCCGCTGATGCGCACCGCGCTCATGCTCTCGCGATAGAGCAGGCCCTCGACCGGAACCTCTCGGGCCCGGTACTCGGCGAGACGAGCGAGGATCGGAGCCGCGCGGTGGATGGCGTTCTCGCCGATCCAGGCGCGTGCCGCGTGCGCCCGGACGCCGGAGGTCCTGACGATCGCACGCATGGTGCCGTTGCAGCCGCCCTCGACCTCGCCGTTCGACGGCTCACCGAGGATCGCGAAGTCGGCCTGGAAGAGCTCGGGGCGCACGGCGGCGAGCAGTGCGAGACCGTTCTTCGACGCCTCGACCTCTTCGTTGTCGTACCACATCCAGGTGATGTCGACCGAGGGATCGGTGAGCTCTGCGGCGAGCTTCAGCTGCACGGCGGTGCCGCTCTTCATATCGACGGTTCCGCGGCCCCAGAGGTAGGCGACGCCGTCGATCTCGACGTCCCTGGTCGGCACGTTGTCGTTGATCGGCACGGTGTCGATGTGGCCTGCGATCGCGACCCGCTGCGCGCGCCCCAGGTTCGTCCGAGCGACGATCGTGTTGCCGTGCCGGATCACCTCGAGGTGGGGGTACGCGGAGATCGCCTCCTCGATGGCATCCGCGAGCGTCTTCTCGTCACCCGACACACTCGGGATGTCGCAGATCGCGCGGGTCAGGTCGACGGAGGACGCTGTCAGATCGAGCACCATGCCCCCAGCCTACTTACCCCGACATCTGAGCGATGGCGGGTGCCTGGTCGCGATAGCGTGGAGACATGACTGAGGCGCGCACCGTGTGGGGTACAGGACTTTCGACGACCGCCGGCGACGGCACCGTTCTCGACGCCTGGTTCCCCGAAGTGCTCACCGAAGCCCCGTCGGCAGGAGACGCCGCGGCCGCGCTCGTCACCCTCGAGGCCGTGACCGGACCCGACGAGCGCCGCAACGTGACGGTCGACACCGTGCAGCTGCAGATCGACCTGGATGCCGCACCGGCATCGACGATCGACGCCTACCTGCGCCTGCACGCGCTGTCGCACCTCGTCGTGCGTCCGAACGAGCTCAACCTCGACGGCATCTTCGCCCACCTGCCGAACGTCGCCTGGACCAATGCGGGCCCCGTGCACCCGGCTGACGCCGCCCGGCTCCGCCCGCTCCTTCAGCGCGCGGGAATCCAGGTGCAGGGTCTCGACAAGTTCCCCCGACTCACCGACTATGTGCAGCCCGCAGGAGTGCGCATCGCCGACGCCTCGCGTGTGCGCCTCGGTGCACACCTCTCCCCCGGCACGACGGTCATGCATGAGGGCTTCGTGAACTTCAACGCGGGAACGCTCGGCTCGTCGATGGTCGAGGGGCGCATCTCGCAGGGCGTCGTCGTGGGCGACGGCAGCGACATCGGCGGCGGTTCCTCGATCATGGGCACTCTGTCGGGTGGAGGGGCGCACCGCGTGTCGATCGGCTCCCGAACGCTGCTCGGCGCCAATGCCGGTATCGGGATCTCGCTCGGCGACGACTGCGTCGTCGAGGCCGGCCTCTATGTGACGGCCGGCACCAAGGTCGTGCTCGTCGACGGCCCGACCACGGCTGACGGTGTCAAGAAGACGGTCAAGGGCGCCGAGCTCTCGGGTCAGGACGGCCTGCTGTTCCGACGCAACTCCCTCACCGGCGCGGTCGAGGCCGTCCGACGCGCGGGCGTCGGCGTCACCCTCAACGAGGCGCTGCACGCCTGAACGACGCGCGGGGATGCGCGGCATCCCAGGCTTCTCCTTCGGGCGCGTGATAGTGTCGAGGCGACGCTCCTCGCGATGCGAGACGTCTGCGTCGTCGACACGCTCCCGCGCCACTTGCCTGGTTCTGGCCATTTCGAACGGCGAAACGATGCGCGATCCCGCGCCGTCGCCCACCTTCCCGCACCCGGCCTGATGGTTCGTGCGTGCATTCTCGGAGATACTTCATGACTTCCTTCCTCGATCTCGGCGTGCCCGCCGACCTCGCCGCCGTCCTCGCGAAGGACGGCAAGACGGAGGCGTTCGCGATTCAGCGCGACACCCTCCCCGATTCCCTCGCCGGTCGTGACCTGCTCGGTCGCGGCCGCACCGGCAGCGGCAAGACGATCGCGTTCGCGCTTCCTCTCGTCTCGCGCCTCGCGGCGTCGACGCGCAAGAGCCGCCCGAACCACCCGCGTGGTCTCGTGCTCGCTCCGACCCGCGAGCTCGCCACGCAGATCGCCGCGACCATCGCGCCGCTCGCCGCTGCCAAGGGCCTGCGCGTCGCCACCGTCTTCGGAGGCGTCAGCCAGCGTCCGCAGGAGCAGGCGATGCGCGACGGCGTCGACATCGTCGTCGCGTGCCCCGGCCGTCTCGAAGACCTGATGAAGCAGCGCGTGGTGCAGCTCGACGCCGTCGAGGTCACCGTGCTCGACGAGGCCGACCACATGGCCGACCTCGGGTTCCTTCCGGGCGTCACGCGCATCCTCACCGCCACTCCGGCCGGCGGCCAGCGCCTGCTGTTCAGCGCGACCCTCGACCGCGGCATCGACACCCTCGCCCGTCGCTTCCTCTCGAACGCCGTCAGCCACGAGGTCGACGAAGAGAGCGTTCCGGTCGGCGAGATGACGCACCGCGTGCTCGTGGTCGACTCGACCGACAACAAGACCACGCTCGTGCGCGACCTCGCCTCGGGCACCGGCCGTCGCATCCTCTTCACTCGCACCAAGCACCAGGCCAAGAAGCTGGCGAAGCAGCTCACCGCTGCCGGCATCCCGGCCGTCGACCTGCATGGCAACCTGTCGCAGAACGCCCGTGAGCGCAACCTCGGCGCCTTCTCGTCGGACCCGGCAGACGGCGGAGTGCGCGTTCTCGTCGCGACTGACGTCGCTGCCCGTGGCGTGCACGTCGACAACGTCGATCTCGTCGTCCACGTCGACCCGCCCATGGAGCACAAGGCATACCTGCACCGCTCCGGTCGCACCGCTCGTGCGGGCGCAGCCGGAACCGTCGTCACCGTCGTCCTGCCCGAGCAGCGTCGCGATGTGAAGGATCTGCTCCGCAAGGCGGCCATCACGGCCGCGCTCGAGCCGGTCACCTCCGATGCCGTCACCGAGCTCGTCCCCGAGCGCGCACCGCATGTGCGCCCGGCGCCGGTTCAGCAGCAGCAGCGCCAGGCGCCGAAGCAGCGTCCGGCCGGTGGTGAGCGGAACGGCGCAGCCAACCCGCCGTCGCGTCGCAGCCGTCGCCCTCGCTCCGGTCAGGGCGGGCAGGGACAGGCCGCATCCGCAGGGTCCCGTCAGGGCGGCCAGTCCCGCTCCGGTGGCCAGGGTGGCCGCGGTCGCGGTTCGCAGGGACGCTGACCCACAGACGACACGAGCGGGTGCTCACGCATCGACGCACCCGCTCGTCGTTTGCGGGCGCGATCAGCCCCGGGCGCGCCGCGCCTCGGCCACGACCTGCGGATCTGAGCATCCACGCACGAACCCCTCCAACCGGCGCCTGATCTCGACACCGAGTACGCGCACGCCGACCCATTCGGCGATCGGTGCGAGCCACGCGGGGCGACACGAGAAGTTGTACTTCCACACGGCGAGCGTGCCTTCAGGCACCTCGGTGAATCGCCAGCCGCCGCCGAGCTTGGTGAAGAACCACGGCCCTGTCTCCATGACCATGCCCACGTTGGTCGGCGGGGCGTAGGAGACGTACCGGCTCACCATCGAGAAGCCGAAGCGCTGGCGCGTGTAGGTGCGCACGTCCTTCGCCGCGACGGCCGCGCCGTCGAGGAAGTGCTGCTCGCTGATGAACGGGTCCCAGCGTCTGCGCACGGCTCCGGTCGTCTGCGAGACCGCGAAGGCCGTCGCCGGATCCACCGGAACGACGGCCTCCGCGGTGACGACGGGCATCGCGCGTCGGATCAGCGGGTCTGGAAGGTGCGCTCCGGGGATCCCGTGTAGAGCTGCTGCGGGCGGCCGATCTTGGTCTGCGGGTCGAGCTGCAGCTCGCGCCACTGTGCGAGCCAGCCCGGGAGGCGTCCGATCGCGAACAGCACGGTGAACATGCGCGTCGGGAAGCCCATCGCCTTGTAGATCACGCCGGTGTAGAAGTCGACGTTCGGGTAGAGACGACGCTCCTTGAAGTAGTCGTCCGCGAGCGCGAGCTCCTCGAGCTCCTGCGCGAGGTCGAGCAGCGGGTCGGTGACACCGAGCTCTGCGAGCACCTCGCCGGCGGCCTCCTTGACGAGCTTGGCGCGGGGGTCGTAGTTCTTGTAGACCCGGTGGCCGAAGCCCATCAGCTTCACGCCCTCTTCCTTGTTCTTCACGCGCTCGACGAAGCGCGAGACGCTCTGACCCGAGTCGCGGATCTGACCGAGCATGGTGAGGACGGCTTCGTTCGCGCCGCCGTGCAGGGGGCCGGAGAGAGCCTGGATGCCGGCGGAGATCGACGCGAACTGGTTCGCGCCGGTCGATCCGACCAGACGCACGGTCGAGGTCGACGCGTTCTGCTCGTGGTCCTCGTGGAGGATCAGCAGAAGCTCGAGGGCCTTCGACATGACCGGGTTGACCTGGTACTCCTCGGAGTGCACCCCGAAGTTGAGCTTGAGGAAGTTCTCGACGAAGCCGAGCGAGTTGTCGGGATACAGGAAGGCCTGACCCACGCTCTTCTTGTGCGCGTACGCGGCGATGACCGGAAGCTTGGCGAGCATGCGGATCATGTTCAGCTCGACATGCTCGGGGTTGTGGGGGTCGGTCTGGCCCTCGTAGTACGTCGAGAGCGCTGCGACCGCGGACGAGAGCACCGACATGGGGTGCGCCGTGTGCGGCAGTGCGGAGAAGAAGCGCTTGAGATCTTCGTGGAGCAGCGTGTGCCGACGGATCTTCTCGTCGAACTCGGCGAGCTCGGCAGCAGACGGGAGTTCGCCGTAGATCAGGAGCCAGGCGACCTCGAGGTAGCTGGTGTTGCCCGCGAGCTGCTCGATCGGGTATCCGCGATACCGCAGGATTCCCTTGTCACCGTCGATGAACGTGATCTCGGACTTGGTGGACGCCGTGTTGACGAATCCGTAGTCGAGACCCGTGTAGCCGGTCTGCCGGGTCAGCGTCGAGAAATCGATGCTGTCGTGCCCCGCCGTGCCGCGCACGAGCGGGAACTCTGCCGTCGTCTCGCCGATCGTCAGCTTCGCCGTCGCCTGCTGATCTGCCGCTGCGCTCACGCGGGCCTCCTCATGGATCTTCATCAAGTCGGATGTGGCGATGTCACGGCGCTGTGCACCAGGTCAGATCGAGATCATCGATACACGACCGAATCGCCTTTACAGCCTAGTAGGCACACAGGCCTACTGTGACATCAGACAAAAGAAGTCCGCGCCCGAAGAGGGAACCTACAGACTCTGCTCCCGAAGCCGGCGTGCGCCCTCGACGATCCGCTCGGTTGGGGCGGTCAGCGCGAGCCTGACGTGCTGGCTAGAGAACGCTCCGTAGAAAGGCCCCGGACCTGCCAGGATCCCGAGATCCGCCAGCCGATCGATGCTCGCCCAGGCGTCCTGGCCTTCAGTGGCCCACAGATAGAGACCGGCCTCGGAACCGTCGATGCGGAATCCCGCGGCCTCGAGCGCCGGACGCAGAGTGTCGCGCCGCTCGCGGTACAGCTCCTTCTGCGCCGTGACGTGTTCGTCATCACCCAGAGCGACGGCCATCGCGTGCTGCACCGGCTCCGGCGGCATCAGGCCGAGGTGCTTGCGGGCGGTGAGCAGTTCTCCGACGATGCGCGCGCACCCGGCGACGAACGCGGCGCGGTAGCCGGCGAGGTTCGACTGCTTGCTCAGGGAGTAGACACTGAGCAGGTTCGCGCGACTGCCGTCCGTGACGCGCGGATCGAGGATCGACGGGATCGGCTCCTGCGCCCAGGGACCGTCCCAGCCGAGTTCGGCGTAGCACTCGTCGCTCGCCAGCACGGCACCGATCTCGCGTGCGCGACGCACCGCCGCCGCGAGCTCGTCGACGGTCCACGTGCGGCCGTCAGGGTTTCCGGGGGTGTTGATCCAGATCAGCTTCGCGCCGTCCGGCCACTCCGCGGGGTCATCCGCCGGCAGCGGCGTGGCGCCCACGACACGCGCTCCGACCTCGTACGTCGGGTACGCGATCCGCGGATGCACCACGATGTCGCCCTCCCCCAGCCCCAGCAGGGTCGGGAGAAGTGCCACGAGCTCCTTCGAGCCGATGGTGGGGAGCACGTTGGCGACCGTGAGATCCGGCACCCCTCTGCGACGAGCGTACCAGTCGACGATCGCCTCGCGCAGCGCCGGCGTGCCGACGGTCTGCGGATAGGCGTGTGCATCGGTCGCGTCGGACAGGGCCTGACGGATCAGTGCCGGCGTGGGGTCGACGGGCGATCCGACCGAGAGATCGACGATGCCCTGCGGATGCCGTGCGGCGCGCTCCCGGTACGGGACGACCGCATCCCAGGGATAGTCGGCCAGATCGCGGACGCTCACGGACTACTCGCCCTGAGGCGGAAGAGCGGAGATGATCGGGTGGTCGTGCGCGATGACGCCGACCTTGGCCGCACCACCCGGAGAGCCGACCTCGTCGAAGAACTCGACGTTCGCCTTGTAATAGTCCTGCCACTCGTCGGGCAGATCGTCTTCGTAGTAGATCGCCTCGACGGGACAGACCGGCTCGCAGGCACCGCAGTCGACGCATTCGTCGGGGTGGATGTACAGCGAGCGTTCGCCCTCGTAGATGCAGTCAACGGGGCACTCGTCGATGCAGGCGCGATCCTTGACATCGACGCACGGAAGGGCGATCACATACGTCACCCCCTCAGTCTACGACTCGCGGCCGCCGTCATCTCCCAGGGGCGCGCCCGAACGACTCGACGGCACGTCGTCGCGCGGGGTCGTCGTGGTCTGCACCTGCAACCGCGAGAGCGACGGCCACGCGACCGCGAGCAGCACGAGACCTGCGACGAGATAGATCCAGATCCGACCGCTGAGCGTGTCCTCCACGACGACAGAACCCCCGGGGCCGACACCGGAGATGAGCACGAGCATCCCGACCATGCCGAGTCCCGCCGCGAGCGTCGCGCCACGGTCGTGGGTGAGAGAGCGGATCGCGACGAGGATCGCCCCGCACGCCACCGCACCCACGATGAGTCCGACGGGCACAGGACCCCACATCAGGCTGTGGCCGATCGTGCCCGCGACGCCGAACACGCCGCCGACCAGGGCCGCGGCGATCCAGGAGAGCACCCGGGAGATCCATCCGATACGCACGAGACGATCCTACGCGCGACGGCGACGGGACGTGTCAGGCTGCGAGCCCGATCAGACGCAGGAGCGCGGCGACGGCGGCCGCCGCGATGACCACCACGAGGAAGGACTGCCTGAGCCACAGCAGCCCGCCGGCGACGAGCAGCGCGGGAACCCGGGCATCGACCATCACGGCCTGCCCGTCCCCCAGCGTCTGGACCGCGACGAGCGCCGCGAGCAGGGCGACGGTGAGCAGATCCGTCACGCGAGCAGGACGCGGCTCCTCGAGCAGGGACGGTGGCACGAGGTAGCCTGCGGCCTTGAGGGCGAGACAGATCACGGCGGCGAGCAGCACCGCGCTCCAGACGCTCATGACGCCTCCCCCTCAGCGGGTGACGCGTCGAGATCTCGACCCCACCAGTTGAACCACCCCACGACGATCGCCACGACGGCTGCGACGAGCACCGGAAGACCGGGCATGATGAGCGGCGTGAGCGCGGCGGCCACCACGGCGGCGGCGATCCCCACCGCGATGGCCTGGCGCTCCTTCAGACGCGGCCAGAGCAGTGCGAGGAAGGCGGCCGCCGCGGCCGCATCCAGCCCCCAGGTCTTCGGATCCCCCAGCACGTCGCCCAGGAGCGCCCCGATCAGCGTCGTGACGTTCCACCCGATGAAGATCCCGATGCCGGTCACCCAGAAGCCGACCCGACGCAGTCGCGGGTCGCTCTGCGAGATCGCGACGGCGGTCGATTCGTCGATCGTGAAGTGCGCGGCGGCGACGCGTCGAGCACGGGAAGTGCCGACGATCGGCGACATGCGCATTCCGTACGCCACGTTGCGCACGCCCAGCAGCCCGGCCGAGGCGATCGCCGAGGGAAGAGCCGCCACTCCTCCCGCCGCGAAGACACCGACGAACGCGAACTGCGAGCCGCCGGTGAACATCAGCAGGCTGAGCACGCAGGTCTGCCACACATCGAGCCCGGAGGCCACGGCGAGAGCTCCGAAGGAGACCCCGTAGGCGCTCGTGGCGAGCACCACGCCGAGCGCCTCGCGCCACACCTCGCGCTCGGCGCTCATGACCCGACCGTTCGATGAAGTGAACACATGTTGATCATTCTGAACACGTCGATTCGGATAGTCAAGCGAACGATCGTTTGACATGATGAACACATGGAGGAAGTCCGAACCCGCATCGCCCGCACTCTGCGCCGAGAGCGCGAGGCCGCTGGGCTCTCCGTCTCCGAGCTCGCCCGTCGCGCGGGGATCTCGAAGGCGACCGTCTCGCAGCTCGAGTCCGGGGCGGGCAACCCCAGCGTCGAGACCCTGTGGGCCCTCGGCGTCGCGCTGGACGTGCCCTTCGCGGTGCTGGTCGATCAGCAGTCCAGTGCGCCCACTCTCATCCGCGCCGATGCACTCGTGGGGGTTCCCTCGGCCGCCGCGACATACAGCGCCACCCTGCTCTCGGCGAGCCCTCCCGGGGCGCGCCGCGACGTCTACCTGATCCACGCCGAGCCCGGTGATCCACGGCGCTCCGATCCCCACCACCCCGGCACGACCGAGCACGTGGTGCTCGTCTCCGGCCAGGCACGCATCGGACCTGTGGACGATCCGGTGCTGCTGAACCCGGGCGACTACCTGTCCTACGCGGGTGACGCCCCCCATGTGTTCGAGGCGACCGCGCCCGGGACCAGCGCCGTGCTCATCTCAGAGCTGCGCTGAGCTCCGGCATCCGTCCTCAGTCGGAACCTCCGGCCGGCGAGGGGTCGGGAATCTCATCCGGCTTGTAGCGCGGCAGGCGCGATGCGGGCAGGATCGCCACCGCGCTGATGCCCGCGAGAAGGAGCAGGCCCAGCTTGAGCGTGCCGAGTCGGGCCTGTTCGTTCACGGCCACCGCCGCCTCGACCTGCGCGGGCGTCGCATCGGTCGTCTCCAGCACGGCACGGAGATCGTCGTTGCTGACGAAGTTGACGGCGTCGAGATCGACCTGCGCCACCAGCTCCGGGGGCAGCTCGGGGTTCTCCACGACCGCGCGCCCGACGCTCAACCCGAGCAGCGACACGAGCAGCGCGCCGGCCAGCGCTGTTCCCACGGCCGAGGCGAGGTTCTGCGTCGTGCCGCGCAGCGAGCCGACGTCGCCGGCGAGCTCCGACGGCGCCGAGGTCACGAGGACGTTGAAGACGAGCGTGACCAGCGCCCCCTGGCCGATGCCGAAGACGACGAGACCGAGGATGGTCGGCAGGGTCTCCCAGTTGTTGTTCACCACGAACGAGAGCCACACCAGCGCGACCGTGGTGAGGATGAATCCGAAGACACCGATCACCCGTGGTGGGTAGCGCTTGTAGAAACGCACCACCAGAGTCGCCGTGATGAACACGGTGAGGTTGAACGGCATCATCGCGAGTGAGGTGTCGAACGGCGTGCGCCCCTGCACGATCTGGATGTACAGCGGAATCGTGAAGTTCACGCAGGCCTCGAGGGCGACGACGATGAACATCGCGTAGACGGCGGCGCGCTCCTTCGAGGAGTCCAGCACGCTGAGGTCGATGAGCGGCACCTTGCCCTCGGCCATCCGCCGGCGTGTCCAGACGAAGAAGAGCTGACCGAGCACGACACCGACGACGATGAAGATCGGGGCCGGCGAGAGCCCCAGAACGCTGAAGGGTGCGGCCTCGGTCGCCGCGACGGCACCCCATCCGTTGAGGTTGTTGAAGCCGAGGGTCAGCAGCACGATCGCGACGCCGATGAGCAGGGATGCCACGAGGTCGATGCGGATCGATGCGTCACCGCGATCGCCTCGCAGGGTGAAACTGAACGCGAAGACGACGACGGCGATACCGAACACGATGAAGAACATCGGGCGCCACCCGACCAGCGTGCCCAGGGTGCCTCCGATCAGGAACGCGGTGACGCCCGAGATGGCGCGAGCCGATCCGATCGCTCCGATCGCGGTGGCCTGCTGCGCACCGCGGTAGTTCTCGGCGATCAGCGCCACGATCGACGGCACGATGATGGCGGCGGCGGCACCGGCGACGGCCTGTCCGGCGATCGCCCAACCGACGCTCGGCGCGGCGACCATGAACACGGCCGACGCGGCGAAGAGTCCGATCACGACACGGAAGATGAGCACCCATCCGACCCTCTGACCGAGTTTCGCGCCGGTCATGACGAGAGCGGCCACCGCGAGGCCGTACATGACGATCGTGGTGCTCGCCACCGTCGGCGGTACGCCGAACTCGCTGACGATCCCACCCAACGAGATCGGAAGCGCCGCGACGTTGAACGACATCAGCACCTGGGCGAGGAAGAGACTGACCAGAGGCATCCAGGATGCCTTCGTCGTCGTGGAGGGAGAGGGAGAGTGGGTCATTGCCGTGTCCTCTGAACGGGATGCCGGTGGGGAATCAGGAACGGGTGGTCTCGGGCGCCGCCGGCGCCGAGGCGAACAGATTGAGGCCGAGCGACCGTGACAGGTGCCCGATGGCGAGCTGCGACCGCACCGAGTTGCCCGCATGGTCGAGCCGCGGCGAGAAACCGGCGACCGCGCCCTTGCCCGGAGCGACCGCGACGATGCCGCCGGACACACCGGACTTGGCCGGAAGGCCGATCTCGAAGAGCCACTCCCCCGAGCGCTCGTACAGTCCCGTCGACGCCACGACCGCGAGCGTGTCACGACAGACGTCTGCCGACACCACGCGGGCGCCGGTCACCGGGTTCACACCGCCATCGGCCAGGGTCGCACCCATCACGGCCAGGTCATGAGCGGTGACGCTGAGTGCGCACTGCCGCGTATAGACGTCGACCACCTCGTCGGGCTCACCCTCGAGCCGCCCATAGCTGCGCAGCAGCCGTCCGATCGCACGATTGCGGTCGTTCGACTCCGCCTCCGACGCGTACACGACCCCGTCAAGACCCAGCGAGCGCCCGGCGAACGCGGAGAGTCCGTCACGGAGTCGCTCCCACCGCTCGACGGACGTCGCCCCGGGCATGAGCGCCGTGGTGGCGATCGCCCCCGCGTTCACCATGGGATTCATGGGATGTCCCCCGTTGAGCTCGATCGCCATCACCGAGTTGAACGGCAGCCCGGTGTTGTTCACTCCGACGATCTCGCGCACCCGCTCGTGACCGTGCTCCTGGATCGCAAGCGCGTAGACGAACATCTTCGAGATCGACTGGATCGAGAAGCTGTGGAGCGCGTCACCGGCGTCATGCAGCCCGCCGTCGGATTCGATCAGCGCGAGGCCGAAGAGCTCCGGGTCGACCTCCGCGAGGACGGGGATGTAGTCCGCGACCGTCCCGCTCCGCTCATCCGTATGGCGCCGGTGCGCCTCGCGGACGAGTTCATCGACGCGCTCCCACCCGGGAAGCGTGCCGGTCGAGACGCTCTGCGTGATTCCGGTGAGCACAGCGGGGTCCACTCGTCCTCCTCAGGATCGACGACGCCCCAGCCATCTTCCGCTCACCGTAGCGGCAGAGACGGCCCCCTGCCTAGGGCAGAGGGCCGTCATTCCAGAATTCAGGTCGCATGCCGTCATGCGACCCTGCCGGATCAGTACCAGTTCGTCGCCTGCGAGTGCCCCCAGGCGCTGCAGGGCGTGCCGTAGACCGACGAGATGTACCCGAGACCCCAGGAGATCTGGGTCGCCGCGTTCGTCTGCCAGTCGCTGCCGGCCGACGCCATCTTGCTTCCCGGGAGAGCCTGCGGGATGCCGGTCGCTCCGCCCGAGGCGTTGTAGGCCTTGTAGTTCCAGCCCGATTCCTTCGTCCACAGCGAGTTCAGGCACGAGAACTGATCGTCACCCCAGCCGTACTGGCTCGACGCCATGCTGCGGGCGGTCGCCTTCGCGCCGTCGACGGTGTTGGCCTGAGCCAGCGCCTCCGCCGTCTCAGCGACGACGGCCTCGGTTCCGGTGACGGTGTAGGCGGTCAGACTCGTGAGCTCGCGATCGCTGAGCGAGTCGCGATCGCCGAGCTGTCCGATCCACGCGGTGAGGTCCTGGGTCTCGACGGCGGCGGGCGCGCCGGCGAGGTCGAGACCGGAGCCTGCGACCTCAGCCGTCTTCGCGTCGGCCGCGGCGATCGCGTCCTTCGCGAGCTTGATGGTGATCGCCGAGTCGTCGACCGTCTTATGCAGAGGATCCGAACCGGTGACCAGGGCGGTCACATGGTCCACGGCGTCGGGCAGCTCGGCGCCTGCAGCAGGAGCTGCGACGATCCCCACGGTCAGGGCGAGGCCGATGACGCCACCGGTCACAGAGCCGAGGATCCACCGGGAGCGGCGGGAGTTCACAGAGGCACGAGCGGATGCCGCGTCGGAGGCGCGCCGAAGCGCACGGGAGTCATGAAGCATGAATCGACTTTCGGGTCGTCGTACGCCCGTCACAGGACCCTCATCGGGAGTCGGCCCCAGGCGCAAGGTAACGATTCTGCAACGGCTCGCCTGGGCGTTTCGTGAGAAAAGGCCCTGTACAGCCGTTCTCGGCAGTACAGGGCCCTTCTCTGAGACGATTCTCAGGCGTTGGCGTCCTGGCGCTTCAGACGAGCGGTCTCGCGCGCACGCGTGTTCGCGTCGAGGTTCACCTTGCGGATGCGGACGACCTCGGGCGTGACCTCGACGCATTCGTCGTCACGCGCGAACTCGAGGCTCTCCTCGAGAGTCAGCTGACGCGGAGGCGTCATCGACTCGAAGGTGTCGGAGCTCGCCGCACGCATGTTGGTGAGCTTCTTCTCCTTGGTGATGTTCACGTCCATGTCGTCGGCGCGGGAGTTCTCGCCGATGACCATGCCTTCGTAGACCTCCTGCGTCGGCTGGACGAAGAACGACATGCGCTCCTGCAGGGCGATCATCGCGAACGGCGTGACGACACCCTGACGGTCAGCGACGATCGAGCCGTTCTGACGGGTCGTGATGGATCCGGCCCACGGCTCGTAGCCGTGCGAGATCGCGTTGGCGATACCCGTTCCGCGCGTGGTGGTGAGGAACTCGCTGCGGAAGCCGATGAGACCGCGCGACGGGACGATGAACTCCATGCGCACCCAGCCGGTGCCGTGGTTCGTCATGTTCTCCATGCGGCCCTTGCGGTTCGCGAGGAGCTGCGTGATCGCGCCGAGGTGCTCCTCCGGCGTGTCGATCGTCAGGTGCTCGAACGGCTCGTAGGTCTTGCCGTCGATCTTCTTCGTGACCACCTGCGGCTTGCCGACGGTGAGCTCGAAGCCCTCGCGACGCATGTTCTCGACGAGGATGGCGAGAGCCAGCTCACCGCGGCCCTGCACCTCCCACGCGTCGGGGCGTCCGATGTCGACGACCTTGAGCGAGACGTTGCCGATCAGCTCCTTGTCGAGACGGTCCT
The DNA here is from genome assembly GCF_031988965.1 of Microbacterium sp. GTDB lineage: Bacteria > Actinomycetota > Actinomycetes > Actinomycetales > Microbacteriaceae > Microbacterium. Next base: position 18,312 of record NZ_DALZXX010000025.1, read on the forward strand.
TGACCATACGCGCCGTGAGCTTGTGCCCCTTGACCTTGCCCATGAGCGGCGACGTGTTCGTGCCGATCGTCATCGAGATGGCGGGGTCGTCGACCGTGATCGCGGGAAGCGGGCGGACGTCCTCGGGGTCGGCGATGGTCTCGCCGATCGTGATGTTCTCGAAGCCCGCGATGGCGACGATGTCGCCGGGGCCGGCGGACTCGGCCGGGTAGCGCTCGAGCGCACGGGTCTTGAGCAGCTCGGTGATGCGGGCGTTGCTGGTGGTGCCGTCGGCGCGGACCCACGCGACCGTCTGGCCCTTCTTCAGCGTGCCGTTGAAGACGCGCAGCAGCGCGAGGCGACCGAGGAAGGGGCTGGAGTCGAGGTTGGTGACCCAGGCCTGCAGCGGGTGCTCGTCGTCGTACGCCGGAGCGGGGACATGCTCGAGGATCGCCTCGAAGAGCGGCTCGAGGTCGTCGTTGTCGGGGAGCGATCCGTCGGCCGGCCGGTTCTGCGACGCCGCGCCGGCACGACCGGACGCGTAGACGACAGGAACGTCGAGCAGCGCGTCGACGTCGAGGTCGGGCACATCGTCGACGAGGTCGGATGCGAGACCCAGCAGCAGGTCGTGAGCCTCTTCCTCGACCTCGGCGATACGGGCGTCGGGTCGGTCGGTCTTGTTGACCAGCAGGATGACGGGCAGCTTCGACTCGAGGGCCTTGCGCAGCACGAAGCGGGTCTGCGGCAGCGGCCCCTCGCTCGCGTCGACGAGCAGCACGACCCCGTCGACCATCGACAGGCCGCGCTCGACCTCACCGCCGAAGTCGGCGTGACCCGGGGTGTCGATCACGTTGATCGTGATCTCCTTGCCCTGGGCGTGCTTGCCCTTGTAGGTGATCGCCGTGTTCTTGGCGAGGATCGTGATGCCCTTTTCGCGCTCGAGATCGTTCGAGTCCATGGCGCGCTCATCGACGTGGGCGTGTTCACCGAACGAGCCGGTCTGGCGGAGCATCGCGTCGACGAGGGTGGTCTTACCGTGGTCGACGTGCGCGACGATTGCGACGTTACGGAGGTCAGAGCGAAGGGCGTGCGCCATGCAAGTGTCCTAAAGAGTGTGGGTTTTTGCCGGGAAGCCGACATTCCAGGTTACCGTACGCGCACGGCGGGTTCCTGAGCAGTCGAAGTACGATCAGGATCGTGACCTCCCCGTTCGCCGATTCCGCCCCGTCGCGCACCCGCCTGTGGTGGGAGATCGCGATCGTGCTGGCCCTCGGCCTGGGCCAGTCCGCGATCTACGCGATCGTGCAGCTGGCCTATCGGCTGACCGATGAGACGCCCCTCGCCGACCAGACGGCGACGCTGAATCCGTCGCGCAGCGATCGCGAGATCTTCGACCTGATCTACCAGGTGCTCTCGATCGGCTTCTCGCTGGTCCCGGTGCTGCTCGTGTGCTTTCTGCTCTGGCGGTCATCCCGGCCGCATCTCGGGAGGCTCGGCCTCGACGGCACGAGGACGGCATCCGACATCGGACGGGGCGTCCTGCTCGTCGCGGCGATCGGCATCCCGGGCATCGGGCTCTACCTGGCCGGGAGATCCCTGGGCTTCTTCGTGGCGGTCGACCCCTCGGGTCAGGGCGCCCACTGGTGGACCGTCCCGGTCCTCCTTCTCGCAGCCGCTCGAGCATCACTGCAGGAGGAGTTCGTCGTGCTCGGCTATCTCTTCGCGCGGCTGAAGCAGCTGGGCTGGGGGCCGTGGACCATCATCCTCACGACCTCGCTGCTGCGAGCGAGCTACCACCTCTATCAGGGGCCGGGAGCCTTCATCGGCAACCTCGCGATGGGGCTTCTGTTCGGCTGGCTCTTCCAGCGCAGTGGCCGGCTCATGCCGTTCCTCGTCGCGCACTTCCTGATCGACGCGACGGTGTTCGTCGGGTATCCGTGGGCGGCGAGTGCATTCCCCGCACTGTTCGGCCTCCCGGACTGAGACGGTCCGATGTGCAGGCGGTCGTTCAGCCGTTCGCGATGAGCACGGAGACGACGGCCCAGAGCACGATGACTCCGAGCGCGATGAGCGCCTGAGAATCCCAGCTTCGGCGGATCGGAGCATCCGCCGTGAGGGAAGCGGCCTCCCACCGGTCGCGGATCTCGGTCAGGTCGCGGAGACCGGTCGGCGCCTTGGCCTCCTCTTCTCCGCCGGCCGGACGACGCACCGGACGCGCCCGCGCAGGACCTCCGTAGCAGGAGACCTCGGAGTCGTCGTCGAGCGAGAAGAGCAGCTGCCAGCGCAGATCGATGTCGCGCACACGCCGCCAGCCGAAAGACGTCCTGCGAAGCATGTTCTGCACGACCGCGCCCTCGTCGTCGACGCGGACGGCCGACACGAAGGCGATCTCGTAGACCACCCAGAGCCCGAGGAGCACCCAGGGCGCGAGCAGGAGCATCTGCCCCCAACCCGCACGCACGACGGCGTCACCGAGAAGGAAGAGTGCGAGCAGCGAGCACAGCACGAGGGAGACAGGGCCGGAGGCCGCACGGAATGTCCGTGCGGCCTCCGGTGGAGGGGTGGCGCTCACTCTCAGTGACCGCCGAGGGTGATCGACGCACCCGGGATCGCCTTGAGCAGACGATCCGTGTACTCCTGCTGCGGGTTCGCGAAGATCTCGTCGACGGTGCCCTGCTCGACGATCTTCCCCTTCTCCATGACGCAGACGAGGTCGCTCGACACGCGGACGACCGCGAGGTCGTGCGTGATGAACAGATACGTGAGTCCGAGTTCCGACTGCAGCTCGGCCAGAAGCTGAAGCACCTGGTCCTGCACCAGCACGTCGAGAGCCGACACGGCCTCATCGAGGACGATGATGTCGGGCTTGAGAGCGAGCGCACGCGCGATCGCGACGCGCTGGCGCTGTCCGCCAGAGAGCTCGTTCGGATACCGGGTGGCCAGCACGCGGGGCAGCGAGACCTGGTCGAGGAGCTCCTCGACGCGCTCACGCCGCGACGCGCTGTCGCCCACGCCGTGGATCTGCAGCGGCTCGGCGATCGTGTTGCCGATGTTGCGCAGCGGGTCGAGCGATCCGTAGGGGTCCTGGAAGACCGGCTGCATGCGCCGACGAAGACCGAACGCCTGGGCGTTCGAGAGCTTCGACACGTCCTGACCGTCGATCTCGATGGTTCCGCTGGTCGGCTCCTCGAGCTTGAGCACCATCTTCGCGACGGTGGACTTGCCCGAACCCGACTCACCCACCAGAGCCAGCGTCTTGCCGCGGGGGATCTCGAAGGACACGTCGTCGACCGCGCGGAAGGCTTCGCTGCGGAAGTTCCCCTGACGGATCTTGTAGTCCTTCGTGAGTCCCGCGACCCGCACGGTCGGCGGGATGTCGGCGAGGTCTTCGAGAGTCTCGATCCCCCGGTCCTCCACCACGGCCTGGATGCGCTGCGATGCCACGCTGGGCGCCGCCGAGACGAGACGCTTCGTGTACGGGTGCTGCGGATCCTCGAGGATCTGACGGCTCGGCCCCGCCTCGACGATGTTGCCGCCGTTCATCACGATGATCTTGTCCGCGCGCTCGGCGGCGAGGCCGAGGTCGTGCGTGATCAGGAGCACCGAGGTGCCCTTGTCACGGGTGAGCGACGCCATGTGATCGAGGATCACGCGCTGCACCGTCACGTCGAGAGCCGAGGTCGGCTCGTCGGCGATGAGCAGCTTCGGGTCGGCCGCGAGGCCCATGCCGATGAGCGCACGCTGACGCATTCCGCCCGAGAACTGGTGCGGGAACTGGTGCAGACGCTTCTCGGCGTCGGCGAGTCCGGCCTGCTGCAGCACCTCGATCGTGCGCGCCTTGGCGGCGTCTCGGCCCCGGGCGATGCCGTTCGCACGGATCGCCTCCTTGACCTGGAAGCCGATGCTCCACACGGGGTTGAGGTTCGACATCGGGTCCTGCGGCACGAAGCCGATGTCCCGACCGCGGACCGCCTCGATCTCGCGACGGCTGAGCGTGGTGAGCTCACGACCGTCGAGGGTGATCGATCCGGACGTGACCTGACCGGTACCCGGGAGCAGGTTCACGATCGCCGTGGCAGTCGTGGACTTGCCGGAACCCGACTCCCCCACGATGGCGACGGTCTCACCGGGCATGATGTCGAAGCTGACTCCGTGGAGCACTTCGCGCAGACCTTCCTGCGTGCGGAACGCGACGGTGAGGTCGCGAACGCTCAGCAGCGGGACCTGTTCGGTGATGCGCTCGCTCATCGGCGTGCCCTCGCCTTCGGGTCGAGGGCGTCTCGGATGAGCTCGCCCAGGGTGACGAACGCCAGCACCGCGAGGGTCAGGGCGATCGACGGATAGATGAGCGCCATCGGAGCGACGCGCAGTGAGGCCTGAGCCTTGGCGATGTCATTGCCCCACGACATGACGTCGCTGCCGAGACCGACACCGAGGAACGACAGGGTCGCCTCCGCGACGATCGCCGCAGCGAGACCGAGGGTCGACACGACGAGCAGAGGTGCGATCGCGTTCGGGACGACGTGGTTCACGAGGATCTTGAACTTCGACTGACCGAGAGCCTGCGAGGCCATCACGAAGTCGGCCTGGCGCACACGGAGCACTTCAGCCCGCACGACTCGGGCCGTGGATGCCCAGGCGAACGCGCCGATCGCGAAGGCGAGTGTCCATACCGAGCGCGCGTCCCGGAACACCGTCATCACGACGACAGCCGCGAGGATGTACGGGATCGCGAAGAAGATGTCGCCGATGCGCGACAGCAGGCCGTCGAGCCATCCCCCGTAGAAACCGGCGAGTGCGCCCATGATCAGGCCGAGGACCGACGAGATCACGGTGGCGATCAGGCCGACCGCCAGCGACGTCTGGGATCCCCACACGATGCGTGCGTAGATGTCGCAGCCCTGGAAGGTGAACCCGAGAGGGTGCCCCTCGGTCGGACCGCCGTTGCTGTTGGACAGCTGGCAGTCGTCGTTCGGCAGCGTCGAGGTGAACAGCGTCGGCCACAGGGCCATCACCAGGAAGAAGACCGCGAGAGCGATCGAGAACCAGAACAGCGGGCGGCGACGCAGGTCGAACCAGGCGTCCCGCCACAGGTTGCTGGGCTTGTCCGAGATGCGGACGGCATCGACGGCGATCGACTCGGTCTCGACCGGGGCGACGTAGTGCTTCTGGTTGGTGGGATCAGGCATAGCGAATCCTCGGGTCGAGCAGACCGTAGAGCAGGTCGATGAGAAGGTTCACCAACACGTACAGGATGACGAACACCGTGACGAACGAGACGACCGTGGGCCCCTCGCCGCGCTGGATCGCCTGGAAGAGGGTGTTTCCGACTCCGGGGACGTTGAAGATGCCCTCCGTGACGGTCGCACCCACGAGCAGCACGCCGAAGTTCGTCGCCGAGTTCGTGATCACGGGGATCAGCGAGTTGCGGAGCACGTGCACGGGGAGCACGCGGTTGCGCGACAGTCCCTTGCTGTACGCGGTGCGCACCCAGTCCTGGTTGAGCGTGTCGATGACGGAGCTGCGCATGAGGCGCATGCTGACGGCGTACAGGCTGAAGCCGAGCACGATCGCCGGGAGCCAGAGGCCGCCCCAGTCGTTGTCCGCGCCCACGGTGGGTTTGAACCATCCGAGCTGGATCGCCAGGAAGTACTGGGCGAGGAACGCGACGACGAAGATCGGGATCGCGATCGCGACGAGCGCGACGACGAGCGACACGTTGTCGAACAGCTTGCCCTTGCGCAGTGCCGAGATCGTTCCGATGATGATCGCCAGGACGAACTCGATCGCGATCGCCATGACGGCGAGGCGTCCGGTGACGGGGAGAGTCGCGGCGAGGACCGCCGAGACCGGCCGACCCGAGTAGGTGGTGCCGAGGTCGCCCTGGAACACACCGGTGATGTAGTACCAGTACTGCACGATGAACGGGTCGTTCAGGTGGTACTGCTCTCGCAGCTGTTCGAGGACCGCGGCGTTCGGGGTCTTGTCGCCGAACAGGGCGAGGATCGGGTCGCCGGGCATGGCGAACACCAGGAAGTAAATGAGCAGGGTGGCTCCGAAGAAGACCGGGATCACCTGCAGTAGACGTCTCAGAATGTAACCGAGCATCCGCTTGTCCCTTCTTGAGGGGAAAGAAAGCGAGGCGAACACAGCCTGTGAGGCGGTGACGAAGAATCGTCACCGCCTCACAGGTGAAGTGCCGTCAGACTTTACTCGCCGGCCTTCGTGATCTCGTAGTACAGCGGAACCGAGTTCCAGCCGAACGTGACGTTGTCGACGTTCTCGCTGAAGCCACCGGTCACGTTCGAGTACCACAGCGGGATCGCGGGCAGGTCCTGGAACAGGATCTCCTGCGCCTTGGTGAAGTCCTCGATCTGCGCGTCGGCGTCGGGGTTGCTGATGCCCTCCTCGATCATGGAGTCGAACTCCGGGTTCGAGTAGTCACCGTCGTTCGAGCCTGCACCGGTCGCGTAGAGCGGTCCGAGGAAGTTGTACAGACCCGGGTAGTCAGCCTGCCATCCCGAACGGAATGCCGTGGTGACCGTGCGGTCGTTGACCTTGGTGCGCAGGTCCTGGAACGTCGGGTACGGGTCGCCCGACGCGTCGATGCCGAGCGTGTTCTTGATGCTGTTGCTCACCGCGTCGACCCAGGCGTCGTGCCCGCCGTCGGCGTTGTAGGCGATCTTGAACTCGCCGTCCCACGGGGCGATGGCGTCGGCCTCGGCCCACAGCTCCTTCGCCTTCTCGGGGTCGTAGTCGAGGACCTCGCTGCCGGGAACCGAGTCAGACCAGCCGTCGATGACGGGCGAGGTGAAGTCGGAGGCAGGGGTGCGCGAGCCAGAGAAGATCGTCTCGGTGATCTCTTCGCGGTTGATCGCCATCGACAGCGCCTGACGACGCAGCTGGCCCTCTTCGCCGCTGAAGTGCGGGAGGGACTGACCGATGGTGAACGACTGGAACACAGCGGACGGCTGGTTCACAGCGCGGTCGCCGATCTCGTCGGTGAAGACCGCGAGCGAGTTCGTCGGGATCGCGTCGATCACGTCGACCTCGTTCGACAGCAGGTCGGCGTACGCCGCTTCCTGCGTGGCGTAGAACTTGATCGTGAGACCACCGTTCTTCGCCTGGCGGCCACCCTCGTAGTCGTCGTTGCGGACGAGATCGATCTGCACGTCGTGCTGCCACGCGTCTTCGCCGTCGATCATGTACGGACCGTTGCCGATCGGGTTCTGACCGAACGCCTCCATGTCCTCGAAGGCGACGTCGGGCAGCGGGTAGTACGCGGAGTAGCCGAGACGCAGAGCGAAGTCCGAGGCCGGCTTGTTCAGCGCGATCGTGAACGTGTAGTCGTCGACCTGCTTCAGACCCGTGAGCTCGGAGTCCGTCTCGTAGCTGAAGCCCTCGATGTCCTCGAAGAAGTAGCTGGAGTAGTGAGCGTTCGAGAGCTTCGCGCCCTCGTTCCACGCCTTGATGAAGTTGTCGGCGGTGACCTCTTCACCATCGGTGAAGGTCATGCCTTCCTTGATCTTGACGGTGAGGTTCTGCGGGTCCTCGGTCGTGATCTCCTCAGCCATGTCGTTGACCGGCTTGCCCTCGGCGTCGTAGTAGATCAGGCCGGCGAAGATCTCGTCGAGGATCTTTCCGCCACCCACCTCGTTGGTGTTGGTGGGGATGAGCGGGTTCTCCGGCTCAGATCCGTTCGTCGTGATGATGGCATCCGCGTTGGCGTCGCCGGCGGTGCTGCCACCGTCGTCGTTGCCGTTGCCACCGCTCGCGCAGCCCGCGAGCGCCAGGGCGCCGATCGCGAACAGCGCGGTGCCCGCAAGGGCGATCTTGTTGCGCTTCACTTGTGTCCTCCTGTGGACGGGTATTCATCAGACTGCGCGCACATCATCGAACGCGTAGGGATAGTTGACTGTAACCCGCGTTTCCGGCCACTCCGCACTCGGCTAATGAACTGTTACTCAGTGGTGACCATCTGTAATCTCGCGGAAACATGCGGAAATGCACGGAAACGAGCGACGGCGTCGCATCCCGGGAAGGACGCGACGCCGTCGTACGGCACTCCGTGGCTCAGGCGAATGCCTCGATCGGCGGGCACGCACACACCAGGTTGCGGTCACCGTAGGCCTGATCGATGCGACGCACAGGCGGCCAGTACTTGCCGGCGACGAGCGCGTGCACCGGATAGGCGGCGTCCTCACGGGTGTAGGCGTGGCTCCACTCCCCCGCGATCAACGAGACCGCGGTGTGCGGTGCATTGACGAGCGGATTGTCATCGGCAGGCCAGCGGCCGGCGGCGACGTCATCGGCCTCGGCCCTGATCATGATCATGGCCTCGATGAACCGCTCGATCTCGCCGAGATCCTCCGACTCCGTGGGCTCGACCATCAGCGTTCCCGCGACGGGGAACGACATGGTCGGCGCGTGGAAGCCGTAGTCGATCAGGCGCTTCGCGACATCGTCGACCGTGATGCCGGTCGCCTCCTTGAGCGGACGCAGGTCGAGGATGCACTCGTGGGCGACCCGGCCGTTCTCACCCGCATACAGAACCGGGTAGTGCTCGGCGAGACGGGCCGCGATGTAGTTCGCCGACAGCACGGCCGCTGCGGTCGCGTGACGGAGGCCGTCGGCACCCATCATGCGGACGTAGGCCCAGGAGATCGGCAGAATGCCCGCCGAGCCGTAGGGCGCAGCCGAGATCGGACCGCCTTCGAAGACGAATCCGCCCGCGTGCTCCGCGCGCTGCGCGAGCGGATGCGAGGGCAGGAACGGTGCGAGGTGCGCCTTCGCGGCGACCGGGCCGACGCCGGGTCCGCCACCACCGTGCGGGATCGCGAACGTCTTGTGCAGGTTGAGGTGCGAGACGTCGCCGCCCAGATCGCCGAACCGCGCGTACCCCAGCAGTGCGTTGAGGTTGGCACCGTCGACATAGACCTGTCCGCCTGCGCCGTGCACGGCGGAGGTGATCTCGACGACGTCCTGCTCGTAGACGCCGTGCGTCGACGGGTACGTGATCATCAGTGCCGAGAGCTCGGCCGCATGCGCGTCGATCTTGGCGCGGAGGTCGGCCAGGTCGACGTTCCCGAGGTCGTCGCACGCCACGACCACGACCTTCATGCCCGCGAGCACGGCGGACGCCGCGTTCGTACCGTGCGCCGACGACGGGATCAGACACACCGTGCGCTGGTCGTCGCCGTTCGCCAGGTGGTAGCCGCGGATCGCGAGGAGCCCGGCGAGCTCGCCCTGCGAGCCCGCGTTCGGCTGCAGTGAGACCGCGTCGTACCCGGTGACCCCCGCGAGCCAGGCTTCGAGCTGGTCGACGAGATCGAGGTACCCGGCCACGTCGGACGCCGGGGCGAACGGGTGGATGCCCGCGAACTCGGGCCACGTGATCGACGCCATCTCGGTGGCCGCGTTGAGCTTCATGGTGCAGGATCCGAGCGGGATCATGCCGCGGTCGAGCGCGTAGTCGCGGTCGGCGAGGCTCTTGAGGTACCGCATCATGGCGGTCTCGCTGCGGTGCGCGTGGAACACGGGGTGGGTCAGGTACTCGTCCTGACGGTGGAGCTCTTCGGGCAGGGACCCGGCCGCGCCGATCCCGAAGAATCCGAACGCCCGCTCGCGCTTGCCGCCGAACACCTGGGCGACACGGTGGAGGTCGGCGACCGTGGTGGTCTCGTCGACCGCGATGTTCACGGTGTCGGCGTCGTTCGCACGCAGCAGGATGCCGTCGGCGTGGGCCGCCTCGACGATGTCGGCCGCCCGTCCGGGCACGCGAGCCCTGATCGTGTCGAAGAACGCGTCGTGCACGACCTCGACACCCGCGTCGGTGAGCCAGTCGCGGCTTCCGCAGCGATCGCGCGGAGTCCTTCAGGTCCGTGATAGACGGCGTACATCGAGGCCATGACGGCGAGGAGCACCTGGGCGGTGCAGATGTTGCTGGTCGCCTTCTCACGACGGATGTGCTGCTCACGCGTCTGCAGCGACAGACGGTACGCGGGCTTGCCGTCGGCGTCGACCGAGACGCCGACCAGACGCCCCGGAAGCTGGCGCTCGAGACCCGCGCGCACCGCCATGTAACCCGCGTGCGGGCCGCCGAACCCCATGGGCACGCCGAAGCGCTGGGTGGTGCCGACCGCCACATCGGCGCCGAGCGAGCCGGGCGACGCGATGAGCGTCAGCG
>NZ_DALZXX010000026.1:0-27894 GCF_031988965.1 Microbacterium sp.
CCCAACGCCGACATCGGAGTGAACCTCGCCCCGATGCTCGCGAAGGAGCTCACGATCCGCGGCGCCTTCCGCTTCTCCACCGAGATCGATGACGCGGTGGCCCTGCTGGCCGCATCCGACGCCCTCGACTCCGTCATCTCGCACGTCCTCCCGGCATCCGACGCCGTCCAGGCCTTCGAGCTCGCTCGCGACTCGTCGGCCTCGGCGAAGGTCCTGCTGTCCCTCTAGCGACACCCCACCCGACACCTCACCCTGTTCCTGGTCCGAAGGAGTACCTCTCATGTCAGAACCGCAGACGACGGCCACGGCCGCCGATCCCACCGCGAAGAGGTCGGTCAAAGACCTCGTTCGCGCCGCCATCTCGGGATGGCTCGGCACGGCCCTCGAGTTCATGGACTACCAGCTCTACTCGCTGGCAGCCGCTCTGGTCTTCGCCGACCTGTTCTTCTCGTCGGAGAATCCGGCTGTCGCCGTGGTCGCCGCGATGGCCACGTACGGCGTCGGCTACGTCGCCCGCCCGGTCGGCGCCTTCTTCTTCGCGCGCCTCGGTGACAAGACCGGCCGCACGAAGGTGCTGTTCTACACGATCCTGCTGATGGGTCTCGCGACCACCCTCATCGGCTTCCTGCCGACGTACAACCAGGTGGGCGTGCTCGCGCCGATCCTGCTCGTGCTGCTGCGCATCGCGCAGGGCTTCGGTGCGGGCGCGGAGATCTCGGGCGCCGGCGTCATGCTGGCCGAGTACGCACCGGCCAAGCGCCGTGGCATCATCGCCTCGCTCGTCGCCCTCGGCACCAACTGCGGCACCCTGCTCGCGTCGGGCATCTGGGCGATCCTGCTCGTCGCCTACAGCGAGCAGGAAGTCATCGACTGGGCATGGCGCATCCCGTTCATCGGCAGCGCGATCATCATGCTCTTCGCGATCTGGGTGCGTTTCAACCTCAAGGAGACCCCGGTCTTCGAGGAGCGCGACGACGTCATCGACGGCAAGGCGCTGTCCCGCGAGGAGACGATCCAGCTCGCCACCGAGACCAACGACATCCGCACCCTCGAGGCGATGAACCGCAAGCCCTGGAAGGCGTTCTCGATCGCCCTGCTGCTGCGCTTCGGCCAGGCCGGCAACTCCGGCATGATCCAGACCTACCTGATCAGCTACATCACCGTCGTGCTGCTGCTCGACCGCTCGATCGGCGTCAACGCCGTGATCGTCTCGTCGCTCGTCGCCTTCATCACCGTTCCGCTCTCGGGCTGGCTCGGTGACCGCTTCGGCCGCAAGCGCATGTACATGGTGTGGGCGGTCGTCGCACTGATCGTCATCGTCCCGACCATGCTCATGATCAGCAGCGGTGTCACGCTGCAGGTCTTCATCGGCTACGTCGTGCTGCACAACCTCGCGGTGATGAGCTTCGCGTCGCTCGAGAACCTCACGCTGCCCGAGCTGTTCGGTGCGCGCAACCGCTACACGTTCACGGCCATGGCACGTGAGATCGCGGCCATCATCGCGACCGGCGCGGGTCCCGTCATCGCCGCCGCCTGGGTCTCGGCCGCGACCGGCTCGTTCATCCCGATCATCATCATGCTCTTCATCTTCACCCTGAGCGCGCTCATCGCCTCGATCTGGATGCCCGAGGTCGCCGGCCGCGACCTGACGGACCCCCGCGACGCGATCTGATCGCGCGTCACATCACGACCAGGGGTGCGGACGCCCGAACGTCCGCACCCCACACCTCGCCCCGCATCTTCAGGAGAACGACATGACCATCGAGATCGTCGACGTCAACATCACCAGCCCCGGACGCAACTTCGTCACGCTCAAGATCACGACCTCCGACGGCATCGTCGGCCTGGGCGACGCCACGCTCAACGGCCGCGAGCTCGCCGTCGCCTCGTACCTCTCCGACCACGTCGCCTCGATGCTCGTCGGTCGCGACGAGGACCGCATCGAAGACACCTGGCAGTACCTCTACCGCGGCCCGTACTGGCGCCGCGGCCCGGTGACCATGGCCGCGATCGCCGCGGTCGACATGGCGCTGTGGGACATCAAGGCCAAGAAGGCCGGGATGCCGCTGTACCAGCTGCTCGGCGGCGCGAGCCGCGAGGGCGTCCGCGTCTACGCCCACGCCTCCGGCACCGACTACGCCGCGCTCAAGAACGCGATCACCGGCTACGAGGAGCTCGGCTACACGGCGGTGCGCGTGCAGACCGGTGTGCCCGGCCTCGGCCAGATCTACGGCGTCTCGTCGACCGGCCCCGGCGTGCGCTACGACTACGAGCCCGCCAAGCGCTCGGGCGACCGTCCCAGCGAAGAGACGTGGGACACCCGCAACTACCTCAACCACATGCCCGGGATCTTCTCGAAGATCCGCGAGGATTTCGGCACCGACCTGCGCATCCTGCACGACGGCCACCACCGGATGTCGCCGATCGAGGCCGCGCGCTTCGCGAAGGACATCGAGCCGTACGACCTGTTCTGGCTCGAGGACTGCACCCCGGGTGAAGACCAGACCGCGCTGCGCCTGGTGCGCCAGCATTCGACCACGCCGCTCGCGATCGGCGAGGTCTTCAACTCGGTCTTCGACTACCAGACCCTGATCACCGAGCGCCTGATCGACTACGTGCGCTCGGCGGTCACGCACACCGGCGGCATCACGGCCATGAAGAAGCTGCTCGACTTCGCCGCGATCTACGGCATCAAGTCCGGCATCCACGGCCCGACCGACATCTCGCCGGTCGGCATGGCCGCGGCCCTGCACCTCGACCTCGCGATCCACAACTTCGGCATCCAGGAGTACATGCCGCACAACGAGCAGACGCTCGAGGTGTTCCAGACCTCGTTCACATTCGACAAGGGCTTCCTGCACCCCGGCGACAAGCCCGGACTCGGTGTCGACCTCGATGAGGATGCCGCGGCGGGCCACGAGTACACCAAGGCGTACCTGCCGGTGAACCGCCTGCTCGACGGGACCGTCCATGACTGGTGAGGCCATGACCGGTGAGGTCCGCCGGGTCGCCCTGCCGCAGCGCACGGTCGACTCGCGCCTGATCGTCGTCGCCCGTGCGAGGCGGGCCGAGGACTACGACGCCGTGCTCGACGTGCTCGTGGATGCCGGCATCCGCAGCGTCGAGCTCACACTGACCACCCCCGGCACGTTCGAGCACTTCCCGAACCTGCTCGCGCGCTTCGGCGACGCGATCGACCTCGGCATCGGCACCGTGACGAACACCGACGACCTGACCCGGGCGATCGAGGTGGGCGCCGCCTACGTCGTGACCCCGATCACGTCGACCGACTTCGTCGCCCAGGCGTCGGATGCCGGAGTGCCGATCGTTCCCGGCGGGCTGACTCCGACCGAGCTGTTCGCATCCTGGTCTGCGGGTGCGTCTGCCGTGAAGGTGTTCCCCGCAGGACAGGTCGGCCCCTCGTACCTCAAGGACCTGCGCGGTCCGTTCCCCGATCTGGTCGCGGTGCCCTCGGGCGGCGTCGATCTCGCGGGAGCCGACGCCTGGCTGCGTGCCGGTGCCGTCGCCGTGAGCGTCGGCGGACCGCTGCTCGGCGACGCCTTCAGCGGAGGCGACCTCGCCGCGCTGCGCGGGCGGGCTGCCGCATTCGTCGAGGTCTGCACGCGGAGCGCTGCGTGACCTCGCCGTCCGTCGTCACGCTCGGCGAGACCATGGCGCTCGTGCGTACGACCGAGATCGGCTCGCTGCGCCACGCGAACGCGATGGCGTTCGGCATCGGCGGTGCCGAGAGCAACGTCGCGATCGGGCTCGCACGTCTCGGAGTGGCGGTGTCGTGGCTCGGACGCGTCGGCGACGACTCCCTGGGTGAGCGCGTCGCCCGTGAGATCCGCGGAGACGGCGTGCAGGTGCATGCCGTGATCGACGCCGAGGCGCGCACCGGCCTGATGGTCAAGGAGCGTCCGTCGGCATCATCCACCGCCGTGCACTACTACCGCGCCGGATCCGCCGGATCCCGCTTGCGCCCCGAGGACCTGCCCGAGGGCTGGGTCGAAGGTGCCTCGCTGCTGCACATCACCGGGATCACTCCCCTGCTGTCCGCCACCGCGCGGGATGCCGTGCATGCGGCGATCGACCGGGCGCGAGCATCCGGTGCGACCGTGAGCTTCGACATCAACTACCGCTCCGCGCTCGCGTCGCCGGAGGTCGCGGGGCCGGTGCTGCGGGAACTCGCCGAGCGTTCCGACGTCGTGTTCGGCGGCGAGGAGGAGTTCGCGATCCTGTACCCGGAGCGGTCGGTGGCGGATGCCGCGGCAGCGCTGCGGGATGCCGGATGCGCGACCACCGTCGTGAAGCTCGGCCCCGCGGGTGCCGCCGTGGTCACGGCGGACACGGTCGTCGAAGCCGGCGGCTTCGTGATCGAGGTCGTCGACACGGTCGGCGCCGGCGATGCGTTCGTCAGCGGATACCTGAGCGCGCTGCTCGAAGGACTCGACACGGATGCGATCCTGCACCGGGCGAACGCCTGCGGCGCGATGGCCTGCCTCGTGCCCGGCGACTGGGAGGCAGCACCCACCCGGCGCGAGCTCGAGCGCTTCGTAGACCGGGATTCCGATCCTGTACGTCGCTGACCCGGCGCGGCCGACGCTGCAGGACGCGTAGCCTCGAAGTATGTCGAAAGCCGTTGTCTCTCCGTCCGCGGCTCCCGCCTCCACGACCGCCGAGTCGCCGCGCCCCGCGCTCTTCGCCCGCGCCGCGATCAACTCCCGACCGGTGGCACTCGTGTACCGAGTCATCGCGCTGGCCGTCATCGTGACCGGCGTGGTGCGCCACGCCGACCTCCTCACCGGGCAGCCGGCGTGGACGACCGTGCTGTTCTACACGATGGTCAGCAACCTGCTCTGCCTGGCGTGGATGCTGCTGCTCATCGTCCGCACGGTGCGCGATCTCCGGCGCAGCGGACCGGTCGGCACCTCGACTCCGAGTCCGCGCGGCAGTGGCGCCGTGATGATGGCGATCACGGTGACGATGCTCATCTACCTGGTCGTCCTCGTGCCGACGAGATTCGCCGACGGCGACACCGACGTGTTCTCGCTCACCGACAACCTCATTCACATCATCACGCCCCTGCTGATGATCGTCGACTGGCTGCTGTTCGTCCCGAAGGGGGCGTTCCGCTGGTTCGACCCGCTGCTGTGGATCTCCATCCCCTACGTGTACCTGGTGTGGGCCTTCGCCTACGGTGCCCTCGGCGGCGAGTTCACACCCGGCCAGCGGTATCCGTACCCCTTCATGGACGTCGATGCGCTCGGGGTCCTCGGCGTCACCCAGTGGGTCGTGGCGCTGACGGTGGCACTCGTCGTCGTCGGACTGGTGTTCGTCGTGGTCGACCGCGCGCTCGGGGCTGTGGCGCGGCGGAGCGCACGCCCGATCAGTTGATGATCTCGCCGCGCTCGTCGCGGATCACGGACAGGCGCTCCCGCCACGCGGCGAGCGCCTCGGGAGCAAGGCGTGTCCAGTCGTGCACCTCGCGGATCACCCGAAGGGGCGCACTGCTGCGGTACGAGCGGGTCGGGTTGCCCGGGAACTTCTTGTCCGTGACGTTCGGGTCGTTCTCGAACTCCCCCGTGACCTCGACCTCGTAGACGCGCGGCTCCCGGTCGCCGGGAGCGAGCTCGGCGGCGAGACCCGCACCGTCGGCCACCGCCGTGAAGTAGATGTGGTTCATCACGATCTCGGGGCGGTAGTTCGAGGGGAACCCCGCGGTCAGCAGATCACCCGGTCGCAGGTCCGCCTTGGTGCCGTGGAAGAAGGGTCCGTCATCCCGTACGTCGGTCACGCGCAGCATCCTACGCGTGATGGGGCTCCGGCCCGTCGACGTCAAGGCGACAGGCTCGAAGCCCCCCGAGATCAGTCCGCGCTGCGCGGGCCGACACCCGGCTCGTCATTGTGCACCGACTGCTCGGTGTCGACGCCTTCGGCGTTCTCGTCCCACGAATCCGGTTCGACCCGCACCGCTTCGGCGGGCCCGGAATCGGCGCCACCGCCACCGGCCGGGATGCCCTGGACGAGATGCGGATCCTCCGCACCGCGTTCCTTCATCTGCTCGGCGATGCGCTTCTCGGCGTCGCTCGTCTCGGGTCCGGCTCCGCCGCTCACTCGGTGCCGTCCCTCAGGTCACGGGGCGCATCGCCGCTGACGGCATCCGGTTCGTCCTCGGGTGCGAGATCGCCCTGTCCGTCTTCACCCAACTCCGCCTCGAGCGGATCCTCTCCCTGGGTCTCGGGCGCCTCGGTGTCGGTGGGGAAGGTGCCGTCGGTGAAGTCGTCGACCGGAGGGATGCCCGGCATCTCCGGCGGCAGACTGTTCGCGAATGCATCGATGTTCGTCATGGTGCCTCCTGAGTTCGTTTCCGAGTTCCCCATGATTCCTCGGTTCTGCGGCGAGCGCAGGGCGGTTGACAGCTCGGTTCAGGGCGAGGAGGATTCCCGCCCTGCGGCGGCGGTCGTCAGCGAAGGAGCCCGAACGTACGCAGTACCGCGTCGACCTGGGCGTCGACCTCCTCGGGAGTCGGAGGTCCGGCGAGCCCCAGGAGTCGACGACGATGCGGCTCGCCGAGGAGCGCGGCGAAGAGGAGCTCCGGTGACACCGCGGCTTCCGCGCGGAGGTGCGAGGCGAGGAACCCCTGCGCGCGACCGGGCCCCTCGTCGTAGAACTCCTGAGCGAGGGACGGATGCAGGGCTGCGGCCGCGATGATCGCGCGGTGGATGCCGACGGCTTCGTCACCGAGCAGATGCAGGAGGATCGCTCGGGATGCAGACCGCAGATCGCTCGACCCGTCGCCCGCGTCGCCGAGATACGCGTGCTGTCGGCGGATCGCTGCCCGCACGAGGCCGGTACGGTCGCCGAACACGCCGTACAGGGTGCGCTTGGCGACATGAGCCTCGGCGGCGACGCGGTCGAAGGTCAGTGCCTCGATCCCGTCCCCCGTGAGCAGGGCGATCACGACGTCGACCACTCGTTCGTCGCGAGCGAGCGCCTCGGACACCGAAGGCCTGCCTCGTTTTCCCGTCATAGGGTTACTGTAGCAATAATGCTACGAGACCGTTTCATTTAAGGAGCCGACGTGACCGACCTGATCCACCACATCGCCATCCAGGACGACTGGGAGATGAGCCGAGGGTTCGGCGAGTACTCCGTCGCGACTCGGGGTGTGCACGTCGATGACGCAGGCTTCATCCACGCCACCACCGCAGACAGCCGGGATGCCGTGGTCGCCGCCCGCTACGGCGACCTCACCCTGCCGCTGCTCGACATCGCGATCCGTCCCGACGCCCTGGCGGCCGAGGGAATCGGCGTCGAATGGGTGGAGGGTCGCCCCCGGATCCTCGGCGCCCTCCCGATGACGAGCGAGGTGGTGGCGTCGGAGACGGTGATCACGCGGTGAGCTGCCCCCGGCGATCGGATCTGTCACACCGCGGGCAGTCCGCTCGTCTTAGGAGGAGGACGCGCGACGACCGCTCGCGCGACGCACTCGACTCCTCGAAAGGCTCCCCATGGACTTCGCTCTCGCTGCTCAGGACCCCACGTTCCTCGCGATCGTCGGCGGGCACATCCTCGTGCTGTTCCTCGCCGTGCTGTTCACGGTGCTCCGTCGCTACTCGGTCGGCGGCTTCTTCGCGTGGGTGGCGACGATCGCCTCGCTGCTGTTCGGCCTGTTCTGGTTCCTCGTACTCGGAGGTGGGCGCAAGAACGCTCAGGCCGACGAGTCGGTGCGGTTCGCCCTCGATCCCGAGGGCGGCCTGTGGGTCACGCTCTACATCGTCGCGGCGCTCGTGATCGCCGGTGTCATGACGTGGATCTGCAAGCGGGGGCGCGAGCGCGCACAGGCCCCGACGGCGTCGGCGGCGAGCTCTGCGGCAGCCTGACGAGCGGAGGCGCCTCGACCTCCCGAGAGGCGGCAGTATTCTGGCATGCTTCGTGCATGACGACTTCTCTGCGCGTACGTCCCCGGGTGTGGATCGGCTTCGCGATCTGGCTCGCCTACATCGTGATCGTCTTCGGGGTGCAGACGGCCACCGGCATCCCCTACGACGAATGGGGAGACAGCGGGCAGAACCTCTTCCTCGGCGGAGGCCTGTCGCTGATCATCGCGACGATCCTGCTGGCGATCACGACGTCGCTTCTCGGATGGTGGCGTCCCACCCTGTTCGAGGATGCACGCAGTCACCACCGGTGGCCGATCTTCGTGCCGCTCCTCGTCGCCCTGCTTGCGATCATCAACCTCACCCTCACCGACTGGGCGTCGTACGACGGCGTCTTCTTCGCCGCATCCCTCGTGCTGCTGCTCGTCGGATTCACCGAGGAGATGACCGCGCGCGGACTCATGCTCGTCGCATTGCGCAGCCGCCTCTCCGAGGTCTGGGTGTGGTTCCTCACCTCCGCCGCCTTCGGACTCATGCACTTCATGAACTTCTTCCTGGGGCAGGACCTCGTCCCCACCCTGCAGCAGGTCGGCAGCGCATTCCTCATCGGCACCGTCTTCTACATCCTTCGTCGCACGACGGGAACGCTGATCTGGGCGATGGTGCTGCACGCGGTCTGGGACTTCTCGGTGTTCGCCGTCGCCCACGGGACGCCGAATCCGCTTGCGAGTCTCGTCGGAGTCCTCGAGATGCTCTTCGGCGTCATCGCCCTCGCGGTCGTGTGGTTCACGTTCCGCAGCTCTGCTCGGAGCGTGGAGGCGCAGATCTGAGACCCCGCTCCGCCTGTCGGAGGGTGAGGTGGCGGGGCCCCCACGACGCCCGCCACCTCTGATCGCGGACGGCGACGGGGCTCCCCCCGGAACACCCGTGCCGTCCACGCGGCGACCCGACGTCAGATCACGAGTCCGATGTCGCACCGCCATTGATCAGGACGCGGATTCCGCCGTTTCATGACGCGGAAGACGAAACATCTCACGGACTGCACTCCCCGAGGCGTGAGAGCATCGACACACCCCCACCCGACGATGCGAGGAGAAATCGGATGCTCGACACCTCTGACAGCGTGCGGCTCGGCCGCTCCGGCCTGAAGATCTCGAAGATCGTGCTCGGATGCATGAGCTTCGGCGTCGCCGATCGCGGAGCGCACGGGTGGACTCTCGACGAGGACACCAGCCGCCCGCTCATCAGGCAGGCCCTCGAGGCCGGGATCACCACTTTCGACACGGCCGACGTCTACTCCGACGGGACCAGCGAGGAATTCGTGGGGCGCGCTCTCGCCGACTTCGCTCAGCGCGACGAGATCGTCATCGCGACCAAGGTCCACGGGCGCATGGGCCCCGGCGCCAACCAGGCCGGACTCAGCCGCGCGCACATCCTCTCCGGCATCGACGCGAGCCTGAGACGCCTCGGCACCGACCATGTCGACCTGTATCAGATCCACCGCTGGGACCCCGAGACGCCCATCGAAGAGACCATGGAGGCGCTGCACGACGTCGTCCGCTCAGGCAAGGCGCGGTACATCGGCGCCTCGTCGATGTGGGCCTGGCAGTTCGCCAAGGCGCAGCATGTCGCCGCGCAGAACAGGTGGACGCCCTTCGTCTCGATGCAGGATCAGTACAACCTGCTGCAGCGCGAGGAGGAGCGCGAGATGCACCCGTTCTGTCTCGACGCGGGTGTCGGCGTGCTGCCGTGGTCGCCTCTGGCCCGAGGCAGGCTCACGCGCGACTGGGACGAGACGACCGCGCGCACCGAGACGGATGCCTTCGGCAAGACCCTCTATCGCCGAGAGGAGGACTCGAACCGGGCGATCGTCGAGGCCGTCACGCGCGTCGCCGAGGGGCGGGGAGTCTCCCGCGCGCAGATCGCGCTCGCCTGGGTCGCCCAGCAGTCGGCCGTCACCGCGCCGATCGTCGGTGCGACCAGGGCCGCGCACATCGATGACGCGGTCGCCGCGGCCGGCATCCGCCTCGAGCCCTCCGAGATCGCGGCGCTCGAGAGCGCCTACACGCCGCGGGAGCCGGAGGGATTCTGAGCGCCGGGGTCAGCGAGCCCGTCGAGGGGCCGCGGAGCCGACGTCAGCCAGCCCGATCCCCGCTGCGCTACTCGATCTGGCCGATCGGCTCGCGCTTCTCGGCCTGGAACTGATCCTCAGCGCGTCCGCGCGCCCAGTAGGCCGAGATCGAGAGGCGTTCGCGGGGCACGTCACGCTGCTTCAGGATCGCCCGTACGGCCTTGATCGTGCCGCGCTCCCCGTGTGCGAAGACGTCGGGGCGTCCGTCGGCCCAGGTGAGACCGTCGACGATCGACAACAGCTCCGCATCCGTCTCCGTCCAGTGCACCTGCACGTGTGCGGGCACCTCGGGAAGGATGCGGTCGGCGTGGTCGGCGATCGACAACACGATGTGTCCCTCGGCATCCGGCTGCAGTGCCTCGACCGCCGACGAGATCGCGGGCAGGGCCGTGTGGTCGCCGATCAGCAGGTGCCACGGGGCTGCCGGGTCGGGCGCGTATCCGCCGCCCGCTCCGCTGACCACCAGCGTGTCGCCCGGCTGCGCGCGACGCGCCCAGGGACCGGCGACACCCTCGTCACCGTGAACCACGAAATCGATCACGAGTCGCTGCCGTGCGGCATCCGCCGAGCGCACCGTGTACGTGCGGCGGGTCGGGAGCTTCTCGGGACTCTCCGCGCGCAGCTGCGCGAGGTCGTAGGGCGGCGTGAGTCCGTGGGTCGGATCGGCGAACAGGATCTTCACGTACTTGTCCGTCGACGAGTTGTCCGTGAACGCCTCGTACCCGTCTCCGCCGGCGGTGATGCGGATGAGGTCGGGACTGATCTGCTCGACCTCCTGCACCGTGAGTACCGCCTGGCCGGGTGCCTTGCGAGGCTGATCTGTCATGCCGTCTCCTGATGTGGGGGATGTCGTCCACTCCAGTCTGCCGTGGTCAGCCTCGGCGCGGGTCGGATCGCGCCTGTGCGATCGCCGTCATCAGCTCTGCGGTGCGATCGCTGCGGAGGATCCGAGCCCCGCCGCGGGTCAGCTGCAGCCGCACGGCGGGCCCTGCCGACCAGAGCAGGTACTGCTCCGTGCCGGCGAGGCGCCAGCCCCACCCCTGCGCATCCGCGAACGAGACACTCGTCTCCTCGACTCTCTCGATCACCTCGAGGGAGATATGCATGATTCGGAATGGATCGAGATGTACGTCGACGTGGGTGGCCGTGACGACCACGGTCGACCGGCGCATGATCAGCAGCAGAACGGCGATGAGCACCATGATGGTCGCCCCCACGACCACCGCGAGCAGCCAGACGTTCATCGACTCCGGGTGGGCGACCAGCTCGGGAATCACCAGCCAGGCCACGAACGCCAGCAGGGCGAACGTGAGGATGCCGGCGACCGGCATCCATCCGGGCCCCGTGCTCCGCTCGCGGAAGAGAGTCATCCCGCGATCCTGTGTCATCACGCGCTCCACCCGACAGCGATGACCCCGAGCGCGAGAATCCCCGCGGCTCCGACCACGACGGCCAGCACGAGCAGTGGTCCTGCGCCCGGGAGCGCCGCGTGGTCGCCCTGCACGTGCAGGCGACGATCGATCTCGCGATAGCGGCGCTGAGCCATCGACCACAGCCACACCGAGAAGAGCACTCCCGCCACACCGCAGAGCGCCCACGCCGCGTCACCGAGAACGGCCGGCAGAAGACGCATCGACACCAGCGAGCCGACTCCGACGGCGAGCGCGGTGCGACGCCACGCGAGGTCGGTGCGCTCAGGCTGAAGCCCGGGGTCGAAGACCGTCATCAGCGCAGCAGGATCGCGAGGGCGAGCAGCACGCCGGCGAGAGTGACCGCGACCCCGAGGAACGCCCCGAGCCACGAACCGGGAAGAGCGTCGCCGCGTCGCAGGGCCCGCTCGGTCGCGGCCCAGTTCAGCCATCCGAAGAGAGGCAGCACGATCCCTGCAGCGACCAGGGTGAGCGATGCGGCGAGCCGGAATCCGGAGTGCAGGTCGAGGCCGAGCAGGTCGAGTGCCACGCCTCCCGCGAGAAGTGCCAGTGCTGTGCGGATCCACGCGAGGAAGGTCCGCTCGTTCGCGAGGGTGAAACGCGCGTCGGGCTCGTCGCCCACCGAATAGACCGAGCGGGGGAAGCGCTGCGACGAACCGCTCACCGTGGCACCGCCCCGAGCGAGGCGACGAGCGCGTCGAGCTGATCGGCGTCCGGGTACGACTCGGCCGTGCCTTGTCGCTGCACCGCGAACGATGCCCCGACGGTGGCGGCGCGAGAGGCGGTGACGAGGTCGTCGCCTCTGCCGAGACGTGCGGCGAGGATGCCGACGAAGGCGTCGCCCGCTCCGGTCGTGTCGACCACCTGTTCCACCGCGGGTGAGCTGATCGCCGTCGAGTCGCCGTCCGTCGCCATCACGACGCACCCCTCTCCCCCTAGTGTCGCGATCACGTCGATGCGCAGATGGTCGCGCAGCCGCGCTGCTGCGTCGGTCGCATCCGACGGCTCACCGAGCCCGAGGTGCGCTGCCGTGTCGATCGCCTCGGTGGCGTTGACGACGAGCAGCGACGCCGAACTGAGGATCTCTTCATCCACGGGCACGAAGGGCGCGAGGTTCAGCAGGAACGACAACCCGCGTGACTGCGCCATCTCGGCTGCCGCGGCGATCGCCTCGACCGGGATCTCCCCCTGTGCGACGACGAGCGACCCCGACTCCGCGCGATCCAGCGCCGACCGCACGTCGTCTCCGGAGAGAAGGAGGTTCGCTCCGCCGGCGACGATGATCAGGTTCTCGCCCGTCTCATCCACCACGACCGCGGCATTGCCGGTCGCCGTGCCCTCGTGCCGAGTGAGGTGGGTCGTCTCGACGCCGCGGGCCTCGAGGGCGTGCAGAACGGACGCTCCGCCGGCGTCGTCCCCGACCGCGCCGATGAACCGGACCAGGCCACCCGCGAGGGCCGACGCGGCCGCCTGATTGGCGCCCTTCCCACCGAGGGACTCCGCATAAGCGGTCGCATTCAGCGTCTCGCCTGCGCGGGGGAAAGAGGTGACCGAGTAGCAGCGGTCGATGTTGGCGGAACCCACCACGTACACAGGCTTCATCTCACGCGCACCGCCGATCTGCTCGAACAGGACGATGCTAGACCATCGTCTCCCGCGCTCGGAGAGACCGGCGACCCTCCCTCTCGACTCCGCCGCGCGTTGGCGGATCGCTGGCGGGCGACTGACGGCAGGATGGCGGGTGGATGGCGTGGTGCGCCGTTCACCCCGGCGGAAACGATGGAGACATGAACAACACACGAATCCCCGAGCTCCGACGCGATCAGGGATGGACGCAGGAGAAGCTGTCCTTCGAGAGCGGTGTCGGACTCCGAACCGTGCAGCGGCTCGAAGCCGGACAGGACGCCAGCCTCGAATCGCTCGCGCTCATCGCCAACGCGCTCAGCGTGAGCGTCACCGACCTCTTCCAGCCCTCCGACGAGATGGACGAGACTGATCGCCTCGAATCGCTCGATCGACGCGTCGAAGAGCAGCAGACCGCCCGCAATCGCACGCTTCGCGCGTGGCGGATGCTCTACATCGGCGTCGGGATCGCCGTGACGATCCTGAGCTTCCCTCTGGGCGGGGCGGCCGCGGCCATCATCATCGCCTACTGGTCAGGCGGACTCATCGCCATCATGGCCCTCCAGCGCATCGTGCTGGAGCCCCGGCTCGACGAGAAGTATCCGCTCTCCCGTCAGCTCAGTCGCGCTCAGAAGAAGCGCGGGAGGCCGGTTGCGACAGAGAATCCGAGTCTCACGGGGCCGTTGCCTCCCCGGTCCTAGGGTGAAGGTGTGCAGTCCCCCTCATCGTCCGATGCGCGAGTCCCCGTGCGGAGGCGACGACGGCGCCTGCTGGTCGCCGCCGCCGTGGTGATAGTGGCCGGTCTCCTCACGCACATCCTCGGTTCCGGACCGATCGCAGGTCTGGCCGGCGACGCGCTGTACGCCGTCATGGTCTACCTCGTCATCGCCGTGGCCGTCCCCCGCGCACGCAGCGTCGCCGTGGGTGCGGGCGCTCTCGCGATCTGCACGCTGATCGAGCTGTTCCAGCTGACCGGACTGCCCGCACTGTGGGCGCAGGAGTTCTGGCCGGTGCGACTCGTCCTGGGCGTCGGCTTCGACGCGGCCGACCTCGTCGCGTATGCCGTGGGGGTGTGTGCCGCGGCCCTGGTCGACCAGCTCACCCGCCGTCGAGTGCCCTCACCGGCGAGAGACGGGCTCAGCTGACCAGGATCACCCTGATCTGAGCGGTGATCTCGTCGACGATCTGCTCGATCGAGTGTGTCGCGTTGACCGTGGCCGACATCGCGAGGAACATCACTGCCGAGACGATCCGAGCGAGGGCCCGCGCCTCGTCGCCGGTCTTCTCCGTCTCCCGGGCGATGACCTCGGCGACGAGTTCCTCGGTCTGAACGGTGAGGCTGAGCGCCTCACGATGATGCGGCTCCTCCGGATCGCCGAACACGATCTCACGCAGGTAGGTGCGACCGTTGTCGACCTGCTTCCGGTTGCACTCGACGACGGGCCGGATGACTGCGAGAACCCCCGCGAGCACACCGTCAGCCTCAGCGGCGGCCGCACGTCCACGCTCGAGCGCGTCGGCGTACGTCGAGTTCTGGACCAGAAGGAGCAGCTCGCCCTTCGTCTTGGCGTAGAGGAACAGAGTGCCGGTACCGATGTCGGCCCGATCCGCGATCTCCTGGGTCGTGACGTCATCGACACCGCGCTCGGCGAAGAGCGCCTCGGCCGCGGCGGTGATCCGCTCGAGCTTGTCGAGTTTGTTGCGCTCGCGTCGGCCGAGTGGCCGGGTGTCGACAGTCATGTGATCCTTCGGGAATTAATAATGATTAAGCTCAGTTATGACTGTGGTCACTACTGCGCATGCTCGAAAAAGGTTCGCCTCATTCTCCCACGCGTGGAACGTACCCACCCGGGTCCGGTGTGACACTCCGCCCACATCGAAGGACACGCCCGAATGACCGCATCTTCTCTCTGGCAGCCGCTCACCCTCGGAAGGGTCGACCTCGACCACCGTCTGGCGCTCGCGCCCATGACCCGCAACCGCGCGGAACCGGATGGCACCCCCGGGCCGCTCGTCGCCGAGTACTACGGTCAGCGGGCATCGCTCGGTCTGATCATCACAGAGGGCACTCAGCCGTCTGCCGACGGTCAGGGGTATATGAACACTCCCGGCATCCACACCGACGCGCACGTCGCGGGGTGGCGCTCCGTCGCCGACGCCGTTCACGCGGGCGGCGGCTCGCTCTTCATCCAGTTGATGCACGCGGGGCGCATCTCGCACCCCGACAACACGCCCCATCATCGTCAGCCGGTCGCCCCGTCGGCGATCGCGCCCGAGCAGGACATGTTCACTGCAGCCGGGCCGCAGCCGATTCCCACGCCGCGTGCGCTGGGCCTCGACGAGATCCGGGACGTCATCGCTGAGTTCCGTCACGCGGCAGCATCCGCGATCGCCGCCGGTGCCGACGGTGTCGAGCTGCACGCAGCCAATGGCTATCTGCTCCACCAGTTCCTCTCTCCGAACGCGAACCATCGATCCGACGCCTACGGCGGCTCGATCGAGAACCGCTCACGCTTCGTCGTCGAGGTCGCAGAGGCGGTCGCCGACGAGATCGGCACCGATCGCGTCGGCATCCGCATCTCTCCGGCGATGCCCCTCGGCGGAATCGACGAGGGCGATGTCGAGAGCGTGCGAGCGCAGTACCGCCACCTGATCGATGAGCTGGCACATCTGCGGCTGGCGTACCTGCATGTGCACCACGTGGGTGACGACGATCTCCTGAGCTCACTGCGAGAGTCGTGGCCGACCGCCGTCCTCGTCGTGCGCTACGGCCGCACGCGCGAACAGATCGCCGATGACATCGAGGCAGGATTCGCCGACGTCGCTCCGCTCGGCCGCTTCGCCCTCGCGAACCCCGACGTCGTCGATCGACTCCGGAACGACGCACCCTTCAACGAGCTCGACCCCGCAACGCTCTACACCGGCGGCGCCGACGGCTACGTCGACTACCCGTTCCTCTCGCGAGCCTGACCTCGGCCCCCTCACCCGTCAACAGAAAGAAGATCATCATGCCCTCACTCTCTGGAGCAGTCGTCCTCGTCACCGGAGCGAACGGCGGCATCGGCACACACTTCGTGCACGACGCCCTCGCCCGCGGAGCCGCGAAGGTCTACGCATCCGCCCGCACACCCCGCGAGTGGGACGACGAGCGCATCGTCCCCCTGACCCTGGATGTGACGGACCCCGCCTCGATCGCCGCCGCAGTCGTCGCCGCTCCCGACGTCACCGTGCTCGTGAACAACGCCGGCGCGTCCGTCTCGAGCCCCGGCATCCTCTCGCACACCGAGGAGGAGATCCGCTCGAACGTCGAGACGAACTTCCTCGGTCCGCTGTTCCTGGCTCGCGCCTTCGCTCCCATCCTCTCGGCGAAGCCGGGATCCGCTCTCGTCGACATCCATTCCGGGCTCAGCTGGTACGCCGTGGCCGGGATCTACAGCGCGACGAAAGCCGCCCTGTGGTCGGCGACCAACTCGCTGCGCATCGAGCTGGCCCCGGCCGGCGTGCACGTCGTCGGCGTGCACGTGGGTTATGTCGACACGGCGATGGCTGCACATGTCACCGACCCGAAGCTCGACCCGGCCGTGCTCGTGAGCAAGGTCTGGGATGCGACGGAAGCGGACGAATACGAAGTGCTCGCCGATGACATCTCGGTGCAGCTCAAGGCGGCACTGAGCGCACCCCTCGAGTCGCTGTACCCGGAGCTGGCACGCACGGCGGAGTGACCGATATGACGAAGGCCCCGTGGGCGATCTCTCCGATCGCTCACGGGGCCTTCGTCTGTGTCCGGCTGCTGTGCGCGCAGCGCGCGCGATCTCACGGGATGCTGACGACGGCCTTGCCCCGGATGCCGCCCTCCGCGAGAGCCTCCAGTCCGGCCACTGTCTCGCCGAACGGGAAGACCCGTCCCACGATCGGGCGCAGCGCTCCGCTCTCCACGAGGTCGGTGATCTGTCGCAGCTGATCGCCGCTCGCCCGCATCCAGAGGAACCGGTAGTCGACGCCGAGCCGCTTCGCCCGCCGGCGGATCGTGCGACTCAGGGCGGCGATGACGACGCGCACGATCGGATTCAGACCGGCCTCGCGCGCATACTCGGGTGTGGGCGGCCCGGAGATCCCGATCGCCATGCCCCCAGGACGCAGGATGCGCAGGGACCTCTCGAGGTTCTCACCACCCAGGCTGTCGAGCACCAGGTCGTAGCCGCTGAGAACCTTCTCGAAGTCCTGAGCGCGATAGTCGATCACATGATCGGCGCCGAGACGCCGGACGAACTCGGCATTCCCTGCGCTCGCGGTCGTGGCGACCTCAGCACCGAGGTGCTTCGCCAGCTGGATCGCGATCGACCCGACGCCGCCGGCCCCCGCATGGATGAGGACCCTCTGTCCCGGACGCACGTCGCCGAGTTCGACGAGCGCCTGCCAGGCCGTCAGCGCCACCAGCGGCAACGAGCCGGCCTCCTCCATCGAGATCGTCGTCGGCTTGGGCGCGACATCGCTCTCGTCGATCGCGATCCGCTCGGCGAACGAGCCGATGCGCTGATCGCGGGGCCGGGCATAGACCTCATCCCCGGCACGGAACCGGCTCACGCCCGCCCCGACCCGGATGACGGTGCCGGCGACGTCGAGACCGAGGATGAGCGGCAGACGGTAGGGCAGGATCGCGGTGAACTCTCCCGTCCTGATCTTCTCGTCGAGCTGGTTGATGCCGGCCGCCTGCACACGCACGAGCACGTCGTGCTCGCCGACGATCGGCTCGGGCATCTCCGCCTCGTGCAGCGCGGTCTTGTACTTCGAGACGACGAACGCTCTCATCGCTGCTGCTGCTCCTGCTCCGGCTGGTCAGCGGTCAGGAATCGGACCGCCACCGGTGCGAACTTCTCCCAGTACTGGAAGATGCCGCCGTGACCGGAGTTCGGATAGATGATGAGCTCACTGCCCGGGATGCGGGCATGGAGGTCGTGAGACAGGATCGAGGGGACCATCCGGTCGTTGTCGCCGTTGGCGATCAGGGTCGGGCCGGTGATCACCGAGAGATCGGAGGGCACCGACCTCCCGAACTTCGCGATCGCGGTCAACTGCGTCTGGAAGGCGGAGAGACGGATGTCCTTGTCGCGGTCGACCGTGCGCTCCGTGAGGCGCTTCACGAAGGCCTTCGCCGCACGCTTCCCCTCGGCGTCGCGGTTGAAGAACAGGAACTCCTTCGGATCGGAGCGCGTGACTGCCGCTCGGAAGACATCCCAATAGGTCGTGCCGATCACCTTGTCCATGTCCTTGCCGCCTCGTGGGCCGGTGCCGGTGAGGACGAGCCTGCGTATCAGCGACGGATGCTTCACGGCGAGGTCCTGGGCGATCATGCCTCCCATGGAGAAGGAGAAGACGTCGATCTTCGTGCAGCCGAGGCCTCTGATGAACTCGTAGGCGTCGTCAGCCGCCTGCTCCAGCGTCTTGGGAACCGTTCCGGACGAGCCCCCGACGCCCTGCTGGTCGAATGCGATCACGTGACGCCGCTGTGCGACAGCGTCGACGATGCGCGGATCCCAGTTGTCGAGCGTTCCGGCGAGGTGCACGAAGAACACCACCGGGATGTCCTCCACCGGCCCGAGCTCGCGATAGGCGAAGGTGATGCCACCCGCTGAAAGGGTCTTGTTCGGCGCTTTCGCGTACGTCGTGTTGATCGGTGCGCCTGCCGGTGTACTGCTCATCGTGCTCTCCTTGTCAGTGCGCTCACTAACGAGTGTACTTTATTATGAGTATACTCATTTTTGCACGTCAAGCAGGTTCGGATCAACCGTTGTTGTCCGAGTACTGGACGAGTCGATGCGGGCGTGTGCGCGCGTGGGTGACGAAGATGATGAGCCCGACGAATGTGAGCCCTCCGACGAGGTTGCCCGCCACCGTGGGAAGCTCGTTCCACACGAGGTAGTCACCGAGGGTGAATTCTCCGCCGAGCATGAGTCCGATGGGGAAGAGGAACATGTTGACGACCGAGTGCTCGAACCCCATGTAGAAGAACAACATGATGGGCATCCACATGGCGATGACCTTGCCGGGAACGCTGTCGGACATCATCGCGCCGACGACTCCGGTCGACACCATCCAGTTGCAGAGCACTCCGCGCACGAACAGCGTCAACATGCCGGCAAGACCGTGTTCGGCGTATCCGACTGTGCGCCCTTCTCCGATGTGACCGAGTGCCTGGCCGATCTCATCGGGTGGCGTGGAGAAGCCGAAGGTGAGGACGATGGCGATCAGGAGGGCGGTGGTCAGCGCCCCCGCGAAGTTGCCGAGGAAGACCAGTCCCCAGTTGCGGAGGAGGCTCCCTATCGTCACTCCCGGGCGTCGGTCCAACCAGGCGAGCGGCACCAGCGTGAAGACACCGGTGAGCAGGTCGAAGCCCAGGAGATAGAGCATGCAGAACCCGACCGGGAACAGGAGCGCCCCCAGGAGCGGCTGCCCGGTCTGGACGCTGACGGTGACCGCGAACGCGGCGGCGAGGGCCAGGATCGCCCCGGCCATGTAGCTGCGGATCAGCGTGTCGCGGGTCGACATGACCGCCTTGGACTGACCCGCATCGATCATGCGGACGGCGAACTCCTTCGGGGCGACGTAGGACATCGAGGTCACCACTGGTACTTCAGGAACTTGCCGTCGATGACCACGCGCACGCGATCTCCATCGGGATCCTCACGTCGGCTCAGCTCGACGTTGCAGTTGATGGCGCTCATGATGCCGTCGCCGAACTCCTCATGGATGGCTTCCTTGAGGGCGGGACCGTACACCGCCAGCAGTTCGTAGAACCGGTAGATCGTGGGATCGTTGCGCATCGCGTCTCCCTCGAGCCGGTATGGCTGCTGCTGGAGGGCAGCGACGGCAGCCGCAGAGAGATCCAAGAGCGTGCCGGTTCGCTCCGCCTCGGCCTGAGGAACGGGATGCGAACCCAGCAGTGCCGCAATGGTCCAGAGCAATGGCCGGTCGATGTGGGCAGCGATCTGGTCCCAGGTCAGACCTTCGCGGATGCGGGCGCCACGGACTTCTTCTGTTGCGGCCTCACGCGAGGCGTTCCAGTTGCTCATTCGTCTTCCTGTCTGTCGGGGGTGCAGATCCTCATCTCATCGGGTGCACCACCGTCGCAGACAGGCTTTTCACGCAGCACATCCGGCAGAACGCGCAGCCCTCACCGCTTTTACATCGCAGAAACATCGCCGCAACAGCGTCGTCTCCGCGCGCTCCTAGCGTGCAAGAAAGGAGGAGTGTGATGAGCGTTGACCCGCAGGCTGTCAGCCGGAATCCGCACCTGCTCGGACCGCTGGCCGAAGCTTTCGAGGCGGCTCCTCTGCCCCTCTGGATCATCGGCGCCGGCCGCCAGGTCTTGAGAGCGAACGAGGCGGCCGCGCTGTTCCTCGGCTTCCGCCGTACGCACGATCTCACCGGCGGACCGAGCCACGACCTCCTCCATTCCCGACGCCCGGACGGTTCGCCCTACCCCGCAGAGGACTGCGGCATCGTCTGTGCACGCGGGCCGGCGTCGGCCGACGACTGGTTCGTCACGCAGGCGGGCGATCCACGACTGGTGACCTGGACAGTGCGCCCGCTGCCCTCACGGCGACATGTCCTGCTCTCCT
Source organism: Microbacterium sp. (assembly GCF_031988965.1). Taxonomy (GTDB): domain Bacteria; phylum Actinomycetota; class Actinomycetes; order Actinomycetales; family Microbacteriaceae; genus Microbacterium. Next base: position 20,687 of record NZ_DALZXX010000026.1, read on the forward strand.
TCACCCCAGCGCCCGAGGGCAGTGCAGGGTCCGCGCCACGTGCTCCGGCGGCGACATCCGTCATCGAGATCATCCAGGCGAACTTCGTCGACCCACATTTCGACGTCGCAGAGCTCGCTGACCGGATGCGGATGTCAGTGCGCAACCTCGAGGTCGTGTGCTCACGGATCGGATTCTCACCTGCCGCGGAGATTCGTCGCGTGCGCCTCGTTCGCGCGCAGTCGCTGCTCGAGCGTGGAGAGACGGTCGGGGGTGCCGCGTTCTCCTCGGGTTTCGCGGACGTGGGCACCTTCTCGCGCGCTTTCCGCAGAGAGTACGGCGTCGCCCCCAGCATGGTTCGACCCAGAACAGTTTCGGAACAGGTGGGATAAGACAGTCGAGGACGGTCGAGGCTGCGGCGCGCATGAAGGTCCCCGGCATGGAGCCGGGCGAGCGTATACAGAGAAAGAGCCGGTCGGAAACCTTCTCCGACCGGCTCTTTCACCGACTGTGCGCGAGGGGGGACTCGAACCCCCACGTCCTTGCGAACACTGGCACCTGAAGCCAGCGCGTCTACCATTCCGCCACTCGCGCGAGTGTCTCATTCCGAAGAAGTCAACTTTGCGAGGATATCACGCGTTCCGCCCCGTGATGAAACCGACGCTGCACCGCGTCGGGCGGAGAACTCCTCATTGGGCGGAGGATGCGGCGCGAAGCCTCCGCCCGTCAGGGAGATCACCGCCCCACACGGCGCCCACACCCCCTCCGAACCCGCCAAGACACCCGGAATCACGCCTCTCGACGGCGTACACCCAGGACACCTGGCTACGATGTCCCTACCGGTCGGCATGCCAGAGGAGCCCAGTGGGACTACTTGACAGCTTTGAGAAGGGTCTCGAACGCGCTGTGAACAGCGCCTTCGCCAAGACCTTTCGCAGCGGCATCCAGCCCGTTGAGATCGCCTCTGCGCTGCGCCGCGAGGCCGACACCAACGCGGCTGTGGTGAGCCGCGACCGCATCATCGCGCCCAACAGCTACGTCGTGCGGCTCAGCACCGACGACGCCGGTCGCATGCGCGGCCTGGGTGGAGCCCTGACCGACGAGCTGCACGCTCTGCTCACGAAGCACGGCAAGGCTCAGGGCTACAGCTTCGCCGGGCCGCTGTCGATCTCTCTCGAGGCCGACGACAAGATCGCCACCGGAACCGTGAACGTGACCTCGGGCACCGTCGAGGGACGCGTCAACTGGCAGGCCGTGATCGACGTCGACGGTCGCCGCCACTCGATCACCCGTGCCCGCACCGTGATCGGCCGCGGATCCGACGCGGACATCACCATCTCGGATGCCGGTTCGAGCCGCAAGCACGTCGAGGTGCTGTGGGACGGCGAGCGCGCCATGATGCGCGACCTCGGCTCCACGAACGGCACCAAGGTCGACGGACAGAAGGTGCGCGAAGCATCCCTGACCACCGACACGACCATCACGATCGGCCGCACCGACCTCGTCTTCCGCGTCGGCGCGACGACGACGCGACCCGCGCGTTCGGAGCGATCTCGTGACCACGCCCAGCGAGCTCGTCCTGCTCCTGCTGCGCATCGGGTTCCTCCTGCTGCTCTGGTTCTTCGTCTTCGGCGTCGTCTATTCGCTGCGTGCCGACCTGTTCGGCATGAAGGTGCGCAAGCTCCCCGCCGACGGTGACGCAGCGGCGGTTTCCGCGCCGTCCACTCCCCCGGCGCCCGCGCGACCCGCGGCCGCGAAGCCCGCGTCGTCGAAGCCGGCGACCACCGGTCCCGCGACGGTCGCCACCGCGAAACGCCTCGTGATCACGTCGGGCCCGAAGGCCGGACTCGAGCTGGCGCTCGGATCCGAGACCCTGACCATCGGACGATCGAGCGAATCCGCTCTCGTCATCCGCGACGACTACACGTCCAGCCACCACGCGCGACTCCTGCTGCGGGGCGACAGCTGGGCGATCCAGGATCTCGACTCGACCAACGGCACGTTCGTCGCCGGGCAGCGGGTGAGCGGCAACCCCGTCTCTCTCTCGCTCGGCACTCCCATCAAGGTGGGCGCCACGACCTTCGAGCTGCGAGCCTGACCCCGGCATGGTCTTCGAGGGCTCGAGCGTCGCGATCTCCCACACCGGGAAGGTCCGCTCCAACAATCAGGACTCCGGGTACTCCGGGGCGAACCTGTTCGTCGTCGCCGACGGCATGGGCGGCCACGCCGGAGGAGACGTCGCCTCGAGCATCGCCATCCACCGGATGCAGCCGCTCGATCAGCCGTACACGTCGGTCGACGACGCGCAGGCGTCGCTGCAGGCTGCGGCCACCACGGCCGCCGGCGACCTGATCCGCGCCGCGAAGGACCGCCCGGAGCTCGCGGGCCTGGGCACCACGCTCAGCGCGATCATCATGGTCGACGACTACGCGGTCATCGGCCACATCGGCGACTCGCGCATCTATCTGTACCGCGACGACGCGGTCACGCAGATCACGGCCGACCACACCTTCGTGCAGCGCCTGGTCGACTCCGGTCGCATCACGCCGGAAGAGGCCCGCTACCACCCGCGCCGTTCGGTTCTCATGCGGGTGCTCAGCGACATGGACGCCGATCCCGAACTCGACATGTTCGTGATGCACACCCAGCCGGGCGACCGGTGGCTGCTGTGCTCCGACGGGCTCTCGGGCGTCGTCGACGAGGCGCACATCCTCAAGGCGATGCGACTCGGCATGGCCCCGGGCCGCACGGCGGACAACCTTCTCAAGCAGGCTCTCGACGGCGGAGCGCCGGACAACGTCACGATCGTGATCGTCGACGTCGGCGGACAGCATGCGATGCACTCGGGCACGGCGACGATCGTCGGCTCGGCGTCGAACCCCGAGAACATCACGGTGCCGCCGGTGCGCGCCCCGCGCAGCAGCTGGCTGCATCCGGTGCGCCAGGCCGCCAACGAGCCCAGCCACTTCGAGCCCGCGCCCGAGTACCTCGAAGAGCTCATCGAAGAGGATCGTCGGCGTGCGCGTCGGCGGCGGCTCGGCTGGTTCGCCGGGATGCTCGTCGTGCTCGCCGCTCTCGCGTTCGCGGCCTTCGCCGCCTACAGCTGGACCCAGACGCGCTACTTCGTGGGCGCCGATGAGGACAGCGTCGTGATCTATCAGGGCGTGCAGCAGAACATCGGGCCGATCGTCCTCTCGACGCCGCTGCAGGACACCGACATCCTGCTCGCCGATCTGCCGCCCTACCAGCGCGACTCCGTGGAGCGCACGATCACCGCCCGCTCGCTCTCCGACGCGGAGGCGATCGTCGCGCGACTGCAGGCCGGCGCCGACCGGGTCATCGACTCGACTCCGCTGCCGACACCGGTCCCGACTCCGAGCCCCGAGCCGACGGATGGAGCCGGATGAGCACCGACGTCTCGGCCGACACCAGCGTCATCAAGGCCCTCAAGAAGATGCGGATGCCGCAGACGCAGCGCAACCGCGAGTTCTGGCTGCTCCTGTTCGCGGTCGTGATCAGCGGTGCGGCCCTCACCCTCGTGCAGCTCGGCGCACTCGGCGTCATCGACCCGATGATCCTCGCGATCGGCGGCGGCCTGGCCGTTCTCGCCTTCGCGGTGCACTTCGTGCTGCGGGCGGTCGCCTCCGCAGCCGACCCGTTCCTGCTGCCGATCGCGACCCTGCTGACCGGTCTCGGCATCGCGATGATCTACCGCATCGACATCGCGGAGTCGCTCACCGGCTGGAACGCCTACTCGACCAAGCAGCTCGCCTGGACCGCGATCTCCCTCGCGGGTGCGATCACGGTCGTGATCCTGCTGCGCAACTACCGCGTCCTGTTCCGGTACACCTACGTCTTCGGCCTCTCCGGCATCCTGCTGCTGCTGCTCCCCTTCGTGCCGGGGCTGCGCATCCCCGACGCCAACGCGCAGGTCTGGGTCTCGCTCGGGGGCATGTTCGCCTTCCAGCCCGGTGAGCTCGCGAAGATCTGCCTCGCGATCTTCTTCGCTGGTTACCTGGTGCGCACCCGCGAGAGCCTGACCTCGGTGGGAACCAAGTTCCTCGGCATCACCTGGCCGCGCATGCGCGAGCTCGGTCCCGTGCTCGTGGTCTGGGCCATCTCGCTCGGCATCATCGTGATCCAGCGCGACCTCGGCACCGGAACCCTCATCTTCGGCATGTTCGTCGCGATGCTCTACGTCGCGACGGGCAAGACCAGCTGGGTGCTCATCGGCCTCGCCCTCGTCGCCGCCGGCGTCGCCGCCGCGACCCAGATCCTCAGCTACGTGCGGGGACGCTTCATCAACTGGCTCTTCCTGTTCGATCCCTCCCAGGTCGACCCTGAAGCCGCCGGATTCCAGCCCATGCAGGGCCTGTTCGGTCTCGCTCACGGCGGCCTGCTCGGCACCGGCTGGGGCCAGGGTCGCCCGAACGTCACTCCGCTCGCGCACAGCGACTACATCATCACGAGCCTCGGTGAGGAGATCGGCCTGATCGGCCTCTTCGCCATCCTGTGCCTCTACATGGTGTTCATCAGCCGCGGCATCCGCATCGGACTCGCGGGGCAGGACGACTTCGGCAAGCTGCTGGCCACCGGACTCTCGTTCACGATCGCGCTGCAGGTGTTCATCATGGTCGGCGGAGTGACCCGGGTGATCCCGCTGACGGGTCTCACCACGCCGTTCCTCGCGGCAGGCGGTTCGTCGCTGGTCGCCAACTGGCTGATCGTCGCGATCCTGCTGCGCATCTCCGACGGCGTCCGCAGCCAACCCAGGACGGTGATCGGCTGACATGACCAAAGAGCTCCGCCGCCTCAGCATCGTGATGCTGTTCATGTTCCTGTCGCTGTTCGTCGCGACCAGCTGGATCCAGGTCGTCGAGGCCGACAACCTCGCCCAGGACAGCAACAACCGCCGCACCCTGCTCGACAGCTACGAGATCCAGCGCGGGTCGATCATCGTCGACGACGTCGCGATCGCCTCGTCCGTGCCCTCGAACGACCGGTACCAGTTCCAGCGCGTCTACACGGATGCCGCGATGTGGGAGCCGGTGACGGGGTACTTCAACCCGGCGCTGCAGTCGGCGACCGGCATCGAACGCGCCCTCAACGCCGACCTCTCGGGCACCGGATCGAGTGCCTTCTTCTCGGACATCGAGCGGATCCTGTCGGGCCAGCCGCAGACCGGCTTCGGCGTCGAGCTCACGCTGGACACCGCCGCACAGCGCGCCGCGTACGACGCCCTGCAGGGCCTGAACGGCGCGGTCGTCGCGATCGAACCCGACACGGGGCGCATCCTCGCGATGGTCTCGACTCCGGGATTCGACACGAACGCCCTCGCCACGCACGATGCGGATGCCGCGAACGCGACCTACGACCAGCTCGTCGACGACCCGCTGAAGCCGCTCTCGAACCGCGCGATCGCGGGTGACCTCAATCCCCCGGGATCGACGTTCAAGCTCGTGGTGGCGGCTGCGGCCTATGCGAGCGGCGACTTCACGCCGGACTCGACCCTGCCGAACCCCGCTCGCTACCAGCTGCCGCAGTCGAACAACACCGTCGCGAACGCCTGGGGCGGAACGTGCGGCCCCGGCGACACCGTGACCATCGCCGAGGCGATCCGATTGAGCTGCAACATCCCGATGGCCGAGCTCGCAGTGCAGCTGGGCGACGACAAGATCCGTGAGATGGCCGAGAAGTTCGGGTGGAATCAGAGCTTCTCCACCCCGCTGGAGTCCACGCCCTCGAGCTACCCTTCTGGGCTCAACGACCCCCAGACGGCGCTCACCGGCTTCGGTCAGGGACAGGTCACCGCGACGCCGCTGCAGATCGCGATGGTGGCGGCAGGCATCGCCAACGACGGCGTGGTCATGAATCCGCGTCTCGTCGACACGGTGATCGGCAACGACCTCTCGGTCGTGCGGTCGTATGAGAACAAGGAGTACGGTCGGGCGCTCGACGAGACCGTCGCCGACGAGGTCACCTCGTCGATGGTGGCGAGCGTCTCAACGGGCGCGGCGCAGGGTGCAAGAATAGACGGGGTCGATGTGGCCGGGAAGACCGGGACGACAGAGAACGGCGACAAGCCGTACACACTGTGGTTCTCGGGATTCGCACCGGCAGAAGATCCGGCGGTCGCAGTAGCGGTCCTCGTCGAAGACGGCGGCGGACAGGGGCAATCAGGATCCGGCGACACCATCGCCGCTCCGATTGCGAAGAAGGTCATAGAGGCGGTGCTGGGCAGATGAGACCGACGCAGGGTGTGTCGTTCGGTGGTCGCTACGAGCTGCAGTCGCGTATTGCGATCGGCGGCATGGGCGAGGTGTGGGAGGCGACGGATCACGTCATCGGACGTACCGTCGCGATCAAGATCCTCAAGGACGAGTACATGGGGGACCCCGGGTTCCTCGAGCGGTTCCGCGCTGAGGCGCGGCACGCCGCGCTCGTCAACCACGAGGGCATCGCCAGCGTCTTCGACTACGGCGAGGAGAACGGCAGCGCCTTCCTCGTCATGGAGCTCGTGCCCGGTGAGGCGCTCTCGACGATCATCGAACGCGACGGCTCGCTGAGCGCCGACAAGACGCTCGACATCGTCGCGCAGACCGCATCCGCACTGCAGGCCGCACATGCCGCGGGCCTCGTGCACCGCGACATCAAGCCGGGAAACCTGCTGATCACGCCCGACGGACGCGTCAAGATCACCGACTTCGGCATCGCCCGCATCGCCGACCAGGTGCCGCTGACGGCAACCGGTCAGGTGATGGGAACCGTGCAGTACCTGTCGCCGGAGCAGGCATCCGGCCATCCGGCCTCCCCCGCGACCGACACGTACTCGCTCGGAATCGTCGCGTACGAGTGCCTCGCCGGCAAGCGCCCGTTCACGGGCGAGTCGCAGGTGGCCATCGCGATGGCGCAGATCAACGAGCAGCCTCCGCCGCTGCCGCCGACCGTGCCGATCCCCGTGCAGAACCTCGTCATGGCGATGATCGCCAAGAAGCCGTCAGACCGCCCGTCGTTGTCGGCGACCGTGGCGCGTGCCGCGCAGGCCCTGCGCCGCGGCGATCTGAACTCGGCCGCGATCGCAGTGCCCGCGATCGCCACCGGAGGCGTCGCGGGCGACGACGACGCGACGCGGATGCTGACCGCCACCGGCGACGACGGCACCACCCGCATCCTCCCCACCACCGCGCAGCTTCCCACCGGGGCGGCCGCAGATGCCGAGGAGGAGCGCG
>NZ_DALZXX010000027.1:0-26151 GCF_031988965.1 Microbacterium sp.
CCCGCCGCACCGGGCATCGGGGAGGAGGCCGTGGCCTCCGTCCGCTCGCTCATGATGGCCATCGGCTCAGCCGCCCACCGAGTTCTGGATCGTCTCCATGATCTCCTCGGCCGTCAGCTCACCCCGGTAGCCCTGCACGCCGTACTGGGTCATCAGGGTCTCGACCTGGTTCCAGGTCGGGGTGGTGCGCTGCGGGGTCGCGTCGGCGAGCAGCGCCTCGACGACCTCGGCCGCACCCTCGGTCTTGCCCTCGGCCCACGCGGGGAGAGCCTCGATGCGCGCCGGGACGATGCCGCGGGCCTCGGCCTGCTTCTCCTGCACCGACACCGAGGTCAGGGCCTCGATCGCGGCGAACGCCTCATTGGGGCGGTCGCAGTTGGCGGCGATGCCGAAGCCGGAGCCGGCAGTCATCGCCGCGGCCTCGCCGCTGGTCGACGGGACGATGGTGACGCCGAGGGTGAAGTCGGCGGTGTCGGCGAAGCTGCCGTACATCCACGGTCCCTCGATCAGCATCGGCACCGCGCCCGAGGTGAACGCCTGCTGCGATACCTCCGACCCGTCGGCGGCCTCGGGTGCCTTCGCGACCTGCTCGACCGACACGAGGTCGAAGAAGCTCTGCACCTGATCGACGAACTCGGGGTTGGTCAGATCGAGCTCTCCGTCTTCGGTGACCGCAGGCACGCCGTCGGCCAGAGACCAGGCGTTCGGGATGAAGATGCCCGGCGCGAGCGCGAGGCCCTTCTTCTCTCCGTCGGTCAGCGCCTTGGCATCCGCGATGAACTGGTCGCGGGTGTACTCGGTGCCGGGCAGATCGAGGCCGGCGGCTTGAAACGCCTCGACGTTGTAGAAGAGGACGATCGGCTCGGCGTCGTAGGGGATGGCGCGAATGGTGCCGTCCACCGTCATGCCGCTGAGCATCGAGGCGTCGATGTTGTCGATGTCGAAGCCGCTCTTCTCGATCAGGTCGTCGAGGGGCATGAGCAGATCGCCGAGCTCCTGCGCTCGCGCCGCCTGAGTGGTGAGCAGACAGGGCGGGTTCGATCCGCTCAGGCGGGTCTTCACCTTCGTCCAGTAGTCCGAGAAGCTCGGACCCTCGACCGTGATGTCGAGGTCTGGATTCTCGGCTTTCGCGCCGTCGATGAAGTCGGCCCACTGCGCCTGGTCGCCCTCACTGGCGGCCCAGGTGTAGAGCACGAGCGGGCCGCCTGCGTCGCCGCCGGAGCCTCCTGCAGAGCTGCCGGCGCAGCCGGCGAGCGCGGCCGCGGCGAGTCCTGCCATGCCGGTCAGAACGAGACGCTTCGCGCGTCGGGATGCGGGTGCATTCATACTGTCTGCCTCCTTCATTGGATGCTGAGATCGATGCGATGGGTGAGGGGGTGTTGCTCGGATGGTGCGGTGTTCAGGTACAGTTCGGGTCACTCGGAGAAGTCGATGGCGATGACGTCGACAAGGGCGCCGCTCGGCTCAGGCGCCACGATGCGCAACTCGCCCAGGTCGTCCCCCGCGGTCGACGCCTCGTGCACTTCGAAGCTCGCATCGTGCTGCAGCTCGAGGCCGTCCGCGAGGCGGTGCACGTGCGTGATCCTTCGCACCGGCAGGCCGCGCACGATGATCTCCTCGACGGGCAGCGCGGTGAGGTGCAGGTAGAGCCGGCCGGGCCGCGCGGTCGTCGGGCCGTGGACGTCGATGCCGACGGTCGGATCGACGCCGATCACGGACTCGGCGTGCGCCCGCATCCATCCCGCGAACTCCTCGAGCCTCCCCTGCTCGACCTCGGGCAGTGTGCCGTCGGGGCCAGGACCGACGTTGAGCAGCAGGTTGCCGCCCCGGGCGACCGCATCGATCAGCGTCACGAGCAGCGAGCGCGCCGACTTCTCGTTGTCGGGGCCCCTGCGCCAGGCCCAGTGGTCGCCGATCGTGAGGCACAGCTCCCACGGCCCCGTCGGCGCTGTGAGCGGAAAGCCCTGTTCGGGGGTGCGGTAGTCGCCCTGTCCCGGCAGCCGATCGTTGATCACGACGTCGGGCTGCAACTGCTTGATGAGTCTGCGGAGCCCCGGTGCGGTCCACTCGACGGCGGAGCGTTCCCAGTCGCCGTCGAACCACAGCAGGTCGATCGTGCCGTAGTTCGTGAGCAGCTCGGTGAGCTGCGCTCGCACGTAGTCGAGGTATCGAGCCCACTCCTCGGGGCTTGAACGGCGGTGGCGGTCGGTGGCATCAGGAGTGTCGGCGAACTCGGCGAGGCCCGCCGCCGGCCAGTGTTCGAGCTTGTACGGCAGGTCCTCGTCGCGGAACGCCGGGTAGTCCGCGTGATTCCAGTCGGGAAGGCTGTAGTAGATGCCGACCTTCATGCCCTCGGCGCGCACGGCCTCGACGAACTCTCGGGTGATGTCGCGCCCGAACGGGCCGTGCTGCACGCCGAAGTCCGACTGCTCGGTGAAGAACATGTTGTAGCCCGCATGGTGACGAGCGGTGAAGACGACATAGGTCGCGCCCGCCTCCCGCGCTCGACGCGCGAGGTCGGAGGCGTCCCACTCGGTGGGGTCGAAGGTGGGGGCGGTCGCCTGGTACTCGGCGACGGTCACGGAGTCTTCCACGGCATCCTGGCCCGGGATGATAGACCGCCCCACCAGCGGCCACGAGATCTCGATCCCTTGCTGTGACGCCTGATCCCAGTGCACGAAGATCCCAAGTCCTGCGCCGCTGAACCACTCCCCGCCAGGGATGCGTTCGGTGGGGCGCCGGAAGCCTGCGTCTGTCATTGAGCCTCTCCTTCGAGTTCAAGATTTCCTATAGGATACTTGATCTACGACGGGGATCGCAAGGGTGTGAAGATGGTGTGACCCTGTCGACGCAGACGAAAGGCACCCCATGCGCATCGCTCTCCACTCCGAGATCCGCGCGGGCGCGATCAACGACTACCGCACGAATCACGCACGCATCCCGGATGCTCTCGCTGCGAGCTTCGCGCGCATCGGCATCCACGACTGGACGATCTGGCGATCCGGTCACCGTCTCTTCCACCTCGTCGACTGCGATGACTGGGATGCCGCCGTCGCCGCATTGAGCGACGACCCGGCCGACCACGCCTGGCAGGCCGACATCGGTCGGTTCGTCGAGGTCTTCCGCGATGCGGACGGCGCCGAGGGCACCGCGCCGCTCGAGGAGATCTGGGACCTTCGGGCGCAGACCTCCTGACCCCCTCCCCCCTTTTTCGAATCGCTCACTTTGCAGATATCGGGCTCTGAGATCTGCAAAGTGAGCGATTCGTAACGGGGGGTGGCAGAGTAGGGCCGTGACGCGGGGGTGGGTGCGAGAGCTCGTCGGCTGGCTGCTCGCCGCCGCGATCGCTCTGATCGTCGCCGGCACGATCGCGTCGTCCCCCCGTTCCGGGATGCTGTTCGACGACGGGGACTCGCTCGTCGTCGCGCTGCTCTCGCGCTCGATCCTCGCTGGCGACCCGCTCGACTGGGCGATGTCGAGCGTGCTCTTCCTGCCTGAGGTCGCGGTGTTCGTGGCCCTCCGGGCGCTCCTGCCCCTCGACGTCGACGCCCTGCTCGCGGTCAGCGCCGTGCTCAACCTGCTGGCGCTCTACGGGGCGATCCGGCTCGTCGCCGGGCGCGCCCGCACGGGCAGGTCGCCGATCCTGTGGTCACTCATCGCCCTCACCGCTTTCGGCGTGCTCGCGATGACGGAGTCCTCCCCGTCGCGCGATGCCCTCGAGCTCGCCTCCCTGCAGCTGACGACCACGTACTACGCGGCGACCGTGGTCGCGGTCGTGCTCACGATCGGACTCGTGCGACGGATGCTCGATGCTCCGCGGTTCTCCGTCGCGCTCGTGATCACCCTCGGTGTCGTCGCGATGCTGTCGACGCTCTCTAATCCGCTGTACCTGGCATGGGCGACCGCTCCGCTCGGCGTGCTGCTCGCGATCTCGGCCTGGCGCTCACCGCAGCGCGAGCGGCTCGTCGGCATGCTCGCCGTCCTGGTGGGCGGGAGCGCACTGGGCCTTCTCACTCGCATTCCGTTCTCGGCATGGATCGCGAACACCGGCGCGGGCTACGCGGATCCCTCACGATGGCTCGAGTCGCTCGCCTACTACGGCGAGCTGTCCATCGTGCGTCTGCAGACTCCGCCGGGCGCCCTGGCGGCCGTCATCTCGACAGCGCTCCTGACCTTCGCGGTGATCAGGACTCGACGAGCGACAGATGCCGGTGAACGGCTGGTCGCCGCATCCGCCTGGATCGTGCCGGTGCTGGTCGTCGCGGGCGCGATCGCCCTCGGCACGCACGCCGCCCGCTACCTGCAGCCGGTCGCGTTCGCTCCGGTGCTCGCGCTGGTCGCCGTGCCGCGACCGCTGGTGTTCAGCCGAGCCCGAACCCGCGCCGCCGCGGCCATCGTCGCCGCTCTGCTGCTGATAGGCGGCAGCGTGAGCATCCCGCGGCTCGCTGCGGCAGCGCACAGGCCCGACGACGACCTCGCCTGCGTCACCGACTGGGTCGACGCGTCGGGCCGCACCGGCGCCGGGCAGTTCTGGACCGTGCGTCTGCCGAAGCTGCACCTGGCCGATCCGTCACGACTCGTGCAGGTCGACCACCGTCTCGACGGCTACGCCTGGCTCGTCGACCGCGCGGACTTCACCCCCGATGCGACGGCGTCGTTCCTCATCGAGGACGCGCAGACCGTGCCGTGGGAGCTGCCCGTGCAGGCGGATCCGGAACGCAGGATCGACTGCGGCCGCTACACGGTCGTCGACTTCGGCGATGCGTCGCTGCCGATCGGACCCGCGCACTCCTGAACGGGCGGCTGCCGGGTCAGCGTGAGGGCGGCGCCGTGGTCGTGCCCTGCCGGAAACGGCAGGTCAGGTGCAGGGTCACCGCGTCTTCGCCGCGCAGCATCCGTGCGACCTGCTCTCCGGCTGCACGCCCCTTCTCGACAGCCGGCTGCACGCTGGTGGTGAGCACGAGCCCTCCGAGTCCGTCGACGTCGACCCCGTCGAAGCCCGCGACCGAGAGGTCCTCGGGCACCCGCAGGCCGAGCTCCTCCGCGGCACGGATGACCCCGACCGCCAGCAGGTCGCTCTGCGCGAGGATCGCCGTGGGGCGCGATGACTCGTCGGCCAGCAGCTCGCGCCCGACGGCCAGCCCCTCGTCGATGAAGCTGCCGGATGCCGACACCGCCGGCGCGTCGGGGAAGACCTCCCGCATACCCGAGAGGCGGTCGATCGTGACGTCGATCGTCGCCGAGGCGAGCCGCTCGGGCGTGACGATCCCCCGTTCGCGGTCGTTGTCGAGCGGGAGGGTGACGAGCGCGACGTCGTGATGGCCGAGATCGCGGACATGCCGCGCGACGTCGGCCGACGCGTCGGCGTTGTCGAGAGTGACGCGCGGAATCCCCTCGCCCGCATCGCCCTCGATCACGACGACCGGAAGACCGCGTCCGCGCACGATGTCGAGCGATGCGCGGGTGCGGCCCGAGCATCCGATCAGCACGACCGCGTCGACCGGCGCGTTCACGAGCGACGCTCCGTCGTCGCCGGGCTCGTCGCGCATCAGCAGGATGCCGGCGCTGAGGTCCGCGAGCCCGTCGGTGAGGCCGTCCATCAGCGCGGTGCTCACGGGATCGAGGAACGCCGTGCGCAGATGCCCCTCGAGCACGACCGCGACGATGCCGCTCCGTCCACGCCGCAGCGAGGCGGCCCGAGGGTCAGGACCGGCGTAGCCGAGATCGGCAGCGGCGGCCAGCACCCGCTCGCGGGTGGCCGGCGCCACCTTGGCCTTTCCACTGAACACGACGGATGCGGTGGAGGTGGCGACTCCCGCGGTGCGCGCGACATCGGCGATCGTCGCGCGACGCGGGGCGTCTTGACTGGTCATACCTTGAGGATAGCCTCCGGACTTTCGTGGAGTCGAATCGATTCGATATACTCTCCGTCATGCACACCGCCCTCACTCGTTCGCAGTACGTCCGCTGGCGCACCGCGATCTTCGCGATCTTCCTCGCCAGCGGCCTGTCGATCGCGACCTGGGCGTCTCGCGTACCGTCGATCAAGCTCGCGCTCGACATCGACAAGGCCCAGGTCGGCATGCTGCTGCTCGGCGCCGGCATCGCCTCGATCATCGGCATCTCGACGAGCCCCGCGATCATGGCGCGCACCGGCGCACGCCTCGGCATGATGGTGTCGATCTTCACGTTCGCCTCGGGCGTGGCCCTGATCGGCATCGGCGCCAACGTGCTCGGCTCGTACACGGTCGTGCTGATCGGCCTCGTGCTGTTCGGACTCGGCAACGGATGCGTCGACGTGATGATGAACGTCGAGGCCACCGCGATCGAGCAGCACTCCGGCAAGACGATCCTGCCGCTCTTCCATGCCTTCTTCAGCTTCGGCACCGTCATCGGCGCGGGCCTCGGCGCCCTCGCAGCCCAGCTGCAGATCGACGTCTTCACCCACACTCTCGTCATCGCGGTGCTGATCGCCGCGATCGGCGTCGCCAGCATCGCCAACGTGCCTCGACGCGAAGAGGCGCTGGATCCGAGCGCAGAAGACGGCGAGAAGCCGCACTGGCGCGAGCGGATGCACGTCGCGCTGTCGGCCTGGCGAGAGCCGCGCACCTACGCGATCGGTGTCGTGATGCTCGGCATGTCGTTCGCCGAGGGCGGTGCCAACGACTGGCTCGCCCTGGGCGTCGCCGAGGATCACGGTGGCGGCACCGCGCTCGGCGCCGCCGCGCTCGCCACGTTCTCGGTCGCGATGACGGCCGTCCGCATCTTCGGCGGACCTCTCGTCGACCGCTTCGGACGGGTGGCGGTGCTGCGGGTTCTCGCCGTCGCGGCGGCATCCGGCATCCTGCTGTTCATCCTCGCGCCGAGCCTGCCGCTGGTCTTCGCCGGTGCGGCGCTGTGGGGCATTGGCGCCTCGCTCGGCTTCCCGCTCGGCATGTCGGCTGCGGCCGACGACCCGGCCAAGGCGGCCGCCCGCGTCAGCGCGGCCGCGACCATCGGCTACATCTCGTTCCTCGGCGGTCCTCCCGTGCTCGGCTTCATCAGCGAGCACATCGGACTGCTGAACACGCTCTTCATCCTGGTCGGCCTCGTCGTGCTGTCGGGCCTCTTCTCGGGTGCTGCTCGACCGCTCCGCGCGGACGAGATGTCGGAGCAATCCGTGCCCGCGGCGACGCGGAACTGAGCGTCAGACGTCGTCACACGGGTGCCCATACCTCGATCCCACACCACGGATCTCGGGGGGAGTTCAGGGCGCTCGGGTGGCCCTCGTCGATGATCGTCACCGCGCGACGAGAAGGCGTTGTGCCGGGCCCTCGAGTCGCGCGACGGAGACCTTCACCTCGCCGATGTCGGCCTTGACCTCAGCGATGTCCGCCTCCACGCGGTCGAACCGCGCATCCACTCGCTGCTCGACACCCGCGAACCGCGCATCCATCCGCTGCTCAGCCCTCTCGAACCGCGCATCCATCCGCTGCTCGACACCCGCGAACCTCGCGTCCATGCGACTGATCACCCATCCGAATCCCGACGCCAGTCCCAAGATCGTGGACGCGACAGACACGATCATCGTCACCAGTTCGATCGACACGGTCATCTCCTCATTCTTCGCCGGCGCGCCCAGAATGTCAGGATCCAGTTCCGCATGATCGCGCGGAAGGACAGCAGCCCGGCATGTGGGGAAACACCAGGAGCGACACCCACCGCCGCAGAAGCACTCCGCCCGACGAAGTAGGCTCGTCGGGTGCGTCTCGTCATCGCCCGCTGCTCCGTGGATTACACGGGCCGGCTCAATGCCCACCTCCCGCTCGCCACGCGTCTTCTCGTGCACAAGGGCGACGGGAGTCTGCTCGTGCACTCCGACGGCGGCAGCTACAAGCCGCTGAACTGGATGAGCCCGCCGTGCTCGCTCTCGACCGAGGAGCCCGGTGAAGAGGAGTCGATCGCGGGTGTCACCGAGGTGTGGCGCGTCACCCACAAGAAGACCGGCGATGCGCTACGCGTGCAGATCTACGAGATCATCCACGACACGAAGCACGACCTCGGCATCGACCCCGGTCTGCAGAAGGACGGCGTCGAGGCCGACCTGCAGCGTCTGCTCGCCGAGCAGGTCGACCGCGTCGCCGAGGGGGCGACGCTCGTGCGCCGCGAGTACCCGACCGCGATCGGTCCCGTCGATCTGCTCGTGCGCGATGCCGACGGTGCGGCGATCGCCGTCGAGATCAAACGCCGTGGCGACATCGACGGTGTCGAGCAGCTGACGCGGTACCTCGAGCTCCTCGGCCGAGACCCGCACCTCGCCCCGGTGCAGGGAGTGTTCGCCGCGCAGGAGATCAAGCCGCAGGCCCGCGTGCTCGCCGAGGACCGCGGCATCCGCTGCCTCGTGCTCGACTACGACGACATGAAGGGCATCGAGTCCGGCATCCCGCGCCTCTTCTGAGGCCGCGCACGTTCGGCAGCAGGGCGCCTGCACACATGTTCACGGTCGTCCGAGGGTTCCCGCACAGCCCATAGGCTGGAAGACATGGCTTCTTCCCCCTATTCCTGCGTGCTGTGGGACGTCGACGGCACGATCGTCGACGCCTCGGTCGGCATCCTCCGCCGGCTGAACGTCGCTCTCACCCACTTCGGCCACCCGGCCCCCACGCGCGAAGAGCTGGTTCACTGGATCGGCCCGCCGATGTTCCAGTCCTTCCAGGCTCAGGCGGGCATGACCCCCGAGCAGGCAGCCGAAGCCGTGTCGTTCTACCGCACCCTCGGCAAGGCCGACGGCTACACGACCGACGTCAAGACCTATCCGGGCGTCTCCGAGATCATCCGCGACCTGCATGCGGCCGGAGTTCCGCAGGCCACCGCGAGCTCGAAGCCCGAGATCCAGGTCGACGCCCTCGTCGACCACTTCGAGCTGCGCCCGTTCTTCCTCACGACGGTCGGATCGACCCCCGATGAGTCCACGCTCGCGTCGAAGACCGACATCGTCGCCGAGGCGCTGCGCCGCCTCGCAGATCGCGGTGCGGACATCTCGCGCCCCGTGCTCATCGGCGATCGCCACCACGATGTCGAGGGCGGCAACGCGAACGACGTGCCCGTGATCTTCGTCGAGTGGGGCTTCAGCGACCCGGACGAGGGCGACGAGGCGGCATTCCGCGCAGCATCCGTCGACGAGCTGCGCTCCCTGCTGCTCGCCTGAGTCCTTTCGTCGCTCACCGCGTCGGGCGGAGAACTCCCCGTCGGGCGGAGTCTCATGCCGTGCGTCCGCCCTTCACGGACTCTTCCGCCCTACGCGGTGCGCGCGCCCGCGCCGCGAACCCGGCGTCAGACACAGAACTCCCTGCCGGAGGGTCGCGCCGTACGGCGGACCTCCCGGTCAGGGAGTTCTCGTCTCGTCCGGTCAGACCGGACGGATGTTCTCAGCCTGCAGGCCCTTCGGGCCCTGCGCGACCTCGAACTCGACTCGCTGGTTCTCTTCGAGAGACCGGTAGCCGGATGACTGGATGGCGGAATAGTGCGCGAAGACGTCAGCGCCGCCGTCGTCGGGGGAGATGAAGCCGAAGCCCTTCTCCGAGTTGAACCACTTGACCGTGCCCTGGGTGCTCATGTACTGCCTGTTCTGCTGCGGGAAAGAAGCCGACGCAGGATGCACCGACGAGACCCACGCTAGTGGAGCACGCTCAGAGCGGAAGAGGCGAGGTCAGCCCGTAACCCAAATGTTGCATGAGAGGTCATCTCGCGTCACATAGGGCCGTCTTCCACGACATCGTGGACGGCCGGAGAAATGGTGTGGCCCTCACCGCGGGGGGAGCGATGAGGGCCGAAGACGACCGGAGGGTGCGTCAGATACCAGCGTAACCCCTCCGCGAGCCTTTTGTCCCCCATTTGGGGGACAAAAGGCAAAAAAGTTTGGAAGTCCGTGCAGACAGCGGCCCTCTCGAGCGGCCCGTTGGGGACAGAACCACTCGAGAGGGCCCAATCGCATGCACGGATCGCCTTTGCCTCTGGGGAAGGCAGCCCGTCGTCTGGGGTGGACGGAGACGATCAATCCCCTGTGCATGCACTCACAACACTATGGGAGTGATCGCGATCACGCTACGGGTGTCAGCGGATTCTGAGGTCGGGAGGATCCGCGCACTCCCGCGAGTACCCTGGAGGCGTGACCATGCTCAACAAGGACATGACCCTGTGCATCTCGCTGTCAGCGCGGCCCAGCAACAACGGCACCCGATTCCACAACTTCCTCTACGAGGAACTCGGCCTGAACTGGATCTACAAGGCCTTCGCCCCCACCGACCTCGGCCAGGCGATCGCCGGCGTGCGGGGACTCGGCATCCGCGGATGCGCGGTCTCGATGCCCTACAAGGAAGATGTGATCGCACTCGTCGACCACATGGATGCCTCTGCCTCGGCCATCGAGTCTGTCAACACGATCGTGAACGACGACGGCGTGCTCACCGCATACAACACCGACTACAGCGCGATCGCCCAGCTCATCGAGCGGAACTCTCTCGACCCGACGGCTTCCGTGCTGCTGCGTGGCTCGGGCGGGATGGCGAAGGCCACCGCTGCGGCCTTCCGCGACGCCGGCTTCTCGCGGGTCACGATCGCGGCGCGCAACGAAGAGCGCGGTCGCGGCCTCGCCGATCTCTACGGCTTCGAATGGACGGCGGATGCGGATGCCGTGACCGCCGACATCATCGTCAACATCACGCCGATCGGCATGGCCGGCGGAGCCGAAGAGCATGCGCTGTCGTTCTCGGAGGCGCAGATCGCCGCGGCATCCGTCGTGTTCGACGTCGTGGCCCTTCCCGCCGAGACCCCGCTGATCGCGGCGGGCCGCGCGGCGAGCAAGACCGTGATCACCGGCGCGGAGGTCGCGACGCTGCAGGCGCTCGAGCAGTTCGTGCTGTACACCGGCATCCGCCCGACTCCCGAGCAGGTCGCCGCCGCTGAGGAGTTCATGCGGGCGCAGTAGCCGCCGCGCCCGCATCACTCTTTCGGCTCAGCCGTTGAACTGAGCGGGGTGGGGTCCGGTGCGACCGTCGCGCTCGAGAGCGTCGATCGTCGCGAGTTCGTCCGCGGTCAGCTCGAAGTCGAACACATCGAGGTTCTGGGCGATGCGGGCCGGGGTCACCGACTTCGGGATCACGACGCGCCCCTGCTGCACGTGCCAGCGCAGCACCGCCTGCGCCGGCGTCTTGCCATGGCGGTCGGCGATCTCGACCACGGAGGCATCGCCGAGCACGGCACCCTGCGCGAGCGGGCTCCAGGCTTCGGTGACGATGCCGCGCTCGGCGTTCGCCGCGACGACCGCGCGGTTCTGCAGAGCCGGGTGCAGCTCGACCTGGTTGACGGCGGGCACGATGCCCTGATCGGAGGCGATCCGCTCGAGGTGCTCGGGTTCGAAGTTCGACACCCCGATCGCCCGCACGCGCCCGTCGGCGTAGAGCTTCTCGAGGGCGCGCCACGTCTCGGGATACGTTCCGAGAGCAGGAGTGGGCCAGTGGATCAGGTACAGGTCGAGGTGGTCGAGGCCGAGGCGCTCCAGCGACTCGTCATATGCCCGCAGGGTGGCGTCGTACCCGTGATCGGCGATCCAGACCTTGGAGGTCACGAAGAGGTCGTCGCGGGCGATGCCCGATTCGCGGAGTGCACGGCCGACACCCGCCTCGTTGCCGTAGATGGTTGCGGTGTCGATGCTGCGGTATCCGGCGTCGAGGGCTGCCGCGACGGCGGTCGTCGTCTCGGCATCCGGCACCTGGAACACGCCGTAGCCGAGCTGCGGCATCGCGATGCCGTTGTTCAGGGTGACGGTGGGGATGGTGGGAGTGCTCACTGCGGTGTCCTTCGTGTTCTGTGTGGGGGTTCGGGATCGGGTCGTCAGGCGGCGACGGTCTGGAGGGTTCCGGTGGCGGTCGGGGCGGGCTGCCGTGCGGTGATCACGGCGATCACCATGACGACGAGGGCGGATGCCGTGATCGCGGCGCCGATCCAGATGGGTGAGGTGTAGCCGAGTCCCGCGGCGATGCCGAGTCCGCCGGCCCAGGCGCCGAGCGCATTGCCGACGTTGAACGCGCCGATGTTCGCTCCGGAGGCGAGGGTGGGCGCCCCACCGGCGTAGTGCATGATGCGGCTCTGCAGTCCCGGCACTGTGCCGAAGCCGAACGCTCCCATCAGCACGAGGATCCCGATCGTCACGGGCTGCGACCACGCGAAGAAGCCGAACGCCACGAGCACGACGACGAGCGCGGCGATGAAGATCAGGAGGGTGCGGTCGATCGAGCGGTCGGCCAGGCGTCCACCGATCCAGTTTCCGGCGACGAGACCCGCACCGAAGAGCACGAGCAGCCACGGCACGGTGGTGTCGGCGAAGCCGGTGACGCCGGTGAGCGTGTAGGCGATGTAGGTGAAGGCACCGAACATGCCGCCGAAGGCGAGGGCCGTGACGATCAGCGACAGCCAGACCTGGCCGGAACGGAACGCGCGCAGCTCACTGCGCAGGCTGACCTGAGCGCCGGTGACCTTCGGCGCGGTGACGAGAAGTGCGATGCCGACGAACGCGATGATGCCGATGACCGAGATCACCCAGAACGTCGAGCGCCAGCCGAACTGCTGCCCGAGGAACGTGCCGAAGGGAACGCCGAAGACGTTCGCGGCGGTGAGCCCGGTGAACATGATGGCGATCGCGCGTGCCTTCTTCTCGGGGGCGACGAGATCGGCCGCGACGACCGAACCGATGCCGAAGAAGGCGCCGTGGCAGAGGGCGGCGATGATGCGACCGATCATGGCGACCGTGTAGTCGGGGGCGAGAGCCGTGAGGGCGTTGCCCGCGATGAAGAGCACGACGAGTCCGAGCAGCACCGGCTTGCGCGGCAGGCGTGTGGTGGCGGCGGTGAGGCCGAGCGCCCCGACGACCACGGCCAGGGCGTAGCCCGAGATGAGCCAGCCGGCGGTGGACTCCGTGACCCCGAAGTCGGTGGCGACCTCGGGAAGAAGGCCCATGATCACGAACTCGGTGAGTCCGATCCCGAAGGCGCCGATGGCGAGTGCGATGAGTCCGAGTGGCATGGGTGCGCTCCGAAGTCCTCTGCTAAAGTTGTTGCAGACGCGGGATATTGCGTCTCGAGGGATAATCATTGCACACGCAACTATCCCGCGCAAGCAACTACTTATGCGCTCACGTGGCGCTGGAGGTCACCATGGGCATCTCAGACGACGCCGTCGAGATCCGAGCGCGCGGATGGCGCACCCTCGCCGCGCTGCACGGCATCATCGAGGCCGAGCTCGAGAAGGCACTGGGCGCCTCGGCCGGACTCTCGGTCGTCGAATACACCGTGCTCGACGCGCTCAGCCGGCAGGACGGATGGCACATGCGGATGCAGCAGCTCGCCCGCGCGACCGCCCTCAGCCCCAGCGCGACGACGCGGCTCGTGACCCGCCTCGAAGACCGCGGACTGCTCACTCGCATCCTCTGCGCCGACGACCGTCGCGGCATCTACACCGAGCTCACCCCCGCCGGCCTGGCGCTGTATGAGAGCGCGCATCCGATCCACGACGAGACGCTCGAGCGCACCCTCGGTGAAGCCGTCACTCAGCCCGAGCTCGCCCCGGTCGTGCATGCGCTGCAGGGTTCGACGGTCGACGCCTGAGGATCCGCCGCGCGCTTCACGCCCCCGAGCGCGTGACGGTCACCTGGATGCTCTTCATCAGCGGCTGATCGCTCTGCGCGCTGAAGTCCTTGCGACCGATCAGCACGTTCATCTCGGGCATGTAGCCCGCGGCACTGCCGCGCGGCAGGTCGTACGGAACCGCGCGGAAGGCGCGCAGCATCCGGGTCGATCCGTCCTTCGACGTCGACACGATGTCGACGAGGTCACCCTCGGCCAGACCCCGGTCGCGCATGTCGTCCTCGTGCAGGAACACGAGCTCGCGGAGGTTCTTCACCCCGCGGTAGCGATCGTCGTTCGAGTAGATCGTGGTGTTCCACTGGTCGTGCGAACGCACGGTCTGCAGCACCAGGGTGTCGGCGGACTCGGGGATGACGTTCGGCAGAACCGCGAGCGAGAACTCCGCGCGCCGCGACGGCGTCTCGAACACCCGCTGTCTCGCCGGCTGCGGGATGCGGAATCCGTGCGCGTCCCTGATGAGCTCGTTGAACCCCTCGAACCCCGGCAGCACCTTCGCCATCACGTCGCGGATCGTGTCGTAGTCGCCGACGTACCGATCCCACGGGGTCTGCGTGTCAGGGAGCGTCGCCTTCGCCAGCCCGGCGATGATCGCCGGCTCTGACTTCAGATAGGCGGATGCCGGCTGCTTGCGCCCCACCGAGAGGTGCACCATGCTCATCGCGTCCTCGACCGTGACACCCTGCGGTCCCTCTGCCTGCTGGTCGCGCTCGGTGCGTCCGAGGCAGGGCAGGATCAGCGCCTTCTCCCCATGCACGAGGTGACTGCGGTTGAGCTTGGTGCTCACCTGCACCGTGAGTCGGCACTTCTCGAGGCCCTGCGCCGTGAACGGGGTGTCGGGGGCCGCGAGCACGAAGTTGCCGCCCATGCCGACGAAGACCTTCACCCGGCCGTCGTGCATCGCCTCGATCGTGCGCACGGTGTCGAGACCGGGGTGCCGCGGCGGATCGATGCGGCAGACCTCGGCGAGGCGGTCGAGCCAGGCGCCCGTCGGCCGGTGGTCGATGCCGCAGGTGCGGTTGCCCTGCACGTTGCTGTGCCCGCGGATCGGCGAAGGCCCCGCGCCCGTGCGCCCGATGTTGCCCCGCAGCAGCAGCAGGTTGACGATCTCGCGCACCGTGTCGACGCCGTGCTCGTGCTGACTCACGCCGAGGCACCAGCTGATGATCGTGCGCTCCGACGCGAGGTACACAGCCGCGGCCGCGCGGATCTGCTCCTCGGTGAGTCCCGACTGCGCGACGAGGTCGGCCCATGTCGTGTCCTCCACCAGCGCGCGGTACGCCTCGACACCGTTCGTCAGCGACGAGAGGAACTCGGAATCGAGCACCGAAGGGTCATCGACAGCGGCTTCGAAGACCGCCTTCGACATGCCGCGGATCAGGGCGAGGTCACCGCCGGGGCGCACCTGCAGGTTCATCGTGCTCGTGCCCGTCGCCTTCAAGCGCGCCATGTCGACGAAGTCGTGCGGCACGATCGTGCGGGTGGCGCCGGCCTCGAGGAGCGGATTGACGTGCACCACCTGGGCGCCGCGCTTCACGGCATCCGCCAGCGCCGTGAGCATGCGCGGAGCGTTGGATGCCGCGTTCACGCCGAGCACGAAGAGGGCGTCGCAGTCGTTCCAGTCGTGCATGTCGACGGTGCCCTTGCCCGTGGCGATCGACGCCTTGAGCGCCCGGCCCGATGCCTCGTGGCACATGTTGGAGCAGTCGGGGAGGTTGTTCGTGCCGTACTCCCGCACCATCAGCTGGTACAGGAATGTGGCCTCGTTGCTCAGACGGCCCGACGTGTAGAAGGCCGCTTCGTCGGGGCTGTCGAGACCCTGCAGCTCGTCGCCGACGAGCGCGAACGCGTCGTCCCATGAGATCGGCACGTAGTGGTCGGTGTCCGCGTCGTAGACCATCGGCTCGGTCAGTCGCCCCTGATCCTCGAGGTCGAAATCCGGCCAGGTGGCGAGCTCGGTGACCGTGTGCTCGGCGAAGAAGCGCCGGTCGACGCGCTTGCGCGTCATCTCCCAGGTGACGTGCTTGATGCCGTTCTCGCAGATGTCGAGCTTCAGGTTGCCGAGGTCGTCGGGCCACGCGCAGCCGGGGCAGTCGTAGCCCGACACGGGGTGGTTCATCTGCAGCATCGCGAGCGGACCGGCGATCGGCTGGCGCTGCTCGAGCACCACCCGCCCCACCGACACGGCGGCTCCCCATCCTGCCGCCGGGTGGCGGTAGGGCGTACGCGACCAGGCTCGGTCGGTGCGCGGGCCGTACCCTCCCTGCCGCGGTTCCATGGGCATGAGTCCGAAGGCCGTCCCGGAGGTTCCCCAACTATCGAGCATGGCTCGCTCCTTCCGCGGCGGGCTCGGCCGCACCGACTGTTCCGGCATCCAGCCGCACCCGGTGCGCGTGCGTGTAGACGTTCATCGACCGCCCGCGGACGAACCCGACGAGCGTCACCCCCGATTCGTCGGCGAGCTCGGCGGCGAGCGATGACGGTGCAGACACGGCGCTCAGCATCGGGATGCCGGCCATCGCGGCCTTCTGCACCAGTTCGAAACTGGCTCGCCCCGACACCTGCAGAATCTGTCGGCGCAGAGGCAGTCGGTCGTTCAGCAGCGCCCACCCCACCACCTTGTCGACCGCGTTGTGGCGGCCGACGTCTTCGCGCAGCACGAGCATCTCACCGGTGTCGGCGTCGAACAGCGCCGCGGCGTGCAGTCCGCCGGTCTTGTCGAACACCGCCTGCTCGGCGCGCAGCCGATCGGGGAACGATGCGATCTGCTCCGCGTCGATGGCGATGTCGTCGTCGATGACCGGATGCTGTGACACGGTGCGCACGGCATCGATGCTGGCCTTGCCGCAGACCCCGCAGGAGCTGGTCGTGTAGAAGCGTCGCGCCGCCTCGGGGTCGGGAAGCGCGACTCCGAGGGCGAGAGTGAGATCGAGCACGTTGTAGGTGTTCTCCTGCCCGCCGGTGCCCGGGCCGCCGCAGTGGATCGCCGAGTGGAAGTCGGCAGTGCGCGCGATGATCCCTTCGGACACGAGGAACCCGGCCGCCAGCTCGACGTCGTGCCCCGGAGTGCGCATCGTGACCGCGAGCGGCGAGCCCGCGACCCTGATCTCGAGCGGTTCCTCGACCGCGAGCGTGTCGGCTCGCCGGCTCGCACCCTCGCCGAGGGTGAGCTTCAGTATCGGTCGCCTCGTCGTGATCCGCCCCACACGAGCGAGCGTACTCCGCGGCGCGATCGAGCCGGTCCCCGACTGGAGCGGGTCACAAGATCGGACCGATACGTGATCGCGCACGCCATACCTCGGTAGCCTGGGCGCATGAGCGCGCCTCGCACCGCACGACGCATCCCCGCCGCCCTCGCCATGACGGCGATCGCGGCCCTGGCACTGTCCGCCTGCACGGGCGGCGGCGACGAGGGCACGTCCACCGACGGATCGCAGGGATTCCCCGACGACGGATGCACGCACATCACCGTCGCGACCTCGTCGGAGAAGGTCAACATGCTCGACGAGCTCGCGAAGGCATTCAAGGACTCGCCCGAGCACGAGGGGCTCGAGACCTGCGCGACCGTGCGTCCGACGAACGTGTCGTCCGGCAACGCGACTCGCTTCCTGACCTCGGGTGAGGACTGGCCGAGTGACGATCAGTCGCTGTGGCCCACGCTGTGGTCTCCGGCATCCACCGTCTGGACCGACCGCGTCGCGGCAGCCGCATCGCCGGGTCTCGTCGGCGATCCGAAGTCGTTCACCCGCACGCCCGTGGTGTTCGGGATGCCCGAGCCGATGGCGACCGCCCTCGGCTGGCCGAACACCCCCGTCAGCATCACCGACCTCGAGAACCTCTGCCAGGACCCGGCCGGGTGGGGCAGCGTCGGCAAGGACATCTGGGGCGCGTTCAAGATCTCGAAGACCAACCCGAACACGTCGACCACAGGACTCTCGACGATCCTCATGCAGTCGTACGAGGCGACCGGCAAGGCCGAGGGGCTCACCTCCGCCGACGTCGAGGCATCGGCGGACTTCTCCCGCGTGTTCGAGGAGTGCGTCATCCACTACGGCGACACCACCGGCAACGTGCTCTCGACGCTCTACGACGAGACCCAGAACGGCTCGAACGGCTCGGCCTATGTCTCGGCCGTCGCGCTGGAGGAGACCTCGCTGCTCAACTACAACCAGGGCAACCCCGACTCGCACACGGTGCAGCCCGGTGAGACCCTGACCCCGCCCAAGACCAAGCTCGTCGCGGTCTACCCCGAGGGTGGGTCGATGTGGTCGGACAACCCGATCACCGTGCTCGGCGCCGACTGGGTCACGGCCGAGCAGCGCACCGCCGGCGAGGCGTTCGCCGCCTTCGTGCAGACCACCGCGGCGCAGAAGATCCTGCCCGACTACGGCTTCCGCCCGCTCGACGAGTCGGTGCCCCTGGGCGACCTGTTCACGGCGAAGTTCGGCGTCGACCCCGCGCAGCCCGCGGTGACGCTGCCGAAGCCCGACGTCGACGTGATCTCCACGGCGATCGACCAGTGGACGCAGGTGCGCAAGCCCTCGTCCGTGCTCGAGCTGATCGACATCTCGGGATCCATGGACGACCCGATCGGCGACGGGCGTTCGCGTCTCGACGGGGCGATCGAAGGCGCGCAGACGACTCTCGACCATTTCCGCTCCACCGACGAGATCGGGGTGTGGGCGTTCACCACCGGTATCTCGTCCGATGAGGGCGAGGGCATCCAGGTGCTGCGCGATGTCAGTGCGCTCGGCTCCGACGGCGAGAAGCTCGACTCCTCGCTCGACGATCTGCGTTACGCACAGCGCAACGGCACGCCTCTCTACGACTCGATCCTGCTGGCGTACGAGGCCATGAGCGAGCGAGCCGAGCCCGGCCGCATCAACGCGATCGTGCTGCTCTCCGACGGCGAGGACACCGATTCCGCCACTTCCCTCGACTCGCTTATCGCGAAGATCGGCAAGAGCACCAAGGAGGGCGGCGACGACGCCCCGGTCCGTATATTCCCGATCGCGTATGGAGAGGGCGCAGACACGTCGGCGCTGCAGCGCATCGCCGATGTGACCGGCGGTCAGCTGTTCGACGCCTCCGACGCCGAGCGGATCGACCTCGTGTTCGCGTCCGTGATCAACAACTTCTGAGGATTCGGATGCCGTCCCTCTCCGCATCGAACAACCCCTGGATCGATGATGCCGTCGACGGCATATCCGGTCAGAACATCTATGTCGACTCCGATGTGTCGGGGGGACCAGCGCTGACGGATGCGCTCGCGAGCGTGGTCCCGAGCGACGGATCGATCGCGGTGGTGGTGCTGCCGGCGAGTGCTGCCACCGATACCCCGTACAACACGTACATCCTCGATCAGCTCACCGCGGGTGCGAGTCAACAGACCGTGATCGTCGCGATCGGCAACGATCTGCAGGCCGCGTCTGCGGCGATCGGCGATGACGCGCTGCGCATCGCGAACGAGAACGAGTCTTCGGGTGGCAGCTTGCAGGACAAACTCGTCGAGACCGTGACGGAGATCTCGGCGGAGACGCCGGCGTCGTCGGGTGGCGACCCCGGGGTCGCCGAACCCGTCATCCCGCTCGTGATCGGCGGAGTGGTGCTCGTCGCGGCTGCCGTGACAGCTGTCGGACTGATCGCCCGACGCCGACGACGCACGACCCCGGTGTCGACGGATCCGGTGCCCGCCGGCATCCGTCTGCGGGTGAACCGCCTCCGCGAGCTGCGCGCAGACTACGCCGCCGTGCCGGCCAGCGCGGTCGCGGCAGAGACCGCCTCAGGGATCGACGCTCTCGCGTCGCACGTCGAGCAACTGTTCATCCGCCTCGACGCCAAGGCCGGCGAGGATCAGAGCGTGCTCGCCGAAGCCGAGTACTCCGACAAGCTCGCTCGCCTGGTCGCCGCCCTCGACCGCGACTACCTGCTCGACCTGCTCACCCGGCCGGATCTCTGGGATGCCCCGGACGAGCGCATCGCCGAGGTGCGCGAGGCGCTGGCGGCCGTGACCACGCAGATCGTCGACAACATCAAGCAGGTCAACGCCCGCAAGGGACTGCTCTTCCAGGTGTCGCTCGACTCGCTCATCGGTCGCAGCGAGCTGCGCGACTGGGAGCGTCAGTTCAGGCAGAGCTCCGGCGAGTAGTCGACGGTCAACGCCTCGCAACAGCCGCGTCGTCGACGGCACGACCGTCGACGAGGTGCAGCACCCCGTGCATGCGCGGTAGATGCACGAGGTCGTGGGTGACGAGCAGCGTCGACGTGTTCCGCTCGTCGGTGAGCCGCAGGATGAGATCGATGATGGCGGCCCCGCGTTCCTGATCGAGGGCGCTGGTGGGCTCGTCGACCAGGAGCACGCTCGGATCGTTCATCAGTGCTCTCGCGATGTTGACGCGCTGACGCTGGCCGCCGGAGAGCTGATGGGGCCTCTTGTGACCGTGCTCGGCGAGGCCGACAGCCGAGAGCAGCTCATCCGCACGAGCGGCCGCCTCGGCGCGATGGCGACGGCTGCGCGGGGCGCCGAGCTCGTTCATGACGCTGAGCTGCTCACGGGCGGTCAACGAGGGGATGAGGTTGGGCTGCTGGAAGACGATCCCGATCCGGTCCCGCCGCAGTCGCGTCGCCTCGGCGGGGCTGAGAGCCGTGACGTCGCTGCCGTCGATGAGGATCTCGCCGGAATCCGGCCGCAGAAGCGTGCCGGCGACGGCGAGCAGGCTCGACTTGCCTGAGCCGCTGGGGCCCGTGATGCCCGTGACGGTTCCGGGGTGGGCGGTGAGGGAGATGCCGTCCACGGCGGTCACCCGGGAGTCGCCGTCGGGGAAGGTCAGGGTGATGTCGTTCAGGCGGATCATCGGTTGCTCCCGAGGGCGGTGAGGGGGTCGGCGGAGGTGACGGAGCGCAGGGCGAAGGCGGCCCCTGCGAGGCCGAGGGCGATCATGATGCCGCCCGGAAGGATGGTCGTGACGGGGCTCAGCAGGAACGGAAGGGCGGTGCCGGCGAGCAGGCCGAGCACGGTGACCAGCCCCAGACCGATGCCGATGCCCACCAGCAGGACGATCAGCGCCTGACCCAGAGCATCGCGGATCAGGGACCTCGTGCTTGCGCCGAGCGCCTTGAGCACGGCGACGTCGCCCTTGCGCTGCATGGTCCACACGGTGAAGAAGGCCCCGATGACGAGTCCCGAGATGCCGAAGAGCATGGCCACCATGAGCAGGAGCGATCCGATCTCGGAGCGGAAGGCGCTCAGCGCCGTCAGTGAGCCGAGGGTCGTCTCCGAGATCGTGTCGTTCGCAGTGTCCGCGACGTCCCAATCGACGGCGCCCGTGACAGCGAGGACCGTGGCGTAGGCATCGGGATTTCCGGTGGATGCCGAGTACGTCTGCCAGTCGTGCAGGGTCATCTGCACGACCGGAGTGTGGCTGTACCACGCGTCTCCCTCGACCGTCTCGACGTCGTAGGAGACGCCGGCGATCTCGATCTGCCCGCCGACCTTCGCTCCGAGCGCATCCGCAGCGGGCACCGACAGTCGCAACTGGCCGTCCTCCGACGGCGCATTCGCGTCGAAGCCCGGCTCGACACCGAACACCGCGATCGCGGCACGGGTGTCGTCCGTCTCGGCGCGGGTCTGACTGATGCCGAGGGGGCGTGCGTCGGTCACACCCGCCGTCGCCGCCCAATCGTCCGCCTGCTGTTCGGTGATCGTGGAGTCCGCGAAGCTGGCCGCATCGTCTCCGCCCGTGGGGACGGAGAACACGATCCGGTCTGCGGGAAGCGCGAGCACGCCCGAGACGTTCTGGATGGCGAGCCCTCCCGTCAGTCCGCTGAGGAACCCCACGAGAAGGGTGATGAGGGCGACGACGGAGCCGATGAGGATGAATCGCCCTTTGGCGAAGCGGAGATCGCGTAGCGCGACGAACATGGTGTGGCCTTTCCTGTCTCCGATGCGGCGACCATTCCACTCTCGCCGTCGGCGCCGTCCTGGTCATCGGCCACGGGGAGGGGCTTTCGCGCCCGGGAGGAGGATGCCTCGATCGTCCTTTCGGACGATGCCGCCGCTCGGTGCGGCGGCGTAGAGTTCGATCCATGGCGCATACCGCTCTGACCCCGGTGTTCGTGGGTCTGCGGACGGGCCTCCACGTTCTCTTCTTCGCCCTGACGGGGCTCGTCATCGTCAGGGCCGTGCTCGACCCGTCGGAGTCGAGCGTCTCTGCGGTGGTCCTGGCGCTGATCGTCGGCGTCACGTACGCGTCGGGTCTGCTGCTCACCCGCCTCTCCCACGCACGACGTCTGATGTCACTGATCTGGTTGGCCCTGCTCTCGGCGGAGTGGCTGGCTCTGCTGTGGGTGAGTTCGGATGCCGCCTACCTCGTCTTCCCGCTGTTCTTCCTGTTCCTCCACCTGCTGGGGCGCTGGGCGGGGTCGGCCGCGATACTCGTGTCGACGATCGTCGCGGTGTGCGCGCTCGGCATCCACGGCGGATGGAGCGTCGGCGGAGTCGTCGGCCCGTTCGTCGGCGCCGGCGTCGCGCTGCTGATCGGACTCGGCTACCAGGCTCTGGCGAACGAGGCGCAGCAACGCGAGGCCCTGGTCAGTGAGCTGCTCGCGACCCGCGGGCAGCTGGCCGCGCAGGAGCATGAGTCGGGCGTCCTCGCAGAACGCGCACGTCTCGCCCGTGAGATCCACGACACGCTCGCGCAGGGACTCTCCAGCATCCAGATGCTGCTGCATGCGGCGGAACGCGCCGACGACACACGCCCGGGGATCGAGCACATTCGACTCGCACGCGAGACGGCTGCCGCGAACCTCGTCGAGGCGCGGCGGTTCATCCGCGAGCTGACGCCTCCCCAGCTCGACGACCAGACCCTCGGTGGGGCACTGCGCCGACTGGCCCGCACGCAGTGGGCGACCCAGGGACTCGACGTGCAGGTGCGGGTGTCCGACACGATCGCCCTGCCGATGCATCTGCAGACGGCGCTGCTGCGCATCACGCAGGGGGCGATCGCGAACGTCCTCCAGCACGCCCACGCGACGACCGCGACGGTCACCATCAGCATCGAGGAAGACCACCTGCGCTTCACCGTCGAGGATGACGGAGAAGGATTCGATGCCGAGCGCCCCGCACCGGATGCCGCCGAGAAGTCCGACTCCTTCGGCCTGCGCGCGACCGCCGAGCGCGTGGATCAGCTGGGCGGACGACTCGAGATCGACACCGCATCGGGACGAGGAACGACACTGACCGTCGACCTCCCGCTGACGGAGTTCGCATGATCCGGCTCGTCATCGCCGACGATCACCCCATCGTCCGCGCAGGCCTCACCGCCCTGTTCAGTCTCGAAGCGGATCTCGAGGTGGTCGCCGAGGCAGGCACACCTGAGGAGGCCGTCGCCTGCGCCGAGCGAGAGAATCCCGACGTGGTGCTCATGGATCTGCAGTTCGGTTCCCACTCCCCGACGACGGGCGTGGACGCGACACGACGCATCCGTGCGCTCGAGGCACCGCCCTACGTGCTCGTGCTCACCAACTACGACTCGGATGCCGACATCCTCGGGGCCGTCGAGGCGGGTGCGAGCGGCTATCTGCTGAAGGACGCCCCACCGCACGAGCTGACCGCCGCCGTGCGCGCGGCGGCCGCCGGAGAGAGCGCGCTCGCGCCGGTGATCGCCTCCCGCCTGCTCGATCGCATGCGCGCGCCGCGCGTCAGCCTCAGCAGCCGCGAGATCGAGGTGCTCGAGCTCGTCGCCGCCGGGCGATCGAACAGCGAGGTGGCAGACGCGCTCTTCGTCAGCGAGACGACCGTGAAGTCGCACCTCGCGCACATCTTCTCGAAGCTCGACGTCAGTTCACGCACCGCCGCGGTCTCCGCGGCGCGTCAGCGGGGGATTCTCCGCTGAAAGGTGGTGGTCGACCTCAGAGGGCAGCTGGAGCAGCAGTCGACGCACGCACGATCAGCTGCGATCCGAGGGTCACGACATCGTCGATCGCCGTGCCGTTCATCGCCTGCAGCAGCAGGATCGGCATCCGCACCGTCGTGAGCGCTGGGGTGACGGCCCCCGCCAGGTCGATGTCGTCGATGCCGACGATGCTGATGTCGGCGGGGCATCGCTTGCCGAGCTCGAGCATCCCGGCCTCCAACCCCAGGGCCACGAGATCGTTGTACGCGACGACGGCGGTCGCGCCGCTCGCCGCGGCGAGCGCGGCAGCCGCACGACCGCCCTGGATGGATGCCGCGTGGTGGCTGAGGCGGGTGAGACGAATGCCGTGGCGCTCGCACGCCCGGGCGACCGTGTCGGCGCGGCGGATGTCCGCCCACGAACCGCGCGGCCCCGAGGCGTAGGCGATGTGGGTGTGACCGAGTGCGACCAGATGCTCGATCGCCTGACCCGGTCCGTTCTCGGTGTCCATGAGCACGCAGGGCGCGCCGTCGATCTGGCGGTTGACCACGACATAGGGGGTGTCACCGACCAGGGCGAGAACGTCATCATCAGGCAGTCGCGGCGAGCACAGCAGCATGCCGTCGAGCTTGCGTGCCTGCTCGATCTGCTCGCGCTCGCGGCGCAGATCCTCGTCGGCGTCGAACAGCACGATGCGGTGATGCCCGTGCCACGCCTGGCCCTGGATCGCCTTGAGCAGCGTGGCGTAGACCGGGTTCGACACATCGGGCACGACGACCCCGAAGGTGCGAGTCGCGGTCGCCGACTGCGGGGCGGCGTACCCCAGCTCGGTCGCAGCCTCGAGAACGCGCCCGAGAGTGCCGGGGGCGAGCCGATCCGGCTCCCCGAAGGCGCGCGACGCGGTGGCGATCGACACGCCTGCGTGCCGTGCCACATCCGTCAGTGTCGCCGCCATGTTCTGCTCCCGCCCTCCCCGTCATCCTACGGTCACGCCCCTGGATGAAAGATGGCTTGACAAGTTTGTACAACTCATTCACACTGTTTGCAGGACGATCATCGCCGATCACCCATTCGGGTGCCCGGCCCGGAGCGAAGGAGCCGACGCGTGAGCATCGAGACACCGGTCCTGCGCCGCACCACCCCCGCGAGCGCCACCCCCGGAGCCACCCCCTCCGCCGCAGGCATCCTGCACCTCGGACTCGGCAGCTTCCACCGCGCGCACCAGGCCGTCTACACGGCCGCGGCGCTCGAGGCCGCCGGAGGCGACTGGGGCATCGTCGGCGTCGCATCCCGCTCGCGGTCGATCGTCGACGCCATGCACGCACAGGACTTCCTCTACTCGGTCGCGACCATCGCCCCCGGCAGCACCTCGCTGAACATCCCCGGCGTGCACACCGACGCCTTCGTCGGTGCCGAGCAGCCCGAGCGCATCGTCGCCCAGATCGCCGACGCCGGCATCCGCATCGTGACCCTCACGGTCACCGAGAACGGCTACAGCTACTCGCCGGCCACCCAGCGCCTCGATCTGGATGACGACGCCGTGCGCTCCGACCTCCGCGGCGGCGCACCGCGCTCGACCATCGGTCAGCTCGCCCGAGGGCTGCAGGCCCGCGCCGCAGCGGGCGGCGCCCCGATCTCGATCCTCAGCTGCGACAATCTCGCCGCGAACGGCAAGCACACCGCCAAGCTCGTGCGCGAGTTCCTGCAGGAGCTCCCCGGCTCCGAGGGTGCGGACGCACTCGCGTTCCTCGATCGCGGCGTGACGTTCCCGTCGAGCATGGTCGACCGCATCGTCCCGTCGACCACTCCGGAACTCCGCACCCGGGTCAGCACGCTGCTCGGCGCGCGAGACGACATCCCCGTGCCCGCCGAGCCGTTCACCATGTGGGCCGTCGAAGACGCGTTCGCAGCCGGTCGCCCGGCGTGGGAGGCCGGCGGTGCCGTCTTCACCGACGAGGTCGCGCTCTACGAGCAGATGAAGGTGCGGTTGCTCAACGGCACGCACTCCCTGATCGCCTACCTCGGTGCCCTGACCGGCGTCGGCACGATCCCCGAGGCCATCCGCCTCGACGGCATCGCGAAGGCCGCTCGCGCCGTGATGGACGACGAGTACGAGCCGTCGATCGAGGTGCCCTCCGGCGTCGACATCCGCGCCTACGAGAGCGAGCTCTTCGAGCGCTGGGAGAACACGGCCCTCGGCCACCGCACCAGCCAGGTCGGCACCGACGGCTCGGTCAAGCTGCGCCAGCGCATCCCCGAGCCCGCACTCCTCGCGCTCGGCCGCGGCGACATGCCGCACCTGATCGCCCTGACGGTCGCCGGCTACCTCTCGTGCATCGCGCCGCTTCCCGGGTTCGACCCCGGCCTGCACGCCGCCGCGATGACGGACGGCTCCCGTGAGCGCCTGGCCGGATTCGCCGCCACCGCCCGCAACGGTCGCGAGCTCGCGACGCGCGTGATCGCAGAGCTGCACCTGTTCGGGGCCGAGCTCGGGGCGGAGGATGCTTTCATCGCACGAGTCGGAGATCTGATCGACACCATCCGTCGTCAGGGCGTCGACGCCGCGATCACGGATGCCGTCG
>NZ_DALZXX010000028.1:0-24098 GCF_031988965.1 Microbacterium sp.
CCGCACCGCGGTCGACACCGCGGTCGCCTCCGCAGCCGACACCGAGACCTGCTCGCGCACCTGCTCGAAGCGCACCGTCGTTCCCGGCGACAGCAGCGCCGGAGGGTCGCGGTCGATGTCCCACATCAGGGCGTCGGTGCGACCGATGAGCTGCCATCCGCCCGGGCTCTCACGAGGGTAGACGCCGGTGAACTGGCCGGCGAGCGCGACCGATCCCGCCGGCACGCGGGTGCGCGGCGACGAGCGGCGAGGGACCGCGAACAGCGGATCGCTGCTCACCACGTAGCCGAAGCCGGGGGCGAAGCCCGAGAAGGCGACCTTCCAGTCGGCGGCGAGGTGGCGGTTCACGAGCTCGGTCGCCGACACACTCAGAAGGGATGCCGCCTCGTCGAGGTCTTCGCCGTCGTACCGCACCGGCACCGTGACCTCGCCCGTCGCCGGCAGATGAGCCGTGTCGACCTCCGTCGCGGCGAGCGCATCCGCGAGCTCGGCGGCCGAGACGACCAGAGGATCGAAGCGCACGAGCACGGTGCGCGCCCCGGGGATCCGCTCGACGACGCCGTGCACCCCGTGCCAGGCGAGGTTGAGGCGCATCGCCTCGTCGAGGTCGGCGGCCTCGACGAGGAGGGCATGATCGGATGCGGTGAGGATGCGCATCAGCGGGCGGCACGCGTGTCGGCGAGCTGTGCGGCGGTGACGAGCTGTTCGGCGGTGGTGAGGACGGTCATGTCAGACGCCCGCGAAGGGTGCGATCGTGATGCCTGCTTGCTGCAGCATCCGCTTCGTCTCGGCCGCCATCGCGACCGAGCCCGGGCTGTCGCCGTGCACGCAGATCGACTGCGCACTGACCGGCACATCGGTGCCGTCGATCGCGCGGATCACTCCTTCTCCGGCGAGGCGCACCATCCGCTCGGCGACCGCGGCGGGGTCGTGCAGTACCGAGCCGGGCTCGGTGCGCGAGACCAGCTGCCCGTCGGGCTGATAGGCCCGATCGGCGAAGGCCTCTGCCGCGGTCGCGAGCCCCGCGCGCGCGGCGACGTCGAGCACGACGCCCCCGGCGAGACCCAGCAGCACGAGGCTCGGATCGATCGCGCGGATCGCGGCCACCACATCCTTCGACTGCCGCTCGTCTCGGGCGATGGTGTTGTACAGCGCTCCGTGCGGCTTCACGTAGGCGACGGTGCCGCCCACCGCCGTGGCGAGACCGATCAGGGCCCCGAGCTGGTACTCGACGTGCGCCTGCAATGTGGCGGAGTCGATGTCGATCTTCGTGCGGCCGAAGTTCTCGTAGTCGCGGTATCCGGGGTGGGCGCCGATCACGACGCCTCCGGCCACGGCGCTTTCGAGCGTCGCACGGATGCCTTCGGGACTGCCCGCGTGGAAGCCGCACGCCACGTTCGCACTCGTCACGAGGCCGAGCATGCTCTCGTCGTCGCTGACCATGCGGTCGGGGACGTTCTCGCCGAGGTCGGAGTTCAGGTCGATCGACGTCATGGGGTCACGCTCCGATTCCGAGGAAGGCGAAGATCGGGCCCACCGAGACTATGCCCATGTACCAGGTGAGCAGCGTCACGAGCGTACCGGCGGCGAGAAGCCACATCGGGTACTTCTTCGAGCCGAGCAGGTCGCGGCGGAACCAGCCGATGTACATGAAGACCGTGAGGCCGATGGGGAGGATGAGGCCGTTGAACCCGCCGACGAACACGAGGATCGCGGCCGGCGCCGTGCCGATCGACAGGTAGACGATCAGCGAGACGACGATGAAGGCGACGGTCGCCAGCTGCAGGGGCCACCCTCCCTTGAGCTTCTTCGTGAAGGTCGAGAGGAAGGTCGCCGAGGTGTACGCCGCGCCGATGACCGAGCTGATGGCCGCGGCCCAGAAGATCGCGCCGAAGATGCGCAGACCCGCGTCGCCGAGCACGGCGCCGAACGCCTGGCCGGCGGGGTTCGCGGCCTGGCTCGACAGGTCGAGCGAGACGCCCGAGGCGACCACTCCGAGGATCGCGAGGAAGAGCACGTAGCGCATGACGCCGGTGACGAGGATGCCGTTGGTCGCGGCGCGCATCACGGGGCCTGCCTGCTCGGGGCCGGTGTGCCCGGAGTCGAGGTAGCGGTGCGCGCCGGAGTACGTGATGTATCCGCCGACGGTTCCCCCGACGATCGTCGTGATGGTGGCGAAGTTGAGCTCGTCGGGGACGAACGTCTGTCGCAGTGCCTCGCCGATGGGCGGCTGGGCGATGACGGCGACGACCACGGTCATCCCGATCATGCCGATGCCGAGCACGATCAGCACGACGTCCATCACCGGCCCGGCCTTCTTGACGAGGAAGATGATGATCGCGAGCGCCGCGGTGAGGGCGCCGCCGAGCTTGGGGTCGATGCCCAGCAGCGCGTTCAGGCCCAGGCCGCCGCCGGCGATGTTGCCGATGTTGAACGCCAGACCGCCGATCACGACGAGCACGGCGATCACGTGCCCCGAGAACGGGATGGCGCTGTTCGCGAGCTCTCCGGCGCGCTTGCCCGACGAGGTGATCATGCGCCAGATGTTCAGCTGCACCGCGATGTCGACGAGGATCGAGACGAGGATCGCGAACGCGAAGGCCGCACCCATCGTCGCGGTGAACGTGGCGGTCTGCGTGATGAATCCGGGGCCGATGGCACTGGTGGCCATCAGGAAGATCGCGCCGATCACGGCGCTGCGGCCTGCACGCTTCTTGGCGGACGCGAGGCGGGCTTCGTCTTCCGAGGACAGCGCGGCTGGGGTGTTCTCTGACATTGCGGGGGATTTCCCATCGTCGTTGGTGGGTGTCGAGTGACACCCAGTGTAGAACGGATCGAGCAATATTGTTCAACAACTTTGTTTCGACTGTGCTACAGCGAGGTTGCATTCGTCGGCGGCCCGATGCGCTTCCTGGAACGATGCGTCGGCGCCCCGCCTACGATGAAGGCATGACTCAGCAGGGCATGCTCGCCGATGCGCTCCGACAGCAGATCATCGACGGCGCGTTCGCCCCCGGCTCGCGCCTGTCGGAGTCGGCCCTCGCCGAGCACTTCGGCGTCGCACGGAACACGCTGCGCGAGGCGTTCCGCGCCCTCTCCGAGCAGGGACTGCTCGAGCACGTGCCTCATCGGGGCGTCTCCGTCGCCTCACCGACGATCGCCGACGTCATCGACATCTATCGGGCGCGCCGTGTCATCGAATGCACGGCACTGCTGCACTCCGAGCCCGAGCACCCCGCGGTCCAGCGGATGCAGGAGGCGGTGCGCGCCGCAGAAGCCGCTGCTCAGGATGCGCTGCTCGACGACACCGAGACCTGGCGCGAGGTGGGCAGCGCCAACATGGCGTTCCATGTCGCACTGGTCGATCTCGCCGACAGCCCCCGACTGGCCCGCACGTATCGCGACCTCGCGGCGGAGCTGAGGCTCGCGTTCCTGAAGATCGATGAGCCGCGCTCGCTGCACGAGCCGTTCGTGCGCAAGAACCGCGCGGTGCTCGACACCTTCCTCGCGCGAGGGGCGCAGGAGGGTGCCGCTGAGCTCGACCGCTACCTCGTGCAGTCGGAGCGCGTCGTGCTGGGAGCGTTCGCCCGGATGCAGCTGGTGTGACCCGGGTCGAACGGGGTCAGTGCGTGGGACGCACCGCGCGGATCGCGCGCAGCCGCAGGTCGGCGTCGCGGGGAGCGAGTTCGAGCGCCAGCGGCTCGTCGGGCTCTCGCAGGTCGTAGAGGCGATACATCCACCGGCGCGCGTCTTCGAGCGGGAACGAGTCGCCGTAGACGGCGTACTTGATCACGATGCCCTCGAGGTTGGTGCGGAGCATGACCTCTTCGAGCGCGGGGTCCTCGGCGCCGCGCTCGCGGAAGACACCGCGCACGATCTCCTCCGACGCGTGGACCTGCTCGTCGAAGCGCTGCTCGGACTCCGCGAAGAGACGGTGCGTCTCCGGCTGATGCTGCATCGCGAGCACGGCGCGCTGCAGCGGGAGTGCGAACCCCGTGGCGACGAAGACTCCGTCGATGATGCCCGCGAGCACCTCATCGGGCGAGCCCGGTCGCGTCGGGATGTCGAACAGCATCTCGAACCAGCGGTCTATCACGGCGCCGACCAGTTGGTCCTTGGCGCCGAAGTGATAGTTCGCGAGGCCCTGGGCGACGCCCGCGCGGCGCGTGATCTCGGCGATGCTGGCGCCGGAGACCCCCTTCTCGCCGAACAGTTCCGTCGCCGAGAGCAGGATGGTCTCGCGAGCGCGCTCGCGCACCTGCCGGTTGCGGTCGTCAGATCGAGCCACTTCGTCCTCTTCCCCAGAAATCGGACGACTTCGAAAATCGAAGCCAAACCTATATATTAGTCGTTGAATGACCGTTCAGGCTAAGCGGGGGCTGAGAACGCCTGACGACATTCAGCTCGGTCTTCGGGTGACCGGGCATCGACGCGGTGCGGGCCTCTTTGAGGGGCGTGGGGTCCGCACCCGCGCTCGACTAAAGCCTACGCCGACTCTCGCACCACGAGCTCCGTGGGCAGGATCGTCAGGTGCTCGGGGTCACGACCGGCGAGGCGCGAGAGCAGAACTCCGGCCATCGCCTCCCCCTGGGCATACATGGGCTGCCGCACCGTGGTCAGCTGCGGGTCGGTGCTCTGGGCGACGGACGAGTCGTCGAATCCGACGATCGCGACGTCGTCGGGAACCCGCAGACCGGCAGCGCGGAGCGCGGTGAGAGCACCGCGTGCCATGAGGTCGCTCGCCACGAAGATGGCATCGGGGGTCCCGGCGGCGAGGATGCGCCGAGCGGCATCCGCTCCACTCGCCTCGCTGTAGTCGCCCGCCTCCTCGGCGAACGGCGTGAGGCCGGCATCCGCCAGCGCGCTGCGGAA
The DNA here is from genome assembly GCF_031988965.1 of Microbacterium sp. Classification (GTDB taxonomy): domain Bacteria; phylum Actinomycetota; class Actinomycetes; order Actinomycetales; family Microbacteriaceae; genus Microbacterium. The sequence goes on from NZ_DALZXX010000028.1 coordinate 4,873, forward strand.
TCCCTGCACGCGGTCGACTGACGAGACCATGGTCACGGGGCCGCCGATCGTCGCGATGCGTCGACGCCCTCGCTCGATCAGGCGGGTCGTCGCCGTGCGCGCGCCCGCGACGTTGTCGACGTCGACCACATAGTCGCCGTCGCGGAACCGGGTCGGGCGGCCGCCCCAGACCACCGGCACCGCATCGGCCACGCGCTCGATGAACGCGTCGCTCGTGTGATGCGACACGATGAGCGCGCCATCGACACCGCCGTTCCGCACGAAGCTCGTCATCTTGTCGCCGGGGTCGTCGCTCGCGATGAGCAGATTCAGCAGGTAGTCCGAGCGGCGGAGCGCCCCGGTGATGCCCGCGACGATCTCGGCGAAGAAGGGGTCGCCGAAGAAGCGCGTGGTGTCCTCGGGGACGATCAGCGCGATCGCATGCGTCTGCCGCGACGCGAGGGATCGTGCCGCGCGATTCGGCACGTAGCTGAGTTCCTCGATCGCCCGCTGCACGGCGTCGAGCGCCTCGGGACTCACCGCCGTCGAGCCGTTCACCACGCGCGACACGGTCGATCGCGACACTCCGGCAGCCGACGCCACCTCTTCGATGGTCGCTCGTGACGACACAGCTCTCCCTCCGCCGGCTGCGAGCCGGACGCTCCGGACCTCGCCGCCCGCGCTCAGAGAGTACGAGCGGCGATGATGCGAGCGTACTCCCGGCCGGAGTCCTTGAGAGACCGCTCCTGGGTGTCGTAGTCGACCCGCACGATGCCGAAGCGCTTGTCGTAGCCCCACGCCCACTCGAAGTTGTCGAACAGCGACCAGTAGAAGTAGCCGCGCACGTCGACACCGGCATCCGCCGCGTCGAGCACCGCGCCCAGGTGCAGCCGCAGGAACTCGGTGCGTGCGTCGTCGTGCACGCGCACCTCGCCGTTCTGCACGATCGGGGCGTCGTCGTACGCGGCGCCGTTCTCGGTCATGTAGAGAACGGTGCCGGCGGGCTCGGCGTACTCCGTCCACACGCGCTGCAGCAGGCGGGTGAGACCCTCGGGCTGCACCTCCCAGTTCTGGGCCGTGCGCGCGAGCCCGCGTTCGACCGCGTGGATGCCCTCGAACGACGGATACGGGCTGCGACCGGGGCGCCCGGTGGTGGGGCCGCCGCTGACGGGCGCGACCTCGGGTGCCGTCCCCGAGACCAGATCGCCGTGGTAGTAGTTCACGCCCTGCGTGTCGATGTGCTGCGCGATGGTCGCGAGGTCGCCGTCGTGCACCGCGGCTTCGAAGCGGGCGATCGCCTCGGCATCCACCGCCCTGATGTCCTCGACGATGTCGGCCGGATACTCCGCGCGGTAGATCGGGTCGAGGAACCAGCGGTTGAACTGACCGTCGACGCGACGTGCGGCGTCGACGTCGGCGGGGTTCGTCGGATCGGCGGGATCGGCGACCGTGTGGTTCAGCGTGATGCCGAGGTTCAGGCTCGCGTCGCGTCGGCGCAGCTCACGCACCGTCTCACCGTGGGCGAGCAGCAGGTGGTGGGCAGACAGCAGGCCCTCGGCGACACTCGTGTGCCCCGGTGCGTGCTCGCCGCCGGTGTACGAGAGGAACGATGAGCACCAGGGCTCGTTCAGCGTCGTCCACACGTTCACCCGGTCGCCGAGCGCGTCGTGCATCGTGCCCGCGTACTCGAGGAAGCGCGAGACCGTGTCGCGGTTCGTCCAGCCGCCCGTCTCCTGCAGCGCCTGCGGCATGTCCCAGTGATAGAGAGTGAGCCACGGCAGGATGTCGTTCGCGAGAAGCTCGTCGACCAGCCGTTCGTAGAAGTCGACGCCCTTCGCGTTCACCGCACCGCCGTCGGGCCGCACCCGCGACCACGAGGTCGAGAAGCGGTACGTCTGCAGACCGAGGTCTTTCATCAGTGCGACGTCCTGCGGGTAGCGGTGGTAGTGGTCGCACGCCACGTCGCCGTTGTCGCCTCCGATCACCGCTCCCGGCTCGCGGCAGAAGGCATCCCAGATCGACGCGGTGCGCCCGTCCTCGAAGGCCGCCCCCTCGATCTGGTAGGCCGCTGTCGCGGCTCCGAAGAGGAAGTTCTCGGGGAAGGCGCGGGTCATACGGGTCATCCTTTCACCGCGCCCGCCATGATGCCACTGACCAGCTGCCGGCCCGCCACCACGAAGAGGACGAGCAGAGGAAGGGTCGCGAGCACCGCGCCGGCGAGCACGATCGAGTAGTCGATGTAGTAGCCCGACTGCAGCTGGCTGAGTGCCGTCTGCAGGGTCGGGTTCTGCGGGGAGAGCACGATCAGCGGCCACAGGTAATCGGTCCATGCGGTCATGAAGGTGAAGAGTCCGAGGATCGCCATCGCGGGCCGGGCGGCGGGGATGCCGACGGTCAGGAACGTGCGGAACTGGTTCGCACCATCCATGCGGGCGGCCTCGATCAGCTCGTCCGGGATCACGTCGACCAGATACTGACGCATGAAGAAGACGCCGAAGGCCGTGACCAGGGTCGGCACGATGACCGCGCCGATCGACCCGGTCCAGCCGAGCTCGCGCATCAGCATGAACAGCGGGATGATGCCCAGCTGGGTGGGGATCGCCATGGTCGCGATCACGAAGATCATGAGTCCGTCGCGGCCCTTGAAGCGCAGCTTGGCGAACGCGTAGCCCGCGAGGGTCGAGAACGTCACGACCGAGATGGTGATGATCGCGGAGATGAGGAACGAGTTGCCGAGCGCGAGCCAGAACGGGATCGCGTCGAACACCTTGGCCGCGTTGGCGAGGAAATTGCCGCCGGGGATCAACGGCAGGGTCTCGCCGCGCGTCGCGTTGGTGCCGCTCGCCACGACGACCGACCACCACAGCGGGTAGACGCTGCCGATGATGAACGCGGCGAGCAGGCCGTAGGTGAGGAAGCCGGGGCGGCTGCCGATTCCGGCGTTGCCGCCGACGGCGCCACGACGGCGCGCGATCTTCTCGGGGACGCTGAGTGCCTGCGTGGCGGTCATCGCGCGTTCTCCTCGGTGCTGGTGGCGATCGTCGTGCTGGTGGCGGCTGCGGCAGAGGCGCTGGCAGCCGCGCCGGCGGTGCGTGCGCGCCGGCGTGCGGCGCGGTTCTTCGGGGCGTCCCCTGTGGAGATGCGCCGGGAGATCAGGAAGTTGATCACGCCGATGCCGACGATGAGCAGGAACAGCAGGATCGCGACGGCGGATGCTTCGCCGAGGTCGCGTCGGAAGAACGCGAGCTCCCACAGGAACAGCACGGTGGTCTGGAACTGCCGGTCGCTGCCGCCGATGCCGCCTGCCGTCGACACGTCGAACAGACGCGGCTCGGCGAAGATCTGCAGACCGCCGATCGTCGCGGTGATGATCACGAAGATCAGGGTCGGACGGATGGTCGGGATGGTGATCGAGAAGAACCGGCGGGCGGCACCCGCGCCGTCGAGCGCCGCGGACTCGTAGAGGTCGCGCGGCACCGCCTGCATCGCGGCGAGCAGGATCAGGGCGTTGTAGCCGGTCCAGCGGAAGTTGACCATGACGGCGATCGCGAGGTGCGAGAGAGCCGTGTTGTGCTTCCACTCCTGGTCGGCGATGCCGATGAGGTTCAGCAGGTTGTTGGCGAGGCCGTCGGCCTCGTTGAAGATGCTCGAGAAGATGATGGCGACGGCGACGGGCGTGACCACGAACGGGATGAGCACGCTCATGCGCCAGAACGTCGGAGCCCGAAGACCGCGGTCGAGCAGGTAGGCGATCACCAGGGCGACGGCCAGCTGCGGGATCGCCGACAGCAGGAAGATGCTCAGGGTGTTGAAGATCGAGTTCCAGAACATCGCGTCGCCGAGGATCTCGACGAAGTTGCCGGCACCGACGAACTCCCCCTGCCCCTTGAGCAGGTCCCACTCGTGCACGGCCACCCACACCGTGTAGATCAGCGGGAACAGCCCGACCAGACCGAACAGCAGGAAGAACGGCGAGATGTAGAAGTACGGCGAGGCGTTCTGGTCGAACCGCGACAGACGGTGCCGCCAGGGGCGCCGGCCGGCGGCATCCGTCGTCGGCTGTTCGGATGCCGTCTCGCGGCGTTCCGCTGTGAGGGTCATGAGGGGTTCCTTTTCGGGTGACGCGTTTCGCGTTTCGTCTCAGGCGACTTCGTCGTCTTCGCTCGACGGCCGGGAGAAGCCCCCGGTCGGTGAGCGAGGAGCGAAGCGGAGGGCTTGCCACCCCCGGTCGTTGAGCGAGGAGCGAAGCACCGAGACGAACGCGGTGAGCCCTTCCCACTCGACGACCGGGGAGGCGGGTCAGCCGACCAGCTCGTTCAGGAGCTCGATCGCGGCATCCCAGGCGCCCTGGGTGTCGGTCTCTCCGCGGTCGAGGCCGCTGAGTGCCGGACCGAAGACGTTCTCCTGGATCACCGAGTCATCGGCGCCCTTGAACTGCGCGACGACGCCCTTGGCGCGCTCGGCGAGGATCGCACCGGTGGGCGCGTCGTTGAAGAACTCGTTCGGCGTCGCATCCGATGCGAGCGTCTCCTGCGCCTTCACGGTGGAGGGGAAGTTGCCCGCCGCGGCAGACTGCTTCACCTGCTGCTCGGGCTGCGTCAGCCAGTCGGCGAGCTCGGCCGCCGCCTCCTTGTGCTGCGAGGTCTCGGGGATCGACAGGAACGCGCCGCCCCAGTTGGCCGCGCCGCCGGGGAACACGTCAGCGAAGTCCCAGCCGGTCGATGCGTCTCCGCCGCCGGCCTCGACCTGTCCCTGCACGACACCGAGCATCCACCCGGGGCACACGAAGGTCGCGAAGGTGCCGTCGACGAACGACTTGCCGCCGTTCCAGTCCCATGCCGTCTGCGCGGCCGACTGGCCGCCCTCTGTCGCGGCTCCGAGCAGTTCGAAGCGCTCCTTGAGCTCGGCGTTGTCCGCGACGTTCAGCTCGCCGTCGGTCGTGTAGTACCCCTCGTCGAGCTGGTTGACCATGGCGTTCCAGACGAAGCCGGAGTGGTCGTACCAGGCCTTGCCGGTCTTCGCCGTGTACTCGGCGCCGACCGTGAAGTAGTTCTCCCAATCGCCGTTCAGCAGCTCGGCCACCGACTCGCGGTCGCTCGGGAGTCCGGCCGCCTCGAAGGCCGCGCCGTTGTAGCAGATACCGCTCGGACCGATGTCGGTGCCGTAGCCGATCACGCGGCCTTCGGCATCCGTCGCCTGTCCGTACTTCCAGTCGACCCAGTCGGCCTTGCGGTCTTCGATGCCGTAGTCGCGCAGATCGACGAACGTGTCGGAGACGTCCATGATGGCGCCGAGCCAGCCCTCTTCGATCGCGACGACGTCGCTGAGGCCCGAGCCTGCGGCGATCTTGGTGAAGGCGTCGGTGCGGGCGTTTCCACCGGTGTCGATGTTGGTCGCCTCGATCGTGACGTTCGGGTTCGCCTTCTCGTACTCGTCGTAGAGGTCTTCGTAACCGAAGGTGCCGAACGTCGTGACGGTCAGCGTGATCTTGTCATCGCCTCCCTCGGCGTCGCCGCCGGTGGCGGCGCAGCCGGCGAGAGCCAGGACGGAGACGGATGCCGCGGCGGTCGCGGTGAGGATCCGGGTGCGGGCACGTGTGTTCACAGGTCACTCCTTTGTGGTGGGTCGTGCGGTGATGGTGCGGGTGGTGCTCGGGACGTGCGTGGCGACTCACGTGGGAGCGCTCCCACGCACTGTCCAGTGACTCTATGGGAGCGCTCCCATGAATGTCAACCCCAGGCCGTGGCGTACCCTTGTCCGGTGCCCGACACCGAATTCTCCCCCGCTCTCGTCCGCGCCGAATCGCTGATCCGCAGCATCCCGGACTACCCGGAGCCCGGCATCATCTTCCGCGACATCACGCCGCTGCTCGCCGACGCCGAGGCGCTGAAGGCCACCACCGACGCGATCATCGCGCCGTTCGAGGGACAGTTCGACGTGGTCGCCGGCATCGAGGCGCGCGGGTTCATCCTCGCGGGAGCCGCGGCGATCGCCGCGGGTGTCGGCCTGATCCCGATCCGCAAGGCGGGCAAGCTGCCCCGGCCCGCGGCATCCGTCGACTACGCGCTCGAGTACGGCACCGCCACGATCGAGATGCACGACGACCTGCCCGCCGGGTCCCGCGTACTGCTGATCGACGACGTGCTGGCCACGGGCGGCACGCTCGCCGCGGGACGGCAGCTCGTGGAGCGCCTCGGCAGCCACGTCGTCGGCATCTCGGTGCTGTTCGAGATCGACGGTCTGGGCGGCCGCGACGCCATCGGCGACCTGCACACCGTCTTCCACGCCTGACCCCCGACACCCAGGGAATCGAGCGGGTCGCGAGCCGGTAGACTGAGCACGCCCGTCCGCCCGCGACTCCCGGAGCCGTTCATGCCCACCATCGTCGTCGACGTCATGCCCAAGCCCGAACTGCTCGACCCGCAGGGGAAGGCCGTGTCCGGCGCTTTCACCCGCCTGGGCGTCGAGGGCTTCACCGATGTCCGCATCGGCAAGCGCTTCGAGCTCACCGTCGAGGGCGAGGTCACCGACGAGATCCTCGCCGAGGTCCGCCGCATCGCCGACGAGGTGCTCTCCAACTCCGTGATCGAAGACGTCGTGGGCATCGAGGTCGCCGAGTGACCACGCGCATCGGGGTCATCACGTTCCCCGGCTCGCTCGACGATCGCGACGCGCAGCGCGCCGTCCGCATCGCCGGCGCCGAGCCCGTCGCCCTCTGGCACGGATCGCACGACCTCGACGGTGTGGACGCTCTCGTCCTGCCCGGCGGCTTCAGCTACGGCGACTACCTGCGCGCCGGCGCGATCGCCGCGCTCTCGCCGATCATGGCCGAGGTCAAGGATGCCGCCGCCAAGGGCATGCCGATCCTCGGCATCTGCAACGGCTTCCAGATGCTCGTCGAGGCACACCTGCTGCCCGGCGGACTGATCCGCAACGACCACCAGCACTTCGTGCGTCGCGACCAGAAGCTGATCGTCGAGAACTCCGACACGGCGTGGACCAACCGGTTCCGCACCGGCCAGGAGATCACGATCCCGCTGAAGAACGCCGACGGCGGCTACATCGCCGACGAGGAGACGCTCGACCGTCTCGAGGGCGAGGGCCTGGTCGCGTTCCGCTATGCGGGCGTGAACCCGAACGGCTCGCTGCGCGACATCGCCGGACTCACGAACGAGGCCGGCAACGTCGTGGGGCTCATGCCGCACCCCGAGCACGCCACCGAGGCGGGCTTCGGACCCGACACGTCGGCCGCCATGCGGTCGGGCATCGACGGCGTCGACTTCTTCACGAGCGCGATCTCCGCGATCGCCCGCGTCGCCGCGTAGGCAGCTTTCGCCCGGGCGGAGAGTCCGCACCGGACGCGCAGCCGGTTCTTCTCCGCGCCCCCGCGCAGTCGGGGTCAGTTCCGCACCCCCGCGCAGTCGGGCTAGCTCGGCATCCTCACGCAGCCGGGGTCAGTTCCGCACCCCCCGCGCGGTCGGGCGAGTTCGGCATCCTCACGCAGCCGGGGTCAGTTCCGCACCCCCGCGCAGTCGGGCGAGTTCGGCATCCTCACGCAGCCGGGGTCAGTTCTGCACCCCCGCGGGGTCCGGGTCACTTCTGCACCGGAATCGTCCGAACTGGGTGTCTTATCGACCCCGCAGTCAGGCGCAGGTGCGCTTTCGACCCCGGCAGCAGGCGCAGGTGCGCTTTCGACCCCGGCAGCAGGCGAACGGGTGCTTTCGACCCGGGCGGCCAGGCGAGCGCGTGTGCTATCGACCCCCGCAGTCAGGCGCGGGTGCACTTTCGACCGGGCATCAGACAGGATGCGAGGCGAGCGCGTGAAAACCTCGCGAGATCAGTCGGCCGGAAGAGCGAACGGGTTGTCGCCGGCGGCGGCGAGCAGGTACCAGGCCGTGGCTCCGGTGTGCAGACTCGCGTAGTAGAGATCGCCGAAGCCCGAGTCGAGGCCGTCGGTCGAGGTCGCGACGATGCCCTTGCCGTCGCCGTTCGCGGCGTCCCGCTGCCCGAGACGGATGCTGTCGAGCAGCGCCTCCGCGCGGTCGGCGTCACCCGCCCCGTCGCGCAGCTTCAGGGCCAGCGCCAGGTGCCCGCTGCCCTCGAACCACACCTTCGAGACGTCGACGTCGCTGATCGACGGCCCCTGGTACTGCCCGTCGGTGGCGATCAGGTTCGCGAGCGTCCAGTCCACTGCCGCTCCGTACCGCGGGTCGCCCGTGGCGAGCGCGCTCCACGTCTGAGCGTCGAGGGGGACGGGGCGCGTGTTGATCGTCGCTCCGTCGAGCTGCGTCCCGGTGTCGACGTGGCCGTCGGCACTCTGCATCGCGGCGACGAAGTCGGCCGCCACCGACGCGCGGTCGGCCCAGACGGTGTCGCCGGTGAGCTGCGCGAGCTGGGTGAAGAACCCGGCGATGTCGCTGTTGTGCTCGGTCGACTTCCACAGCAGCGAGGTGCCGTCCTCGAGCTGGCCGCCGGTGTAGCCGAACGGTGCCCGCGCCATGTCGGCGGTGTTCGCCTGGATCCATTCGGCGATCCGCAGAGCGCCGTCGAGATACTTCTGCTCGCCCGTCGCGTGGAAGAGCCGTGCCAGCGCCATACCTGTCCACGCCTGGTTGCCGGTGAAGGTGCCGGGCCCGGTGATCTCGACCCTCCCCTGCCGGATGCCGTGAGGTTCGTATGAGGTGCGCACGCGCCCGTCACCGATCGGGTCCTCCTCCTGCACGAACAGCAGGGTGTCGCCGACCGCCTGCGCACGGCGGAGGTCGGCGGGCAGGCCCCGAGCTGTGTAGGCGATGACCACGAGGGCATCGTCGTAGACGAACGAGGGCGTGAAGTCCCATGTCGGCAGGTCGGTGAAGAAGCCGCCCTCGTAGCTTCGCGGAAGGCAGTGGCCGTCGTCGTCGCAGAACTCGTCGACGCGCGCGTCGAGGAACTCGTAGGCGAGCGAGACGGACAGCGTGGGGTCGGGGGCACCCGCCGCGGTCGGGTCGTTCGACGTCGCATCACCGGAGGCCGCGGTCGTCGCACCCGCGACAAGCGCCGCCGCGACGAGCGCTGCGGCGATCATCCAGGGCGCCGAACGGCGCGACTGACCCGACATCAAGACCCCCTCGGTCAGGACCACGGTCCGCACAGACGGACCGCAGGCGACCCAGAGGTCACAAGCAAAATGCTGGCATACCAGGAAGTCCAGGCGGAAGGGGCGAAGGTCTAGTCTTTCGCCACCTCGGGCGTGTCGCGTGCCGTGACGGATCAGCCGAGCGCCGGCGGCCACACCCCGATGAGCACCGCCATGACCACGATCGTGACGAGCTCGTGCGCGATGTTCATGGTCGTCAGCGCTGTCGGGCGCCCCTCGAATGCGTCGTGGGTGATGAAGCGCGCGGCCGTGAAGCCCGCCCACAGCAGCACGCCCGTGACCACGGCCGCCCAGAAGAATGAGCCGTCGTAGAAGTGCCAGGCGATGGCGGATGCTCCGGCGAGCACCCATGCGGTCGCGAAGCTCACGAACACGGTGGTGATGATCGCCATCGTCGCGCTCGAGCCGGGCCTGTCCATGTCGACGTTCGCGAGCTTCGACCAGCGCGTGCCGAACACCTTCGGCGCGTACCAGACCGAGCCCACGATCATGCTCGAGGCCGTGGCCAGCAGGACCGCCCAGTAGTTGATCTCGGGAACCATGACAGCCTCCAGTCGTCGGATGCCCGAAGCATACTCCCGGCCTGCAAGTCGCTGCGGATCGCCGCGAGATACTGCGAGACCGAAACGATTCGATCTCAGCGGTGGCGTACCTGCAAGCGTTTGCACTAGCCTGTTGCCATGGCACAGCTTGAGCAGATCGCAGCCCCCGGTTCCGAGTGGTGGCGCAGCGCGGTCATCTACCAGATCTACCCCCGTTCGTTCGCCGACGCCTCGGGCGACGGCATCGGAGACCTGCCCGGCATCACCAGCCGCCTCGACTCGCTGAAAGAGCTCGGCGTCGACGCGATCTGGCTGAGCCCGTTCATGACGAGCCCGCAGCGCGACGCCGGCTACGACGTGGCCGACTACCGCGACGTCGACCCGCTCTTCGGCACGCTCGACGACTTCGACACCATGCTCAACGAGGCGCACACGCGCGGTATCCGCGTGGTCGTCGACCTGGTCCCGAACCACTCGTCGGCGCAGCACGCCTGGTTCCAGGAGGCGCTGAAGGCAGCGCCCGGCAGCCCCGAGCGCGCCCGCTACATCTTCCGCGACGGCAAGGGCAAGAACGGCGAGCTGCCCCCGAACAACTGGGAGTCGGTCTTCGGCGGCGGCATGTGGGAGCGCGTCACCGAGGCCGACGGCACCCCCGGCCAGTGGTACCTGCACATCTTCGACCCCACGCAGCCCGACTTCGACTGGAACAACGAAGAGGTCCGCGAGGAGTTCCGCTCGATCCTGCGCTTCTGGCTCGACCGCGGCGTCGACGGCTTCCGCGTCGACGTGGCTCACGGCATGATCAAGGCCGAGGGCCTGCCCGACTACACCCCGCCGGCCGACGCCGATTCGATGGGCGGCGGCGAGGCGAACGTGCCGTACTGGGGCCAGGACGGCGTGCACGACATCTACCGCGATTGGCACAGGGTGCTCGCCGAGTACGACGGCGATCGCGCGCTGTGCGGTGAGGCGTGGATGCCGACGCTGAAGCAGACCGCTCTGTGGGTGCGCCCCGACGAGATGCACCAGACGTTCAACTTCCCCTACCTGATGACGGAGTGGGACGCGAAGGCCCTCGGTGACGTGATCCGCGAGTCGCTCGACGCGTTCGGCGCGGTCGGCGCTCCGAGCACCTGGGTGCTGTCGAACCACGACGTCGTGCGCCACACCTCGCGCCTCGCACTGACCGACGACAACCCGCAGGGCGAGGGCATCGGCCCGAACACCCCGCACAAGCCCGACACCGCGATCGGCCTCGCGCGCGCCCGCGCCGCGACGACCGTCATGCTCGCGCTGCCCGGCTCCGCCTACCTCTACCAGGGCGAGGAGCTGGGCCTGCCCGAGGCGATGGAGATCCCCGACGCGTTCCGTCAGGACCCGACGTGGTTCCGCACCAACGGCGAGCGCTACGGGCGCGACGGATGCCGCGTGCCGCTGCCGTGGGAGGCGGATGCCCCGGCGTTCGGCTTCAACGAGACCGGCGCGTCCTGGCTGCCCCAGCCCGCCGACTGGGCTGCGTACTCGCGCGAGGTCGAGGAGAAGGACGAGACCTCGACGCTGTCTCTGTACAAGCAGCTCCTGTCCGTGCGTCGCGAGCACGGCTTCGGCAGCGGATCGCTCGTGTGGGAGGACGCCGGGAAGAACGCCGTCGCCTTCCGCCGCGGAGCCGTGCACGTGCTGGCGAACCTCGGCACGAAGCCGCTCGAGCTGCCCGCAGGCGCCACGGTGATCGTCGCCAGCCAGCCGTTCGACGGCACCGCACTGCCGGTCGACACCGCCGTCTGGTACACCACGGCCTGACGCGCGACGTATTCTGACGAGACCCCGCTCTCTGCACGCGACCCCCGCTCTGGCGGTGGGCGTCGCCGCAGAAGCGGGGTCTCGCACCCCGTACGCACCCCGTACCCCGCACCCGCACCCCGCCGAGAGGACTCCCATGGCGAGCATCGATGAGGTCGCCCGGCTCGCCGGCGTCTCGACCGCCACGGTCTCGCGCGCCCTGAGCGGGCGCGGCCATGTGTCGGAATCCGCGCGCCTGCGGGTGCAGGAGGCCGCTTCGGCTCTCGGGTACGTCGTGTCATCCCGCGCGTCGAGCCTGGCATCCGGCCGCACCCGCAACATCGGCGTCGTCGTGCCCTTCCTCGACCGCTGGTTCTTCAGCACCGTGCTCTCTGGCGTCTCGGCCGCACTGATGCGCAAGGGGTACGACATCACGCTCTACAACATCACCGCCGACAAGGACGTGCGCCGGCACGTGTTCGACACCTTCCTGCGCCGCCAGCGGGTGGATGCCGTGATCGCGGTGTCGATCGAGCTCGACCACGACGAGACGCAGTACCTTCTCGACCTCGGGCTGCCGGTGATCGCGATCGGCGGTCCGAACCCCAAGCTCGACACCCTGACGGTCGACGACGTCACCGTCGCCCAGCTCGCGACCGAGCACCTGATCGGCCTCGGGCACCGAGACATCGCCCACATCGGCGCGAACCCCGAGTTCGACATCGACTTCCACATCCCGACCAACCGTCGCCTCGGCTTCGAGAAGGCGCTGGCAGAGGCCGGCATCCCGCTGAAGCCCGCCTTCCTCGAGCCCGCCGACTTCACGGTCGAGGGCGGATACCGCGCCGCGAAGCAGCTGCTCGGACGCCCCGGCCCCCGCCCCACTGCGGTGTTCGCGGCCTCCGACGAGATGGCGATCGGGGCGATCCTCGCCGCACGCGACCTCGGCTTCGCGGTGCCCGGCGACCTCTCGATCATCGGGATCGACGGCCACGAGCTCGGCGAGTTCTTCCGTCTGACGACCGTCGACCAGTTCCCGCTGGGTCAGGGCGAACGCGCGGCGGATGCCGTGCTCGCCAAGCTCGCCGAGGGCGACGCCGCCGGCATCCCGGCCGCACTGCCGTACGAGCTGAACGTGCGGGGGACGACGGCGCGGCTGGTCCCGTAGAGCCGCCGGCCGTCAGAGCGGGATTCCCTCTCGGCGCGCATGGGAGTTCCGGCGCGCGAGCAGTGTCCCGCCGATCACCGCGGCGATGAGCGACCCCAGAAGCACTCCGATCTTGACGTGCTCGTCGGCGACCGAGCTCGATCCGTACGCGAGTTCGCCCACGAGCAGCGAGACGGTGAAACCGATACCGGCGAGGAACGCCATGCCGGTCAGGTCCGGCCAGCGCAGAGACTCGTCCAGACGCAGCGCCGGCACCCGGCTGAGCAGGTAGGTCGTCGCCAGGATGCCGATCGGCTTGCCGATGACGAGTCCGACGATGATGCCGATGGTGATCGGATCAGTGAGCGCGGAGGCGAGCCCCTCGAGACCGCCGATCGTCACACCGGCAGCGAAGAAGGCGAAGACCGGCACGGCGAACAGTGTCGCGACGACGCCCCAGCGATCAGCGAAGTGCGGTGCCATGCCGTTGTAGAGAGGCTCACCGTTCACATCCTCACCCGCGCGCACTCGCGCGCGCTCGGACGGCACCACCGGCACCACGAATCCGAGCAGCACACCGGCGACGGTCGCGTGCACTCCGGCGGCATGGATGCAGATCCAGACGGCGATCGCGAGCGGCAGCAGGATCCACCACGCGCGCACCCCCCGCTGCACGAGGAACGCGAATCCGGCGAGCGGGAGCAGGGAGAGGGCGAGCCACGGGAAGCTGATCGTGTCGGTGTAGAAGGTCGCGATGATCGTGATGGCGATGAGGTCGTCGATGATCGCCAGAGTCAGCAGGAAGACGCGCAGGGCGGGGGGCAGGAACTTGCCGACCACGGCGATCACCGCGACCGCGAAGGCGATGTCGGTCGCGGTCGGAATCGCCCAGCCACGCAGCACGTCGGCTCCGCTGCCGAGGTTGATCAGGACGAAGATCAGCGCCGGCACGATGACGCCCCCGACCGCAGCGGCGATCGGCACCGCGGCCGCGCGCGGGTCGCGAAGGCGACCGGTCACGAACTCCTCCTTCAGCTCGAGACCGACGACGAAGAAGAAGATCGCGAGCAGACCGTCAGCCGCCCACGCCCCGACGCTGAGATCGAGGTGCAACTCGGGGATGCCGAACGTGAAGTCACGCACGGACTCATACCAGGAGACGGCGGGGGTGTTGGCGAGGATCAACGCAGCGACGGTCGCCGCGAGCAACAGAGATCCGCCGAGCACGTCACTGCGCACGTTGGAGCGGATTCCCCGCCAGAGCTCATGCGGGGCGAGGGAGAAACGGGAAGGGGCAGCAGAAGGGGACACGAGAAGACCTCACGCGAGAGATGGGGGTGAACGGCGCAGAGGACCGCACCCCGATCGAGGCGCGGTCTAGTCGCGTGGCGGCGGGCAGCCCGCGATCTCACCGTGCGAGAGAGTGCCCCATACGCTGGTCCAGCCGTTCGTGCCCGGGTGCATGACGACCCGCATCGACATCATCATCGGCGTCGCCGAACGCAGCACATGCGGAGCACGCGCCGATGCGGCGATGAGGGTCGGGGGCACGCTTCGAGCCTACCGGGCGGTCGATGCACGCTCCGATCGGAAGAGCGCCTTCGCACCGTCTTGCCAGGTGCGGCGTCAGCTCAGGCGAAGCGCTGCAGCCGCGGCATTCATGGCATCGCGATCGAGCGCGAAGTACGCCCACTTGCCACGCTGTTCACGCGTGACGAGACCCGCGTCGGTGAGCAGCTTCATATGATGCGACACCGTGCCCTGCGAGAGGCCGACCGGCTCGGTCAGATCGCAGATGCACGCCTCTCCCCCTTCGCCTGACGAGATCATCGAGAGCAGGCGGATCCGCGTCGGGTCACCGAGTGCCTTGAACACGCGGGCGATGCGCTCGGCCTCCGCGACGGGCAGAGCGGATGCCGTGCGCGGCGCGCAGCACGCGACGTCTGCGATGGTCACCGGAAGCGTCATGCCGACATCCTCTCACGTATTGACATTCTTCGATACGTACTGGATGCTTCATATTGACGTTCATCGATTCGAGGAGACATGATGCCCGACCTTCCTGTCGTCATCATCGGCGCCGGCCCCCAGGGCCTGGCCGCGGCAGCGCACCTCGCCGAGCGCGGCATCGACGTCCTGGTGCTCGAGCAGGGCCGCAGCGCCGGCGCAGCCGTGTCGGAGTGGGGGCACATCCGACTCTTCTCGGCGTGGCCCGAGCTGATCGACGCGGCATCCCGTCGTCTTCTCGAGTCGACGGGATGGGTCACCCCGACCGCCGGCTACCCGACCGGAGCGGAGTGGGTGTCGGACTATCTCGCACCCCTCGCCGCCGCGCTCGGCGACCGCGTGCGCGTCGACTCGACGGTGACCGGCGTCGCTCGGCAGGGACGCGACAGGGTAGTCGACAGCGGTCGACGAGAGCAGCCGTTCGCCGTGCACACGCGCGACCGTCACGGCACGGAAGGGCGCATCCTCGCGAGGGCCGTCATCGATGCGAGCGGCACGTGGGCGCGGCCGAATCCGGCGGGTGCCGATGGGTACCCCGCACTGGGCGAGCGCTCGGCATCCGCCCTGATCTCGTATCGCGTGCCTGACGGTGTCTCATCCTTCGCAGGGACGCAGGTCGCGATCATCGGCGCGGGGCACTCCGCGACGCACGCCGTCCTGAAGCTCACCGACCTGGCTCGACGGCATCCCGGCACCCGTGTGACCTGGCTTCTGCGTCGCAGCAGTCCGGCCGGTGTGGTCGGCGGCGCAGCAGGGGACGACCTTCGGGAGCGGGCGGCCCTCGGCATCCGGGCACGTCGGGCGATCGAGTCGGGAGCCGTCGATGTCGTCACGGGGTTCCGCGTGGCGGAGTTCTCGCAACGGGATGACGGACTGACAGTCATCGCCGACGACGGCCGCTCGATCACCGGAAGCTCGCGGGTGTTCGCGCTGACGGGCTTCCGCCCCGACACCGAGATGCTGCGCGAGCTCCGCATCGATCTCGACGTGTCACTCGAGGCCGTGGCGGGCATCGCGGCGGAGATCGATCCGAACGTGCACTCCTGCGGATCGGTGAAGGCGACCGGCGCGAGCGAGCTGATGCAGCCGGAACTCGGGTTCTTCATCGTCGGCGTGAAGTCGTACGGGCGCGCCCCCACGTTCCTCGCCCTGACCGGCTACGAGCAGGTGCGCAGTGTCGCGGCCCACCTCGCGGGCGACCATGAGGCGGCTGCTCGCAACGAGCTCGTCCTGCCCGAGACCGGGGTGTGCGGCGGATCGGGCGACTTCGACCCAGCATCCACCGGCGCCGGATGCTGCGCGGCACCGTCGGTCCTGCAGATCGGCCACTCCCTCGCGACGCCCCTCGCACCCGCCCCCTCGCTTACCCTGGAGACATCATGACGACCGACATCCCCTCCGTGCTCTTCGTCTGCGTGCACAACGCCGGCCGTTCGCAGATGGCCGCCGGGTTCCTGCGCGACATCGCGGGCGACCGCATCGAGGTGCGCTCCGCCGGATCCATGCCGGCCGAGCAGATCAACCCGATCGCGGTCGCGGCGATGGGCGAGCTCGGCATCGATATCACCGCCGAGCAGCCCAAAGTGCTCACCACCGAGGCCGTGCAGGCATCCGATGTCGTGATCACGATGGGATGCGGCGACGCGTGCCCGTTCTTCCCCGGCAAGCGCTACGAGGACTGGACGCTCGACGACCCGGCCGGCCAGGGCATCGACGCCGTGCGTCCGATCCGTGACGAGATCCGTCGTCGCGTCGAGGAGCTGACGGGCGAGCTGCTGGGCTGAGCGCCGCAGCGCGCCCCGCGTCGGTCGCCGTCGCACGCGGCACGGATGGCTGAAGATCCCCCGCCGGGCTGACGGATGCCGTGGCATCCGCCAGCCCACCGGGGATCGGTCAGCCGAATGGGCCGCCGACGGGGTGTCCGTGACTCAGCGGGCGACGATGAGGCCCTGCGTCTTCTCCTGCACGGCCGCGAAGCGGCGCTGCACGTCTGCCCAGTTGACGAGCTCCCAGAACGCCTTGACGTAGTCGGCGCGCACGTTGAGGTAGTCGAGGTAGTACGCGTGCTCCCAGACGTCGAGCTGCAGCAGCGGCGTCACGCCGAGCGGCGCGTTGCCCTGCTGGTCGAACAGCTGGAAGATGACCGGGCGGGCGCCGACGCTGTCCCACGCGAGCACGGCCCAGCCCGAGCCCTGCACGCCGAGCGCGGTCGCGGTGAAGTGCGCGCGGAAGGCGTCGATCGAACCGAACGCATCGGTGAGCGCCGCCTCGAGCTCACCCTCGGGGTTTCCGCCGCCGTCGGGCGAGAGGTTCTCCCAGAACACCGAGTGGTTGATGTGCCCACCGAGGTTGAAGGCGAGGTCCTTCTCGAGCTTGTTCACCGCGGCGAAGTCACCCGAGTCGCGGGCTGCGGCCAGCTGCTCGAGAGCGGTGTTCGCGCCGGTGACGTAGGCCTGGTGGTGCTTCGAGTGGTGCAGCTCCATGATCTTGCCGGAGATGTGCGGGGCGAGCGCCGAATAGTCGTACGGCAGCTCGGGGAGGGTGTACGCAGCGGACATGCTGTTCCTTTCAGTCGTTCTGATCGGTGGGGAGTGAGTGGAATCGGCGGTCGAGATAGACGAGCGGTCGGCCCGGCCGCCCCAGCAGCACCTCGTCGATCTCGGCGACCACGACGGTCGATGAGCCGACCGCGACCGTCGACATCGTGTGACCGCGCATCGCGGCGCGCGCCTCGGCGAGATACGGCTCACCGGTCGGCAGCGTGCTCCAGCCCTGGTCGGGGGTGAAGCGCTCGGCGCCGCTCACCGCGAAGCTCAGCGCGAGGGCCGAGTGCTCGTCGTCGATCAGGTGCACGACGAACGACTCGGCGTTGAGGATCGAGCCCGCGCTTCCGGTCGCTCTGGTGACCGAGAACACGATCGCCGCGGGGTCGACGGCGACCGAGGCCACGCTGGATGCCGTGAGACCCACGGGGCCGTCGGGAGTCATCGCCGTGATGATCGCGACTCCGGCCGGATGCGCGCGGAAAGCCGCTTTGAGCCCTTCGCCTACGGCGGAGGGGACGGGGGCCGCGGGATGCTTCTCAGTGCTCATTCAGGTGACTCCTGTGGGGGAAGGGCGGCGATGATCGGGTGGTCGCGTTCGATGATGCCGAGCTTCGCCGCGCCGCCGGGCGAGCCGAGCTCATCGAAGAACTCGACGTTGGCCTTGTAGTAGTCCTGCCACTCGTCGGGCAGGTCGTCTTCGTAGTAGATCGCCTCGACGGGGCAGACCGGTTCGCACGCGCCGCAGTCGACGCATTCGTCCGGGTGGATGTACAGCGAGCGCTCGCCTTCATAGATGCAGTCGACCGGACATTCATCGATGCACGCACGATCCTTGACATCGACGCAGGGCAGTGCGATCACGTAGGTCATCGGGCGCTCCGTGTGGCGGTCATATCTGCAACCGTAAGACCTCAAGTACACTTGAGGTCAAATCGAGCGGAGGTCGGGATGACCGGCGACATCGATGCGGAGAGAGTCGTGCACGCGCCCGACGAACCGCTGACGATCGGCGAGATGAGCAGGCGCACCGGCGTCGCCCCCTCGGCGCTGCACTTCTACGAGGGGCTGGGGCTCATCACCTCGACGCGCACGGC
This sequence comes from Microbacterium sp., assembly GCF_031988965.1. Classification (GTDB taxonomy): domain Bacteria; phylum Actinomycetota; class Actinomycetes; order Actinomycetales; family Microbacteriaceae; genus Microbacterium. Next base: position 23,106 of record NZ_DALZXX010000028.1, read on the forward strand.
GGGCAATCAGCGGCGGTATGCGCGGCACATGCTGCGCCGCGTCTCGCTCATCACCGTGGCGAAGCGCCTCGGCATCCCGCTGTCCGACGTGCAGGCGGCGTTCGCCGACGTGCCCCTCACAGAGACCCCGAGTCACGCCGATTGGCAGCGCGCGTCGAGGCGCTGGAAGCGTGAGCTCGAGAAGCGCCGCGAGGGCATCGAGCGCCTGGAACGCGAGCTGACCGGATGCATCGGCTGCGGCTGCCTGTCGATGAAGGCGTGCGGGCTGCTCAACCCCGACGATGCGCTCGGCACCCAGGGCGCCGGTCCGCAGCGCCTGCGCGACGAGGACGCCTGAGCGCCCTCGTCACGGTGTTTCGCGGGCGATCGGTCAGGCGACGGTGAACGGCGTCGCCAGCAGCACCTGGTCGCGGGAGCTCGGGCCGACGAGCAGCTCGAACGCCCCGGCCTCGACGAGGCGCACGCCCGCGGCATCCACGATCGAGCAGTCGGCGACCGGAAGCTCGATCTGCACGCGCGCCGACTCCCCCGGGGCGACGTCGACCTGACGGTAGGCCTTCAGCTCCTTGTCGGCCCAGCTCACACTCGTCACGAGATCGCGCACGTATGCCTGGACCGTCTCGCGCGCCGGGCGGGAGCCCGTGTTCGTGACCGTCACCTCGGCGACGATCGTGTCGTCGCGCCCCAGCTCCGCGGTGGCCAGCGACAGGTCCGAGTACGAGACCGTCGAGTACGACAGTCCCTCGCCGAACGCCCAGGCCGGGGCCTGCGTGAGGTCGGCGTAGCGGTCGCCGTGCTGTCCGCGGATCTGGTTGTAGTACGTCGGCTGCTGACCCACGTGGCGGGCGAACGAGATCGGCAGGCGGCCTGAGGGCTCGACCGCACCCGAGATGATCTCGGCGAGCGCGCGACCACCCTGCATGCCCGGGTTCGCAGCCCAGATGACGGCGGCCGCCTGCGCAGCGGACGCCGGCAGCACGAGCGGCTTCGACG
>NZ_DALZXX010000029.1:0-10605 GCF_031988965.1 Microbacterium sp.
GCGGCGGCATCCTCAGCGGCCGCACGCGGGGATGTGCGAGGAGTCGTCTTCTTCTTCACCGGCGCCTTCCGGGCCGTCGTCTTCTTGGTGGGCGTCGACGCGGAGTCGGCCACCTCGTCGGGGCGGTCTTCGGGGGAGGCAGTCACCGTCCTACGGTATCAACGGGGGCCGACTTTCTTCGGCTCTCCGAAACAATTGGCCGTAGGTCGAAAGGGATCTCGGCATATCAGTTAGAACGGCTAGACGAATCTGAGCGTTGGGTGTGTACTGGGTCACGAAACGGCAACGGGGCCGTCTGCGCCCGGATGTTCCCAGGCTCTGTCGCTAGCATGACTCTCGGCACGACGAAGTGTCTGATCGGTGAACCGATCGTGAACACAACTTCCTTTAGGAGCACTCGTGACTCTTCAGACCGTCATCCTCGCCGCAGGTATGGGCTCGCGCCTGGGCCGTGCGCTGCCGAAGCCGCTGACCGAACTGAGCGACGGACGCACCATCATGCGCCAGCAGCACGACAACATCCGAGCGGCCTTCGGATCGGACGCGCGCATCACCGCCGTCGTCGGCTACCGCGCCGAGACCATCATCGAGGCCTTCCCCTCTGTCAACTACGTGCACAACGAGCGCTACGACGAGACCAACACCTCCAAGAGCCTCCTCCGCGCATTGGGCGCGACGGGCAAGGGCGGCGTGCTCTGGATGAACGGCGACGTCGTCTTCGACCCGATGATCCTCGGCCGTGCCGCAGCGTACATCGAGCGCGACCAGTCGTTCGTCACGGTCAACACCTCCAAGGTCAGCGACGAAGAGGTCAAGTACACCGTCACAGCCGAGGGCTTCATCAAGGAGCTGTCGAAGACCGTCAAGGGCGGTCTCGGCGAGGCTGTCGGAATCAACTACATCTCCTCCGCGAACAAGAAGGCGTTCATGCGCCAGCTGCAGCGCGTCGAGGATCAGGACTACTTCGAGCGCGGCCTCGAGCTCGCCATCGCCGAAGACGGTCTCCTTCTCGAGCCGATGGACGTCTCCGACCTCTACGCGGTCGAGGTCGACTTCGCCGAGGACCTCGAGCGCGCGAACCTGTTCGTCTGATCGCACTCACGAAAGCCCGGCCCCGTCAAGGGTGCCGGGCTTTCGGCGTTTTCGCGGCCTGTGTTCCTAGGATCGATCCATGGCCCCCAAGGTGCATAAGATCCATTCCCTTCCCGACGACTCCCCGTGGGACAGGGGCGTGCCGCCGGTGGGCTCCACGGAGCATCCGCTCATGGTGCGAGGCCTCGATCGTGTACTGGCGATCCAACGCCCGCTCGTACTCGCACACATCCGCAGCATCCGTCTGCGACACCCCCAGGCCTCTCCCGCGGAGATCATCAAGATCCTCGAACGGCGCTACCTCGCCGCGGTGACGACGGGCGGAGCCGCGGTCGGCGCCACAGCCGTCGTGCCGGGTATCGGCACCGGCATCACCCTCGCGCTGTCCGGCGTCGAGACCGTCGGCTTCGTCGAGTCGACAGCGCTGTTCGCCCAGTCGGTGGCTGAAGTGCACGGCATCGCGGTGGCCAACCCCGATCGGGCCCGGGCGCTGGTGATGACGCTGATGCTCGGCAAGGAGGGCGTCGCCCTGGTCGGACAGCTGGCCGGTCAGGCGACCGGCCGCGGTGGATCGCGATCGTCGTACTGGGGCGAGATGGTGACGAAGTCGCTCCCCCGAGCTGCGGTGGGCCCCCTCGTCGACCAGCTCAAGAGCATGTTCGTGAAGCAGTTCGCCGCGAAGGGCGGCGCGTCGTTCATCGGCAAGGCACTGCCGTTCGGGGTGGGAGCAGCCGTCGGTGGCGCCGGCAACCACATCCTCGGCAGACGCGTGCTCACCACCTCACACCACGCCTTCGGGACTGCTCCCATCGATCTGCCCCTCGAGTTGGAGCCGGTGGACGGCTCCGAGAAGCTCGAGTTGCGGATGCTGCACGGCGCGCAGTACGTGGGCGGCGCGGTCGCCGGTGCAGCGGGGACGGCCGCGCGCGGCGTCGGCTGGGCGGGACGGAGGATCGCGTCCGTCGGTCGCGGGCGCAAGAAGGACGCCCCCGAGCTCGAACCGGGTGGCCACGCCTTCGCGCCCGACGCCGGCTCTCCGTCACCGGATGCGGAGACCGGCGAGTCCACACCGACGAGGTGAGCCGAGCACTCGACACCCACCAAAGGATTCCGCGCCCCGTTGTGGCGAGCATCCAACGGCGGGGGCCGAGCCGACGATAGGGTGGAATCCGTGACGGAACAGCCCGAACTCTCGACCACCGCCGGCAGAATCGCAGACCTCCGCGCTCGATACAACGAAGCCGTTGTCGACGCCGAGAAGATCGCGAAGGACAAGCAGCACGCCAAGGGCAAGATGACCGCCCGCGAGCGCATCGAGCTGCTCGTCGATCCCGGCAGCTTCGTCGAGTTCGACGAGTACGTGCGCCACCGCACCACCGCCTTCGGCATGGACCGCAATCGCCCCTACGGCGACTCCGTGGTCACGGGGGTCGGCACCATCAACGGGCGCACCGTCGCGGTCTACTCTCAGGACTTCACGACCTTCGGCGGCTCGCTCGGTGAGGTGTCGGGCGACAAGATCATCAAGATCATGGAGTTCGCCCTCACCAACGGGATGCCGATCATCGGCATCCTCGACTCGGGTGGAGCCCGCATCCAGGAGGGCGTGCTGGCACTCAGCAAGTACGGCGAGATCTTCCGTCTGAACACCCGTTCCTCGGGCGTGATCCCGCAGATCTCGATCATCATGGGCCCGGCCGCCGGCGGTGCCGTGTACGGCCCCGCGCTCACCGACTTCGTCATCATGGTCGACAAGACCAGCCAGATGTTCGTCACTGGCCCCGACGTCATCAAGACGGTCACCGGCGAGGACGTCGGCATGGAAGAGCTCGGTGGCGCGCTCACGCACAACACCCGATCGGGTGTCGCGCACTACCTCGCTCAGGACGAGGACGACGCACTCGACTACGCGCGCACTCTCCTCAGCTTCCTGCCCGACAACAACATGGCAGAGATCCCGGGCTATGAGAGCGGCTTCGAGTGGGAGACCACCGACGCCGACCGATCGCTCAACACGATCATCCCCGACTCCCCAAACCAGCCGTACGACATCCACACGGTGATCGAGCACGTCGTCGACGCCGGCGACTTCATCGAGGTCCAGCCACTGTTCGCTCCGAACATCGTGATCGGATTCGGACGCGTCGAGGGTCGCTCGGTCGGCATCATCGCGAACCAGCCGTCGCAGATGGCAGGCACGCTCAACATCGAGGCCGGCGAGAAGGCCAGCCGGTTCGTGCGCTTCTGCGACGCCTTCTCGATCCCGATCGTGACTCTCGTCGATGTCCCCGGATATCTCCCCGGCACCGATCAGGAATGGACGGGCGTGATCCGTCGCGGGGCGAAGCTGATCTACGCGTACGCGGAAGCCACCGTTCCGATGGTGACCGTGATCCTGCGCAAGGCCTACGGCGGCGCGTACATCGTCATGGGCTCCAAGCAGCTCGGCGCCGACGTCAACCTCGCCTGGCCGACGGCCGAGATCGCGGTGATGGGCGGCCAGGGCGCGGTCAACATCCTGTACCGGAACGAGATCAAGAAGGCCGAGGAAGCGGGCGAGGACGTCGCGGCGGTGCGGACACGCCTCGCCAACGAGTACACGTACAGCGTCACGTCTCCGTTCCTCGCTGCCGAGCGCGGCGAGATCGACGGCATCATCGAGCCGGCGAACACCCGTGTATCGATCGCCAAGGCTCTGCGCGCTCTGCGCGGCAAGCGCGCAGAGCTTCCGCCCAAGAAGCACGGGAACATCCCGCTGTGACCGGGCAGCCCGACGCCGGTCCGTCCGACCGGAAGCCGACGACGATCGAGATCACCCGTGGCAGCGCGACGGATGAGGAACTCGCTGCCCTGATCGCCGTCGTCAGCGACGCCTACGCACAGGAGAGCGCGGAGGCCGTTGCCGACGAGCCTGTGGCGTCTGCCTGGACGCGCACGCAGCGATCTCTGCGGACTCCGCTGCGCCGAGACATCCCATGGGGCCGATTCTCCGGCTGAAGACAACCGAAGCGCGTGCAGAAATGCCTGCGGGACCTGAGAGCCCCCCAGCTCTCAGGTCCCGCAGGCATTCTTCGCCATGGATGCGAGAGAGACAGACTCGCATCACCCCAAAACGGCGCATCCGACTCAATAGTACATCGATTGGAATTACTATTCGGATCTCTACCGCGATATACCGGAACTACGGTCTGAGTGCCGTCGCGTCCCGCAGGTACAGATCGGATGCGCGCGGCGTGAGGATCTGATCCAGCACCACGCACGCAGCGCCGACCGCCCCCACGTCATCACCGACGATCGTGCCGGACACCGGGATCTCCCGCACATCACGAGTCGCGCTGCGCCGATGCAGTTCCCCTGGCAGCTCGCGAAGGTAGATCGCGGACACACGGTCCCAGAACGGTCCCCCCAGCACGACTCGATCGACGTCGAGCATGTTCGTGAGCACGGCGATCAGCACGGCGAGCGAACCGGCAGCGCGTTCGATCACAGCCACGGCCCGGGCGTCACCCGCCGCAGCACGCTCGCACAGCATCGTGAAGCGCTCCTCGACGGCATGCACACCATCGATCTGGCGGTCGTCGTCGAAGACCCCCGCCGCCTCGGCCTGCTCGACGATGGACTGAGGCGTGCACACGACCTCGACGCACCCACGAGACCCGCAGGCGCACGACGGACCGTCCGGATCCACCACGATGTGCCCGACCTCGCCGAAGTTGTGCGAGCTCCCGCGGATCGCGTCTCCCTCCCGAACGAGTGACGCGCCGACACCGGTGCCGAGGTACACGAACAGGAAGGATCCATCGGCTGCGCCGTTCCCCGTCCACACCTCTCCCACCGCGGCAGCAGTGGTGTCCTTCTCCACGACCACCGGAAGGCCCGTCGCTTCGGCCAGGACCGCACGAAGCGGCACGCGGTGCCACCCGTGGAGCTTCGGCGGATCGATGACCGTCCCCACAGCCGCGTCCAGCGGCCCCGGCGCTGCGACACCGATTCCGGCGACTCGTGAGCGATCGATCTCTGCGTCCGAGATGAGGTCGTCGATCGTTCCGGCCATGATGTCGACCACCGCTCGAGGATCCCTGTCTCCCGCCCGCACGACGCGTCGACGCACGACTGCGCCGGCGATGTCGAGCAGCACGACGGTGATGACGGCGGGGTCGAGATGCACGCCGACCGAGAAGCGACTCCCCGCGACCAGCCGAAGGGTGATGCGTGGCTTGCCCGGGCCGTTGATGGTGCGACCGGCCTCGGCGATCAGCCCGTCGTCCAGGAGCCGCCGCGTGATGTTCGTCACGGTCTGCGCCGACAGGCCCGTCGCCTCGACCAGTTCGATCCGGCTGAGTCCCTCGACCGACCGTCGGATGGCCTCGAGGATGACCGACTGGTTGAAGTCACCCATTCGGGGAAGGTTGGTTCCGCGGCGCATGCCCATGCCCCATCATCTCGCATCGCGGGGGCGATCTTGTCCCCCAAAATACCTACAGACAAACGTGTTGACCATGTCCGAGACTGATGGAGACGCTTCGCGTTCGGCTGGTCTCTCGGTCCCAGGGTAGACAGACGCAGATCGGCCACAGGCGGACGGTTTTCGGGTAACTGTTCCGCATGGCGAGGGGCTGGCGATATCGCCGCCCCTCGCCCATTCTGACTGACCTCGACTCCGGTCTCCTCCCCCGATCGGAGCCGAGGGCAGAGGGCATCTCCGCTGGGAGATGCAGAAGCCGCCTCAGGCGGTGCGGCGTGGGATCTCGTGCCAGACATCCACTGCATCGTCGTCGCTCGTGCCGCCGGATCGCGCCCGACCCACGACGGTGACGGCGGTCAGAGGATCACTCGCGGCCCGGATGATCCATCGCTCCGCCTCGGCGCTGCGCAGAACCGCGGCGAGCTCGTCACGGATCTCCTCCCGACGAGCATCCTCGACGTCGGAGAGCCCTCCCTCGTCGAACACCGTCACGACCGCACCCCGCCGTCGAGCATCCGCGATCGCGTCGCGCACAGCGTCGTTCAGCAGATCCGCGCCGCGGAGCTCATCGCGCAGTCGCCCTTCGGCCAGTCGGGCCTCCAGCCGCTCCTCGGCATCGAGTGCGCCGTGCGTCGCGACCGCGCGGCTGAGCACCGGGCCCGCCACCGCGAGCGCGAACTGAGTACGGATCCGGCGTTCCCGCTGACGCACCTGCTGCGTGGCGTGCCATGCGGAGACCGCCTGCTGGATTCCCGCCAGCCGTTCTGTATCGCGCACGGCGCGATCCCAGAACATCACGAGGAGGTGCGCGACGGCTGCCCACATGGCAGACCCGACGAGCCCGAGGGCCAGCGCATCGGTGACCCCGAGGAAGACCGATGATTCGGCGATCAGGATGACGACGATCGCCCATCCGATCACGAACCGCCTCCGGACGATGCAGACCACGCCGAGCACCCCGATGGCGCCGATGTACCAGGTCGCGAACGGCGCGCGCAGCGTCAGCGGGTCGAGCGAGAATGTCACGAGCGCCGGGATGACCGCCGCGGCGGCGAGTGCCACGACCGCCGCCCACATCGGCATCCGCACGACGATCGCGGAATCCCACAGGATCGCGATGTTCACGACCACGAGGTAGAGACCGATCGCCGCCACCATGAGCAGCGGACCCGTCGGCTGGTCGATCCACCAGATGCCACGAGCCGCGAAGTACATCGCGAAGCCGACGGCGAGTGATGTGGCGACACTGCGCACAGTCCTGTTCACGGGCGCACCCACCCCAGCGACACCACGGTCCCCGTCGCGCTCGAGTCGATCTCGGCCGTGCCGGCGACACCCGCCATGCGGGCGAGGATCGACGCGCGGATGCCGAGCCGGTCGGGTCCGATCGCAGCGAGGTCGAACCCCGGTCCCGAGTCGGAGATCGTCACGGTGATGCCCTCATCACCGCGTCCCTCCGCGACGATGTGCAGCCCGCGACCGTGCGCATGCGTGACTGCATTGCCGAGGGCCTGGCGCGCGGCGAGGACGAGTGCCCGCGCCACTCGGCCGGGAATGAGTCCGGGTCCGCCCCGCTCCTCGACGATCGCGTCGGCGCCGAGCTCGGACAGCGCGCGGCGCAGTTCGACGACGATCTGCGCCGCGGCGACGGGTTCGTCGCTGCCCTCCTGCGCGACGGCCGCCTCGGTGTTCGCGAGGCGTGTGAGAGCCTCACGCGCCATCCCGACGGCCAGATCGCGCGCCCGCTCGCCCTCCGCCCTCTCCGCGGCGATGAGCGCGGCCAGGACGCTGTCGTGCATCAGAGCCGACATGGCGACGCGCTCCTCCTCCGTCGCGGCCGCGGCAGCGGCAGCGGCGTACGAGGCGACCGCCTGCGCACGCGCTTCGTCGACGCCGGCCGCGACGGAGCGGAACATCCAGCCCAGGGAGATGATGACGATGCCGAGGATCAGCGTGAACGAGACGTCGAACGCTGTGGTGACCCAGAACTCCGGAGAGAAGTCACCCTCGACGAGCCGAACGTAGCCGTAGACGAACGGCAGGCCGACGGCCCAGGCGAACTGCAACCAGAGAGGGAAGGCGAGCATGGCCGCGACGACGCCGACGTTGACGAGGAAGAAGATCCACGGCTGCTCGGACGCCGCCCTGTCGCCCATGCCCATGATGGTCGGCCAGGCGCCGAGCGCCAGGACGTAGGCCACGGCGAAGATCCCGGAGGTGGTGCGGACGCCACGACCGATGACGCATGCCACGAGCATGGCTGCGAGCGGCACGTAGACCGCGAGCAGCATCGCGATGCGGGGCGATTCGTCCCATGACATCGCCGTGGCTGCCGCGATGAAAGCCTGGACGCCCAGGACGCCCGACCCGACCGCGACGACGGTCGCGAGGATGCGTTCCATCCGCTTGCCGGTGAAGCGCTCGAACTCGGTCTCCACGCTGCCCGGAGAAGGGATCTTGCTCCAGGCCTCGCGGATGCTGAGCGCGTCAGCCGGCACTCGGCGCCCCGTCTGCGGCGACGATGCCGTCCTCCATCGCCCGGCGCAGCAGATCGACCTTGGTCGGTGCGGGTCGCCCCACGTCGACGTACTTGACGCGGATGCGGGTGATGTTCTCCTTGGCGGTGGAGTAGGCGACTCCCAGTCGCTCTGCCACGGCTTTCAGCGGGAGTCCCGTCGCATAGAGGCGCAGCACCTCGCGCTCTCGGGTCGAGAGCTGCGCATCCGCGAAGTCACGGTCGCCGTCGACGGCGCTCGCCCACTCGACGTTGTTGAGGGCCTCACCCTGCGCGACCGTGCGGATCGCGTCGAGCACGTCGTCGAGGGCCGAGGACTTGCTCACGACTCCCGCCGCCCCGGCGGCGAGCGCCTCCCGCACCGCCGCAGGGCGATCGGCGACGCTGTGGATGACCACGCTCGCGCCGTCGGCCACGAGCGACGACACGTTCTCGGTCACCGTGGTGCCGTCGCCGAGGGTCAGGTCGAGGACGACGACGTCGGCCGACGCCGCAGACGTCGCGGCGCGCCAATCGAGGTAGGAGACGACCGTGCTGCCTGAGAACACGACGGACTGTTCACCGTCGCGAGCGCATGCCGCCTCGAGACCGAGGCGAACGGATTCGTGATCGTCGATCAGTGCGACCCTGCTCATCACTCCAGCCTAGTGATGCCCCGGGCGACGCTCGCCCACGGCGCGTCAGCGTGTGAGCAACGCGACGACCTCGAAGTGGTGGGAGTGCGGGAAGAGGTCGAAGCCGCGCAGGGTCTTCACGTTCCATCCGTGTGCGCGGAACGTGCCGAGGTCACGAGCGAGCGCGACAGGATCGCAGGCCACGTAGGCGATCGCCTCGGGAGCGAGTGCGTGCAGCGCGTCGACCACCGCGCGGCCGGCACCGGCCCGGGGCGGGTCGAGCACGACGGCACCGACGGATGCACCCGCTGATGCGCCCGCGAGGTAGCGATCGACGCGCGCGGTGACCGCAGTGACCTCGAGCGGTGCGAGGTTGCGGCGGGCATGCTCGGTCGCCCGCCGACTCGATTCGACGGTGACGATGTCGGTCCCGCCGAGATCGGCGAGGGAGGCGGCGAAGAGACCCACACCGCCGTAGAGGTCGAGATGCCTCTTGGCCGGGTCGACATGTCCGTCGAGAATGCCGTAGACCGCCCCGTCGAGAACGGAAGCAGCCCGCGAGTGCACCTGCCAGAATCCGCCGGCATCCACCTGGAAGCGACGATCCCCGACCTGCTCGTAGACGACCTCTGGCGCCGGACGGCGACCCTGACCACGCGCGGGACGCTCGTCGAGACGGTCACGACGGATCACGCGCACGGAACCGTCGCCCGGTTCGACGAGATCCACACTGCCGGGCTCGCCGGACGCGAGTGCGAGCGCCGCCTTCTCGATCGCGGGGCGGGCGAGCGGATGCGAGCCGACCGGGATCACCCGGTGACTGCGGGCGGCGTAGGGCCCCACGTTTCCCTCGCCGTCGACGTGGAGCGTGACCCTCGTGCGCCATCCGGTGCCGTCTCCGGATTCCACCGCCTCGATCTCGGGAGCCTCGAGCCCGGAGCCGGCGAAGCGGTCGAGTGCCTCCGTCAGCACCTCACGCTTCAGCACGCGCTGGTGCTCGAGATCGATGTGGCCGAGGTCTGCACCGCCCGGACGGTTCTCCGGCGCGCGCGAGACATCCGCTTCGGACCAGATATGCGGGCGTCGATGGGGAGAGGCCTCGAGGACCTCGACGGTCTCGGCTCGCCAGAAGCTCTTCGACTCCCCCGTCGAGTCCTCGCTCAGGCGAGCGCGCACGCGCTCCCCGGGGATCGCGTCCGAGACGAAGACGACCCGTCCCTCATGGCGGGCGATGAAGGTACCGCCGTGCGCGATGCCGGTGATGTCCAGATCGAGCAGGGCTGGGGAAGAAGTCATCCTTCGAGGATACGGTGGTGAACATGCGCGTCTGCCTCGCCTCCACCTCTCCCGCCCGATTGCTGCTTCTGCGACAGGCCGGGATCGAGCCGCTCACGCAGTCGCCTGACGTCGACGAGGATGCTGTGGCCGCAGCCGCCGCAGCCGAGCGGGGCTCCGACCTTCCGCCGGCCGAACTGGTGCTGTTGCTCGCCAGGGCGAAGGCGGCGGCGGTCGCCCACGAGCTCGCGACGATCGGAGAGTTCGACGGCATCGTGATCGGCGGCGACTCGATGTTCGAGATCGGCGGCCGGGTCTACGGCAAGCCGTACACGCCCGAGGAGGCGACCCGCCGTTGGCACGAGATGCGCGGCACCACCGGCATCCTCCATTCCGGCCACTCCGTCTTCCGGGTGTCCCCCGGTACCGCCCCCGTGGAGGCGACGGCGACCGCCGACGCATCCGTCACCTTCGCCGACGACATCACGGATGCCGAGATCGCGGCCTATGTCGCGTCCGGCGAACCCCTGCACGTGGCGGGCGCCTTCACCGTCGACAGCCTGGGCGGCGCGTTCATCACCCGCGTCGAAGGTGATCCGTCGACGGTCGTGGGGATGTCCCTGTCGACGGTGCGCCGGCTGGGC
>NZ_DALZXX010000029.1:10615-21099 GCF_031988965.1 Microbacterium sp.
CCGACCTCGGCGTCGCGTGGACCGACCTCTGGTCGTAGGGTCTCGTCGACGTTTCTCCCTCTTTCTTGTGGAGAGTCGTCAAATGGATCGACCTGCTTCTCGCTAGGCTGGCAACCATGCCTGATATCGCCAAGGTGCTCATCGCCAACCGCGGCGAGATCGCCGTACGCATCATCCGTGCCGCTCGTGACTCGGGGATCGCCTCGGTCGCCGTGTACGCCGACCAGGATCGCGACGCTCTGCACACTCGCCTCGCCGACGAGGCCTTCGCCCTCGGCGGAGCCACGAGCGCCGAGACCTATCTGCAGATCGAGAAGATCCTCTCGATCGCCCGCCGCGCCGGCGCCGACGCCGTGCACCCGGGCTACGGCTTCCTCGCGGAGAACGCCGAGTTCGCCCGCGCCGTCGTCGGCGCAGGCATGACCTGGATCGGCCCCTCTCCCGAGGCCATCGAGGCCCTCGGCGACAAGGTCACCGCACGTCACGTCGCCGAGAAGGTGGGCGCTCCGCTCGCCCCCGGCACCCCCGGCCCCGTCGAAGGTGCAGACGAGGTCGTCGCCTTCGCGAAGGAGTTCGGCCTGCCGATCGCGATCAAGGCCGCCTACGGCGGCGGCGGACGCGGCCTCAAGGTCGCCCGCGAGCTCGACGAGGTCGCCGAGCTGTTCGAATCCGCGACGCGCGAGGCCGTCGCCGCTTTCGGCCGCGGCGAGTGCTTCGTCGAGAAGTACCTCGACAAGCCGCGTCACGTCGAGACGCAGTGCCTGGCGGATGCCGAGGGCAACGTCGTGGTCATCTCGACCCGCGACTGCTCGCTGCAGCGCCGTCACCAGAAGCTCGTCGAGGAGGCGCCCGCGCCGTTCCTCACCGACGAGCAGAACGACCTGCTCTATTCGGCGTCGAAGGCGATCCTCAAGGAGGTCGGCTACGTCGGCGCCGGGACCTGCGAGTTCCTGATCGGTGCCGACGGCACGGTGTCGTTCCTCGAGGTGAACACCCGTCTGCAGGTCGAGCACCCCGTCTCCGAAGAGGTCACGGGCATCGACCTGGTGCGCGAGCAGTTCCGAATCGCCGCCGGCGGCACGATCGACTACGACGACCCGAAGCCGACCGGTCACTCGATCGAGTTCCGCATCAACGGTGAAGACCCCGGTCGCGGGTTCCTCCCCCAGCCCGGTCCCGTCCACGTCTTCAAGACCTTCGGCGGCCCCGGCATCCGCCTCGACTCCGGCGTCACCGCCGGCGATTCGGTCTCGGGTGCGTTCGACTCCCTTCTCGCGAAGATCATCGTCACGGGCAAGGATCGCGCCGAAGCTCTCGAGCGCTCGCGCCGTGCCCTCGACGAGTTCGAGGTCGCCGGACTCCCGACCGTGATCCCCTTCCACCGCAAGGTCGTGAACGACCCGGCCTTCACCGCAGAGAACGGCGAGTTCGGCGTCTTCACGCGCTGGATCGAGACCGAGTTCGTCAATGACATCCCCGCGTGGGACGGCGAGCTCGAGTCGCCCGCCGCCGCGGAGAACCGCCACACCGTGGTCGTCGAGGTCGCCGGCAAGCGCCTCGAGGTCAGCCTGCCTGACCGCGTCGCGGTCGCCCCGGGAACCGCCGGACGCCCCGCGGCCGTGCCGCCGTCGCGTCGGAGCCACGCGACCTCCGTCAGCGCCGGAGCGTCCGGCGACGCCGTGAAGTCGCCCATGCAGGCCACCGTCGTCAAGGTCGCGGTCGAAGACGGGCAGCAGGTCGTCAAGGGCGACCTCGTCGTCGTCCTCGAGGCGATGAAGATGGAGCAGCCCCTGCAGGCGCACAAGGACGGCGTGATCGGCAACATCAACGCGAGTGCAGGTGCCACCGTTTCGGCCGGACACCAGCTGCTCACGATCAGCTGACCGCAGCTGTCCTCAGATGAGAAGAGGCGCCCCGCTCACGCGGGGCGCCTCTTCTCATCTGCTGTGTGGATCAGGAGATCTTCGCGTTGACGAGGTGCATCGCGCGGCTCGCGTCCGTGATGCTGCTCGACAGCGACGGGTACGCCGCGAACACGCGGGACACCTGATCGACGGTCAGGCGTCGCTCGACCGCGACGGCGATCGGGTAGATCAGCTCGGATGCCTTCGGTCCGACGATCACGCCGCCGATCACGGTGCCAGAGCCCTTGCGTGCGATCAGCTTCACGAATCCGTCCTTGATGCCCATCATCTTCGCGCGCGGGTTGGCGGCGAGCGGCAGCTTGTAGACGAGCCCGTCGGCGACGCCGTCTTCGACGTCCTTCTCGGAGTAGCCGACCGTGGCGATCTCGGGGGCGGTGAAGATGTTCGAGGTGATCTTGATCAGCTCGAGCGGGATCACGATGTCACCGAGCGCGTGGAACACGGCCGTACGCCCCTGCATGGACGCCACGGATGCGAGCGGGAAGAAGTTCGTGCAGTCGCCGACGGCGTAGACGTTCGGAACCGAGGTGCGAGCCACACGATTGACGCGGACGTGTCCGCTCTCGTCGAGTTCGACACCGGCATCCTCGAGGCCGATGCCCGCGGTGTTGGGGATCGAACCGACGGCCATGAGGCAGTGGCTGCCGTCGACCGTGCGGCCGTCCGACAGCGTCGCCGTCACGCCGTCCTTCGTGACCTCGACCTTCTCGGCGCGTGCCTTGGAGAGCACCGTCATGCCGCCGCGCTTGAAGACCTTCTCGAGCACGCGGGCCGCATCCTGGTCCTCACCGGGCAGCACCTGGTCCCGGCTGGAGACCAGAGTGACCTTTGCGCCCAGGTTCATGTAGGCCGAGGCGAACTCGGCACCGGTGACACCGGAGCCGACCACGATGAGGTGCTCGGGCAGAGCCTTCATGTCGTACAGCTGCGTCCACGTGAGGATGCGCTTGCCGTCGGGCTTCGCCGAGTCCAGCTCGCGCGGCGAGGCGCCGACCGCGACGATGATCGTGTCGGCCTCGATGCGGTCGAAGTCCGTGCCGCCGTAGCCGGTCGACACGATGATCGCGTTCGGCCCCTCGAGACGCCCGTGTCCGGACAGGATGCGCACGCCGGCCTCGAGCAGCGCGGAGCGCATGTCCTCGGACTGCTGTCCGGCGAGGGCGATGAGTCGCTTGTTGACCGCGGCGAGGTTGATCGCGATCTCGGGCTTCAACGGCTTGCCGTGCTCGCCCTTCGCGTAGAACTGCACACCGAGGTCAGAGGCCTCCGAGATCGCGATGGCAGCGTCGGCCGTCGCGATCAGGCTCTTCGAGGGCACGACGTCGGTGAGGACCGCCGCGCCGCCGACACCCACACGCTCGACCAGGGTCACCTCGGCTCCGAGCTGGGCGGCGGCGAGTGCCGCCTCGTAGCCGCCGGGACCGCCGCCGAGCACGGCGACGCGCTGAGTGCGCTCAAAAGGGGTGGAAGACATGGTTCCCATTCTCTCGCAATCCTGGCACCCGAGCCTGCACCTTCCTAGAGTGGATCCATGTCCGAAACACACACCAACCCTCTCGACGATCCCACCGCGAACCCGTTCGAGGTCGCCGCCGCAGCCGCCGCAGACATCGCGCGGCTGACCGGAGTCGAGAAGCACGACATCGCCCTGACCCTCGGCAGCGGATGGGGGAAGGCCGCCGACATCATCGGCGAGACCACCGCCACGATCCCTGCCACCGAGGTCACCGGTTTCTCGAAGCCGGCACTCGAGGGCCACGTCGGCACCCTGCGCAGCATCCGCACCCCCGACGGCAAGAACGTGCTCGTCATCGGAGCCCGCACCCACTACTACGAGGGCCACGGCGTGCGTCGGGTGGTGCACTCCGTGCGCACGGCGGCAGCGACCGGGGCGAAGATCATGGTCCTCACCAACGGCGCCGGCGGCGTGCGGGAGACCTGGACGCCGGGACAGCCCGTGCTCATCAGCGATCACATCAACCTCACCGCCGACTCGCCGCTCGAGGGTGCCACCTTCATCGACCTGACGGATCTCTATTCGACGCGCCTGCGCGACATCGCCCGCACCGTCGACCCCACGCTCGACGAGGGCGTCTACACGCAGTTCCGCGGTCCGCACTACGAGACGCCGGCCGAGGTGCAGATGGCGAAGCACATCGGCGGACACATCGTCGGCATGTCGACCGCTCTCGAAGCGATCGCCGCCCGCGAGGCCGGCATGGAGATCCTCGGCTTCTCGCTCATCACGAACCTCGCCGCCGGCATCCAGAAGACCCCGCTCAGCCACGCCGAGGTGATCGAGGCGGGCCGCGAGGCGGAGCCGGTGATCTCGGCGCTGCTGGCCCGAGTGGTCGAGGCGCTGTGAGCGACGAGCGCCTCGCGCAGGCTCGCGCCTGGATGAGGCAGGACCCCGACCACGAGACGCGTGACGAGCTCGCCGCGGTCATCACCCGAGCCTCGGCCGGCGATGACGACGCGATCGCCGAGCTCGACGACCGTTTCGGCACACGTCTGGCGTTCGGCACGGCCGGCCTGCGCGGTGCCCTCGGCGCCGGCAGCAACCGCATGAACCGCGTGCTCGTCGCGCAGGCCGCCGCCGGATTCGCGGCGTATCTGCGCGAGCGCTCGACCGACGGCACCCCGACCGTCGTGATCGGCTACGACGGCCGTCGCAACTCGCGCGTCTTCGCCACCGACTCGGCGGAGCTGTTCGCCGGCGCAGGACTCCGCGCGATCCTGCTGCCTCGTCTGCTGCCGACCCCGGTGCTCGCCTTCGCCGTCCGTCACCTCGGCGCGGACGCAGGAGTCATGGTCACCGCCTCGCACAACCCGCCGAACGACAACGGCTACAAGGTGTACCTCGGCGGTGCGAGCCAGGGTGCGCAGATCGTGGCCCCGGCGGATGCCGAGATCGCGGCTCACATCCAGCGCGTGGCCGATGCGGATGACATCTCGACGCTCCCCCGCTCGACGTCGTATGAGACGGCGGGTGAGGACGTCGTCGACGCGTACATCGCGGCCACCGCCGCCGTCGCTCCGGCCCCGAAATCGGCTTCCGGCCTGCGCTGGGTGTACACGGCGATGCACGGTGTCGGCTGGGAGACCCTGTCGAAGATCGTGACCGCCGCGGGCTACCCGCAGCCGATGGTCGTCGGAGAGCAGCTGAAGCCCGACGCGACCTTCCGCACCGTGTCGTTCCCCAACCCCGAGGAACCGGGAGCGATGGACCTCGCGTTCGCGCGCGGACGACGTGTGCAGGCCGACTTCATCCTGGCCAACGACCCGGATGCCGACCGCCTCGCCGTGGCCGTCCCCGACGCCTCGTCGGAGAACGGATGGAGACGACTCACCGGCAACGAGGTCGGACTGCTGCTCGGCGCCCGCGCGGCGAAGGCCGCGGAAGGCACCGAAGGCGCCTCACTCGCGTGCTCGCTCGTGTCGTCGCCGGGTCTCGGTGCCATCGCCGCACACCACGGACTCGAGTTCCACGAAACGCTCACGGGATTCAAGTGGATCTCCCGCGCCCCCGGCATCGTCTACGGGTTCGAGGAGGCGCTCGGCTATCTGGTCAACCCCGAGACCGTGCGCGACAAGGACGGCATCTCTGCTGCCGTCGCGGTTCTCGGCCTCGCCGCCGAGGCACACGAGCGCGGCTCGTCGCTGAGCGATCTGGTCGCTGAACTGGGCGAGACGTACGGCCATTTCGCGAGCGGGCAGGTCTCGATCCGGGTCGACGACCTGTCGGTGATCGGGCGCGTGATGCTGTCGCTGCGCACCCTGCCGCCGGCGCGATTCGACGCCCACTCGGTCGCTTCGGCCGAAGACCTGCTGCACGCCCGCGAGGGTGCGCCGTCCGGTGACGTGCTGCGCTACCGTCTGGCGGACGGCTCCCGCATCATCGTGCGACCGAGCGGCACCGAGCCGAAGCTGAAGGTCTACATCGACGCCAAGGCCGACTCGGCCGGCCGCGCCGCTGAGATCGTCCGCGAGCTCGAGGCCGCCGTGCGCTCCCTCCTGGAAGAACGCTCGTAACGCATGCCGAGACGACAGGTGATCATCAGCACCCACAACGGGGTGCACGCGCGTCCCGTCGCTGAGCTCGTGCGGGTGGTGCAGACGCACCCGCACGCGGTGACCCTGCAGACGTCGACGGGGGCGGTCGTGGACCTGAGCAGTGTTCTCGCGCTCATGGACCTCGGCCTCACCCCCGGCGACGTCGTCGTGCTCGAGACCGCGGACTCGGTGGGCGCGGAAAGGGTGCTCGACACCCTCGCCGGCGTGTTGGATCCACCGCGCTGACGACGACGGGGTCAGCCGTCGATGACCGCCACGAGCTCGTCGAGGAACGCCTCGAAGGTGGTGCCGCGACGCACGATGCGCTGCACGCTCTCGCGCTCGCTGAAGACCTCGACGAGCTGCTCGAACACCGTCTGGAACGCGGCCCGATCGCTCTCGCTGAAGGCGGCGAGCGCGACGACCTGCACGCGTCCCTCACCCCAGGCGGCCGAGCCGTCGGCGACGCCGATCGCGATGGCCGTGCGTGTCGCGGTCATCTGCAGCGCGTGCGGCACCGCGAGGGCGTCCGTGAACGCGGTCGATGACATCCGCTCGCGCAGGATCGTGTTCTCGACGTAGTCCTCGCCGATGAGACCGGCATCGACGAGGAGTCCCCCGAGACGGCGGATGATCGCCTCCTCTCCCTCATCGGGCAGCGGGTGCACGAACGCATCCGCGTCGAAGTAGCGGGCGAGCTCGGCGCGCAGTCGGGTGAGACGACGGCCGCGACGCACACGCGCGGCGGCCTGCTGGATGCGATCGACGTCGGCGTCGGTGAGGAAGGGCTGGATGCGCACGAACCGGTCGCCCGCGGCTCCCGGCTCGATGGTGCTGAGCACGAGATCCGTATCGAAAGAAGACCAATCGGGATCGACCTTCGTGACGACGCTCGTGACCTCGATCGCGGTGCCGAGAGAGCGGTCGACGCTCGAGCGGAGCAGCTCGTGCAGTTCGTAGTACCCCGGGCAGACGATCGTGGCGGTCAGGATCGACTCCGCCTTGCGGCTGCGCTCCAGACGCCCGCCGACGTGCATGGCGATGTAGGCGATCTCGTCGTCGTGGATCGGAGTGCCGAGCCGATCATGCAGGCCGCTCGCGATCGATACCGCGACCTCGAAGATCATCGGGTACGACGTCTTGAGCGAGCGGGTCAGCGGGTTGCGGGTGAGCGCTCTCTCCTCGGCGCGGCGCAGCAGATTCTGCACGTGCAGGGCGAGGCGCAGCACGAACGTCTCGTCGACGAGGTCGACCTCGAAATCATGGGCGGCGCGCGCGAGCTCAGCGCGCACCGCGTCTTCCACTCCCGGTGCCACACCGCTGCGGGCGACTTCGCGAGTGGCGTCCTGCCCGGGGGCGACGATGCGTGTCAGCACGAGCGAGGCGAGGTGCCCGCTGTCGCCCTCCCCGAGCGTGACCGAGAAGTGCTCCTCCGCGAGCCGCGCGATCACCGCACCGACCTGCGGGATCTCCTCGCGGGCGCTGGGCGGAGCCGAGTCGAGCGAATGCCCCCCGGCCACCCGCTCCGCGGCGATCGCGATGTGCAGCAGGACGTCGGAGATCGCGAGCTCGTTGACGTAGTAGCCCAGGACACCGAGTTCGCGCACCAACTCGGATTTGAAGGGAGCGACGGCGTCGGCACCGACCGCGGTGGCGGCGAGTGCACGACGGAAGGTCTCGGGGTGGAAGGATGCGGCGTCCATCTCGTCGTGAGCGAGTCGGGAGAGCAGGCGTCGCTGCGCCGCCTCGGTGCCGCGCAACCGCACGACCTCGCGGTCGCGCTCGAGGGCCAGCGCGGTGCCGTCGAGCAGGCCCCGAACCCGTGAGAGGTCCGCTTCGACGGTGGCCTCGCTGACGTGCAGGCGATCGGCCATCTCGAAGACATCGATCCCGGCGGGCACGTCGAGCAGCGTGCGGACGAGCGCGTGCAGGCGGTCTCGCGGTGCCGAGTCCCGGCTCTGCCTCGTCCGCAGCGCGTCCCGTGCTCCGGCGGCGGCGCGATAGCCCGCGGGACCCGATTCGACGGCATCCGCATCGCCCGTCCGTGCGTTGAGCGCCGCGACGTACGAGCGGATGCTCCGCGGCGTGACGCCCAGCTGATCGGCGAGACTCGCGGCGGTGGCCCAGGTGCCCTGACGCAGCAGGGTGGCGAGGAGCTGGTCCTGGCGCTGACGCGACATGATCCTCCCCTGCTTCGTGCCGACCGCACTGTCCCGGCGTGACTTCCATGATGTCAGCTACCCGGGCGCCGCGTCTCGAAACCGACATTCCGCGGGGGCGGAAAGGAACGTGTTGGCACCTTTCCGCCGGAGTTCCCAGACTGTTCTCAGGAAAGGTGGCATCAATGAGGATCCTCGTGGTGTGCGGCGCGGGTGCGTCGAGCACGTTCGTCGCGCAACGACTCCGGCGGGCGGCGACAGACGCCGGCCTCGACTGGGACGCCTCTGCCGGCATGGAGCACACCGTCTCCCCCGGCGATCACGACCTCGTCCTCGTCGGCCCGCATCTGGCCGACCGTCTCGATGCCATCCGCGCTGCCGCGCAGGTCCCTGTGGCCGTCCTCCCCGAGGACGTGTTCTCCGACCGTGACGGCTCCCGCACCCTCGCACTCGCGCGCTCGATCCTCGTCGGCGTCACGACCATCCCGGAAGGAACATCATGACCGTCTCCCGCACCGTCCGCATCGGCTCGTCGCACGGGCTGCACGCCCGCCCCGCGAAGCTGTTCGCGCAGGCCGCGAAGGACTCCGGCATCCCCGTCACGATCGCCAAGGACTCCGGTAAGGCGGTCAACGCGGCCAGCATCCTCGGAGTGATCGCCCTCGCGATCGAGTACGGCGACTACGTGACCCTGACCGCCGACGGCGACAGCGCGGAGGGTGTTCTCGACACCCTGACCGAGCTGCTCACCACCGATCACGACCAGGAGGGCGCATGAGCGACGTGCGCGGGGTCGGCATCGGTCTGGGTGTCGCGCAGGGTGTCGTCGTCCGGATGGCCGAGGCTCTGCCTGCTCCCGAGAACACTCCCAGCACCCAGGGCATCGACGCCGAGCGCTCCCGAGTCCGTGAGGCCATCGCCGCCGTCGCCCAGGAGCTGACCGCGCGTGGCGAGACCGCCGGCGGATCGGCGCAGGAGGTGCTCGAGGCCCAGGCGATGATCGCCGAGGACCCGACGCTTCAGGATGAGGTCGACGCGCGCATCGACGACGGCGCCACCGCCGAGTGGGCCGTGCACGATGCATTCGCGGGCTTCCGCGCCACCCTCGAGGCGGTCGGCGGGTACCTCGGCGAACGCGCCGCAGACCTCGACGACATCGCCCAGCGCGTGCTCGCCCGCCTGCGCGGCGTCGATGCCCCCGGCGTCCCCGACCCGGGGCATCCGTTCGTCCTCGTGGCCCGCGACCTCGCCCCGGCCGACACCGCGCTGCTCGACCTCGACCAGGTGCTCGCGCTCGTCACCTTCGACGGCGGTCCCACGTCGCACACCGCGATCCTCGCCCGCGAGAAGGGCATCGTCGCGATCGTCGGCGCGGCCTCGGCATCCGAGCTGACCACCGGTCGGCCCGTGATCGTCGATGCGGCGGCAGGCATCGTGACCGTGGATCCGACGGATGACGAGAAGCAGCGCGCCGAGCAGCGCGCCGCCGCCCGTCGTTCCGCGGATTCCGCACCGCTGACTCCCGGCGCCCTCGCCGACGGCACGCTGATCCCGCTGCTGGCGAATCTGGGGAAACCTGCAGACGCATCCGATGCCGTCGAACGTGGGGCCGAGGGCGTCGGGCTGTTCCGCACCGAGTTCCTCTTCCTCTCGTCGGCCCAGGCGCCGACCGTCGAGCAGCAGCGCGAATCGTACCGCGAGCTGCTCGCGGCCTTCCCGGGCAAGAAGGTCGTCGTCCGGATGCTGGATGCCGGCGCCGACAAGCCGCTGGCCTTCCTCAACGACGCTCACGAAGAGAATCCGGCGCTGGGCCTCCGTGGCCTGCGTGCCCTCCGCGCGAGCGAGGACATCCTGCGCGAACAGCTGACTGCTCTCGCCGAGGCGGATGCCGCCACCGAGGCCGACCTGTGGGTCATGGCGCCGATGGTCGCGACCGTCGAGGAGACGCAGTACTTCACCTCGCTCGCCCGCGAGTACGGCCTCAAGACGGCGGGCGTCATGGTCGAGATTCCGTCCAGCGCGCTGCTCGCCGACCGAATCCTCGCGCATGCGGATTTCGCGTCGATCGGCACGAACGACCTCACGCAGTACACGATGGCCGCCGACCGCATGCTGGGTTCCGTCGCCGGGTTCCAGGACCCGTGGCACCCCGCCGTGCTCCGACTCGTGCGCGAAGTGGGCGCCGCCGGCGCTCGCCTGGGCAAGCCGGTGGGCATCTGCGGTGAGGCCGCAGCCGACCCGATGCTCGCGCTCGTGCTCGTCGGCCTCGGGGCGACGAGTCTCTCGATGGCGCCCTCGGCCCTCGCCGACGTGCGCCACATGCTCTCCACCAGAACCCTCGACGAGG
>NZ_DALZXX010000029.1:21109-24042 GCF_031988965.1 Microbacterium sp.
ACTCGCGCTCGCGGCCGATGACGCCGCCGGCGCCCGCCTCGCCGTGGCCGATGCCACAGCACCCCTCCCCCCTCACCAGAAAGAGACGACATCATGACGACGACGTCACCCGCCGCCACGAAGGCAGGCGGCCTCCGAACAGGCGTGCAGCGCTTCGGCACGTTCCTGTCGGGCATGATCATGCCCAACATCGCCGCGTTCATCGCGTGGGGATTCATCACCATGCTGTTCATCCCGAAGGGCTTCTTCGGGGCGGAGAGCCCGTTCGGCTGGCACTGGGCAGGTGTCGCCGAGATCATCGGCGGCGGCGGAGATTCCGCAGTCCTGGGCTGGCAGGGCGCGATGACCGCGGTCACCGAGAGCGCCGATGGCAACATCTTGGCCTATGTGGGACTGGTCGGCCCGATGGTCACCTACCTGCTTCCGCTCCTCATCGCCAACACCGCAGGTCGTATGGTCTACGGCGAGCGCGGCGGTGTCGTCGCGACGATCGCGACGATGGGTGTCATCGTCGGCACGAACATCCCGATGTTCCTCGGCGCGATGATCATGGGACCGATCGCGGCCTGGCTCACCAAGCAGATGGACAGGCTGTGGGAGGGCAAGATCCGCCCCGGCTTCGAGATGCTCGTCAACAACTTCTCCGCCGGCATTCTCGGCATGATCCTGGCCATCGTCGGCTTCTTCGCCTTCGGCCCGGTCATGCTCGGCATCAGCGCGGTGCTGGGCGGTGCCGTCGACTGGCTGGTCGCACTGAACCTGCTGCCGATCGTGTCGATCATCGTCGAGCCCGCGAAGGTGCTGTTCCTCAACAACGCCATCAACCACGGCGTGTTCACCCCGCTCGGCATCGAGCAGGCGGCGGAGACCGGCAAGTCGATCCTGTTCCTCATCGAGGCGAACCCCGGCCCCGGCCTGGGCCTGCTGCTCGCGTTCACGTTCTTCGGTGTCGGCGCCGCGAAGGCCTCCGCACCGGGTGCCGCGATCATCCAGTTCTTCGGCGGCATCCACGAGATCTACTTCCCGTACGCGCTGAGCAAGCCGACCACCATCCTCGCGCTGATCGCGGGTGGTGCAGCAGGTGTCACGACGAACATGGTGCTCGGCGGCGGACTGGCCTTCCCGGCAGCACCGGGCAGCATCATCGCCGTCACGGCCGCAGCCGTCGGCAGCGGCGTGGGCAACCTGCTGGTCGTCTACCTCTCGGTCGTGATCGCCGCCGTCGTCACGTTCCTCGTCACCGGCGTCATCCTGCGGGCCTCGCGCAAGCGCGACCTCGAGGCCGAGGGCGACAGCTTCGGCGACGCGATCGCACAGACCGAGGCGAACAAGGGCAAGTCGTCCGCCGCGATGGACGCCCTGCGTGCCTCCTCGGGCACTGCCGGTGCAGCTGCCGGCGCCGGCGCCGGCGCAGGCGTGGCCACCGACCGTCGTATCGCGAACATCGTGTTCGCCTGCGACGCCGGCATGGGCTCGTCGGCCATGGGTGCGAGCGTGCTGCGCAACAAGTTCAAGAAGGCGGAGATCGACGGGGTGACGGTCACCAACCAGGCGATCGCGAACCTCGACGGCAGTGCTGACCTCGTGATCACGCAGCAGCAGCTCACCGACCGCGCGAAGGCGCAGTCGCCGAACTCGATCCACGTGTCGGTCGACAACTTCATGAACTCTCCGAGGTATGAAGAGGTCGTCGAGATGGTGCGCGAGCAGCGCGAGCCCGGCGCCTGACGCCCGCGTGACAGACCGGGAGGGGCGGATGCCTCGGCATCCGCCCCTCCCTCCACACACTCAGAAAGAAGGAATCACCATGAGCGTTCTCACCCTCGATCAGGTCCGCATCCACGCAGGCTCCAGCACGCAGGAGGCGGCGCTTCAGGAGGCCACCGACATCCTCGTGTCGGCCGGTGCTGTCACCCCCGCCTACGTCGATGCCATGCGTCAGCGCGAGGCGACCGTGTCGACCTACATGGGCAACGGTCTGGCGATTCCGCACGGCACCAACGACACGAAGGACGCGATCCTCGGATCCGCTCTCTCGGTCGTCCGCTACGACGGCGGCGTCGACTGGGCGGGCGAGCCTGCGACGTTCGTGGTGGGCATCGCCGGCCGCGGCGACGAGCACCTCGAGATCCTCTCGCAGATCGCGATCCTGTTCTCGGATGAGGATGACGTCGCGAAGCTCAATGCCGCACAGACCCCGGAGGAGCTCTATGCGCTGCTCTCGGCGGTGAACGACTGATGAAGGCTGTCCACTTCGGCGCCGGCAACATCGGCCGCGGATTCGTCGGTCTGCTGCTGCACGAGGGCGGCTACGAGGTCGTGTTCTCCGACGTCGCCACGGCACTCGTCGATGCGATCAACGCGGTCGACTCGTACACCGTGCACGAGGCCGGCCCGGGCGGCACCGACCATGTCGTGACAGGGTTCCGCGCCGTCAACAGCGGCACGGACCCGGATGCGGTCGCCGACGAGGTCGCGACAGCCGATGTCGCGACGACCGCTGTCGGTCCGACTGTGCTGCGCTTCGTGGCTCCCACGATCGTCGAGGGCCTTCGGCGCCGCTCCCCCGATGCCGCGCCGCTGCAGGTGATGGCCTGCGAGAACGCGATCGGTGCGACCGACACCCTCCGCGCCGAGGTCGAGAAGGCGGCCGGAGAGGACGCCGCCGAGCTGCTGGCGCGCGCGGTGTTCGCCAACACGGCCGTCGACCGCATCGTGCCCGGGCAGCCCGCGGACGGCGGCGTCGACGTGACTGCCGAGCCGTACTTCGAGTGGGCGATCGAATCCGGAGCGTTCGGCGGTGCTCTGCCGACCATCCCCGGCGCGCACTTCGTCGAGAACCTCGCTCCCTACATCGAGCGCAAGCTGTTCACCGTGAACACCGGGCACGCGGCCACCGCGTACTTCGGAGCGCGCGCGGGCATCGAGCGCAT
>NZ_DALZXX010000030.1:0-23961 GCF_031988965.1 Microbacterium sp.
CTCCCGCAGCAGCTCCCGCTCCCGCAGCAGCACCGGCCCCCGCAGCAGCTCAGGCTCCGGCCGCTCCCGCACAGTCCGAGCAGAAGCTGTCGCTGCCCACCGAGAGCGACAACCTGTACGTCACCCCGCTGGTTCGCCGCCTGGCCTCTCAGCAGGGCGTCGACCTCGCGAGCGTGACCGGAACCGGAGTCGGCGGCCGCATCCGCAAGGAAGACGTGCTGAAGGCTGCCGAGACCGCCACCTCGGCGCCCGCGTCGGCTGCGCCGGCAGCACCTGCGCCGCTCGAGACGTCGCCGCTGCGCGGAACCACGCAGCCGATGTCGCGACTGCGCAAGGTGCTCGCCAAGCGTGCCGTGGAGTCGATGCAGCAGACCGCTCAGCTGACGACGGTCGTCGAGGTCGACGTCACGGCTCTCGCCGAGTACCGCGACAGCGTCAAGGGCTCGTTCCTCGAGAAGACCGGCGACAAGCTGTCGTTCCTGCCGTTCTTCGCTCTCGCAGCCGCTGAGGCGCTTCGCGCCTTCCCGATCGTGAATGCCACGGTCGACGGCGAGAACATCGTCTACCCCGAGTCCGAGAACGTGTCGATCGCGGTCGACACCGAGCGTGGCCTGCTCACGCCGGTGCTGCGCGATGCGGCGTCGAAGAACATCGCCGAGATCGCTCACGAGATCGCCGATCTGGCTGCCCGCACCCGCGACAACAAGCTGAAGCCCGACGAGCTCGCCGGTGGAACGTTCACGCTGACCAACACCGGTTCGCGTGGCGCGCTGTTCGACACCCCCGTCGTGTTCCTTCCGCAGTCGGCGATCCTCGGCACGGGTACCGTCGTCAAGCGCCCGGGTCTGGTCAAGGTCGGCGGGGCTGACGCGATCGCCGTCCGCTCGTACGTGTATCTCGCACTCTCGTACGACCACCGCATCATCGACGGTGCGGACGCCGCGCGCTTCCTGGGCGCCGTCAAGGCCCGCCTCGAGTCGGCGCAGTTCGCCGCTCAGCTCGGAGCCTGACCGACACAGCATCACCCTGGCTGGTCCGCGACGTCGTAGGCGTCGCGGACCAGCCATTTCTCTTCCGGTCGGACGAGCACGAGCATCCTCTGGCCGCTCGACGGCGATGCGGTCTCACCGGATGAGACAGGCGAGACCCGCACCACAGCGACGTCGCCGTACTCATCGACGAGCGACACCTGCACCTGCTGTGCGCGAGACCCCCTGTTCTCGGTGGCGAGGATGTCGCGCACCGCCGTAGATCCCGGAGCGACGGCCTCGACACACGCCTGATCACCCTGTTCTGCACAGTCGTGCACCGCCGACAGCAGCGCCGGTGCTGCACTCACTGGATCCTCGAGATCCGGAACGTCGGGCCTCGAGTCCCCCGGCCCATTGTCGGCGGTCGTCGCCTGCGGAGCGGGCGTCGAGGGTGACGGCGTCGCCTCATCGCGCCCCGGTTCCGCAGTGACCTCCGCATCGCGCCCGTCGTTCTTCATCCCTGCACCGTCCGCGGCGGGGGCTTCGCCCGTCGCACCGCCGGGCCAGAGCAGACCACCTGCGAGGATCAGGGCCCCCACTGCGCCCGCCACGACGAAGCGGCGCAGGGGACGGACGGATGCCCGCTCAACGCCCTCACCCCGGCGGTGGGCGCTCTGGGGTGCCGCGTGGTCGGTTGTCATCCGGCGACCCGACGTGACGAACCGAGAGCGACAGCGAGCGATCCATCGCGTCATCACGCGTACCGATGCGATCGTGGCGAGACGCACCGTATGAACGACTCCCGACCGCTCCGCGGCCTCGATCCCCCGCGCTGCCGCTCGCGCATCGCGCCGGGTCTCGATGGGCGCCGCCCGCAGGCTGCGGGCCATCTCGTTGTCTCGTGCCCGTTCCGGAGCATGGGTGTCTCGTCGCAGTGGGCGCGGGGCGGCGATCGCGAAGAGCTCGCCCTCCCAGAGCTGAAGCCGGCGGGTGGGCGCGCCCGGTCGCTGGGCGTCCTTCTGCAGCCCCTCCCGGATCGACGCCAGGAGTCTCGCCGAGGTGCGATCGACCGTGGTCCTCTGAACTCGGTCGATGAGTGCCGCCGCCGCCATGCGCGCATCGTCGCCCTGACCGATGACGAACAGCGGGCGTCCACGGTCGGAGAGCCACCACTCTCCGGTCTCGGTGGCCGAGGGCGAGCGTCCGAGCTCGTCGAGGCCGCGCAGCAGGCTGCCGACGAGCGTGCTCACCTCCCCCGCGGAGAGGATCTCTGCGACGGCCTCGCGGCGCCCGAGGAAGACGGCGACGCGCTCGGTGCACCAGGGCAGCAGCACGTCATGTCCGTCGCCGCGGCGTACGACGTCCAGCGGACCCGCGACATGCTCGTCGCCCGCGTGCGCCCACCCCGCCCATCCGCTGAGAGCGTCGGCATCCGTCAGCACCGCCACAGACTCACGGTCCGTGACGAGGGCACCCGCGAAAGGCCCTTCGTCGACATCGAGGAGCCGGATGACCCTGTGGGCACCCGGCACCAGCATGGTGGTGTCATGATGAACGTCCGCAATGCGCATCCGCCCATCCCACCGTCTCCGGCGCGGGGGCAGTGGCACTCCGCACGAATGTGCGCCGATTCGCTGCGAGGTCCGCCCGGTGCAGAAGCACTGCCGCCGAGGCGAATCCGCCTCACGCGAACGAGGTCATGAAGACCCCGGGCAATCGGTATTCTTGAAAGCATGGCAAACCGCACGCCCGCGCCCGAGAAGCGCCCCGGGTTCTTCTCCCAGATCAAGTCCCTCTTCAGGTTCACCCGTGAGGTGTACCCGTGGCTTCCCTGGGCTCAGATCGCCCTGCTGGTGCTGGGTGTGCTCCTCGGCCTCATCGTCGGCTACCTCATCCCGCCCTTCCAGATCTGGACGCTCATCCTCTGGGCGATCTCCGGACTCATGGTCGGCGTGCTCGGGTCGATGTTCCTCATGACCCGACTGTCGACCTCTGCGATGTACCAGAAGATCGAAGGCAGGCCCGGCGCGGCCGGGCATGTCATGAGCACCAGCCTCGGCCGCCACTGGTCAGCGACCGATGCCCCTGTCGGCATCAACCCGAAGACGCAGGACGCTGTGTACCGCACCGTCGGTCGCGGTGGCGTCGTCGTGGTCGGTGAAGGCGCTCGGGGCCGTCTCACGCGACTGGTGAACGATGAGCGCAGCAAGGCCGCTCGTGTCGCCCACGGCGTGCCGGTCACCGTCCTCTACGTCGGCACCGGCGAAGACGACCTGCGCATCGCCGACCTCGCGAAGACGATCAAGAAGCTTCCGAAGGCGATCGACAAGGCGACCATGGGCGCGGTGCTCCGTCGCATCGAATCCGTGTCCCAGTCGATCTCGTCGCTTCCGATCCCGAAGGGCATCGACCCGACGAAGGTCCGCGCTCAGCGTCCGCGCTGATCCCGACCACCCGCACGCACGAAGCCGCCCTCCTCGGAGGGCGGCCGCGCTTCGTCGTTCACTCGGAGAGCGGCTGACGCGGGAGCCGGCGCACCTTGGCGCGGCGCCGACGACGCTCGGGGATCATGGATCGCATCTCGTCGAGCTTGCCGAAGCAGAACAGACGGTCATCGGCCTCGAGCACGACGTGCTTGCGGGGATTCGGGATCACGCTGACTCCACGGTGCAGGGTCAGCACCGTGATGTCACGCTCCCAGAGCCCCGCTTCGCCCAGGGTCTTCCCGACGAGGTCCACGGCGCCGTGCACCATCAGCTCGGCGACGCCGTAGCCCGTCGAGACCGTGAGCCGCTGGCGGACGTCGATCTCGGGGAATGCCACCTGACCGGCGATGTAGTCGATGATCGCCCCGGCCACGTCGAGCTTGGTCGCCGTCTCGATCCCCTGCAGCCCCGGCGAGGAGTTGACCTCCATCACGAGGGGGCCGTCCTCGCCCTCGAGCATGTCGACCCCGGCGACCCTCAGGCCCATGATCTGGGCGGACCGCACGGCGGCGCGCTCGTAGACCGGGTCGAGCTCGATGGCCTCGACCGAGCCGCCACGGTGCACGTTCGAGCGGAACTCGTCGCCCGCAGCCGAGCGACGCATCGCCGCGACGACCCGGTCGCCGACGACGAGGGCGCGGATGTCGCGGCCCCGGCTCTCGGAGATGAACTTCTGGATCAGCACGTTCTGCTTGGTCGAGTGGAGCGTCTCGATGATCGCCTCGGCGACCTTGACCTGAGGCGCGAGGATCACGCCGATGCCCTGGGTGCCCTCGAGCAGCTTGATGACGACGGGCGCACCGCCGACGCGCTCGATCGCGGGGCGCACGTCGGCTCGGTTGCGCACGAACGCGGTGGGAGGCATCGCGATGTTGTGTCGGGAGAGGATCTGGTTGGCGCGGAGCTTGTCGCGTGCGCTGGAGATGCCGTTCGCCGTGTTCGGCGTGTAGACGTCCATCTGCTCGAACTGCCGCACCACGGCCGTGCCGAAGTACGTGATGGAGTTGCCGATGCGCGGGAGGATCGCGTCGTAGTCGCTGAGCTGACGTCCGCGGTAGTGCAGGTCGGGTTCGTCTGCGGTGAGATCGATCGCGAATCGCAGCGTGTTGAGCACCTTGACGGTGTGGCCGCGCTGCAACGCGGCCGCGCGCAGTCGTTGGGTGGAGTACGCCTGCGGCGCACGGGAGAGCACTGCGATCTTCACGGGGATTTCCTGCCAGGATGGTCGGGTGAGCAAGTCATCCCATTCAAACACTCTTATCGGGTGGCGAGAATGGGTGAGCCTGCCCGATCTCGGCGTCGACTGGATCAAAGCCAAGATCGACACGGGAGCACGCACTTCTTCGCTGCACGCTTTCGACATCCACGAGTTCGAGCGCGACGGCGCGTCGTGGGTGAGATTCCAGGTCAAGCCCTGGCAGGACAGCCAGGAGGACTCGGTCGTCGTCGAGTCGCCCGTGCACGATCGGCGCGAGGTGCGCAGCTCCTCGGGCCATGCACAGCGACGCTATGTCGTCGAGCTGCTCATCCGTCTCTACGACCGCGAGGTGCTCGCCGAGGTCACTCTGAGCAACCGCGACGAGATGGGCTTCCGCATGCTGATCGGGCGCGAGGCGCTGCGCCAGGGCTACGTCGTCGACCCGGCGCGGTCGTTCGTCGGGGGTCGCGCGCCGCGTGAGGCGCGACGGCGCAATCGCGGCAAGGACTGATCCGTCCGCTCAGGCCCGGATCAGCACCAGCCCGGATGCCTTGTCATGCAGCCCGCGCTGATCCGCATCCCAGATGACGGCGGGGATGACCACGACGATCAGGAGCGTCCTGACGATCGGCCGCCAGACGCCGACCCAGCCGCCCGAGAATCGGATGACCCTCATGCCGAGGATGCGGTGACCGGGACTTCCGCCCGCGGTCGGGATGAACAGGATCTGCAGCAGCGCGAACACCGCCAGCGGAGCGAACTGCGTGAGACCCGCCTCGCTGGGAAGCGCGAACTGATCGAAGCCGAGGAATCCCGTCGCGATGATCGTCGCCGCGGCGTAGTCGATCAGAAGAGCCCCGATCCGGCGCCCCGGGCGGGCGATGCTTCCGGGTCCCGCCTCCGGCATTCCGAGTCGTTCTCCGGGGTACGTATTAGCGGCATCCGTCACGTCATAAGCCTACCGGCGCGTAACATCCCCGAAACAAAGTCGATACCGTGGGGTAACGCCCTGCACGTACTGTGCACAATGGCCGTGAAGCCATCGATCCGCAATCCAGGAGTCGTACATGTTCAAAGATTCGTCCGAGGTGCTCGCCTACATCAAGGAGAACGACGTCAAGTTCCTTGACATCCGATTCACCGACCTCCCTGGTGTCCAGCAGCACTTCAACATCCCCGCCTCCACCGTCGACGAGGACTTCTTCACTGACGGACAGCTGTTCGACGGCTCCTCGATCCGCGGCTTCGCGAGCATCCACGAGTCCGACATGCAGCTCATCCCCGATGTCACGACGGCGTACATCGACCCGTTCCGCGAGGCCAGCACCCTCGTGATGATCTTCGACATCTACAACCCGCGCACCGGCGAGATCTACTCGAAGGACCCGCGTCAGGTCGCCAAGAACGCCGAGAAGTACCTCGCGTCCACCGGCATCGCCGACACCGCGTTCTTCGCTCCCGAAGCCGAGTTCTACATCTTCGACGAGGTCCGTTACTCGGTCACCGCCGGCGAGAGCTTCTACAAGGTCGACTCGGAAGAGGCGGCGTGGAACACCGGCCGTGAGGAAGAGGGCGGCAACCTCGGCAACAAGACCCCGTACAAGGGCGGCTACTTCCCCGTCTCCCCCGTCGACAAGACGGCCGACCTGCGCGACGACATCACGCTCAAGCTGATCGACGCCGGTTTCATCCTCGAGCGTTCGCACCACGAGGTGGGCACCGCGGGTCAGCAGGAGATCAACTACCGCTTCGACACCATGGTGCACGCGGCCGACGACATCCTGAAGTTCAAGTACATCGTCAAGAACACGGCAGACCAGTGGGGCAAGACCGCCACGTTCATGCCGAAGCCGCTGTACGGCGACAACGGCTCGGGAATGCACACGCACCAGTCGCTCTGGAGCGACGGCAAGCCGCTGTTCTACGACGAGGCCGGCTACGGCCAGCTCAGCGACATCGCCCGCTGGTACATCGGTGGAATCCTCGCCCACGCCCCGGCACTGCTCGCGTTCACCAACCCGACGCTGAACAGCTACCACCGCCTGGTCAAGGGCTTCGAGGCTCCGGTCAACCTGGTCTACTCGGCCGGCAACCGCTCCGCCGCGATCCGCATCCCGATCACGGGCTCCAACCCCAAGGCCAAGCGCATCGAGTTCCGCGCGCCTGACGCCTCGGGCAACCCGTACCTCGCGTTCGCCGCACAGCTCATGGCGGGCCTGGACGGCATCCGCAACCGCATCGAGCCCCACGAGCCGGTCGACAAGGACCTCTACGAGCTGCCGCCCGAGGAGGCCAAGAACATCCCCCAGGTGCCGAACTCGCTGCTGGACTCGCTCGAGGCCCTGCGCCAGGACCACGCGTTCCTGCTCGAGGGCGGCGTGTTCACCGAGGAGCTCATCGAGACCTGGATCTCCTACAAGTACGAGAACGAGATCCTGCCGATGGCCCAGCGCCCGCACCCGTTCGAGTTCGAGCTGTACTACGGCGTCTGATCCAAACCCTGACGAGGCCCGGTTCCGTGCGAAAGCGCGGGACCGGGCCTTCGCCGTGCGTCAGGACGCACAGGCCGAGCGCGGCCAGTCAGAGCAGTTGCAGGGGCACGAGATGCCCCGGCTGATCCATTGTGCGCAGACACGGCTCCGTCGCCTGGTCGCCCATGCAGGTCGACCAGGTGTCCGCGGTGATCAGCGCTCCCGTCGCACCGATCAGCAGCAGTCCCGCCGTGGCAGACCACGAGGCGATGCCTGCGACCCGTGTCATGGGGCTGTCCCCGTCATGAATGACTCCCTCGGTCGGCGTGCACGCCACGCTACCGCTCGGTCTCGAGGTCGAGCACCCACTCGTTCATCGTCAGCTCTGCGCCTCGGAAGGTCTCGGTGATCGAGCCGACGAGCTCGAAGCCACCACGACGGCAGAGCGCATTGGAGCCCGGATTCGTCACCGACGGGAACGCGGTCAGGAATCGACGTCCGTCTCGATGGACACGAGCGTCATCGATCAGCAGGCGCAGGGCGCGCGACGCGATCCCTCGTCCTTGCGCCTCGGGAACGACGAACCATCCCGTCTCCAGCGCCGGCTCATCCCGCCACTCACTCTTCCAGTGGCCGATGGACCCGACCGCTTGTGTCGCGTCATCTTCGATCACGAACATCCGCGCTTCGCCGGTCACCCGCAGGCGCAGGTACCGGGCGCTGCGTGCCGCCAGCTGCTCCTCGGTTTCGGGGCCGTTCAGATGGGCTGTCATCTTGGCGGTGTTCGCCAGCCGAAGCAGACCGATGTCATCGGCCGACCAGGGGCGCAGCGTGATCGTCTCCATGGACGAACGATGACACAGGCCACGGACACGCGCGACGCACCCCGCAACCGCGCGTGACCGTGTCGCGCTTGCTTTCGCCCTGTGCGACTGGTCAACTGAGGGGTCCGATCGAAAACAGTGGGGGCCGCAATGCGCCGCAAGCACGACAAGCCGCAGTCGAAGAGGGTCTTCACCTCCGAGACTCCCCCGGCGCAGCCGAAGACCGCAGCCGCGGCGATAGCTCGCATCAACCCGTTCATGTACGGCCTCCTCGGCGCTCTCGGCGTGCTGGTGGCACTGATGCTCGGCGGGATCGTCAATCAGCTCGCGACCGTACTCGTCTACATCGGAGTGGCGATCTTCCTCGCTCTCGGCCTCGACCCGATCGTCGCCTTCCTCGAGCGCAAGCTCCCGCGTCCGGCCGCCGTCGCGATCGTCGTCGCCGGGGTCGTGCTCGCCTTCGCGGGCATCATCCTGGCGATCGTGCCGATTCTCGTGGAGCAGGTCGCGAACCTGATCGAGAACGGCCCGCAGATGGTCAAGGACATCATGGCGTCGGCCTGGTTCAAGGACCTCAACGCTCAGTTCGGGTCGACGTTCGAAGACGCGGCGAACGGGGTCCTGTCGTTCCTGCAGGATCCGGGCAACCTCGCCGACATCGGCGGCGGAGTCTTCGCGGTCGGTGCAGGGATCGCCGGCGGATTCACCGGCGTCACGATCGTGCTCATCCTCACGCTCTACTTCATGGCGTCGCTGCGCAGCATGAAGGGCGTCGCGGCGCGATTCGTGCCCGCCTACCAGCGCGACACGTTCAGCGGCCTCCTCGACGACGTCTCGGGCGCGGTGGGGCGGTATGTGATCGGTCAGGCCAGTCTCGCGCTCGTCAACGGCGTCCTGAGCCTGATCTTCCTGAGCATCATCGGTGCACCGGTGCCCGCTCTGCTCGCCCTGATCGCCTTCATCGGCTCGATGATCCCGCTCGTGGGCACCTTGAGCGCTTCGATCATCAACTCGCTGATCTGTCTGATCGTGAGCCCTGTCACCGCCCTGATCGCGTTCGTCTACTACCTCGTGTACATGCAGATCGAGGCGTACGTCCTGTCTCCGCGCATCATGAACAAGGCAGTGGCCGTTCCCGGCGCGCTCGTCGTCATCGCCGCAGTCGCGGGTGGTGCACTCGGCGGGATCCTCGGCGCACTGGTCGCCATCCCGGTCGCGGCCAGCATCATCATCATCGTTCAGAAGGTCGTCTTCCCGACGCAGGACAGCAAGGTCGTGCCGCCGGGAACCCTCAGCGAACGGTGAGCGCGGCGGGCTGGACCCGCACCGTGAACTTCGTGACCTCGCCGACCTCTTCACCGTCGATCTCGAATGCCAGCGGCGACGCGAGCTCGATCGTGGCGCGCTCGGCAGAGATGTGCCGCGTCGAATCGGTGCTCACGGCCTCGTCGACGCTGCCGAGGATGCGACGGATGCCGTTCTCCCAGACGAAGGAGCGCATCGTGTCGAGCCACTGCAACGGACCGTCCGCACTGACGAGCAGGATGTCGAGCAGACCGTCGTCCAGCACGGCATCGGGCAGCAGGCGGATGCCGCCCTGCACCATCCCGCAGTTGCCGATCAGCATGGTGTGGCCGCGCATCTCCTGCGCGTCGCCGTCGTCGAGGGTCACCGTGATGTCGGTCATCTCGGTGCCCGCGAGGGCACGCCCCATCGCCTCGACGTAGGCCAGCCACCCGGCCTTGTCCTTGAGGTCGTCATCCGTCTCGACGAGCATCTGCGCATCGATGCCGAACCCGACCATGACGACGAACGCGTGTTCGGTGCCGTCGTGATCGACCCACCCGACGTCGATCTTCGTGGGCTCGCCGTCACGGACCCGCTTCAGCGCCGCGGGAATGTCGTTGAGCGGGATCTCGAGGTTGCGCGCCAGGAGATTCCCCGTGCCCTGAGGGACGATGCCCAGAGCCGTCTCCGTGCCTGCGAGGGCTTCGGCGACCGCGCGCACGGTTCCGTCACCGCCGACGGCGACCACGACATCGCAGCCCGCTTCGACGGCGAGCTCGGCCATTCCGCGGCCCGGATCGTCGATGCTGGTCTCCCACCACTCCACTTCCGAGGTGAAGGTGTCGGACACGGCGGCGCGCAGCTTGTCCTCGTCGATTTTCGACGGGTTCCAGATCACACCGAGCTTCGAGATCGTCATGCGCTCAGCCTGTGCGACAGGGGCCGAAAAGGCAAACGACGCGCCCGTGATCGCCGCGGCGGTCGACCGTGTGTCACCCGTAGAACAGGTCCTCGAACGCTCTGCGCGCGCGACGTGTCACTCCCAGGTAGTCGTCGTCGAGCACGCTCGCCGACCGGTCCGGGTATCCGAGCAGCCGGCCCACGGCGTCGAGGTCACGAGGATCTGTCGGCAGGACGTCGCTGGTCTTGCCCGTGTACAGCGTGATCGCGGAGCGGAGACGGCTCGACAGCAGCCAGGCATCGCGGAGCAGCTCCGCCGACTCCGGCGGGACGAATCCGGCCTCCACGGCGGCGTCGAGAGCGGTGAGGGTCGACGTGGTCCGCAGCGCGGGAATCTCGTTCGCATGCTGCAGTTGCAGCAGCTGCACGAGCCACTCGACATCGCTCAGGGTGCCGGGTCCGAGCTTCAGGTGACGTCGGGGATCGACGCCCTGAGGCAACCTCTCCCCCTCGACGCGTGCCTTGATGCGCTTGATCTCGCGCGAGCCCTGCAGATCGATCGCCGCGGGATAGCGGATGCTGTCGGCGAGCTCGGTGAAGCGGGCGATGAGCTTGGAGCTGCCGGCGACACCTCGAGCCCGCAGCAGCGCCTGAGCCTCCCACGACAGCGACCAGCGTCGGTAGTACTCGGCGTAGGCGTCGAGTGTGCGCACCACGGGTCCGTTGCGCCCTTCGGGGCGGAGGTCGGCGTCGAGGTCGAGAGGCACCCGATGGTCGGTCAGATGCTCGCGGAGTCCGGCGACGATTCGCGTCGCGAGCGACTGCGCGCGCTGGGGGTCGACGCCGTTCGCGTCGTACACGTACAGGATGTCGGCGTCGGAGCCGAATCCGAGTTCCGCTCCCCCGAATCGCCCCATCGCGATCACCGCGAAGTCCATGGCGTCGTCCTCGACGGGAACGATCTCGCGCCGCACGGCGCGGAGCGCCGCCTGGATGGTCGCCTCCGTGATCTCCGTGAGCGACCTCGCGATCTCCTCGATCGTGAGAACATCGAGGACACCTCCCATCGCGGTGCGCAGCAGCTCGCGCCGCCGCAGGGCGCGCACGGCCTGCAGAGCGCCGCCGATCGTCTCGTGACGCGTCTGGATGGCCCGCGCCTCTTCGTCGATCGCCGCGCCGCTGCGGGGCCGCAGGAGATCGCTGCTGTCGAGCCAGGCCACGGATTCCGGGATCCACTCCATGAGCTCGCCGACATAGCGCGACGACGACAGCAGCCGCGTCAGGCTCTCGGCGGCTCCCGAGGAGTCGCGCAGCATGCGCAGGAACCAGGGAGTGTCGCCGAGCCGTTCGCTGATCCGCCGGAAGGCGATCAGCGCGTAGTCGGGGTCGCTGCCGTCCGCGAACCAGCGCACCATGACGGGCATGAGATGGCGCTGGATGGTCGCCTTGCGGCTGAGTCCGGTCGTGAGTGCGCCGATGTGCCGCAGCGCCCCCGCGGGGTCGCGGAAGCCGATCGCCATCAGGCGGTCATGCGCCTGGGCGGTCGAGAGCGTCCGCTCCTCTTCCGGCAGCGACGCGACGGCGCTGAGGAGAGGGCGGTAGAAGAGCTTCGTGTGGATGTCGCGCACCTCGCGGCGCACGCTCTCCCACCGGGCCCAGATCGCCTCACCGGAGTCGGCGAGCCCTGAGCTCCGAGCGAGCACACGGAGTCCTGCAGGGGTCCGCGGCATCAGATGAGTGCGACTCAGCTCTCGCAGCTGCAGACGGTGCTCCATGACGCGGAGGATGCAGTAATCGTCGGCGAACGTCCCCGCCTCGGCGCGGCCGATGTACCCGCCGTCGACGAGCGCGTCGAGACTCTCCAGGGTGCCGCGCGTGCGCAGCCGCGGATCGGTGAGCCCGTGCACGAGCTGCAGCAGCTGCACGGTGAACTCGATGTCGCGGAGTCCGCCCGAGCCGAGCTTGAGCTGGTACGGAGCGTCCGCCGGGTCGATGTACTCCATCACCCGCTCGCGCATGCGCTGCACGCTGTCGACGAAGTTCTCCCTGGCGGCACTGGAGAACACCTTCGGCTGCACCGCAGCGATGTACTCGGCGCCCAGAGCCGGGTCGCCGGCGAGCGGCCGTGCCTTGAGCAGCGCCTGGAACTCCCAGCTCTTCGCCCATCGGTCGTAGTACGCCAGGTGCGACGAGAGCGAACGCACGAGAGCTCCCTGCTTGCCCTCGGGGCGCAGCGCGGCATCCACCTCCCAGAGCGGGGGTTCCACCTCGATCCCGCTGAGGCCCCGCATGGTCTCGCGCGCGAGGCGTGTCGCGATGTCGATCGCCCGCGCTTCGTCGACGACCTCCTCATCGGCGGTGCCTCCCACGAAGATGACGTCGACATCGCTGACGTAGTTCAGCTCGCGCGCTCCGGCCTTGCCCATGCCGATCACGGCGAGCTGCGTCGCGGCGACCTGCTCACGGCGCAGCGTGTCGGACAGACGCGTCCTGGCGACCGCGAGTGACGCCTCGAGCGCAGCCCCCGCGATGTCGGCCAGCGCCGCGGCGATATCTGCCAGGACCATCACGGGATTGTGCGCGGCGAGGTCGAAGGCCGCGATCGCGGCCAGATTGCGGCGATACGCGACGCGAAGGGCCACCACCGCGGCGTCGTCTCCGGATGCCGCGAAGCCCTCGTGGGCGCCGACCGCATCGAGCAGGCGGCGGCGCAACTCGTCGGCTGAGGGAAGCGCCCGCATCGGCTCCGCCAGCACGGAGATCTCCCCGGGATGCCGCAGGAAGAAGTCCGCGAAGCCGGTCGACGCACCGAAGACCCGCCATGCGCTGCGCCGTGCGTCGGCATCCGAGAACAGCGCCGCCACGGGCGCCGCGTCTCGGCGTGCGACCCGCAGCATCCCGTCGACCGCGGTATCGGGATCGGCGGCCACCGCTCCGTCGAGGACAGTCGCTCGGTCGACACCGAGCAGGCCGGCCAGTTCAGCGAGGTTCGCCGCCGCATCGCTCAGCTCGGCGAACCCGAGTCTGGCCAGCGCCGAGAGGGAGACCGAATCGTCAGTGCGGG
The DNA here is from genome assembly GCF_031988965.1 of Microbacterium sp. Lineage (GTDB taxonomy): Bacteria > Actinomycetota > Actinomycetes > Actinomycetales > Microbacteriaceae > Microbacterium. The sequence continues at coordinate 13,202 of NZ_DALZXX010000030.1, forward strand.
CCATGCGCGCGTGTCAGAGCAGCTCGAGGTTGTTCTTCAGCTCCAGCGGCGTGACCTGGCCACGGTAGGCCTCCCACTCCTTGCGCTTGTTCAGCAGCACGTAGTTGAAGACCGACTCGCCCAGAGTCTCGGCGACGAGCTCCGACGTCTCCATGTACTCGAGAGCGTGGTCGAGGCTCGCGGGCAGCGCGGCGGAGCCGAGAGCACGCCGCTCGGCGTCGCTCAGCGACCACACGTTGTCCTCGGCCTCGGGCGGGAGCTCGTACTCGTCCTCGATGCCCTTGAGGCCCGCGGCGAGCATGAGCGCGTATGCGAGATACGGATTCGCCGCCGAGTCGAGAGCGCGGTACTCGACACGCGAGGACCCGCCCTTGTTCGGCTTGTACATCGGCACGCGCACGAGCGCGGAGCGGTTGTTGTGCCCCCAGGTGACGAAGCTCGGTGCCTCGTCGCCACCCCAGAGTCGCTTGTAGGAGTTCACGAACTGGTTCGTGACCGCGGAGATCTCGTTGGCGTGACGCAGCAGCCCGGCGATGAAGTGACGGCCGGTCTTCGAGAGCTGGTACTTGGCGCCCTCTTCGTAGAACGCGTTGCGCTCGCCCTCGAACAGCGACATGTGCGTGTGCATCCCGCTGCCGGGGTGACCGCTGAGGGGCTTCGGCATGAACGTCGCATACACGCCCTGCTCGATCGCGACCTCTTTGATCACGGTGCGGAACGTCATGACGTTGTCGGCCATCGTGAGCGCATCCGCGTAGCGCAGATCGATCTCGTTCTGACCGGGACCGCCCTCGTGGTGGCTGAACTCGACCGAGATGCCGAGGTCTTCGAGCATGCGCACCGAGCGGCGACGGAAGTCGTGCGCCGTGCCGCCGGGAACATTGTCGAAGTAGCCCGCGGAGTCGACCGGAACCGGCCCTTCGGGCCCGAACGACGACGACTTGAGCAGGTAGAACTCGATCTCGGGGTGCGTGTAGAACGTGAATCCCGCGTCGGCGGCCTTCGCGAGCGTGCGCTTGAGCACGTGCCGGGGATCGGACACGGCCGGGCGACCGTCGGGTGTCGTGATGTCGCAGAACATGCGCGCGGTCGGGTCGATCTCTCCGCGCCACGGCAGTGTCTGGAAGGTGGTCGGGTCGGGCTGGGCGAGCAGATCCGACTCGTAGCTGCGGGTGAGCCCCTCGATCGCGGAGCCGTCGAAGCCGATGCCCTCGGCGAAGGCGCCCTCGACCTCGGCCGGCGCGATGGCCACGGACTTGAGCGTGCCGATCACGTCGGTGAACCACAGGCGCACGAACTTGACGCCACGCTCTTCGATCGTCCGGAGGACGAAATCCCTCTGCTTGTCCATCGTCACTCTGCGCCCTTGCCGATTCCGGAGTCCCAGCCGCTCTCGGCGGCCTCCTCATCGGCCCAGGCGCGAGAGCGCTCCTTGAGCTTCTCGGGTGCCCGAGAGGCCTCGGCCTCCGTGTCGAAGGGGCCGACACGATCGGCGGATGCGGAGATCATGCCGAACTCCACCTGACCGGTCTCCAGGTTGTACCAGTACTTCTCATCGCCGTTCGACATGGCAGATCCCCTTCATCACGTGATGTCATCGATCCTACTGGCGCGGAGCACCTGGCTAAGCTATCGATCATGGCAAAAGCGATCGGCGTCGACATCGGCGGCACGGGTATCAAGGCAGGCATCGTCGACCTCGAGCACGGGACCATGGCATCCGACAGGGTGCGCGTCCCCACTCCTGAGGGCGCTTCTCCCCAGGATGTGCTGCAGGCCGTGCAGACGGTTCTCAAGACGCTCGACGTGCACGACTCGACTCTTCCGCTCGGTGTGGCGTTCCCCGCCATCGTGAAGCGCGGCAAGACGCTCTCGGCCGCCAACGTCTCGAAGGAATGGATCGACTTCGACGCCGAGCGCTTCTTCCGCGACGGTCTGGGTCGCAACATCGTCTTCGTGAACGACGCGGATGCGGCCGGCGTCGCCGAGGCCCGCCACGGCGCGGCGCGCGACGTGCGCGGCTTCACGCTGCTCACCACCCTCGGCACGGGAATCGGATCCGCCTTCCTGTATGACGGCGTCCTGCTGCCGAACACCGAGCTCGGACACCTCAACTTCGGAAAGTACGAGTCGGTCGAGACGTTCGCCGCCACGTCGGCACGCGAGCGCGAAGGACTCTCCTGGGCCGAGTGGGCCGAGCGTCTGCAGGCGTTCTACTCGCACATCGAGTTCCTCTTCAGCCCGGACCTCTTCGTGGTCGGCGGCGGCGTGTCGAAGAACGCGGGAGACTTCCTTCCCCTGCTCGACCTCAAGACCCCGATCGTCCCGGCGATCCACCGCAACAACTCGGGCATCATCGGCGCGGCATCGCTCGCCGGCGACTGACCCCGCTCATGACGAAGGCCCCGCTGAGTCAGCGGGGCCTTCGTCATGTCTGAGGCGAATGGGCCGACCTGTACGCCGGGTTCTGTTCCGGGGTTCTTCGCCCCTTCGACGGCCATCTCTCTCGGCGACACGTTGCCGTGGCACTCTAGCGGTCTACCCGAGGACTCGGCGAGCCGCGTCATCATCCTCTGTCTGACCTTGCTCCGGACGAGGTTTACCTGGCGGGCCGTGTCACCACGGCCCCCGGTGGTCTCTTACACCACCCTTTCACCCTTACCCCTTGCGGGGCGGTCTGCTCTCTGTGGCACTTTCTCGCGGATCACTCCGGGTGGGTGTTACCCACCGTCCTGCCCTGAGGAGCCCGGACGTTCCTCGGTGCGGTTGCCCGCCACGCGACCGTCCAGTCGACCCATTCGCCCTGCCAGTCTACGCGGGCGTCACTTCTCCGCCGACTCCGCGATGCGAAGGTCGAGCGGAACGTCGATCGGGAACTCGCCGAACAGTCGCCGAGTGGCGACGGCCGCCGCCTCGCGCACCGCATCCGCTGCAGCATCCGCCTGCTCGTGCGGCACATGGAGGATGACCTCGTCGTGCAGGAAGAACGCCAGGTGAGCCCTGGTCGCGAAGGCACCGGATGCCGGTGCGGGTCGCGCGGCCTCGGGGAGTCGCTGCAGACGATGCCTGATCTCGGCGAGCCAGATCAGCGACCACTCGGCCGCGGTCCCCTGCACGACGAAGTTGCGCGTGAACCGGCCCCACTCGCGAGCACGGCGCCGTGCGACCGCGACGTCGGCCGCATCGGCTTCGGCATCCGTGGCGTGTGCCTGCAGGCTCTCCCACTCGACCGACGGCCGGGGCGACGATCTGCCGAGCCACGTCGACACGACGCCCCCGTCCTCTCCGATGCGGGCGGCCTTGTCGACGTGCGCCATGGCCCGTGGGTAGACCTTGCGGAGCCGAGGGACGAGTCTGCCGCTGTCGCCCGTCGTGGCGCCGTACATCGCGCCCAGCACGGCGTACTTCGCCTCCTCCCGCGTGCCGACCGCGCCCGACTCGACGACACCGGCGTACAGGTCCTTGCCCTGCGCCGCACGGGCCATGGCCCGGTCTCCGGCCATCGCCGCGAGCATGCGCGGTTCGAGCTGCGCGACATCGGCGACCACCAGCGTCCAGCCCTCGTCGGCACGCACCGCGGCACGCAGAGTGCGAGGCAGCTGCAGCGCACCGCCTCCGGCTGATGCCCAGCGTCCGGTGACGACACCGCCGGGGATGTACACGGGCCGGAAGCGCCCCTCACGCACCCACTCCGCGAGCCACGCCCATCCGTTGGCGCTGAGCAGGCGCGAGAGCTGCTTGTACGCCAGAAGGGGCTGCACCACGGCGTGGCTGTGCTGTGCGAGCTCCCACTTGCCGGTCGACTCGACCTGCACCCCCACCCGATGCAGAGCGCGCAGCAGCTTCGGCTGGCTTTCGAGATTCAAGGTCGGGTCGCTCAGGATGGCCCTGACCCGGTCGCCCTCGGCGACCATCCGGCTCGGAGCGCCACCCGCGACGGGACGCGTGCCGAGGATCTCGGTGAGGATGGCGTCGTGCACCGACTCGTTCCAGGGCAGGCCTGCGGCGCGCATCTCCTCGGCGATCAGACCGCCCGCGGACTCCGCGGCGGTGAGCAGCGTGAGTCGACCGTCCTTTCCGTCTCGCAGCACCCGCCGCTGCTCGCGGTACTGCGCGAGCGCGTCGCCCACCGGATCACCGGAATCGCTCTGCTCGATGACGTCGAACAGGGTCGGCGCGTCGTCGGCGGGCTCGCGGCGCACCCATGACGCCGACGGCGCCAGCGGTCGAGCGACCCGGTCGGTGTCTCGGAGAACGGCATGGCAGAGCAGCAGGTCGTGGGAGCGGCCGAGGAGCACACCCTGATCGAGCAGCGCGGGATAGATCTCGCGCGCACTGCGGATCACCCACCTCGGCGGATTCGCGGCCTCCTGCGCCGCGACCCAGGCGGGCATGTCAGCGGTCGTCAGATCGACCCTCTCCAGCTCGGAGTCGTCGTCATCGAGCTCGACCGCGGCATAGCCACGTCGGTCGACGGCGAGAAGCGCGACACGACGTTCCGTCGACGGCTTCCGCGTCACCGCCCGAACGCGCGCGGCGCGAGGGTCACAGTCCCGATTCCTCGGTGCGCACCAGGATGCACCCGCACTCGGGGCAGGAGACGACAGCATCGGATGCCGCACGGCGGATGTCGTTCAGGTCTGTTCCGGGCAGCAGCATCCGGCATCCCTCGCAGGTTCCGCGGGTCAGAAGTGCGGCGCCGGCGCTGTTCGCCGCACGCCGCGTGTACTCGGCCAGGAGCGGCGCGGGAAGCGATTCAGTGACGGCCTGACGATCGCGCGCGAGTTGCGAACCGAGCTCTGTCGCCGCCGCCACATCGGCCTTGGCCTGCGAGGTGAGGGCGCTGCCTTCGGACGTCGTGACGTCGAGCAGGGCCTGCTGCGCGGCGACTGCGGCATCGGCATCCTCCACCCGCGCCATCACGGCGAGCTCGATGTCCTCGAGGTCGCTCTGACGCTTGGCCAGGCTGGCGAGTTCGTGTTCGAGGGCCTGCGCCTCCTTGGCGTTCGTCGCCGCGGCGAGCCGTTCGGAATCACGCGTCCGACGCTGCTCGACGAGGGTGACGTCGGACTCGAGACGCTTCAGCTCGGTGCGCGCATCGTCGCGGGTGCCCGTGAGCGTCGTGAGCTCACGCAGCTGCTCCTGCCGGATGGCCACGAGCTCGGCGATGCGAGAGGCCTGAGCAGGCTTGGTCCGCGCTCGCTCGGCCTGCGCGATGCGCCGGTCCAGGTCGGCGACGTCGAGCAGGATGCGCTGGTGTTCGGGGCTGGCGTTCACGCTCTCAAATCTACCCGTTGCGAGGGCGGAGCCATCACCCGATCTCGCCGTCGACGTAGAACCACCGACGGTCGTCGCGTGAGAAGCGGCTCCGCTCTCGCAGCGATCCTCGTCGATCGCCCTGCCGCCAGAAGGCCTCGAACTCGACGACGCCCTCGCGATCGAAAGGACCGCCGCCCACACGGTCGACGATGACCAGACGTCGCCACTCGAGGTCGTCGTCGAGATCGATGTCGCTCGGGCGCGTCGACGGATGCCAGGTCGCTCGCAGATGGTCCGCGTCACGCAGCGCGAAAGCGGTGTACCGCGAGCGCATCAGGCGTTCAGCGGTCGACGCCGGTGCACCGTCGAGCAGCGGACCACAGCATGCACCGAGCACGTCGCCGGATCCGCACGGGCAACGCGCCGAGTCGTCGCGGATCCTGTCATCGGACGCCATGTTCTGCGCTCCCGTCATGCCTCCAGCGTACGCTGGCGCCATGACGGCTCTTCCTCGTTTCACGGCTCACAACGGCTTCTCCCTGCCCGCCCTCGGATTCGGAACCTATGCGCTGAACGGCGACGCGGGTGCCGATGCCGTGGCGACGGCGATCGGTGCCGGTTATCGCCTCATCGACTCCGCATTCAACTACGAGAACGAGGGATCCGTGGGCCGCGGGGTGGCCGCAGCGGGCGTCGATCGGTCCGAGCTGATCGTGACCACCAAGCTTCCGGGCCGCCACCATGCCCGGCTGAAGGCGCGGGCCAGCATCGAGGAGAGCCGCTCCCGGCTCGGACTCGACGCCACCGATCTGCACCTCATCCACTGGCCGAACCCCTCGCAGGACGAGTACGTGCAGGCATGGGAGGCTCTGGTCGAGGCGCAGCAGCGCGGCGTGGTCCGACAGATCGGCGTCTCGAACTTCCTGCCCGAGCACCTCGAGCGCATCGAGCGCGAGACGGGCGTTCGGCCGGTCGTGAACCAGATCGAGGTTCATCCGTACTTCCCCCAGGACGAGCAGCTCGCGTACCACCGCGAGCACGGCATCCTCACGGAGGCATGGAGCCCGCTCGGCCGAGCGAAGGAGCTGATCGAGGAGCGCGTGATCACGGAGATCGCCGCCGCTCACGGCATCTCGCCGGCGCAGACGGTTCTGGCCTGGCACGTCGCGCGCGAGACGGTCGCCATTCCGAAGGCCGCATCGCTCGAGCACCAGCAGTCGAATCTCGCCGCGGGCGCGGTCGACCTCGACGCCGCAGAGGTCGAGGCGATCACGGCGCTCGGACGCGCCGACGGTCGACTGTTCGACGGGGACCCCGCGACGCACGAGGAGTCCTGAGTCCGAGTCGCCGAGTGCGGCGCGTTCGTCGACGACACCTCCGCCGCTCCTAGACTGACGGGATGCTCGTCGTCGCCGGGATCCGGGTCATTCCTCTGACGGCACGCGCGTACTTCGGCATCCAGGCACTGGCCGGCGCAGCGTGGTGGACAGCCGTGTTCCTGTCGGATGCGGTGCGCATCGCGACCCTCGGCGATCTGCCGGTCGCCCCGATCGCGACGGTCGACATCCCGCTGTTCGTGGTCGCGTCGACTCTGGCCGCCGCCGGTCTGCGCCGGGCGGTGTGGGTCGTCGTGCCCTGGACACTGCTCGTCGCGGTCGGGATGGTCGTCTACGCGACCGCGACGACGACTGCCGGGTGGGGCGCGCTGCTGATGGTGCTCGCGGGCGCAGCGAGCCTCGGCGCGGGCATCGTCATGCAGGTCGGCCGCGCGCCGGTCGAATGGCTCGTGACCGGACCCTTCGCCTTCCGCACGTCGGCGACCGTCGGAAAGGGTCGGATCCTCGCGCGCACAGGTCTGCAGACGGTGTTCTTCTGGGGGACCTTCCTGCTCGTCCTGCCGCTCGGGATCTCGTTCGTCGAATCGCGATGGATGCTGAGCATCGACGTCCCCCTCGCCGTGCGTGTCATCGGCATCGTCCTGCTCGCTGCGGCGACCGCTCTGGGCGTGTGGTCGGCCGTGTCGATGTCGGTCGAGGGAGAGGGAACTCCCCTGCCCTCGCAGATGGCTCGTCGCCTCGTGGTCGCAGGTCCCTACCGCCACGTGCGCAACCCCATGGCGGTCGCCGGCATCGCTCAGGGGGTCGCTGTGGGCCTCATCCTCGGTTCCTGGCTGGTCGTGGCATACGCCCTGTGCGGCTCGGTGATCTGGAACTCCGTGGTGCGACCGCTCGAGGAGGCCGACCTCGAAGACCGGTTCGGCGCCGAGTTCGCCGACTATCGTTCCCGGGTGTCGTGCTGGGTGCCGGTCAGACGCGCTGCGTTCCGAGCACCCTGATCAGTTCGAGCTTGCTCGCCGCCTCACTCCCGGGTGCTGCGGTGAGCACGACCAGTGCCTGCGACTCGTCCTCGGTGAACAGCGCCTGGCAGTCGACCTCGATCTCGCCGAGTTCGGGATGGATCAGCACCTTGTGCAGCTCGAACCGCCGACGGACCTCGTGCACCGCCCAGAGCTCGGCGAACTCCGGGCTGCGCGCGATCAGCTCGCGCACGATCTCTCCCGCGCGCGACGCGTCGCCCAGCGCTCCGTATGCGGCCCTCAGCGAGGCCACGTGCACACGGCTGTGCCGTTCGTGCGCCGATTCCGGATATCGTCGGCGCTCCTCGTCCGGGTACACGAACCAGCGGTAGATGCCGCTGCGATCCAGGCCCTCGAGCGCGCTCGCATCGCCGAGCAGCGCACGCGCCGCGTCGTTCTGGACGAGCACCTCATCGAGGACCGAGACCACGAATGCCGGGGTGTCGTCGAGGCGGTCGAGCACACGGAGCATCCCGGGATGCACGTAGTCCGTGAACACCGCACGATCCGGCGCGCTGTGACCGCTCACCCGGTGCAGGTAGTCACGCTCGTCGGGGGTGAGCCGCAGCGCCCGCGCGAGGGAGCCGACGATCTGGATGCTGGGCTGCGGCCCCCGGCGCTGCTCGAGCCGTGAGTAGTAGTCGGTGGACATCGCCGCGAGCTGAGCGACCTCTTCACGACGAAGCCCCGGGGTCCTCCGGCGCACGCCGTCGCTCAACCCCACATCGCCGGGCTGCAGCTGCTCCCGCCGCCGAACGAGGAACTCCGCCAGCGCATCTCTGTCCATTCGAGAAGTATCCCGCGCCCACCCTCGGTCATCCAGGGATCGCCGATCCCTGGATGACCCGTCTCTGGAGCGATTCGCGGCGCACACCGAGGGTGGAATCATGAACATCAGCGGAAACACCATCTTCATTCCCGGGGCGACGAGCGGCATCGGACTCGCGCTCGCTCAGCGTCTCGCCGAACGGGGCAACACGGTCATCGTCGGCGGGCGCCGAGCCGAGCTCCTCGAGCGCATCTCGACCGAGCACCCGGGCATCCGCACCGTGCGGATCGACACGACAGATGCCGGGAGCATCCGCGACGCCGCGCGCATCGTGCTCGACGAGCATCCCGCCCTCAACGTCCTCATCACCATGGCCGGCATCATGCGGGCCGAGGACTGGACTCATCCCGAGAGCATGCTGGAGACCGCGGAGACGACGGTGACGACCAATCTGCTCGGCCCGATCCGCCTGATCGCGGCCTTCATGGACCACCTGCGGTCGAGGCCGGACGCGACGATCATGACCGTGTCGTCGGGACTCGCCTTCGCTCCCTTGCGCGCCACACCCACCTACAACGCCACGAAGGCGGCGATCCACATGCTGAGCGAATCGCTGCGACTGCAGCTCGCGGGGTCGACGGTGAGGGTCGTCGAACTCGAGCCGCCGGCCGTGCGCACGGCTCTCATGCCCGGGCACGAGACGAACGAGTTCGCGATGCCGCTCGACGATTTCGTGTCCGAGGTGATCGGACTCATCGACGCCCAGCCCGAAGCGACCGAGATCCAGGTGGAGAGCGTGAAGTTCCTGCGCTACGGCGAGGCCCGCGGGGACTACGCCCAGGTCGTCGCGACACTCAATCGTGTCGACCCGCACGCCCACTGACCGCAGTGCTCATCCACGCGGTCAGGGTGATCGGCGCGCGTGTCAGAGAGCGGAGTCGACCGCCGACTCCGCGGTGCGGTGACGGAACGTGAAGCCGGATGCCTCGAGCGCGGCAGGGCGCACATCGGCGTCAGACACCAGCAGCGAGTCGGCCGCGGCGGCGCTGAGAGCGAGGCGCAGAGCGAAGGCCGGAGCCGGGAGCCAGAACGGACGCCGCATCCTGCGGGCGAGCGCCCTGCCGATGTCGTTCGCGGAGGCCGGTGTGGGGCCGGTGAGGTTCACCGGCCCCACGAGCTGCCGATCGATGATGTGTCGGATGGCGCGCACCTCGTCGTCGAGAGAGATCCACGGCCACATCTGGGTCCCCGGCCCGATCGGACCGGCGAGCCCGAAGCGCGTGAGCTGGATCAGCGGCTTCAGGACGCCGCGTCGGTGGATGATCGGCGCCGTACGCAGCAGTGCGACCCGCGCATGATCACCCGCCCGCGCGGCCTCGTCCTCCCAGCGCACGCAGAGCTCGGCAAGAAAGGTGTCGCCTGCCGGGGAGGCCTCGGTCAGTGTCGCGCCGGGCGCAGATCCGTAGTAGCCGACGGCCGAAGCCGACACGAGGGCCGGGGCGTCGGCTCCCAGGGCGCGCACGGCGGTCGCGATCGTGCGGGTCGTGGTCAGTCGCGATCGGACGAGTTCACGCCGATAGCCGGGCGTCCATGGCAGGCGTCCCACGCTCGCGCCGCCCAGAGCGACGACCGCAGAGGCGCCGGCGAGCACCTTCGGGTCGAGGTCTCGCTCGCCCGGCGCCCACTGCACCTCACCGGCACGCCGCGGCGGCCGACGGACGAGAGTGGTGACGTCGACGGCATCCTCGCGCAGCGACGCCGCCAACGCCGTGCCGATGAGTCCGGATGCTCCGCTGATGACGATCCGCTGTGCCATGGCTGCTCCTGCCTTCCGGGATATCACCCATGTCCGAGTCTGTCACGCACGGGCGCGGCAGGGCGCCAGTTCTCCAAGGGACGGGCGGTGCCCTACGAGGTGGGCACCTACCGGACAGCCTGGGCGGCCTATCCGGAACTGATCCGGCAGTATCACCCCGAGTTGAACGGCGGGATCACCCTCTCGCAGGTGCCGCTGGCCGCAGACGTACTGCTCTGCTGGGAGTGCCGCGTCGGCCATCGGTTCGCGGCGACCCCGACGGAGCAGCGCGAGCGCCCTGGTCGGGTGCGCCGACAGTCGGCATGGTGCCCCGAGTGCTCGTCGCTCGCGCGCCCGCAGCCGGTGGTCCTCGGCGAGCCCCGGGCGATCCCGCGGGCCCCGAGGCGTGCAGCCGCCGCGCTGTGCACCAAGACTCCCCCGTTGCGCACGGGCGAGGCGTTTCGCAGCGAGTGCGCACCGGCACCGGCGTCCGCCGCCGAGGGCCGTCTCCGCCAGATGCTCGGCGCGCGGCTCGCAATGGCACCCGATGTCAACGCCGTCAAGATCGCGCGTCCGTTCTT
>NZ_DALZXX010000031.1:0-23369 GCF_031988965.1 Microbacterium sp.
GACGCTGCGGCTGCCGGGACGACGGTCGACGCCGGCCGATGCGGTGCGGCGCTCGCCGGCATCCGCACGTCCGCCGCGGGCGTCACGCGAGTCGCGCGTATCGCGGGCGTCGCGTCCTGCGTCACGACCGCCGGCGCGGCGATCGTGGAACGAGGTCTTGTTCGCGCCGTAGCGCGGCTCGAAGTTGGCGGCGGGACGTCCGCCGCGGGGCTTCTTGTTCTTGGGCATGGGTGTGTCCTTCTGAGTTCTCGCACGAGAACAGCGCCGCGCACACGCGCGAGCACCCTGCGCCGGATCGGATGCGATCGGACGGGGTTCCGGACTGTCAGCGGCCGGGGCCATTCGTGTGATGGTTGATTAGCGTCGAGCGACGCTCACCATCGGCCCCTGGACTCACACTTCTTACACAAAAACGTCCGCGCACTGCGCGGGTGTCCGAAGCCGACGCAACAAGTGTAGCGGTCCCACCTGAGAGACCCCTCAGTCCCCCGGCCCCCGCCTCGGTCCCCTCGCTCCGGCGTCGCGCCATACGATTGCGGGGTGAACTCCGCATCCCCCACCGGCACCCAGGTGCACCTCCAGCTCGGCGACGTCAGCGCACAGGTCGCGCAGGTCGGCGCTTCCCTCCGCTCGCTGCGCATCGGATCCGTCGACCTGATCGCCCCGTATCCCCTCGACGCTCCGACGCCGTCATGCTCGGGCGTCGTGCTCGCGCCGTGGCCGAACCGCGTGCGCGACGGCCGCTGGAGCGACGACGGCACCGCGCGGCAGCTCGCGATCACCGAGCCGAAGTTCGGCAACGCCAGCCACGGGCTCCTGCGCTTCACGTCGTACGACATCGAGCAGACGGCATCGGCGACGACGCTGAGCGCCACGATCGTGCCGCAGACCGGGTACCCGTACCTGATCGAGACCAGCGTGACGTATGTGCTGCGTGCCGACGGCATCGACGTGACGCACGCACTGACCAACCGATCCGCGACCGCGGCGCCGGTCGCGCTCGGAACGCATCCGTTCGTCACGATCGGCGACGTCGACCCGCACGACCTCGTGCTCACCGTTCCGGCGCACACGGCCTTCGACACCGACGAGCGGATGCTGCCGACGGGCACCAGTCCCGCCGATGCCGCTCTGCGAGACGGGGTGCGCCTGGGCGATGTGAGCCTCGACACCGGATTCACCGACCTCGACCGCGACGCCGACGGTCTGGTGCGGCACTCGCTGACCGCGCCGGACGGACGACGCCTCACCCTATGGCAGGGCGAGGGCTTCGACGTCGTGCAGGTCTACACGACCGACAAGTACCCCGGACAGTCTCTCGCCGTCGCGATCGAGCCCATGACCGCACCGGCCGACGCACTGAACAGCGGCGTCGGCCTCCGTCGACTCGCCCCGGGCGAGACCTGGACGCTGCAGTGGGGCATCACGCTCGACTGAGCTCGTCAGGAACCGAGCTCTGGGGCTCACGACTCAGCAGGAGACGGCCGATGCCCGCCCGGAAACCGATTCCGGACGGGCATCGCGCGCTTTCATGCTGAGTTGCGAACGCTGCCCCGGCTACTCGCCCCGCTCGCGCAGTTCCCGACGGGTCAGCTGGTTCGCATACGGCAGACCCGAGTCACCACCGGCACCCGTACCCGCACCCGCACCCGCACCCGCGAGCACGCGTCCGTCCGCGGGCACGGGCCCATCCGACGGCTCCGATCCGTCGACCGGCGCAGAACCGTCATCGCCCGAACCAGCCTTGCGGGCCCGGCGCCGCTCCTTCGCACCCTCGACGAGGTTGTAGAGCGTCGGCAGCACGATCAGCGTCAGTACGGTCGACGAGATGAGCCCGCCGATCACGACGATCGCGAGCGGCTGCGAGATGAATCCGCCGTGCCCGGTGATGCCGAGCGCCATCGGGGTCAGCGCGAAGATCGTCGCGAGCGCCGTCATGAGGATGGGGCGCAGACGCTTCTCGCCACCCGCCTTGACGGCATCGAGCGTCGACAGTCCCTTCTCGCGGTACTGGTTCACGAGGTCGATCAGCACGATCGCGTTGGTGACCACGATGCCGATGAGCATCAGCACACCGATGAGCGATGCGACGCCGAGCGGCACACCGGTGATGATCTGCAGCAGGATCGCACCGGTCGCCGCGAACGGCACCGACACGAGCAGCAGCAGCGGCTGGCGCAGCGACTTGAAGGTCGCCACCATCACGACGTAGACGATCAGGATCGCGGCGAGCATCGCGAGACCGAGCTGCGAGAACGAATCGGCCTGCTGCGTCGCGACGCCGCCGACCTCGGCCGAGGCTCCGTCGGGCAGGTCGACCGCAGCGAGCGCCTCGTTCACCGACTGGGTCGCCACGGCGAGGTTGTCGGATGCCGGCGGCACCGTGATCGTCGCGGTACGGCGCCCCTGCTCGGTCGTGATCGACGTCGGGCCGTTGCGCTCCTCGACGGTCGCGATCTCCTGCAGCTGCACGACCCCGAGCGGCGTCGGGATCGTCAGCTCGCGCAGAGCCTGCGCGGTCGTCGGCGGCTCGGCCGATGCGAGATAGATCGTGAGTGCAGTGTCGTCGATCTCGACGGTGCCCACCTGCTGCGGACGCATCGTGTTCGACACGATCGACCCGACGGCCACTTCGGAGAGACCGCGCTGCGCGGCGGCATCCCGATCGACGACCACCGCGAGGTACGGCAGCGCCGCGGCGAGGTTGTCGGTGACCTGCCCGACGCCGTCGCGACCGTCGAGCTCGTCGACCACGGCGGTGGTGGCGGTCTGCAGGTCGTCGGCGTTCGAGGCCGAGACCGAGATCTCGATGTCGCTGGATCCGAAGCCGGCTGACGACGCGACCGTCACCTCACCGACATCGGTGAGATCCTTCACGGCGTCCTGCACCGAGGCGCGGAGCTTCTCCTGGTCGGCGTCCGAGTCGGTGAGCACCGAGTAGGTGATGCCGGCTCCGCCCGAGAACGCGTCGCGCAGGGCCGAGCCGCTCGACCCGATCGAGGCCTGCACGGTGGTGACGCCGTCGATGTCGAGCAGTGCGTCCTCGACGGCGACAGCCGCCTCCGACTTGGTCTCGAGGCTCGCGGTCGGGCCGAGGTCCTGCGTAACGGTCATCGTGTTCTGACCCGAGTCGCTGAGGAAGTTCACCTTCATCAGCGGCGCCGCGGCGAGCGTGGCGCCGAGCACGACGACCGCGAGGATCACGGTCACTCCCGAGTGCTTGAGCGTCCAGCCGAGGATCGGACGGTAGGCGCGCTGCAGCGGCGTCGGCGGTGCAGCGGGGTCTTCCGGGTCGATCTGCACGCCGTTCTCGTCGAGCAGCGGCTTGCCGGGGCGGAGGAACCAGTACGCGAGCACCGGCACGATGGTGAGCGACACCAGCAGCGAGGCCACCATCGCGATCGACACGGTCATCGCGAACGGTCGGAAGAGCTCGCCGACCATGTCGCCGACGAACACGATCGGCAGGAACACCGCGACCGTGGTGATGGTCGACGAGGTCACGGCCATCGCGACCTCGCGCACGGCGAGGCGGATCGCGTCGCCCTTGTCGGCATCGCCGACGTAGTGGCGCTTGATGTTCTCGATCACGACGATCGAGTCGTCGACCACGCGACCGATCGCGATCGTGAGCGCGCCGAGGGTCAGGATGTTGAGCGAGTACCCGAACGCCTGCAGACCGATGAAGGTGATGAGCACGCTCGTCGGGATCGAGATCGCCGTCACGAGCGTCGACCGGATCGACAGCAGGAAGACGAGGATGATGATCACCGCGAACGCGAGGCCGAGCAGACCCTCGGTCGCGAGCGTCTCGATCGACTGCTGGATGAACGGCGCCTGATCGAAGATGATCGTGAACGTGGCGTCGGGGAACGCCTCGCCGATCTCGTCGAGCGCGGCGATCACTCCCTGCGAGACCTCGACCGTGTTGGCCGCGGGAAGCTTCGTGATCGAGATCGACAGGGCGTCCTCACCGTCGACGCGCGAGATCGACGAGATCGGGTCGGACTCCTGCACGACCGTCGCCACGTCTCCGACCGTCGCCTCGGTGCCGACCAGCGGCAGTGCCGCGATCTCCTCGACGGACGTGATCTTCGCTCCCGTCTGCACCGTGAGCGTCTGGCCGTTCTCGGTGATGTCCCCACCGGGGAACAGCGTGCCGTTCTGCTGCAGTGCGGTGCTGATGGCCTGCGTGCTCTGGCCGAGTGCCGCGAGCGCCGCGACGTCGGGTGTGATCGTGATGCGCTGACCGACGCCGCCGATGAGCTGCGCGGCGTTGACGCCGTCGACGTCCTCGAGATCGGGGATCGCGACGCTCGTCAGTTCCGCCTGCGCGTTCTCCGCGTCATCGAATCCGGTGACCGCGACCTGGATCACGGGGAAGTCGTCGATCGACACCGCGAGCACCTGCGGACTGATGTCTTCGGGCAGCTGCCCCGAGATGCGGTTGATCGCCTGCTGGATCTTCTGCTCGGCGGTCGCGAGGTTCGTGCCGTAGGCGAAGGTCGCCTGCACGATCGACGCGTTCGTCGTGCTCGTCGCGGTCGTTCCCTCGAGACCCGGTACGCCCTGGATCGCCGACTCGATCGGCGTCGAGACGTCGTTCTCGACGACCTCGGGCGAGGCGCCCGGGTACGTCGTCATGACCATGAGGTTCGGCAGCTCGAGCGACGGGATGAGCTCCTGCTTGAGGTTCGTCAGAGCGAGCCCGCCGAACACGGCGGCGACGATCGTGATCAGGGCGATCAGCGCGCGGTTCTTGAGACTCAGGACGGCGAGGTTCGACAAGGCGGATTCTCTCTCGGTCGGATCAGGCGGATGCTGCGGCGGTGGATGCTGTGGGAGACGCCTGAGGAGTGAGGATCCCGGCGAGGGCGTCGCGGATGAGCTCTTCGTCGAGCGGCTCGTCGTGGATCTGAGAGTGCCAGAGTACGCCGTCGATGAAGACGGCGGCCGCCCTGGCTCTGTCGACTCCGTGAACGGGGGCGATGAATCCGACGACCTCGTCGGACCACTGTCTGGCGAACGCGCGGACGCGGGGGTCGTGCACGGCCGCGGTGACGACGGCGCGGTCGGCCTGGATCGCGCGAGCATCCGTGAGCCCTTGGTGCACGAGTCGCGCGAGCCCCTCGGGAGTTACTCCTTCGACGACCACGGCCTTCCTGGTCTCGTCGATGCGCGCCTCGATCTCGGCGGCGAGCGCACCGATCGCCGCTTCGCGCAGATCGTCGAGAGTGGCGAAGTACTGAGTGGTGGCGCCCAGCGGCACGCCCGCGCGGGCGGCGACCTTGCGGTGTGTGAGAGCGTCGACGCCGATCTCGACGATCAGCTCGGCAGCGGCCGTGACGATCTCGAGACGGCGCGCTTCAGGATCGCGGCGTCGGCGTGTGCCCTCGCTCATCGATCCCCCTGCGCAGTCACGGGTGTACGCGTGTCTGTACGCGCGTACATGTACGTTTGTACATTCTGCATCCCGAACCTGGAGATTCGCCCGGCGCGCAGCTGCGTCATCGGGGGTCAGAGCACAGCGCCTGCGTCGGTAGAGCGCAGCACGACCGGCGGTCAGAGCACAGACCCGAGCGCGAGCCCGAGGCCTGCGAAGGCCAGGCCCAGCAGCAGCATCCCCCCGGCGTTGAAGACGGATGCGCGACGCGCGCCGTCGTGCCACAGGGCGACCGTGTCGAGCATCGCCGTGCTGAAGGTCGTGTAGCCGCCCAGCAGGCCGGCTCCCAGCAGGAATGCCTCCGAGGGAAGGGCCGCAGTCACCATGCCGAGCGCGAAGGACCCGCTGAGGTTGACGATGAGGATGCCCCAGGGAAAGCGGCGACCGACGGCCTTCGCGGCACCGAGATCGACGAGGTAGCGCAGCACGGCGCCCACTCCTCCGGCGAGCGCGGCGCCGACGAACAGCAGCGGGCTCATGCGTCCGCTCCCGCGAGAGGAGCCGATCGGCGGGGGCGTCCGAGACGCAGCCCCAGAGACGCCGCGACGAGGCCGAGCACGAGACTGCCGGCCGCGTACGCGAACGCGAGCAGCGGAGCATCCGCCCACAACGTCACCGCGCCCGTCATGAACGCGCTGTAGGTCGTGAAACCGCCGAGCACGCCCGTGCCGAGGAAGATCCGCAGACCGGCGGTCGAGGCGAACCGCGCGGCGACCAGGCCGATGAGCAGCGAGCCGACCACATTGACCAGCAGCGTCGCGGTGGGGAAGCCGCCGGCATCCGGCATCCACAGCCCCACGGCCAGCCGCGCAGCGGTGCCGATGCTGCCGCCCACGAAGACGAGGAGCAGGCGCCGAGGGGTCACGCGGCAACTCTAGCCGCGCACCGCCGATGCATCCGTCGATTGTCAACCGGGTGCGCGCCGAGCGGCGCCGGGTCGAGACTGTCCCCATGAAGCCACTGTGGAAGCTCGACCGGACTCCGCCCACCGGCACACCGTTCGACCCCGGCGCGCGGCACGACGTCGTCATCGTCGGCGCCGGCCTCACCGGACTCACCACCGCCGTCATGCTCAGCCGCGCGGGCCTCGACGTCGCGGTGATCGAGGCGGGCGAGGTGGCCCAGCTCGCGACCGGAGCGAACACCGGCAAACTGTCGCTGCTGCAGGGCAAGCGTCTCGCCGAGATCCGACGCCACCACCCCGCTCCGCTCGTGCAGGCCTATGTCGATGCGAACCGGGCGGGCATGGACTGGCTCCTCGCCTTCGCCGATCAGGCAGGCGTCTCGTACGAGCGGCGCACCGATCACTCCTACGCGCAGGACCCCTCAGGGCTCGAGACGCTGAACGAGGTGCACGCCGCGGCGAGCGACGCGGGCCTGCCGACCAGGATGCTCACGCGCGCCCAGCTCTCGTCGCTGGCGTTCCCTGTGTTCGGGGCCGTCGCGCTCGACGAGCAGGTGACGATCGATCCGGCCCTCGTGGCGCAGGCGCTCGCCGAGGAGCTGCTCGCGGCGGGCGGGGCACTGCATACGGGCGTCCGGGTGACCGCGACCCACGTGCTGCCCGATCCGCGTGTCGAGACCACGACG
Organism: Microbacterium sp.; assembly: GCF_031988965.1. GTDB lineage: Bacteria > Actinomycetota > Actinomycetes > Actinomycetales > Microbacteriaceae > Microbacterium. Next base: position 7,034 of record NZ_DALZXX010000031.1, read on the forward strand.
GGGCCCATGTTCGCGGAGCACATCGTGATCGCCACCGGATCGCCGATCCTGGACCGCGGTCTGTACTTCACGAAGATGCGGTCGTTCCGCTCGTACTGCGTCTCATTCGCGGTCGCCGGCGACGTGCCGGACTCGACATTCATCTCGGTCGACGGCGCGACGCGGTCGATCCGACCCGTCTCCGCCGCCGACGGTCCGGGCGGTGCGGCTCGGCTCGTCGTGGGCGGCAACGGCCACCCGGTCGGGCGATCCGACAGCGAGGCCGCCGCGATCGACGGGCTCGTCGAGTGGACGCGCCAGTACTTCCCGGATGCTGAAGAGACCCACCGCTGGGCTGCGCAGGACTACGAATCGCACAATCAGATCCCCTTCGTCGGGGCGATGCCGCGCGGACTCGGTGTCGTGCGCTTCGCGACCGGTTACGCGAAATGGGGCCTGTCCAACGCCCCTGCCGCGGCACTGCGCCTCACCGCCGAGATTCTCGGGGCGAGCTGGCACGACCGACCGTCGTGGATGGTCAAGATCGGCACCAGACTCACCGTTCCCGCCGACCTCGCCCGTGGGGCCGCCGAAGGGGCGAAGGTCGCGGCCGCTGCGACGAGCGGATGGGTGGATGCCGAACGCCGGCCCGTACCCGTTCCGAAGCCGGCCGAGGGAGAGGGCGTCGTCGCGAACCGCGGTGGACGCCCGGTCGCGATCTCGACCGTCGACGGCGTCACCCGGGCCGTGTCGGCTGTCTGCCCGCATCTGGGCGGCATCCTCGCCTGGAACGACGCCGAGTGCACGTGGGACTGTCCGCTCCACGCCTCGCGCTTCGAGGCCGACGGCACACGCATCGAGGGGCCCGCCCTGCAGGATCTGAAGGCTCAGCCGCGGACGAAGGAGAGCTGAGGTTCAGCTCGCAGGCGTGTTCTCCGCGCCCGGCGGCGGAGCATCCCACCCCTGCTGAGGCTGGTCGCAGCTCTCGCGGAACACGTACTGCGAGGCGAGCTTGCGCTGATGGCTCGACCAGTCGATCGCCGGGCGGCGCTGCTCCGGCGGCAGATAGCCGAGGCGGTACACGGCCATGAGCTCGAGGTCGTCCGGCACGTGGAGCAGGTCGATGATCTCCTCCCAGCGGCCGGGAACCTCCATCGGGAACGAGATGAACTGGATGCCCATGCCCAGCTCGACCGTCGTGAGCCAGACGTTCTCCATCGCAGCGCCCATGCTGAACACCGAGTAGAACGACGACAGCTGGCCCGGCCGGTACTCGCTGCGATCGAGCATCACGCCGAGCAGCAGCGGAGATCCGGCGACGAGCTTGTGGTTCTCCTCACCCAGGGTCTTGGGCACCCCGAAGGTGTTCATCAGCTTCTGGCCGCGCTTGGTGAACACCTGGCTCGTGAACGGGCGAAGAGCCGCGGGGAGCTTGTCGAACAGCATCCCGCTGCGCTTCTCCTCCATCTCGGCCTGGCTGAAGCGGAAGTACGGCTTGTAGCGCTCGAAGAACGTGCCGTTCGACATCGCCTCGGTCATGCTCTCGCCCGAGATGCGCGCGATCCTGTCGATCGTCTCGCGGTTCTCGATGACCACGAACCGCCACGGCTGACTGTTCAGCTGCGAGGGTGCGCGGCCGGCCGCCTCGAGCAGGATGCGCTGATGCTCCTCCGACACCGGGTCGGGCAGGAACGGCCCGTTCGTGGTCTTGCGGCGGCGGATGGCGTCGAGCAGTTCCATGCGTTCACTTCCGGTCGGTGGCGAGGCGCGAGCAGATGAGGCCCGCGATGATGAAGGGGGCCGCGGCGAGCGCGACGAGCGGATGCCGTCGGCCGTGCGTGCCGAGGTACGGGATCGCGGCGAGTGGAGCTGCCGCGGGCGCGAGTGCCAGCGCTGCGCGGCGGCTGGCGCGCTTCGGACGACCCCAGATGATCGCCGAGAACGCGGCGGCCGAGCTCGCGCACGTGGCGATGTACATCGCGTGATGCAGCCACCGGAAGTTGCTCGTGTCGATGAGCCTGGCCGCAACCGCGGTGCCGAGGGCGACGTTCGCACCGTAGGCGACGGCGGCGGCCGCGAAGAGCGGCGCGGCGTCGGTGCGTCTGCGGCGGTGGCCCATGACCCGACCCTACGCCCACCCCCGGCATCCGATCTCGGTCTTGCCGTGGTGTCTCGATCTGTGCAAAGCGGGGCCAGAACGCACCTCCCCCACCGTGCGGGGTCAAAAACGCACCTGAAACGAGCGTTTCGGATGCTTTATTGACCCCGCACGCGCGAGCGGATGCCGCGAGGCCGGCTACAGGTTGCCGTCCGCGTAGATGCGGAGGGCGTCGCGGACGAACTCCGCGCCCTGCGTGCCACCCGCCGACGTCGCATAGTTCGCGCCGAAGCGCGGGTCGGCGACGTACATCTCCCCGAGTCCGATGACGTATCCCTTCACGTCACCGCCCGGAGCGGCGGCGGGGGTTCCCGGGATGCCGGTGAGCCACTCGACGTGGCGACGAGCGACGTCCTGAGCCTCGGCGGAGGCCGGGTCGATGCCGCTCTCGGCGGCCGCGATCCAGTCGCGCCCGAGGTCGGAGACCCGCTGCTGCCAGTCGGCCCGCTCGGCGTCGGTCATCCCGCGCCACCAGCGGTCGCTGTCGGCGTAGGTCTTGCGACCCCAACGCTCTTCGACCTCCTCCCTGTACTGGGTGTGGTCGAAACCGTCGAACATGTTCTCTGCCATGAGTTCTTCACCTCCTTTCAATGCGTTGATGGTGTTCTCGACCGACGCGATCTGTCGCGCCAACCGGTCCTGCTCCTCGCGCAGCAGCGCGAGGTGTGTCTCGAGAGCGGACTCCTCGTTCTGCCGCGGGGTCACCGGATTCAGCACCTCGGCGATCTGCGGCAGACCGAGTCCGAGCTCGCGCAGCAGCAGGATGCGCTGCAGGCGCACGAGCGCGGCCTCGTCGTAGTGGCGGTAGCCGTTGTGCGCGATGCGAGAGGGCGGCAGCAGGCCGACGTCGTCGTAGTGACGCAGCGTCCTGCTGGTGGTGCCCGCGAGTCGGGCGATCTCCTGGATCGACCAATCACGACCGGTCATCGCGTCCTCCTTCCGTGGGTCCGTTCTTCGATGACTCCACGGTAGAAGTTGACGCAGCGTCAAGGTCAAGCGATCGCCCCAACCAATATTCTTCATCCGCCCGTCACACGAATCAGAGCGGCGCTCGCTACGGTCGTCTCGTGCCCGAATCACACTCCGCTCTGCATCCGCTCGCCCTCGCTCCCGTGATCGCTCCGCCGAGCACGGTGGATGAATTCGTGGAGCGCTTCCTGCACAATCTCAACTTCGACCGCGGCGTCGCCCTGTCGGCGTCCAGCGCCAACGATCGCTACCTCGCCCTCGCCCACACCGTGCGGGACTACCTGATGGCGCGATGGCTCGAAGATGTGCGGCACCAGAAGGAGGTGCAGGCGAAGGGCGTCTGCTATCTCTCGGCCGAGTATCTGCTGGGCCGCCAGCTCGACAACAACCTGCTCGCCGCCGACCTCACCGACGTCGCGACCGAGGCCCTGGCGTCGTGTGGCATCGCCCTCGACGAGCTGCGCGCTCATGAGGTCGAGCCGGGCCTCGGCAACGGCGGACTCGGACGCCTCGCGGCCTGCTTCATCGACTCGCTGGCCACGATGGCCGTACCTAGCATCGGCTACGGCATCCGCTACGAATACGGGATCTTCCGTCAGACGTTCATCGACGGCCAGCAGGTCGAGCAGCCGGATGCCTGGCTCGCGCTCGGCTCGCCGTGGGAGTTCGCCCGCCCCGAAGACGCGCAGACGATCGCGTTCGGCGGCCACACCGAGAAGTACGACGACGGGGGCGTCACCCGCAGCCGGTGGGTGCCGGCGTGGAACGTGCAGGCCGTGCCGTACAACTACATGGTCCCGGGATTCCAGAACGGCCGCGTCAACACTCTCCGCCTGTGGAGCGCCGTCGCCACCAGCGCCTTCGACCTGCGCATCTTCAACTCCGGCGACTACGAAGAGGCCGTGCGTGCCCAGACCTACGCCGAGAACATCTCGAAGGTGCTCTACCCCGAAGACTCCACCCCGCAGGGCAAAGAGCTGCGCCTGCAGCAGCAGTACTTCTTCGTCGCGGCATCCATCCACGACTTCCTCGACAACATGCTCGCCGACGACTTCGACCTCGCGAAGCTGCCCGAGCGGGTGATCTTCCAGCTCAACGACACCCACCCCGTGATCGCGGTGCCCGAGTTCATGCGGGTGCTCATCGACGAGAAGCACCTCGAGTGGGATGCCGCGTGGGCGATCACGCAGCAGTGCTTCGCGTACACGTGCCACACTCTGCTCCCGGAAGCCCTCGAGGTGTGGCCGGTCGAGCTGCTCGGCCGCCTGCTGCCCCGGCACCTCGAGATCATCTACCGCATCAATGAGGAGTTCCTCGTGGCGGTGCGCGAGCGCTTCGGCGACGACGAGATGCTCGTGCGCAACATGTCGATCATCGCCGAGCATCCGGTGCGGTCCGTGCGCATGGCGTACCTCGCGACCGTCGCGGGAGCGAAGGTCAACGGCGTCGCGGAGCTGCACTCGCAGCTGCTGCGCGACAAGGTGCTCCACGACTTCGACGCGTTCTTCCCCGGCAAGTTCACGAACGTCACCAACGGCGTCACCCCTCGTCGGTTCCTGCGCCTCGCGAACCCCGAGCTCTCATCGCTCATCACCTCGGCGATCGGCGACGGCTGGACCACCGACCTCGAGCGCCTGCGAGAGCTCGAACCCTTCGCCGAGGATGCCGCGTTCCGCAGCGCATTCGCCGGAGTGAAAGCGGCGAACAAGCGCCGCCTGAGCGAGGTGCTGCGCGAGCGCGACGGCGTCGAGGTCAGCGACGGCCACATGCTCGACGTGATGGTCAAGCGCCTGCACGAGTACAAGCGCCAACTGCTCAAGGTGCTGCACATCGTCACCACCTACGAGGGCGTGATCTCAGGACGCCTCGCCGTGTCGGCTGTCGTTCCCCGCACCGCGATCTTCGGGGCGAAGGCCGCCCCCGGATACGCCATGGCGAAGCGCATCATCCACCTGATCAACGCCGTCGGCGAAGTCGTGAACACCGACGCTCGCCCCGAGGGCCGACTGAAGGTCGTCTTCCCGCCGAACTACAACGTCACCCTCGCAGAGCGGGTGATCCCCGCCGCCGATCTGTCAGAGCAGATCTCGCTCGCCGGCAAGGAGGCCTCGGGCACCGGCAACATGAAGTTCGCGCTGAACGGCGCGCTCACGATCGGCACGGATGACGGGGCGAACGTCGAGATCCGCGAGCTCGTGGGCGACGACCACTTCCACCTGTTCGGCATGAGCGAGCCCGAGGTCTCCGACCTGTCGGCCCGCGGGTACCGGCCGCAGGACTTCTACCAGGCCGACGAGGGCCTGCGCCGGGCGATCGACCTGATCGCATCCGGTGCGTTCTCGCGCGGCGACCGCTCGGTGTTCGAGCCCGTCGTCTCGAACCTGCTCTACGAAGACCGGTTCATGGTGCTCGCCGACTACGCGTCGTACATCGCGGCACAGGAACGAGTGGATGCCGCCTACGCCGACCGGGATGCGTGGACCCGCTCGGCGATCCTCAACGTCGCCCGCACCGGCTTCTTCTCGTCCGACCGGTCGATCCGCGACTACATCGACCGCATCTGGCATACCCCGCCGCTGGTCTGAGGCTCGCGCTGATCGCGGTCGAGCGGCACCGACCGTACCCGGATGGGCGGCCTGTTCCTCACAGACCGCTTGACAGGATCGAGATATATCGTGTTATTCTCGACACACACGATATATCGTGTTCCCTCAACACAGGAGAAGCAGACATGACCGAGAAGTGGCTCATCGCCCCGGGCGAAGAACGCGTGATCGACATCGAGAACGTCACCCGACTGAAGATCGGTCTGGTCGGCGGCCAGGTCGACGTCATCGCGCACGACGAACCCGGCATCCGCATCGAGGTGCACGGTGTCACCACCAAGGACCTGCGCATCGAGGCGCACGACGGCGAGGTCGAGATCGACCACCCGCAGCTCGGCTGGGACAACTTCCTCGAGGTGTTCCGCAACTTCGGCTCGGGCGGCCCCAAAGCCGAGGTCAGCGTCGCCGTCCCCCGCTCGATCGCCCTCAACCTCGGCGTCGTCAGCGCCGGCGCACTCGTCTCGGGGATCCGCAACGACGCCCGCCTGAACACCGTCTCGGGCGACATCATCGTCGACACCCTGATCGGCGACCTGTCGGTGAACTCCGTCTCGGGCGACGTGCAGGTGCGCGGACTCACCGGATCGATCACGGCCAACAGCGTCTCGGGAGACGTCGCCGTCACCGGCACCGTCCGCAAGGCGACCGTCGACATCGTGTCGGGTTCGACCCTCGTCGACGCCGCGGGCGACGTGAACACGATCAACATCAACTCGGTCTCAGGCGGCACCACCGTGCGCCTCGACGAGTCGCTCGCCGCGAACTACGTGATCCGCTCGCTGAGCGGTCGCCTGCTGATCGACGGAATCGAGCGCGGTTCGTCGGGCATCAACAACTACACCGGGTCGACCGGTGAGCTCGCCGGCCGCTTCGTCGACCTGCGCGCGAACTCCGTGTCAGGTGGCGTGACCGTGCTGCGCCGCACCCCGGCATCCATCGCAGACGATGCGGAGTGGGAAGCATGAGTCCCGCAGTCTTCTCCCACGGCGACCTGCGCCTGTACCTGCTCTCGCTGCTCGCCGAATCGCCGCAGCACGGGTACGGCATCATCCAGGCGCTGACCGATCGCACCGGCGGCACCTACACGCCGAGCGCCGGCACCATCTACCCTCGCCTCGCGAAGCTCGAAGAAGAGGGCCTGGTCACCAAGACCGTCGACGGCCGCACCACGATCTACGCGATCACCGACGCAGGACGCGCCGAGCTCGCGTCTCGTGAGGGCGATCTTGCCGGGATCGAGGCGGGGATCACCGACTCGGTGCGCCTGATCGCCAACGAGGTGCGCCAGAGCGTCAAGGAGGCGATGAAGAGCCTCCGCGCCGATCTCGCCACCGCGGAGAAGGACGATCGCGCGGCATCCAAGTCCCGCCCGCGCACTGCGGGCGACGACGAGCGCATCGTCAGTCGCGAGGAGATGCACCGAGCGGATGCCGTCATCAACGCGTTCCGCGCGCGGGTGCGCACGGATCTGCGGACGCATGTGGCCAAGGGGGGCACGCTGCCCGCATCCGTCGTCTCGGACCTCGAGGACGGACTGGATGCCGCAGCCCGCGGCATCACCACGGCTCTGGCGTCACTCGGGCGCTGACCCATCCCCCGGTCGCCGCGTTTCGTCTCACGCGGCTCCGCCGGGCTCGCTCAACGACCGAACACCCCGGTCGTTGAGCGAAGACGACGGAGTCGCCTGAGACGAAACGTCGCACCCCGATCTCGCATCGGTGCCGCGTACGACCCCGGTCGCAGCGTTTCGTCTCGCTCGGCTCCGCCGGGCTCGCTCGACGACCGAACGGCTCCAGAGACCTACTCGGTCCAGATCTCGGACTGCGAGTCGGGAACCGGCTCTTGGAGTGGCACGACGAGCACGGAACGGTGCTGGCGATGCGCGAGCCGAGCGGCGACCGATCCCGTGAAGAACTCGCGGATCGACTCGCCGATGCCCCGCCTGCGCGTGCCGACGACGATCAGTTGGGCATCGAGCTTGTGCGCGAGCTGCTTGATCGCGAGCGCCGGGTCTCCGACCAGCTGTCGGGCCGTCCAGGTGATGCCCGTGCCGTCGAGGGCGGCGGCAGCCTCGGCCTGCACGGTCTCGAACTCGGCGGCTCCCGCATCGAGGTTCATGTCGATCGGCGCCGAGTGCACATACCCGTCGGGGTCCTCGTAGGTCACGAAGCGGGTGACGTCGACGTGCGCGACCACGAGGGGCACGCGCAGCAGCCGCGCGAACCGCGCCGCCTCGTCGATCACATGCGCGGACTGACCGGGCTGCATCCCGACGATCACCGCTTTCTGCAGTGTCGCGTTCTGCGCCGCCTCGTCAGAGGGCGTGGAGGTGTCGTCGGTCATGAAGATCGCTCCCTTCACCGGCCTGGCATCAGCCAGGGGGGCCTACCCGCGTGCTATTCTGAATGCTACTCTTACCGGCCCTGAGCCGGTGTCGTGAATGCATCGGGCCACCAGTTGCCCGCAGCTTAACTCGTGAGGGGGTCTCGCGCATGGGCCGTGGCCGTCAAAAGGCGAAGCACACCAAGATCGCCCGCGAACTGAAGTCATTCAGTCCGTCGGTGAACTACTCCGCGCTGGAGCGCGAACTCGGGCACCCGAGTGACTCTGAAGACGCCTACGTCGACAAGTGGGCAGACGAGTATGCAGACGAAGACGAGGACGAACTAGAAAAGGCCTGACCGCCGATTCGTTCGACCATCGTCTCCCCCGTGCGTCACACGGGGGAGTTCGTCGTATCCGAAATGCCGGAACATCGTGTCCTCCTGCCCGCGCGTGCGCGGACGTCGGGGCACGCGGCTGACAGACTCGTCGTATGACTCGCGTCGTCTCGCTCTATCGGCATCCCATCAAGGGGCTCACTCCGGAATCCGTCGACTCGCTCACGGTGCAGCCTGATGGCCGCATCGCGGGCGATCGGGTGCTCGCCGTGCGCTTCGCCGACGCGGTGGCACCCGAGGCTCGCGACGGCCTCGATCACTGGCCCAAGGCGAAGGGCCTGTCGCTGCAGGACTTCCCCGCCCTCGCCGCGCTGAAGACGACCTACGACGATCGTGCGCGCACCGTGCGGATCGAGCATGACGGCACGCTGCTCGTCGAGGCGGGTCTCGACGAGACCGGTCGCGTCGAACTCGCGGATGTCCTCGCCGACTTCGTGCTGAGCACCCCCGAGGGCCGCCGGCTGCGACGCCCGGGCCGGCTGCCGCTCGTCGTGGTCGGCGACGGCACGACCTCGAGGTTCCAGGATCGCGCGCGAGGGTATGTCTCGGTGCACACGCGGGCGAGCGTGACCGCTCTCGGCGACGCGCTCGGCCTGGGCATCGATGACCGTCGATTCCGGTCGAACATCGTGATCGACGATGCGGAGGCGTGGTCCGAACTCGAGTGGCGCGGACCGGTGACGATCGGGCAGGTCTCGTTCGACGCGGCAGGGCCGATCGTGCGCTGCCTCGCGACGCATGCCAATCCCGACACGGGCGTGCGTGACGCCAAGGTGCTCACCACCCTCACGGGTGCACTCGGGCAGGACGAGCCGACGCTCGGCCGACTCCTGCTCCCCGGTGAGTCGCCGGCGGGGACGGATGCCTGGCTCGGCGGCACCATCCGCATCGGCGACGAGGTCAGCGCGACAGCGGCTGAGGCAGCGAGGGCCTGACCGACGAGAGCGGCGCGTTCAGGTCACCAGCGCCCGTGCCGACGCTCCCAGTCCTCTTCGATCGTGCGGCGGCGGCCGGCGATCCAGCCCGCGGGGATCACGGCCACGAGCACGCCGACGAGCACCCAGAGCGGGATCTGCCAGCTGTCCGTCAGATCGTGGATCAGTCCGATCAGCAGGGGGAAGGCCGCCGCGACCGCGTAGCCGATGCTCTGCACGAAGCCGCTCAGCGCGACGGCGCTCTCGGACGTGCGAGCACGGATGCTGAGCAGCACCAGCGCGAGAGGGAACAGTGCCGGAGCGAGGCCGAACAGCACGACCCACAGGGGCATCGCCACGGTGGGCAGGAAGAGGAAGCCGGCGAGACCGGCGAGACCGGCGGCGATGGCGATGAAGAAGACCGGCCGCGTCGCCTGGAAGCGCACGATCAGGATCGGCACGAGCAACGAGCACGGCAGCCCCATGAGCCCGAACAGCGAGAGCAGCAGACCAGCGTTCGAGGGGCTCACCCCGCCCACGTCGATCATGATCGTGGGCAGCCACGAGAACGACACGTAGGCCATGGTCGACGACGCCCCGAAGACGAGTGCGATCGACCAGGCCATCGGCAGCCGCCAGAGCCGTCCGAAGACCCTCGGGTTCGCGGGCGTCGTCGAGATCGGGCCGGTCGCCACCGAGGCGGGGTCGTACGGCTCGTCCACCGGTTCGGAACGCGGCTTCACGAGGGCGGGCGCAGCCGCGGCATCCGCTCTGCTCGTCAGCAGCATCGCGACCCACGGCACGAGGGCGAGCGCGGCGAACACGCCCCACAGCCCCAGCGACACGCGCCATCCGGCCGTGTCGGCGATCGGCACCGCGACCAGCGGCGGCACGAACGTCGACACCGCCATGGTGGTCGAGTACACGGTCATCATGAGACCGAGACGATCGGGGAAGTACTTCTTCACCAGCGGCGGCAGCAGCACGTTGCCCGACCCCACGCCCGCGAAGACGACCGCGGTCGCCGCGAGAAGCGACGTCGAGTCGACCGACAGGCTGCGCAGCAGCAGGCCTGCGGCGATCAGGGCGATCGCGACGACGGCGACGCGCTCGAGGCCGAAGCGACGCTCGAACAGCGGAGTGAGCAGACCGAAGACGGCGAAGCACACCGGGGGCGCGGCGCCGATCAAGCCGATCACGACGGACGACACCGGGAAGTCCGCGGCGACATGGTCGATCACCGGAGACAGCGATGCCACGGCGGATCGCAGCGAGAACGCGACCAGCACGATGCCGATCAGCGCGAGCGCGCGTCCGCGCCAGAGCGGCTGCGCACTCGAGGTCACGAGGTCTGCGACCCCTCCACCCACGCGAGGTACTCGTCGGTGACGGTGCCGGTGACGTACCGACCGTCGAAGCAGCTCATGTCGAGATCGCTGAGCACCGAGCCTTCGGTGATCGCGGCCTTGAGGTCTTCGACCTCCTGGTAGACCAGGTGGTCGCAGCCCAGCTCCTCGGCGATCTCGGGGATCGTGCGGCCATGGGCGATGAGCTCGTGACGCGACGGCATGTTGATGCCGTAGACATGCGGATGCCGCACGGGCGGCGCGGCCGAGGCGAACGTCACCGACGTCGCACCGGCATCCCGCGCCATCTGGATGATCTGCTTCGACGTCGTGCCGCGCACGATCGAGTCGTCGATCAGCAGGACGTTCTTGCCCTGGAACTCGGTCGACATGGCGTTGAGCTTCTGACGCACGCTCTTCTTGCGCACGGCCTGGCCGGGCATGATGAAAGTGCGGCCGACGTAGCGGTTCTTGTAGAAGCCCTCGCGGTACTCGATGCCGAGCTTGCGGGCGACCTCCATCGCGGCGGGGCGCGCGGAGTCCGGGATCGGCATGACGACGTCGATCTTGTCCATCGGCACGTGCTTCGCGATGGTGTCGGCGAGCTTGTCGCCCATGCGCAGGCGCGATTCGTAGACCGAGACGCCGTTCATGACCGAGTCGGGACGCGCGAGGTAGACGTACTCGAACGCGCACGGCGCGAGCACGGCCTCGGTGGCGCACTGCCTGCTGTGCAGCTCGCCCTCGTTCGTGATGAAGATCGCCTCGCCGGGTTCGACCTCGCGCACGACCTCGTAGTCGGCGTTCTCGAGCACGAGCGACTCGCTCGCCACGACCCACTCGTCGCGCCCTTCGGATCCCGCGACCGTCGACGGGCGACGGCCCAGGATGAGCGGGCGGATGCCGAACGGGTCGCGGAAGGCCAGCAGACCGTATCCGGCGATCACGGCGATGACGGCGTAGGCGCCCTCGATGCGCTCGTGGGTGCGCTCGACGGCCTCGAAGATGCGCTCGGCGTCGAGGTCGACCGTCGAGGTCGTGTTCTGCAGCTCGCCCGCGAGCACGTTGAGCAGCAGCTCGGTGTCGCTCGAGGAGTTCAGGTGACGGCGGTCGCGCTTGGCCATGTCGGCCGTGAGCTCACGCGTGTTCGTCAGGTTGCCGTTGTGGATGAGGATGATGCCGTACGGCGCGTTCACGTAGAACGGCTGCATCTCCTCCTCGTTCGAGGCCGTGCCCTTCGTGGCGTAGCGCACGTGACCGAGGCCGACGTTGCCGAGCAGACCGCGCATGTCACGGGTGCGGAACGCCTCGCGGACCATGCCCTGCGCCTTGGCGTTGTGCATGACGCCGTTCGCCTCGGCTGTGGCGATTCCCGTCGCATCCTGGCCGCGGTGCTGCAGCAGCAGGAGTGCGTCGTAGATGTCCTGATTGACCGGGGCAGAGCCCACCATTCCGACGATGCCGCACATGGGCTCTTACTTCGCTCCGTCCGCGTAGGCGCCGACCAGGCGCACTGCTCCACCGTCGACGCCCTTGGCGCCCTGTTCGAACTCTCCTGCCGGACGCGCGCCGAAGCCCACGGTTCCGACCTGCCACGCGGGCATGCCCTCGGCTGCGAGGGCCGCGATGGCGGCATCCTTCTTGTCGGCCGCGATGACCGCGAGGAATCCGATGCCGAGGTTCCAGGTGCCCTCGGCCGATTCGAGCGTGGATCCGGCGATGTCGCTGAGCACGCGGAAGACCGGGCTCGGCGACCAGGTGCCGCGGTCGACCTCGGCCCAGCTGCCCTGCGGGAGCACGCGGGCGAGGTTCGCCGCGATGCCGCCGCCGGTGACGTGGCTGAGGGAGTGCACTCCCCCACCGAGCTGCTCGATCAGACGAAGCAGCGGAAGCGTGTAGAGGCGGGTCGGCTCGAGCAGAGCCTCACCCCAGGTGGTGCCGAAGTCGGCGGCGTTGTCGCCGTAGCCGATGCCGGCGTTCGTGACGATGTGACGCACGAGCGAGTAGCCGTTCGAGTGGAGTCCGCTGGACTCGACGGCGATCACGACGTCGCCGTCCTGCACGCGGTCGGCTCCGAGGATGCCGTCGGCCTCGACGACACCCGTCGCCGCTCCTGCCACGTCGTAGTCGCGCGGGCCGAGCAGACCGGGGTGCTCGGCGGTCTCGCCGCCCACGAGCGCGGTGCCGGTGGCGGAGCACGCCTCGGCGATGCCGCGCACGATGTCGGCGATGCGCTGCGGGAAGACCTTGCCGCAGGCGATGTAGTCGGTCATGAAGAGCGGCTTCGATGTCGTCGACGACCATGCCGACCAGATCCTGGCCGATCGTGTCGTGCTTGTCGATGGCCTGCGCGATGGCGACCTTCGTACCGACACCGTCTGTGCTGGTCGCGAGCAGCGGGCGACGGAAGTCGCGCAGTGCGCTCGCGTCGAACAGCCCGGCGAATCCGCCGACACCGCCCAGCACTTCAGGGCCGTGCGTCGCGCGCACGGAAGACTTCATCAGCTCGACGGCGAGATCGCCTGCAGCGGTATCGACGCCGGCTTCGGAATAGGGATTGGTGGGGGAGGCAGCCACCCGTCCAGCCTACCGCCCACGGAGGCCACCTCTCCCCTCCCTCCATCTCCTACGATGGGGCCATGGCCGACAAGCCGCAGTGGTTGATCCGCGAAGACGCGAGCGTTCCGGTGCTCGTCGCGCTCGCACTGCGCCAGAGCCTCGGCATCCGCGCCCCTCAGGACCTGCCGAGCCTGCGGGATCTCCCCGTCAGAGCGCCCGACGCGGCCGAGGTCACCCCCGAGCTCGAGAAGCAGTGGCGCGACTACTGGGACATGACGATCGAGCCGCGCGCACACCCGTCCGGTGTGCCGCTCGAGCTGATCGACGGGTTCGACACGCTCGTCGCGCTGCCCGCGACCGGAGCGGAGCAGCTGGCCGAGGCGATCGCGCCGCACGCGGCATCCGCCCTGCACTTCGCCCGCGTCGCCCACGATCGCTACGTGTCGTCGATCCGCAGCTCGATCGCGACCCGCTCGGGCAGCGGGACGATCGGCGGCGAGGCGTACAGGGCGTATGCCAGTGCCATCGCCGAGTTCGAGCGCGACATCGGACGTCGGGCGCACTCGTTCGAGCTGAACGTGCAGGTGCTGCCGTTCTCGCAGCGCGGCATCTGGTGGGTCGGGGCGCTGACCGTCGCGGTCACCGACGGCCTGCGGCGCGACGTGGTGTCGTTCGACGCGGCGATCCGGCCGATCATCGCCGAGCTGGCGTGACCGGACCCGACTCGGTCAGTCCTTCTCGATGATCGTCTCGTGCTCGACGCGCACGACGTGATCGTGGCGGCGGGCCGTGCGCTCGAGGATCAGCGCGACCACGCTGGCGAGCGCGACGCCGATCGGCACCGTCCACAGCAGCAGGAATCCGAACACCTGGCCGGGAGGGTAGACGACGTTCACGGCCTCCGACGGCTCGTAGCTGCCGATCGCCGTGAGGATGCCCGCGGCGATGACGCCGAGCACGACGCCGATGCCCATGAACACGCCGAATCTCGGCACGCGTCGTACGGTCGCCTCGACCGTCTCGGAGGAATCGTGGGAGGACATGCTCCCATTGTCCCATCGTTGTCTGTGCGCCGGGCGCGGGTCTCGACTCAGACGGGATCCGCTGCGTGAGTCGCCTCGGAGAGCGAGTCCGCCCCGCGGCGCGAGCGACGCCGCAGTACGAGGAGCACCGTGACGAGCGCCGCGACCGCGAGTACGACGACCGCTGCGAGGAGCGACCACGAGACCGCAGCCACGGAGACGTCCACGCTGACGGCATCGAGCGGCTGCGCCCCCAGCCCGACAGCCTCGGGCACCACGGTGAGCGTGCCGCCGAGCCATCCGAGCGACGCGACGTCGTCGAGCGTCCGCTGGACGACGATCGACGACCCCGGCAGTACCTCGGCCGTCGCGGTCGGAGGAGCCCCGACGGCCCCCACGCCCAGAGGGCCGGCCAGCGCGACGGCATCCGTCGCCGTGATCCGGGTGTCTCCGGTGTTCGTCAGCGTGTAGGACACGGTGAGGCTGCCGCCGGAGAAGGGGTTCCACGAGGGCTCGAACGCCGCAGCGGGCTCGGTGACCGTGACGGCGGGTGACAGCTCGCCGGACACTCGCAGGTGCACGCGGATGCCGAGTCTGCGATCGACCGCGAGTGTCGCTCCGGGATCCGCCGAGGCGACCGATGTGACGATGCCGCCGGGGTGGTCGCCGGGCCGGGCATCGGCGGGGACCGAGATCGTGAAGGGCACCTCGCGTGCCTCCCCGGGCTGAAGCGAGAGCGACGGCTGCGGAAGAACGATCCAGGAGCCGGAGTCCGCCTTGGGCTCGTCGCCCAGCCGGAGGTCGAGCACACCCTCCGGGGTGGTGAACGCGTCAGCGGCGTAGAGCACCAGCTCGAGCGGCGTCGATCCCGTGTTGGCGACGATCACCGCATCCGAGATCTGCGCCCCGGGATCCACCGCGTAGCCGAAGTTGCCGCGGCCCGCGCCGTTCGCGTTGTCGGCGGGGATCAGGCTCCACGCCGCGCTGTCGCCCGCGGCGATGGGCACGACGAGCGCCGTCGACGTCGGACTCGCGGAGTCGGCGGACGCAGGAACCGAGACCGCGCAGAGAGCGAGCGCGAGCATCGCGCTGAACAGGGCGCGGGCGCGGAGGCGGAGGGCGTGCGGTCGGGACATGGTGCTCTCGGGCTGACATCGCCGCCGGAGGCCGGAGACGGGACGGAGGTGTGCAGTGGTACGACGGGTGCGGGAGGCGATCCCCCCGATGCGGCAGCACCGAGGGGATCGACCCGCGGTCGGCTCAGCCGACGGCGGTGATGGTGACCGTCGCCTTGTAGTCGCCGGCCGGAGTGGTGCTCGGAATGACGAGGCTGAGATCGGCCGAGACCGTGGCGCTGGATGCCGCGGAGGATCCGGCGATGCGCACCGGGTTCACGAGGCCCCGAACCGCCTCGCCGGCGACCACGGAGGAACCCGCGTTCGAGACCTTGGGGTTGATTGCGAGCTGCTGCGCCGTGAACGAGTTCGATCCGGACACGAAGTCGCTCACCTTGCCGGTGAGCTCCCAGCTGTAGTTGCCGGTGCCGCCCGCGCGGGTGTCGGTGACGGCGATGTCGTTCAGCGCACCGGAGGCGACGAACGAGCCGTTGCTCTCGGTGGCGGTGCCGAGTGAGACCGGGCTGTCGGTGGCCCACTCCCAGCCGAACGACCCCGTGCTCGGCTCGGGCTCGACCGCCTTCTCAGGCAGGGTGACCGAGATGTCATCGGCACCCGCCGCAGGCTCGGGCACGACGGATCCCTCTTCGACGTCGGCCGTGATCGTGAAGTCGTCGAGGGCGGCGCCGGCCGCATACAGCGGATTCGCGGCCGCGCCGGCCGAGCTCACCGTCACACCGGTACCGGAGACCGACACCTGCCCGCCGTCGACGCTCACCACGGCGTTCGCGACATCGGCCAGGACGACATCCTGATTCTCATGGGTGCCCTGCGGGGTCGAGCCGAAGTCGATGCCCGCCCACAGGTAGGTGTCGGCGACGATGCTCGCGGTGCCGTTCGAGACGACCACCGAGATGTTCGAGAGCTTCACGTCGAAGAAGTGCGCGG
>NZ_DALZXX010000032.1:0-23340 GCF_031988965.1 Microbacterium sp.
CGCCCCGCTCGCGCGCGTCACGACCAGACGGCGAGGCTCGGGCACGAGCGCGCGCACCCGATCCGCATCCGCGGTGCCGAACACGGCCTCGGCATCGGGAGCCGTGCAGAACACCACATCGGCGCGTCGTGCGCAGTCGACGATGACGGCACGGCCCTCGTCTTCGCGCCCGCGCCACAGCGACGGACGCCAGTTCACGTCGAAGCTGAGCAGCCGCCCATCGCGGGGAGCCGAGAACAGGGCCTCCTGTGCAGCGCGTGCCGTCGCCGACAGTGCAGGGGTGATACCCGAGGTGTGCACGAGCGAGGCCCCGTCGATCAGCCGCGCGATCGCAGGGTCGGCGATCGTCGCGGGGGACATCGCCGCAGCTGCCGATCCGCGCCGGTAGTAGTGCATCGTGCCGTCGACGGAACCGTCGGGGAGCGGTGTGAGCTCCTTGACGTAGAGACCCGTCGGCGCATGCGGATCGACCTGGACGGCCGAGTCGTCCACGCCGTGTCGGCGAAGCTCCGCCCGCAGGAATCGCCCGAATCCGTCGTCGCCGACGCGCGACACCACCGCCGTCGGGATGCCCGCGGAGGCCAGGGCGATCGCCGTGTTCCATTCGGCTCCGGCGAGGGAGCGGTGGAAGGTCCGGCAGTCCTCGAGAGGACCGGCGACCGCGGGGACGAGGGAGACCAGACCCTCGCCGACGCACACGGCGAGAGGGGAGGTGTCGGGCACGTTCTGGACACTACCGGATCGGCTTCGGTGAATCATCCGATACCGGAATGCAACCTGAACATGTTCCGAATCTGTACGTTCACTGGGTAGTTTCGAGGAATCACCGTCCGGACCCGACGACGTCTCCGGATCGCGCACAGCAGCGCTCGACAGGAAGGTCACACAATGCACCACACAGTCATGCGTCGGCGAGGTCTCCTCGCCGTATCCGGGGCGGCACTCGCCGCACTGGTCCTCTCAGGATGCGTCGCCAGCGAGCGCGGCGACGACGGCGCCGAGGGTTCGGGCGACGTCGACGGCACGTTCGTGTTCGCCGCCTCCTCCGACCCGGCCAGCCTCGACCCGGCATTCGCGCAGGACGGTGAGAGCTTCCGCGTCTCGCGGCAGATCTTCGAGGGGCTCGTGGGCACGGAGCCCGGAACGGCCGACCCGGCGCCGCTTCTCGCCGAGTCGTGGGAGTCGTCGGAAGACGGCATGAGCCACACCTTCGCGCTGAAGGAGGACGTCACCTTCCATGACGGCACCCCGTTCAACGCCGAGGCCGTGTGCGCGAACTTCGACCGCTGGTACAACTGGACGGGCCTCGCGGCCTCCGAGGCCTTCGGCTACTACTACAACAAGCTCTTCAAGGGGTATGCCGAGAACCCCGCGGACGCCGTCTACAAGTCCTGCACGCCCGATGGCGACTACTCGGTCACCGTCGAGCTGAACAAGCCTTTCGCCGGCTTCATCGCCTCGCTCTCGCTGCCCTCGTTCGGCATGCAGAGCCCGTCCGCGCTCTCCGAGTTCGGTGCAGACGAGGTCAGCGGCTCCGCCGAGGCTCCCGTGCTCTCCGAGTACGCGATGGGTCACCCGGTCGGCACCGGTCCGTTCCAGTTCGAGGAGTGGGCACCGGGCGAGCAGGTCACCCTCAAGGCCTACGACGGCTACTGGGGTGAGGCCGGCCAGGTCGACGAGATCATCTTCCGCACGATCGACGACCCGACCGCGCGTCGCCAGGCGCTCGAGTCCGGCTCGATCGACGGGTACGACCTCGTCGGTCCCGCCGACACCCAGGCACTCGAGGACGACGGCTTCACGATGGTGTCGCGCCCTCCGTTCACGATCCTCTACCTGGCGTTCAACCAGGCAGTGCCCGAGCTGCAGGACCCCAAGGTCCGCGAGGCGCTGTCGTACGCGGTCGACAAGGACGCACTGATCAGCCAGGTCCTGCCCGAGGGCACGGAGAAGGCGATCGAGTTCGTGCCCGACACGGTGAACGGCTACAACCCCGACGTGACGACGTACGACTACGACCCCGAGAAGGCCGAGTCTCTGCTCGCGGAGGCCGGCTACACCGAGGCCAACCCGCTGAAGCTCGACTTCAACTACCCGGTCAACGTGTCGCGTCCGTACATGCCGGACCCCGAGCAGATCTTCACCGTGCTGTCCTCGCAGCTCGCCGAGGTCGGCGTCGAGACCACCCCGGTCTCGGAGGAGTGGGTCGAGTACCTCGACCGCACCACCGGCACCGCGGACCACGGCATCCACCTGCTCGGCTGGACCGGTGACTACAACGACACCGACAACTTCGTCGGCGTCTTCTTCGGCCAGCAGAGCTCGGAGTGGGGCTTCGACAACCCGGAGCTCTTCCAGAAGCTGAACGAGGCACGCGGCGTCTCGAGCCTCGAGGACCAGACGGCCCTCTACGAGGACATCAACGAGATGGTCGCGCAGTTCATCCCCGGCGTGCCCCTCGCGCACCCGGCGCCGACCCTGGCATTCGATCCGCGCGTCGAGAGCTACCCCGCCAGCCCGGTGAACGACGAGGTCTTCACGGACATCGTCCTGACCGAGTAGGTCCGACCGACTGAGATGCCCACCCGGGTCCTCGCGCACGCGCGGGGACCCGGACCGGTGTCGCCCTGATCAACGGAGACCTTCTTGCTGCGCACCATCGGCAGACGACTGCTGTTCCTCATTCCCACCCTGCTCGGCCTCAGCATCCTGCTGTTCGCCTGGGTCAGGGCCCTGCCCGGCGGCCCCGCCGTCGCCCTTCTCGGTGAGAAGGCGACTCCCGACGCCATCGCCAGGGTCAACGAGCTCTACGGCTTCAACAAGCCGATCATCGAGCAGTACTTCATCTGGGTGAGTCGCCTGCTGCAGGGCGACTTCGGAACGTCGATCCAGACGAACCGGCCCGTGGTGGAGGAGTTCTTCCGGCGCTTCCCAGCGACCATCGAGCTGAGCGTCGTGGCGCTCATCTTCGCGGTCGGCGTCGGCATCCCGCTCGGATACTGGGCGGCACGCCGTCACGGCAAGTTCACCGACCACGCGTCGGTGGTCATGAGCCTGATCGGCATCACGATCCCGGTGTTCTTCCTCGCCTTCATCCTCAAGTACGTGTTCGCGGTGCAGCTGGGGTGGCTGCCCTCGGACGGGCGGCAGAATCCCCGCATCGACGCGACCCACGTGACCGGGTTCTATGTGTGGGACGGCATCATCACCGGCGAGTTCGACGCCGCGTGGGACGCCTTCCTTCACCTGGTGCTCCCGGCTCTCGCGCTCGGCACCATCCCGCTCGCGATCATCGTCCGCATCACCAGGGCCAGCGTCCTCGAGGTGCAGAACGCGGATTACGTGCGCACCGGCCGCGCGAAAGGCGTCGGCGCCTCGACGCTGCGGAGCCGATTCATCCTGCGCAACGCGATGCTGCCCGTCATCACGACCATCGGCCTGCAGACGGGTCTCCTGATCTCGGGAGCCGTGCTCACGGAGACCGTGTTCGCCTTCCCCGGGATCGGCTCGTTCCTCGCGAGAGCGATCTTCACGAGGGACTTCCCCGTGCTGCAGGGCTTCATCATCTTCATCGCGATCGCCTACGCGCTGATCAACCTCGCGGTCGATGTGTCCTACAGCTTCATCGACCCGAGAGTGCGGGTGCAGTGATGTCCCGTCTCGTTCTCCGAAAGGGGATGGCGTCATGACCATCTCGCTCCCACCCGCACAGGGTCCGTCGGCCGCGAGCGGCGAGGTCGTCGACACCGTCGCCGTCGGCCAGGCCGGCCTCAAGGAAGGACCCGGCGGGTTCTGGCGCGACGTGTTCCGGCGCCTGCGTCGCAACCCCACCGCCTGGATCGGCGCCGGCATCGTCCTGGCGTTCCTCGTCGTGGCCGTGCTCGCCCCTGTGCTCGCCCCGTACCCCGAGACGGCACTCCCGGGCGCGAAGTACATCACACCGACGAACATCCCCGGGCCCGGCGAGCTGCCGGAGTTCCCGCTCGGACTCGACCGCTTCGGCGGCGACGTGCTCTCCAAGCTCATCTGGGGTGCGCAGGCGTCGCTGCTGATCGGCGTCATCTCGACCGCGATGGGCCTGGTCGGCGGCATGATCCTCGGTCTCCTCGCCGGGACGTTCGGCGGCTGGGTCGACACGCTCATCATGCGGGTCGTCGACATCATCCTGTCGGTGCCGAACTTGCTGCTCGCCGTGTCGATCGCGGCCATCCTGGGTCAGACGCCGTTCGCGGTGATGATCGCGATCGGTGCCTCCCAGGTGCCGATCTTCGCCCGCCTGCTGCGCGCCTCGATGCTGCAGCAGCGATCCAGCG
Organism: Microbacterium sp.; assembly: GCF_031988965.1. Classification (GTDB taxonomy): domain Bacteria; phylum Actinomycetota; class Actinomycetes; order Actinomycetales; family Microbacteriaceae; genus Microbacterium. The sequence goes on from NZ_DALZXX010000032.1 coordinate 4,314, forward strand.
ACTACGTGCTGTCGGCGCAGACTCTGGGTCTGGGTCGTGGGCAGATCACGATGTCGCACGTGCTCCCGAACGCGATCGGACCGGTCATCGTGCAGGGCACTCTGACGCTCGCGACCGCCGTGATCGATGCGGCGGCGCTGTCGTTCCTCGGCCTCGGCGGCGGTCGCCCCGAGACGGCCGAGTGGGGGCGCATGCTCACGTACGCACAGGCGGAACTCGCCATCGCGCCGTGGCTGGCCTTCCTGCCCGGTATCTGCATCGCGGTCACCGCGCTCGGCTTCACCCTGTTCGGTGAGGCGCTGCGTGAGGCCATGGACCCGAGGACGAGAGCACGATGAGCGCTGCGAAAGAGAATCAGATGTCGGATGCACCGCTGCTGTCGGTCGAAGGACTCGCGGTCGACTTCGCCACCATGGACGGCGTCGTGCACGCCGTCGAGGGTGTCGACCTCGAGATCGCGCCGGGGCAGACCGTCGCGATCGTGGGGGAGTCGGGGTCGGGCAAGTCGACGACAGCGATGGCCATCATCGGACTGCTCGCCGGCGGCGGGCGCGTGGCCGCCGGCAGCATCCGCCTCGACGGACGTGAGATCGCGCACGCTCCCGAACATGAACTGCGCATGATCCGCGGGCGCGACATCGGTCTCGTCCCGCAGGACCCGATGTCGAACCTGAATCCGGTCGCCAAGATCGGCACGCAGGTGGCTGAGACCCTGCTCGCGCACGGGCTGGCCAATCGGCAGAACGTGCAGCAGAAGGTCGTCGAGGCGCTCACCGCCGCGGGGCTGCCCGATCCTGAGCGGCGCGCGAAGCAGTATCCGCACGAGTTCTCGGGCGGCATGCGCCAGCGCGCGCTGATCGCGATCGGCCTCGCCTGCAAGCCGCGACTGCTGATCGCCGACGAGCCGACGAGCGCGCTCGACGTCACGGTGCAGCAGACGATCCTCGATCAGATCGGCGCGATGACGCGCGAGCTCGGCACGGCCGTGCTGCTCATCACGCACGACCTCGGCCTCGCGGCCGAGCGGGCCGAGCGGGTCATCGTGATGCACCGCGGCAAGGTCGTCGAGCAGGGGCCCGCGAAGCAGATCCTCGAGGCGCCGCAGCATCCGTACACGCAGTCGCTCGTGCAGGCAGCTCCGTCGGTGGCCGCGGCACGCCTGCGGCCCGAGGCCTTCCACGTGGAGGATCGGCCGACCGCTGCGACGGATACGACGGATGCCGCCGCGTCCGCCGTCCCGGCATCCACCGCGCCGGCATCCGCCGACAACATCGTCGAGATCGAGAACCTGACGAAGGTGTATCCGGTGCGCGGGCAGAAGGAGGACTTCGTCGCCGTCAACGACGTCTCCCTGGCGATCCCGCGAGGCGAGACGGTCGCGATCGTCGGCGAGTCCGGCTCGGGCAAGACGACGACGGCGCGCATGCTGCTGAAGATCATCGAACCGACCAGCGGGCTGATCCGGTACGAGGGCAAGGACGTCGCCTCGCTCAGCCGGGCTGAGACCAAGGACTTCCGCCAGAAGGTGCAGCCGATCTTCCAGGATCCGTACTCGAGCCTGAACCCGATGTTCACGATCGAGCGACTGATCTCCGAGCCGCTCGACTTCTACAAGCGGGGGAGCAGCGCCGATCGGCGCAGGCGCGTCCGCCAGCTGCTCGACGACGTGGCGCTGCCGCAGTCGATGCTGCGCCGGTATCCGTCCGAGCTGTCGGGAGGCCAGCGGCAGCGCGTCGCGATCGCCCGCGCCCTCGCACTCTCGCCCGAGCTGATCGTGTGCGACGAGCCCGTGTCGGCGCTCGACGTGCTCGTGCAGGACCAGATCCTGACCCTGCTCGGCGACCTGCAGCGCGAGTACGGGCTCAGCTATCTCTTCATCTCGCACGACCTCGCGGTGGTGCGACTGATCAGCGACTACGTGTGCGTGATGAAGGACGGATCTCTCGTCGAGGCGGCATCGTCCGAGGAGATCTTCACGAATCCACGAGACCCGTACACGCGACGCCTACTCGCGTCGATCCCGGGAAACGAGCTGAACATCGCGTCCTGACGATTCGATCCTGACCTTCTTCGGGCGCCAATACCGCAGCGTTCGAAGAAGGTCAAGGATTGAACTTGCCATGTCGCAATATCGCGTCTATAGTTGGTAGTTGCGCTCGCTTCTCCGTGCCCTCATATGGTGGTCGGCATCTCGTTGAGCATTCGGGCGCACACTCCACCTGACGACAAAGGAATCGAGAAGCCCTGCGGGGCTCACGGAGGTTATTCCCTTGGCTGCTGCTCCCAACGCATCCACATCCACCACCACCAAGAACGGACGCGGAGCTTCCCGCCTCTCGTTCGCGAAGATCTCCGACACGCTGACGGTCCCCGACCTTCTCGCTCTGCAGACCGAGTCCTTCGGTTGGCTCGTCGGAAACGACGCCTGGAAGGCGCGGGTCGCCGAGGCGAACGCCGCCGGCCGGACCGACGTGAACCAGGTCTCCGGACTCGGTGAGATCTTCGAGGAGATCTCCCCGATCGAGGACCTCGGCGAGACCATGCAGCTCTCGTTCACGAACCCGTACCTCGAGCCGGAGAAGTACTCGATCGAGGAGTGCAAGGAGCGTGGCAAGACCTACGCCGCTCCGCTGTACGTCGAGGCCGAGTTCATGAACCACCTCACGGGTGAGATCAAGACCCAGACGGTCTTCATGGGCGACTTCCCGCTGCAGACCGACAAGGGAACGTTCATCATCAACGGCTCCGAGCGCGTCGTCGTCTCGCAGCTCGTGCGTTCGCCCGGTGTCTACTTCGACAAGACCCCCGACAAGACGTCCGACAAGGACATCGTCTCGGCACGCGTCATCCCGAGCCGTGGTGCATGGCTCGAGTTCGAGATCGACAAGCGCGACCAGGTCGGCGTGCGCATCGACCGCAAGCGCAAGCAGTCCGTGACCGTCTTCCTCAAGGCGCTCGGTCTGTCGAGCGAGCAGATCCTCGCCGAGTTCTCGGGCTTCCCCTCGATCGAGGAGACCCTGGCGAAGGACACCATCGTCACGAAGGAAGATGCGCTCCGCGACATCTACCGCAAGCTGCGTCCGGGCGAGCAGGTGGCCGCCGAGGCCGCACGCGCGCTCCTCGACAACTTCTACTTCAACCCGAAGCGCTACGACCTGGCGAAGGTCGGTCGTTACAAGATCAACCACAAGCTGGGTCTCGACGCGCCGCTGACCGACTCGGTGCTGACCGTCGACGACATCGTCGCGACGATCAAGTACCTCGTCCGTCTGCACGCCGGTGTCGACACGTTCGACGGCATCCGCTCGGGCAAGCAGGCCGAGATCCGCATCGCGACCGACGACATCGACAACTTCGGCAACCGTCGCATCCGCGCCGTGGGTGAGCTCATCCAGAACCAGGTCCGCACCGGTCTGTCCCGCATGGAGCGCGTCGTCCGCGAGCGCATGACCACGCAGGACATCGAGGCGATCACGCCGCAGACCCTGATCAACGTGCGCCCCGTCGTCGCCGCGATCAAGGAGTTCTTCGGAACCTCGCAGCTGTCGCAGTTCATGGACCAGAACAACCCGCTCGCGGGTCTGACCAACAAGCGCCGTCTCTCGGCTCTCGGCCCCGGTGGCCTGAGCCGTGACCGCGCCGGTGTCGAGGTCCGTGACGTCCACCCGTCGCACTACGGCCGCATGTGCCCCATCGAGACCCCTGAAGGCCCGAACATCGGTCTGATCGGTGCTCTCGCGACGTTCGCGCGCATCAACTCGTTCGGTTTCATCGAGACCCCGTACCGCAAGGTCGAGGGTGGCGTCGTTACCGAGCACATCGATTACCTGACGGCTTCCGAAGAGGTCGACTTCAACATCGCGCAGGCCAACGCGCCGCTCGATGCCAAGGGTCGCTTCCGCGAGAGCCACGTCCTCGCCCGTCCGAAGGGCGGCAGCGGTGAGGTCGACCTCTTCCTCCCCGAGGAGATCGGCTACATCGACGTCTCGCCGCGTCAGATGGTGTCGGTCGCGACCTCGCTCGTGCCCTTCCTCGAGCACGACGACGCGCAGCGCGCACTCATGGGTGCCAACATGCAGCGTCAGGCTGTGCCGCTGCTCCGCAGCGACTCGCCGCTCGTCGGAACCGGTATGGAGGGCTACACCGCCATCGATGCGGGTGACGTGCTCACCGCCGAGAAGGCCGGTGTCGTCACCGAGGTCTCCGCAGACCGCGTCACCGTCATGCTCGACGAGGGTGGAACGCAGGACTACCACCTGCGCAAGTTCGACCGCTCGAACCAGGGAACGTCGTACAACCAGAAGGTCGTCGTCAGCGAAGGCGAGCGCGTCGAGGTCGGAGAGGTCATCGCCGATGGCCCCGCCACCGAGAACGGCGAGCTGGCACTCGGAAAGAACCTCCTCGTCGCGTTCATGACGTGGGAGGGCTACAACTTCGAGGACGCCATCATCCTGAGCCAGGACCTGGTGAAGGACGACACCCTCTCGTCGATCCACATCGAGGAGTACGAGGTCGACGCCCGCGACACGAAGCTCGGCAAGGAGGAGATCACCCGTGACCTCCCCAACGTCAGCCCCGAGCTGCTGAAGGACCTCGACGAGCGCGGCATCATCCGCATCGGCGCCGAGGTCCGCCCCGGCGACATCCTCGTCGGCAAGGTCACGCCGAAGGGCGAGACCGAGCTGTCGGCGGAAGAGCGTCTGCTCCGCGCGATCTTCAACGAGAAGAGCCGCGAGGTCCGTGACACCTCTCTGAAGGTGCCCCACGGTGAGCAGGGCACGATCATCGCCGTCAAGGAGTTCAACGCCGAGGACGGCGACGACGAGCTCGGCTCCGGCGTGAACCGCCGCGTCGTGGTCTACATCGCCCAGAAGCGCAAGATCACCGAGGGTGACAAGCTCGCCGGCCGTCACGGCAACAAGGGTGTCATCGCCAAGATCCTCCCGATCGAGGACATGCCGTTCCTCGCGGACGGAACCCCGGTCGACATCGTGCTCAACCCGCTGGGTATCCCCGGTCGAATGAACTTCGGTCAGGTGCTCGAGACCCACCTCGGGTGGATCGCGAAGCAGGGCTGGAAGGTCGAGGGAACCCCGGAGTGGGCTGCGAAGCTCCCGAAGGACGCCTTCGAGGCGGCCCCCGGCACCAAGGTCGCCACCCCGGTGTTCGACGGTGCGAGCGAGGAGGAGATCTCCGGTCTCCTCGACGCGACCACCCCGACCCGTGACGGCGTCCGCCTGATCGACTCGAGCGGAAAGACGCAGCTGTTCGACGGCCGCTCCGGCGAGCCGTTCCCGGCGCCGATCTCGGTGGGCTACATGTACATCCTGAAGCTGCACCACCTGGTCGACGACAAGATCCACGCGCGTTCGACGGGTCCGTACTCGATGATCACCCAGCAGCCGCTCGGTGGTAAGGCGCAGTTCGGTGGCCAGCGATTCGGTGAGATGGAGGTGTGGGCCCTCGAGGCCTACGGCGCCGCATACGCGCTCCAGGAGCTCCTCACGATCAAGTCCGACGACATCCTAGGCCGCGTCAAGGTGTACGAGGCGATCGTCAAGGGCGAGAACATCCAGGAGCCCGGCATCCCCGAGTCCTTCAAGGTGCTCATGAAGGAGATGCAGTCGCTCTGCCTGAACGTCGAGGTCCTCTCGGCAGACGGCACGCTCGTCAACCTGCGTGACACCGACGACGAGGCCTTCCGCGCTGCGGAGGAGCTCGGCATCAACATCTCCAGCCGCTTCGAGGCCGCCTCGATCGACGAGATCTAAGGTTCAGGCCGCCGCCTGAGCGTCATGCTCCGGCGGCGGCCCACCTCCCCGATTTCTTCAGAAGAATTCCTACACAGGAGAATTTGTGCTCGAGTCAAACACTTTCGATGAGCTTCGCATCGGTCTCGCGACCGCGGATCACATCCGCGCCTGGTCGTACGGCGAGGTCAAGAAGCCTGAAACCATCAACTACCGCACCCTGAAGCCGGAGAAGGACGGTCTCTTCGGAGAGCAGATCTTCGGCCCGTCCCGCGACTGGGAGTGCGCCTGCGGCAAGTACAAGCGTGTCCGCTTCAAGGGCATCGTCTGCGAGCGCTGTGGCGTCGAGGTCACCAAGTCCTCGGTCCGTCGTGAGCGCATGGGTCACATCGAGCTCGCCGCTCCCGTCACCCACATCTGGTACTTCAAGGGTGTTCCCTCGCGTCTGGGCTACCTGCTCGACATGGCGCCGAAGGACCTCGAGAAGGTCATCTACTTCGCCGCCTACATGGTCATCTCGGTCGACGAGGATGCTCGTCACCGCGACCTGGGCACGCAGGAGAACAACATCCGTCTCGAGCTGAAGACGCTCGGAGACCGTCGCGACGCGAAGATCGCCGAGCGCCTGGCTCGCCTGGAGGAGGAGCTCGCTTCCCTCGAGGCCGAGGGTGCCAAGGCCGACGCGAAGAAGAAGGTCAAGGACGCCGCCGAGAAGGAGATGTCGCTCATCCGCAAGGGTGCCGACGAGGCGATCGCCAAGCTCGAGCGCGTGTGGGAGGACTTCCGCACGCTCGAGGTCGGCGCACTGCGTCCCGAGGACGACGTCTTCCACGAGCTGCAGGACCGTTTCGGTCAGTACTTCGAGGCCTACATGGGTGCCGAGTCGATCCAGCGTCGTCTCGCGGCGTTCGACCTGGCCGCCGAGGCGGAGAGCCTGCACCTGCAGATCTCCGAGGGCAAGGGCCAGCGCAAGATCCGTGCGATCAAGCGTCTGAAGGTCGTCAACTCGTTCCTGGAGACCGGCATGAGCCCGGCCGCCATGGTCCTCGACGTCGTTCCGGTGATCCCGCCGGAGCTGCGCCCGATGGTGCAGCTCGACGGTGGTCGCTTCGCGACCTCCGACCTCAACGACCTCTACCGTCGTGTGATCAACCGCAACAACCGTCTTCGTCGTCTGATCGACCTCGGCGCCCCCGAGATCATCGTCAACAACGAGAAGCGGATGCTGCAGGAGGCCGTCGACGCACTGTTCGACAACGGTCGCCGTGGTCGCCCGGTCACCGGTACCGGAAACCGCGCCCTGAAGTCCCTCAGCGACATGCTGAAGGGTAAGCAGGGTCGTTTCCGCCAGAACCTGCTCGGCAAGCGCGTCGACTACTCGGGCCGTTCGGTCATCATCGTCGGCCCGCAGCTGAAGCTGCACCAGTGTGGTCTGCCCAAGCAGATGGCTCTGGAGCTCTTCAAGCCGTTCGTCATCAAGCGCCTGATCGACCTCGGTCACTCGCAGAACATCAAGGCGGCCAAGCGCGCCGTCGAGCGCACGCGTCCCGAGGTCTGGGACGTGCTCGAGGAGATCATCCGCGAGCGTCCGGTGCTGCTCAACCGTGCACCCACGCTGCACCGTCTGGGCATCCAGGCGTTCGAGCCTCAGCTCGTCGAGGGCAAGGCCATCCAGCTGCACCCGCTCGTCTGCGCGGCGTTCAACGCCGACTTCGACGGTGACCAGATGGCTGTCCACCTGCCGCTGTCGGTCGAGGCTCAGGCCGAGGCCCGCGTGCTCATGCTCGCGTCGAACAACATCCTGAAGCCGTCTGACGGACGTCCGGTCACCCTGCCTTCGCAGGACATGATCATCGGTCTGCACCACCTGACCACGGTCAAGGCGGGCGCAGCCGGTGAGGGCCGTGCATTCGGTTCGGTGGGCGAGGCGATCCTGGCGAAGGACGAGGGCTCCCTCGACCTGCAGGCCAAGGTCCGCATCCGCATCCCGGGTCTGACGTTCCTCGAGGGCGAAGCGCCCGAGGGCTACGAGCGTCACGGCCTCGTCGACGCGTCGCTCGGACAGGCGATCTTCAACGACACGCTGCCCAAGGGCTACCCGTTCGTCCGCGAGCAGGCAGACAAGAACAAGCTGTCGCAGATCGTCAACAAGCTGGCCGAGGAGTACCCCAAGGTCGAGACGGCTGCGTCGCTGGACCGCATCAAGGACGCCGGCTTCTACTGGGCCACGCGCTCGGGTGTGACCGTCGCTCTGAGCGACATCCTCACGCCGCCGAACAAGGCTGAGATCGTCGCGGGCTACGAGAAGCAGGCCGCGAAGGTCCAGTCCCAGTACGAGAAGGGCCTCACGACCGACGCCGAGCGTCGTCAGGAGCTCATCAAGATCTGGACCGAGGCGACCGACGAGGTCCAGGCCGCGATGAAGGCGCACTTCCCCGAGGACAACACCATCAACCGCATGGTGTCGTCGGGTGCTCGTGGTAACTGGCTGCAGATCCGGAACATCGCCGGTATGCGTGGTCTGGTGAACAACCCCAAGGGTGAGATCATCCCGCGTCCGATCATCTCCTCGTACCGCGAGGGTCTGTCGGTCGCGGAGTACTTCATCGCGACGCACGGTACCCGTAAGGGTCTCGCCGACACCGCTCTGCGTACCGCCGACTCGGGTTACCTGACCCGTCGTCTGGTGGACGTCTCGCAGGACGTCATCATCCGCGAAGAGGACTGCGGCACGTCGAAGGGCCTCGAGCTCCCGATCGCCGCTCCGAACTCGCAGGGTGAGCTGGTGCGCGACGCGAACGTCGAGAACTCGGTGTTCGCTCGTACCCTCGCCTCCGACGTGGTCGACAGCAAGGGCGAGGTCCTCGCCTCTGCCGGAGACGACGTGGGCGACGTTCTCATCGACAAGCTGGTCGAGGCGGGTGTCGAGACCATCAAGGTGCGCTCGGTCCTGACCTGCGACTCCGCCGTCGGTGTCTGCGCGCAGTGCTACGGTCGTTCGCTCGCGACGGGTAAGACCGTCGACATCGGCGAGGCCGTCGGCATCATCGCGGCCCAGTCGATCGGTGAGCCCGGTACCCAGCTGACGATGCGTACCTTCCACACCGGTGGTTCCGCGTCGGCTGACGACATCACGCAGGGTCTGCCCCGTGTGCAGGAGCTCTTCGAGGCTCGCACCCCGAAGGCGGCATCGCCGATCGCCGAGGCCGATGGCCGCATCACGATCGACGAGACCGACAAGGCGAAGAGGCTCATCCTCACGCCCGACAACGGTGACGAAGAGGTGATCTACCCGGTCCTGAAGCGTGCGACGCTTCTGGTCGAGGACGGTCAGCACGTCAACGTGGGTCAGCCTCTGCTGGTCGGAACGCTCGACCCCAAGGAGGTCATGCGTGTCATGGGTGCCCGCGAGGTGCAGCGTTACCTCGTCGGTGGCGTCCAGGGCGTGTACCGCTCGCAGGGTGTGCCGATCCACGACAAGCACATCGAGGTCATCGTCCGTCAGATGCTCCGCAAGGTCACCGTCGTCGATCACGCCGACACGACCCTGCTCCCGGGTGAGATGGTCGACCTCAAGCGCTACCAGGCGATCAACCGCGAGGCCGTGGCAGAGGGCAAGCGCCCCGCGTCTGGCCGTTCGGAGCTGATGGGTATCACGAAGGCGTCGCTCGCGACCGAATCGTGGCTGTCGGCCGCCTCCTTCCAGGAGACGACGCGTGTGCTCACCGAGGCTGCCATGCAGGGCAAGCGCGACCCGCTGGTCGGTCTCAAGGAGAACGTCATCATCGGTAAGCTCATCCCCGCCGGAACCGGTCTCTCGAAGTACCGCGACGTCACGGTCGAGGCGACGGAAGAAGCCAAGAGCGAGCGCTACCCGAACCGGATCTTCGCATCCGACGGTGCGTACGCTGACGGTGACTTCGGTTACGTCGACTTCGACGCGTTCTCGACGGACGACATCACGCCGGGTACGTACAATTGACGTATTGAGTGAGTGAGAAGGCCCCGGGCGATTCGCCCGGGGCCTTCTTCGTGCCCCACGTCCGAGCGGGGGAGCAGCAGCTCAGTCGAACAGGTTCGAGATGATGCTCGAGGTGTAGCCGGTCGGCGCGAGGTTGGAGTACACGGTGTCGATCAGGATGTCGTCGCGCCAGAACAGGGTGCGTCCGTCGGTGACGGGGTACTGCGGATCCGGCCAGGTCTTCTCGCAGCGTGTGCCCTTGTCGGGCGTGAAGCAGGTGAAGCCCTCATCCGTCACCAGGGCGTTCAGCATGTCGAGTGCGGGGCCGCGATTCATCGCCGAGATCGTCGTCACGAGCCCGGTGGTGTCCGCCCGCGGGTCACGCCAGATGCAGGTGAGGGTGTCGTCGTCTCCCACCCCTGACGGTCCGAACGCCGCATCGTTCAGAGGCGTCTCACCCAATTGCGACAGCACGTCCTCCGAGAGGATCGCACGACAGTCGGTGGGCAGCGCCACCGGCGTCGAGGTGGGGGTCGGAGACGCGGTCGGCTCGTCGGTCTGCTCCGGAGTGGCACTCGACGACGCGGCGGGTGTCGAGCTCGCGTCTCCGTCGCCGGTCGAACCGCCGCAGCCCGCGAGCAGGGTGATCAGGGCGAGAGCAGCGGCTCCCGAGACGAGACGAGCGTTCATGCGCTCACCGTAGCGCTCCGCATCGACGTGGCGACAGAGGCGGGCCGGATGCCGTGCGCACCGACCGCGAGTAGTGTCGGCAGGGTGAGTGGTGAAAGCGTGCACGAAGCCCCGTCCGTCGTCGTCATCGGAGACGCCCTGATCGATGAGATCCGCGACAGCGCAGGGGTGCGCGAGCTGGTCGGGGGAGCGGCGCTGAACGTGGCCGTCGGGCTACGGCGTCTCGGTGTGGCCACTACCTTGATCGCGATGGTCGGTGACGATGAGGCCGGCGATCATATCCGTGAGTACCTCGGCGATCAGGGCGTCACGCTCATCGGCACGTCGGCGCCGCACGGGTCATCTCGCGCGATCGTGCAGCGTGGAGCCGACGGCGAGCCGACGTACGTGTTCAACGAGGCGGCGCAGCGCCGCAGCATCCGATTCTCGGGCGAGGCAGTCCAGGCGATCGCCGATGCCGGTCTCGTCGTCGTCAGCTGCTTCCCCTTCGACGTGCCCACCGAGGTCTCCGCCCTGATCGAGGCGACGCACGGAAAGCGGCTTGCCATCGACCCGAACCCGCGGTCCGGCATGCTCAGCGATCGCGAGGAGTTCGTCCGCGGCTTCGAGCTGCTCGCGCCGCACTCGGCGATCGTCAAGGTGGGGGCCGATGACGCCGCCCTGCTCTACGACGGTGACCTCGATGCTCTGCGTGCGCGTCTCCGCGCTGCGGGCAGTGAGGCTGTGCTCGCGACGGCGGGAGCGGCAGGGGCGGTCCTGGAGTCGGACGCGGGCCTGGTCTCGGCGTCGATCGCGACGCTTCCCGGGCGCATCGTCGACACGGTCGGTGCGGGAGATGCCACGCTCGCGGCCGTCGCCGCCGGTCTCGTTCTCGACGCTCCGCGAGACCTCGAAGGATGGCGTTCGCTGCTCGAACGAGCGATGGATGTGGCCGCCGCGACCTGCCGCACAGAGGGCGGTCTGCTGCGGACGCCGGAGTCGTTGGCGGATGCCGATCGCGGCGTGTACGGCAGCTGACGTCTCGATTTCTCGTGCCTGCCTCCGACAGGTATGATTGATACTCGTGCCCCCGGTTGGCTGTCGAAGTCGGACGGGTGCGCTCTGGCGAGTTACCCAAGCGGCCAAAGGGATCTGACTGTAAATCAGCCGTCTTAGACTTCGGGGGTTCGAATCCCTCACTCGCCACCGGCTACGACAGAGAACGCCCCCGATATCCGGGGGCGTTTCTGCGTCCAGCGCCCACGTCCCTGCGAGTTTCTTGCACCGAGTGCAGATACCCATGGACACCTAGTCCATTCGAGCGCATACTTACACGCACAGGACATGGTTTCAGCAAAGGAGCACACCATGAGCGACTCGAACGAACCCGCCGAGCTCTTCTCCTCGTCCTCCGGACCCGAGGGCGCATCGATCACCGACTGGACGGACCTCGGGCGGGAGATGTGGGCGTATCTCACCGGACGTGGGGCGGCGGTGAACTACACCTTCGACGACATGACCGTCGAAGTCCCGCGCGACATCGGGCCGGATGCGCCGCGCGCGACCTGGAAGTTCAACGGCACACTGCGCGTGACGACCAGTGACAGCGCGTCGGGCGACGCGCACGCGGTCTAGGCGAAGCCGACTCCGATGATCCGCCTCGACATCGATCTGCAGGTCGAGCAGGCCGCACCGGACGGCGGCCCCCCGACACGGTTCGGCGTGAAAGCCGCCGGCAGTGAGGTCGTCGTCACGCTGGAGAACAGCGCCGGCCTTGCGGGTATGGGTCGGAACGACCTCGCGAATCTCGTTCCGCTCGCCGACGGCCTCGCGCGTCGCGGCATCCGTGTGCGCGTCGATGGACCGAAAGGCACCCTGGTGGAGTTGGGAGACGTGAAGTCCGGACCCGTCGGGCGCGTCATCGCCGGCTCTCCGCACATCAGGCTCGGGCATCTCGCCGCGCTCCTGTCCGAGATGCAGCACGGCAGGCAGGGGAGTGGCTTCCGCCTTCCCGCACCTCCGCCGACCCCGTTCCCGCTCGTCCCGACCATCGCGAGAAGAGTGCGTCGCCGTGTGACGACGACGCACTACATCCCGGGCTCCGGTCGCCCTCGGTTGATCTTCGCCGTCGGTTCCGGCGACTGGGACCGCAGCAGGCCTCGAGAGTTCGATCTGCTGCCCGGCCGGACGGTGATCGGCTCGAGCCCTGACGCCGATCTGCGTCTGGAGGGAGTGGAGGCGCGTCACGCAGAGATCAGACACAACGACGACGACGAGTACGTGCTGTACTCGTTCGCGCCGACCGGCGGTGGTCGCCCGAACCTTCCGCACAGCTCCGAGAACGCGAGGATCCTCCGGACGGGTTCGCGGATCGAGATCGGTCCCTGGCGCCTCGCCTACTACCGCGAGGAGTTCGCGGACCACGGCCGCCCGTTCGGCGGGCGTCAGGGCGGAGAGTACGAGTTCCAGAAGCAGCAGCCCATCCGACCGTACGGCTCCGGCGAGCTCGGCTGACGGATCCTGCAGCAGGAGACGCCGGGTGATGTGAGATCCCGCTGTCGAGAAGTCCCCGGACGCACTGCGTCCGGGGCACTTCGCCGTTTCCGCGTCGAGCGGGCAGTATGGAGCGGGTGGTGATGCGGGAGTGGGGCCGGGTGGACGATGAGGAGCGGATGGCCGTTCGCAGGGGGCTGCGCAGCGTCCTGGTCTATTACGTGTGCCTGCTGCCTCTCGGTGCCGTGGGTGCTGTCTTCTTCCTCATCGCCGGCAGCGTCAGGGTCGGCTCCCGAGACGAACTCGGTCACGCCACCTTCGGATGGCCGTTCGGCTGGGTCACGCAGGACCTCTCGAGGTACGAACCGATCGCGTACCCGGCGACGATCGAATTCGAGTATCAGCGTGCGTGGCACGATCCGATCGACACCTCGTACAACCTGTGGCTCTTCGCCGCGAACAGCGCGATCGTGGCCGCGATCCTGACGGCGATGCTGCTGATCGGGCTCGGAGTGCTGCGAGTTCGGCGCGCGCTCCGGGAGTGATCCGCACTCCGGGTCACGGACGTATCCGTATCTCCACGTACGGGAAGTGGCAGTCGGCGGTCGCATCGACCGGCTCGCAGTCGTCGTCCGGCATGAGCATCAGCATCGCTGCTCCGGTGGCGTGGGGTGGCAGGTCCACCGACACCGTGGTCTCGCCGACCTCGAGGCGGGCCCCGGTTCTCGTGTCGCCCTCACCGGCGCGGACGATCAGCTCACCCGCCCACTCGTCGCCCACGGCGCATCCGGCGGGGGTGAGCGCAACGGACACGGCCTGGCCGGCGAGGGGCTGGACGTCGTCGCTCGTCAGCATCGGCGCGATCCCCTCGCAGACTCGTGGCGACGAAGGGGGAGCGGAGGTCGGTGCGGCGCATCCGACGAGTCCCGCGCACAGCGAGATCACCGTCAGCGCTGCCGTGCCGATCGAGTATCCCGATGAACGCCTCATGACTACGGGTGTCACGAGTCGCCCAGTCGTCTCAGTAGTCGGGATGCAGCCGCAGGCGCGAGGCGACCTCGGCCGCCTGCTCCTGAGGAGTGAGCGCGATGTCGATCTCGATCGCCCGCTCGTCGTCCTCGAGCGGCTCGAGCGTCGCGAACTGCGAGTCGAGAAGCGTCGCCGGCATGAAGTGCCCCTGGCGGCGGAGCATCCGCTCGAGGATCAGCTCGCGCTCGCCAGCGAAATGCACGAACGTGACGCCCTCGCGCCGGAGCACGTCGCGGTAGCTGCGCTTGAGCGCCGAGCAGGTCACGATCCCGGGCTCGCCGGCGGCGATGCGCTCGTCGATCCACTCCGCGATGCGGTCGAGCCAGGGCCAGCGATCGTCGTCGTTCAGTGCGTGGCCTGCCGCCATCTTGGCGACGTTCGCCTCGGGGTGCAGGTCGTCGCCCTCTTCGAAGCTCCAGCCCAGCCGGCCGGCGAGCATCGCCGCGACGGTGGACTTGCCGGTGCTGGCGACGCCCATGAAGACGAGTACGGGTGCGGTGGTGGTCATCATCATCACGGCCTCACACGAAGATGCTCAGGACGAGGACACCGGCGAGGCCGGTCACCGAGATCAGGCACTCGAGCACGGTCCAGGACTTCAGGGTCTGGGGGATGCTCAGGCCGAAGTACTCCTTGATGAGCCAGAACCCCGCGTCGTTGACGTGCGAGAGGAACACCGAGCCCGAGCCGATCGCGAGCACGAGCAGCGCGACCATGGGGGAGTCGAGCGTCTCGGTGAGGGGCTGGAGGATGCCGGCCGCGGTGATGGTGGCGACGGTCGCGGATCCGGTGGCGACGCGGATGACGACGGCCACGAGCCACGCGAGCACGAGCACCGACACCGACGAGCCCGCGACGAACTCGGCGATCACGTTGCCGATGCCCGTGTCGACGAGCACCTGCTTGAAACCTCCGCCGGCGCCGACGATCAGAAGGATTCCGGCGATCGGGCCGAGCGACGAGCCCACGATGTCGTTGATCTTGGCGCGGTCGAACCCGGCGCCACGGCCGAGGATGAAGAAACCGGCGAGCACGGCGATGAGCAGCGCGATGACAGGGGTGCCGAGGAAGTCCAGCGCGAGCTTCCACGGAGCATCCGACCCGGCAGCCGAGATGTCGGCGATCGCCTTGGCGAGCATCAGGAAGACGGGCAGCAGGATGCTGATCAGGGTCGCGATGAACGACGGGCGGCGCTTCTGCTCTTCTCCTTCATCCTCCTCGGTCACGAACAGCTCGGGAACGGGCACGTCCACCCAGCGGGCGGCGAAGCGGGCGAACAGCGGCCCCGAGATGATGACTGCGGGAATCGCGACGAGCACGCCGAAGGCGAGGGTGAGGCCGAGATTCGCACCGAGGGCGCTGATGGCGGCGAGCGGGCCGGGATGCGGCGGGACGAGTCCGTGCATCGCCGAGAGTCCCGCGAGCGTGGGGATCGCGATGCGCATCAGAGGCTGGCCCGAGCGGCGCGCCACGAGGATGATCACGGGCACGAGGAGCACGAGGCCGACCTCGAAGAACATCGGGAGTCCGATCACCGCGCCGATGAGCCCCATGACCCAGGGCAGCGAGCGGGCGCTCGCCCGGCTCACGAGGGTGTCGACGATGCGGTCGGCACCGCCGGAGTCGGCGAGGAGCTTGCCGTAGATCGCACCGAGCGCGATCAGGATGCCGACGCCTCCCATGGTCGATCCGAACCCGGCGGAGAAGCTGGTGACCGATGCGGCGATGTCCATGCCGGCGATCGCGCCGGTCGCGAGTGCGCCGATCGTGAGCGACAGGAACGGGTGCAGCTTGACCCAGGTGATGAGGACGATGATCACCGCGATGCCGATGACGGCGGCGGCGATCAGCTGGCCGGCCGGGCGATCGACGGCGGGGGTATCGCCGACGGCCGTCACGAGAGCGGACGCGGCGGGGGTGAAGAGTGCCATGAGCTTCCTTGATCCAGGCGGTGTTTCTGCCTTATGTCGTACATAATAAGCACGACACGCCATACATGTGCAACATAAAGGCGACGGAGCATTGTGATGCACCACCACATCGCGCTGATGCGGGCATACTCGAGATATGACCGCCCCCACCGTCGCAGGCAGCGTGCACGAGTCTCTCGTCGACGAGCTGGGCCGCGCGATCGTCGACGGCCACCACCGGCCCGGCTCGCGGATGCTGACGGTCGAGCTCGCGCAGCAGCGCGGCGTCTCCCGCTCGGCCGCACGTGAGGCTGTGCGGGTGCTGGAGTCCTTCGGGCTCGTGTGGGTGCGGCGCAAGTCCGGTGTCGAGGTGCGGCCGCGCGCGGACTGGAACGTCTATGCGCCCGAGGTGATCGCGTGGCGTCTGGCAGGGCCGGGGCGTGACGAGCAGCTGCGCGAGCTCAGCCAGTTGCGGTCGGTTATCGAGCCGCTCGCCGCGCACCTCGCAGCGGGTGCCGCGTCGTCGGAGCAGAAGGTCGAACTCGTCTCGCTCGTCGTGGAGATGGGGCAGGAAGATCACGAGGCAGATCGGGAGCGCTATCTGACCGCCGATGTCAGATTCCATCGACTCCTGCTCGACGCGTCAGGCAACGGCATGCTCGCCGCGCTCGGTGGCACGGTCGAGGCGGTGCTGCGCGGTCGCACCGTGCACGCCCTCATGCCGCACGTCGCGAACCAGAGCGCCGTGCAGTGGCATCGGGACGTCGCGTTCGCGGTCGCCAGTGGCGACGCGGAGGCGGCTGCGGCCGCGATGCGCAACATCGTCTCCGAGGCGGATGAAGCCATGCAGCGGGCCGCTTCATAGACTGGAGAGATGCGAGCTCTCACCGAAGCGGAGGTCCGCGCGTCCTTCGTCAACGCGGATGCCGACGAATTGCGCATCATGGAGATGCCGCACGATTTCGTCCTGACCGACTGGGACTACCTCGATTTCTTCGCCTGGCGTGACCCGGGTGCGGGCCGACGTGGATACGTGCTGATCCAGCACGAGGGTCGCATCTCGGGGGTCGTGCTCAGAGCAAGCGACCCGGGCCGCGGCCGGTCGGGCATGTGCAACATCTGCCACACGATGCAGCCGGGCAACCAGGTGGCGCTGTTCGGCGCCCGCAGGGTCGGTGACGCCGGGGCTCGTGGCGACTCGGTCGGCACCTATATGTGCGCCGACCTGTCCTGCCACGAGAACGTGCGGCTCGCGCATCCACTGGCTCCCAACGAGATCCGCTCGCCCGGTCAGGTCGACTTCCGCCTCGACGGCACCCGCCGGCGCATGGAGGCTTTCGTCGGACGGGTGTGGGCGTCGGAGGATCACGACTAGCCTGGGGGACTACGCCCTGCGCTCGAAGGAGAAGCCATGAGTGATGTCATCCTGTTCCATGTCGAGGAGGGGATGGCGCGACTCACACTCAATCGTCCCGCACGTCTCAACGCCTTCAACGCCGAGCTCGCACATGCGTGGAGAGACGTCACGCACGAGGCGACGTCACGATCCGACGTCAAGGCGATCCTGATCGATGCGGTCGGTCCCGCGTTCTGTGCGGGCGGCGACGTGATCGACATGTCCACCACCATGGGGTCCGGCGCCGAGATCACGGCGCTCGCCGAGGTCATCAACTCCGGCATCCGGTCTCTCACCGAGTCCGCGGTGCCGGTGGTCGCCGCGGCACACGGGACGACCGCGGGCGGTGGTCTCGGAATCCTGCTCAGCAGCGACTACGCCGTCGTCGGGTCGCGTTCGCGCCTGGGCAGTCTCTACGCCAACATCGGCCTGACCCCTGATCTGTCTGTTTCTGCACAGCTCGCGCGGGCGGTGGGACAGCGTCGTGCGCTGCAGCTCGTGCTGCAGGACCGCCTGCTCACCGCCGAGGAAGCCGTCGAGTGGGGGCTGGTGGCCGAAGCGGTCTCCGGAGCGGACGCGACAGACGAGGCCGATGCCGTGCGGGCACGGGCCGAGGAGATCGCCCGTTTCTGGCTGGCGGGGGCCGCGGATGCCTACGGCCACGCGAAGCGTCTCGTGCGTTCGCAGCCCGAGAGGACGTTCGTCGAGCAGCTCAGTGAGGAGGCCCGCTCGATCGGCGCGTCGTTGGAGACGCCCGAGGCGCAGGCTCGGATCGCAGCGTTCGCGTCATCCGCGGCTCGAGCGGGCAGATGAGGGCGGATCCGCGCTGACGCATCGCTCGACACGATCGACGCCTGGGGGCGGTGTGCACAGTGGGTGTGGACGACTCCGCATCGGCATGCTCGCATGCAAGGATGAACGCAACGCCGCTTCACGAGAGGAACGCGATGTCCCAGCCGGAGATCGCCCAGCAGCCGAGTGCTCTGGTCGAGAAGAAGAACCTGTCCCTCCTGATCCGAGGGGCGATCTGGATCGCCATCGGAGCACTGATCGCGGCCGCACTGGTCTGCGTCGTGTGGGTGCTCATCGGGGATCAGGACGGACTCATCGGCAGGGCCTTCCTGACGAT
This sequence comes from Microbacterium sp., assembly GCF_031988965.1. Classification (GTDB taxonomy): domain Bacteria; phylum Actinomycetota; class Actinomycetes; order Actinomycetales; family Microbacteriaceae; genus Microbacterium. Next base: position 22,651 of record NZ_DALZXX010000032.1, read on the forward strand.
CCTCCTGCTCGCCGCGTTCGCGGGGATCGCGATCCTCGAAGCGGGTCTCGCGCCGAATCGTCCGGACTGGCTGTCTCTCGCCAGCATGGTGAGTTGGATCGTCGCGCTGCTGGTCGGCGCGGTCAAGATCTGGCTTCCGGAGGACTCCTTCTCCTTCACCGCGGGCGAACGGTTCTTCCAGCTGCTGGTGGTCGTGGGAATCCTGCAGCTCGCGCTGCTGCACGTGCGTCTGTTCACCCCGGCGGCGCAGCGTCACGTGACCACGTTCACGCGCATCATCTACATCGCGACGATCGTGTTCCTCGGCGGTCTCGTGGGGATGCTCGTGTTCTTCCTGACGTTCCCGCACACGTTCGAGTACGGCGAGCTGTACTGGCGCATCGTCGTGGCGCTCACCATCCTCGCCGCCGTCGGCACGACGCTGATCCCGTTGCTCAATGCTCTGTTCGCTCCGAAGAAGCAGGCTCCGATCGTGCACAGCGCGCCTGCGGTGCAGGCCTGGCCCACGTATGCCGATGCCGTCACGCCCCTGCCGGTGCTGCCCGACGGATCGCCGGACTGGAACGCCTACTACACGGGTCGACCGTCGACGCCGCAGCCGCCGTATCAGGCCGCACTGTCCTCGCCCCCGGCGATCCCTTTCCCGGTCGCGCCCGATCCCGCAGCGCAGCCGGCAGGGCAGCACCCCGC
>NZ_DALZXX010000033.1:0-22820 GCF_031988965.1 Microbacterium sp.
CGGAGAGCAGTTCGGTCCGGGCGGCTGCAGACCCCGAGCCCGACGCGCTGGCCAGCGCCTCGAAAGCCCCGTCGACGTCGCCGATCGTCAGCGAGGGTTCATCGGCGTGCGTCACCTCGAGGGCGGAGATCCCGCGCCAGCCCACACCCAGGCGCCCCTGACGCGGCGTCGCGAGGAGCAGACCGACGAGGGCGGGGACGTCGTCCGCGTCCGCGCGAGCGAGCAAGCGCGAGAGCGCATCGATCTTGGCCAGGCGCGATGCGGTCGCGGTGACCTCTTCAGCGGTGGAGACGAGCTCCGAGAGCAACATGGATGCAGTCTCGCACCGGCATCCGACATCGTCGACAGGCTTGCATTCGCCCTTCCCGCCGCAGTAGGCAGGTCGGTTCAGCGCCCGCGGAACTCGGGCTTCCGCTTCTCCTGGAACGCCGCGAAGCCCTCGCGGTAGTCGTCGGTGTCGCAGAGTGCGGCCTGCGCGGCGTTCTCGATCTCGATCGAGTCCCACAGTGCGAGCCGCTCGTCGCGGATGCGAGCGACCAGCTGCTTGCTCGCGAGGAAGGCCGCGGTCGCTCCTCGCGCCGCGCTCGCCGCGGCATCCGTCGTCGTCTGCAGCACCGCGTCGTCTGGGAGCACTCGGGAGAACAGCCCCGATGCCACGGCCTCGGCACCGCTCATCACGCGCCCGGTGTAGATGAGGTCGAGGGTCTTGTGCGCCCCGAGCCGGTCGACGAAGAGCGCATGACCGCCGGAGTCGAGCGTGGCGCCCAGCGCGGCGAACGGCGAGCCGATCTTCGCCGACTCCGCGACGTACACGACATCGGTGGCGATGAGCAGCCCGAGGCCGACCCCCAGACAGGCACCGTGCGCGACCGCGAACGTCGGCGCGGGGAAGCGCGACATCCGCTGCAGCAGCGGCGTGACGAGGCCCCCGAGATAGCCGATGACGTCATCGTCGCGCGGATCGACCGCCGAGATGTCGCGACCGGCGCAGAACGCCCGGCCCTCGCCTCGGAGCACGAGCGCACGAACTCCTGCGGCATCGGCCTCGTCATACGCTCGGCCGAGATCGCGGAGCGCCTGCTCGTCGAGCGAGTTCAGCTTCGTCGGGGCGTTCAGGACGACCGTCGCGACGTCGTCCTCGATGGTGAGATCGATCATCGGGTGCTCCTCAGACGTCGTAGTCGACCACGATGCGGTCGCTCGTCGAGTGCGACTGGCAGGTCAGCACGTAGCCGCGCTCGAGCTCATCGGGCTCGAGGGCGTAGTTCTCGGTCATCGTCACGCTGCCTTCGATGACACGGGCGCGGCAGGTGCCGCAGACGCCGCCCGCACACGCGAACGGGGCGTCCGGGCGCACCCGCAGTGCGGCGTTCAGCACCGACTCGTGTGCGTCGACCGGACTCTCGACGGTCGACGAGACACCGTCGAGGTTCACCTCGATGCGGATCGTCTTCTCGCCGGCGCGCACCTCGACGGGACGCGCCGCACGCACCGGCTCGTCGCCGGTCGTGAAGAGCTCGAACCTGATGTGCTCGCGAGGAACGCCGACGTCGGCGAGCACCTCGCGGCAGAGGTCGACGAGAGACAACGGCCCGCACAGGAACCATTCGTCGACGTCAGCCGGGTCGATGAGCATCCCCAGGATCGTGCGGAGCTTCTCCTCGTCGATGCGCCCGGACAGCACCGGGGCCGTGCGCTGCTCGCGCGAGAGCACGTGGTGCAGCGTCAGCCTGGTGGGATAGCGGTCCTTGAGGTCGGCGAGGTCCTCGAGGAACATCACGTCGAGCGTCGAGCGGTTCGTGTACAGGAGCGTGAAGCGCGAGGTGTCGGATCGCGTCAGCACGGTGTGCGCGAGAGCCATGAGCGGTGTGATGCCCGAGCCTGCGGCGATGCCGACGACGTGGCGCTGATCGAGGTCGTCGAGGTCCGAGGTGAACGTGCCCTGCGGGCTCATCACATCGATCTCGAATCCCGGGTGCAGGCCCGTCTGCGCCCACGTGGAGAAGAGCCCGCCTTCGTCGCGCTTCACGGCGACGCTGAGGCGGGTCGGAACGCCCGCGGCGATCTGCGCGTCCGTGCGATGCTCGGGTGCGCGGCACAGCGAGTACGACCGGCGCACCTCGGCGCCCTCGAGAGTCGTCCGCAGTGCGACGTACTGGCCAGGGAGGTGGTCGTAGTCATCGGCCAGCTCGGCGGGGACCGTGAAGGTCACCTCGACCGAGTCGTCGGTGAGCGGCCGCACCTCCTCGACGGCGAGAGTGTGGAAGCGCGCGCGCTTCTTCGTTCCCGACGCGGCGGGTCGTGGAGTGGCCACCGACGCGGGGCCGGACAGGGCGAACAGCGACATCAGTGCACCTTGAAGTGGTCGAAGGGCTCGAGGCAGGCGCGGCACTCGAACAGTGCCTTGCACGAGGTGGATCCGAAGCGCGAGACCTCGTGGGTGTCGAGCGAGCCGCACCGGGGGCAGCGCACGCTGATGGCCAGTCGGATCGGGCCGGAGGAGACCGCCGAGCGCCCGCTGGGAGGGGCGATGCCGTACTCCGACAGCTTTCGCTTGCCGGCATCCGACATCCAATCCGTCGTCCAGGCAGGGGAGAGCACGAGTCGCACCTCGACCTGTGCGTATCCGGCCGCGGTGAGCGCCAGGATCACGTCGTCGCGGATAGTGTCCATCGCCGGACATCCGCTGTAGGTCGGGGTGATGTCGACCGAGACCACGTCGCCCTCGACCGAGACGGCGCGGAGCACGCCGAGGTCCTCGATCGTGAGCACGGGCACTTCGGGGTCGGCCACAGCCGCGGCGATCCGCCACGCGGCGGCCTGGGACTCGGTCTGCAGAGTGTCGGTCACCATGATGCCCCCGGATGGCGCCTGGCGAGCACCTGCATCTCGGCGAGCAGGTGGCCGAGCGGTGTCGCATGCGCACCGTGTCGCCCTCCGGCGGAGGACGCCGAGACTGCGGGCGTCGTCAGCTCCGCCTCCGCGAACACCGTGTCGACGACCGCGTCGAAACCGGGGCGCAGTGTCGACGGTCGCACCGCCGCGTCGCCGAGGCGGTCGATCAGCGGCTCGTCGCGGAAGAGCTCGTCGACATATGGCCAGACATCGCCGAGCGCGCGGATGATCCGCCGGCGCGACTCGTCGGTGCCGCCCCCGAGACGCAGCACCCACTGCACCGCGTGGTCGCGGTGGTAGTCGACCTCTTTGAGGGACTTCGCGGCGATCGCCGCGAAGGTCGCGTCGGTACTCGCTCGCAGCGCGGAGTAGAGCTCGAACATGTAGGTCGACACGACGAACTGCCGTGCGATCGTCTGCGCGAAGTCGCCGTTGGGCTGCTCGACGATCCAGGCGCTGCGGAACTCCGGCTCATCGCGGAAGTACGCCAGATCGTCTTCGGACCGCCCGTCGTACGAGCCTGCGTAGTGCAGGAACGAGCGCGCATGGCCGAGCAGGTCGAGCGCGATGTTGCCGAGCGCGACGTCCTCTTCGAGCTCCGGCGCGCGGGAGATCCACTCGCCGAGCTGCTGCGAGAGGATCAGGGCGTCGTCGCCGAGCCACAGCGCATACTCGGCGATGTCGGCGGATGCCGCGGCGGAGCCGGTTCCGGTGAGCTCCTCGCTCAGCCGCAGCTCGTCGACCGAGACGTCACCGTGCAGGTCGCCGTGCAGGTCTGCGTGGATGTCGTTCACAGGTGCGGCACCCCTTCAGAAGCCGTGTAGTACACGGCATGCCGGTAGTTCTTGCCCGCCGGACTCTCGAAGTACGCGCCTTTCGCGTCCGGGTCGCTGGTGGTGATCGCGTCGGCGGGCACGGCCCAGATCGACACGCCCTCACCGCGGCGGGTGTACAGGTCGCGGGCGTTGCGGATCGCCATGTCGGCATCCGGAGCGTGCAGAGATCCGACATGCACATGGCTCAGACCGCGGTTCGCGCGGACGAAGACCTCCCAGAGGGGCCAGGGCTCGCGCTCATCGGCGCCGGGCGTCGCCATCACGCCACTGCCTTCGTCTTGAGCGCCCGCTTGCGGGCGTACTCGGCCGCGGCCTCGCGCACCCAGGCGCCGTCCTCGTGCGCCGTGCGGCGACGCTCGAGGCGCTCCGCGTTGCAGGGGCCGTTGCCGCGCACGACCTCGAAGAACTCATCCCAGTCGATCTCGCCGATCACGTACTGCCCCGTGGCCTCGTCGAAGCGCAGGTCGGGGTCGGGAAGGGTCACGCCGAGGATCTCGGCCTGCGGCACGAGCATCCCGACGAAGCGCTGACGCAGCTCGTCGTTGCTGAAACGCTTGATCTTCCACTTCATCGACTGGGCGGAGTTGGGGGACTGGTCATCCGGCGGCCCGAACATGGCCAGGCTCGGCCAGTACCAGCGGTTCACGGCATCCTGCGCCATCTGCCTCTGCTCGTCGGAGCCCTGCATCAGCGAGAGCAGGATCTCGAAGCCCTGGCGCTGGTGGAACGACTCCTCTTTGCAGACACGCACCATCGCGCGGCCGTAGGGTCCGTAGGATGCCCGGCACAGCGGCACCTGGTTGCAGATCGCAGCACCGTCGACGAGCCACCCGATCGCGCCCATGTCTGCCCACGTGGGGGTGGGGTAGTTGAAGATCGACGAATACTTGGCCTTGCCGCTGATGAGCTGGTCCATCATCTCGTCACGCGTGATCCCGAGGGTCTGCGCCGCGGAATACAGGTAGAGCCCGTGCCCCGCTTCGTCCTGCACCTTGGCCATCAGGATCGCCTTGCGTTTGAGGCTCGGCGCCCGGGTGATCCAGTTGCCCTCCGGCTGCATGCCGATGATCTCGGAGTGCGCGTGCTGCGAGATCTGCCTGATCAGCGTCTTGCGATACGCCTCGGGCATCCAGTCGCGGGGCTCGATGCGCTGCTCGTTCGCGATCAGCTCGTCGAACAGTCGCTCATCGTCGGAGAGCTGGTCGTCAGCGGCCGCGCCGTCGACGAGGGAGAGATCTGCGGGGCTGGTCATCATCGACTCCTCGGTGTCCGTCCGGCTTTACTGACCGGTCGTTAGGTAATTCTGACACGGAGGTCGTCGGGAAGCAAGCAGCCGATCGTCAGCGGGAGCGCGAGACGAGGTCGAGAAGTGCGCGACCGTAGGCCTCGGAGGGATCCGGATGCTCGAAGCGCAGCGTCTCTCCGGCGATCTCGACCTCGACCACGAACGCATCGGAGACGCGGGTGAGGGCGCGGAACGTGCCGCGAAGCAGCTCGCGCAGCTGGTCCTCGCGGGGGAGCCAGACCGCATCGGCGAGGGTGACGGCGTCGAGAGCCCACTCGGTCGTGCCGTTGAATGCCAGGTCCGTGCCGCTGGGGGTCTGGCGTGCCTCGATCGTCATCGCGCTGACCGTGAACACGTCGGCCTCGGCGTCGAGTTCGACCTCGTTCGGAAGATCGAGCTGGAACCGGTCACCCTCGGCGGGGTGCCACACGAGACCCGCGTCGCGCAGGGATACGGCCAGTTCTCGCGTGATCATCTCTCCACGGTAGACGACGTGGTCGGAGGTGGGCGCGGATCCGCCTGTGGATGAACGGCCACCGGGTGTCGGCGGCCTGGGGCAGAGTGGAGGCATGACTTCCCCCGACTCTGTCGACACCCGCACCGCTGCGCTCTCGGCGCTCCGCGAGCTGGTCGGCCGTCCTGACGTCGACTTCCACGACGGCCAGTACGAGGCGATCGAGGCTCTCGTCGAGGGTCGTCGTCGCGCGCTCGTGGTGCAGCGCACGGGATGGGGTAAATCGGCCGTGTACTTCGTCGCGACGCTGCTGTTACGACGGCAGGGGGCCGGCCCCACCGTGCTCGTCTCGCCGCTGCTCGCGCTGATGCGCGACCAGATCGCCGCGGCCGAACGAGCGGGTGTGCGCGCCGTCGCGATCAACTCGACCAACGCGCATGAGTGGTCCGAGGTGATGGAGCAGCTCGACAGAGACGAGGTCGACGTGCTGCTCGTGTCGCCCGAGCGACTCAACAATCCTGCGTTCCGCGAGCAGCAGCTGCCGGCGCTCGTGCGGCGGATCGGGATGCTGGTGGTCGATGAGGCGCACTGCATCAGCGACTGGGGGCACGACTTCCGCCCCGACTACCGACGGCTGCGCGATCTGATCGAGCAGATGCCGCCTCAGGTGCCGGTGCTCGCCACCACGGCGACAGCGAACAGCAGAGTGGTGGCGGATGTCGCGGAGCAGCTCGGGACAGGCGGCACGGATGCCTCCGGTGACCAGCCCGAGGTGCTCACGATCCGGGGGCCGCTCGCTCGCACCTCGCTGCGACTCGGAGTGCTGCGGCTGCGTGATTCTGCGAGCCGGTTGGCGTGGTTGCTGAGTCACATCGACGACCTCCCCGGCTCCGGCATCATCTACACACTCACCGTCGCCGCCGCGGTCGACACGGCGCGGCTGCTTCGCGAGCATGGCCACGAGGTGCGCGCCTACACGGGGCAGACCGACACCGACGAGCGCGCCGAGTCCGAGGGGATGCTGAAGCGCAACGAGGTCAAGGCGCTCGTCGCCACCAGCGCGCTCGGCATGGGGTTCGACAAGCCCGATCTCGGCTTCGTGCTGCACCTCGGAGCACCCTCATCGCCTGTGGCCTACTACCAGCAGGTCGGTCGTGCCGGTCGTGCGAGCGAGAGCGCCGACGTCCTGCTGCTGCCCGGCGTCGAAGATCGCGACATCTGGCACTACTTCGCGACCGCGTCGATGCCCGACCGCGAGCGGGCCGAGCGCGTGATCGGGGCGCTCGGGGATCAGCCGATCTCGACGCCGGCGCTCGAGGCGATGGTCGACATCCGGCGCACTCCGCTCGAGTTGCTGCTCAAAGTGCTCGACGTCGACGGAGCGGTGCGCCGTGTGCAGGGCGGATGGGTCGCGACCGGACAGCCGTGGACGTACGACGCCGAGCGCTATGAGCGCATCGCGGCGGAGCGCCGTGCCGAGCAGCAGCACATGATCGACTACGAGCAGACGGACGGATGCCGCATGGAGTTCCTCCAGCGGTCCCTCGACGACGCGACGGCGGCGCCCTGTGGCCGATGCGACAGCTGCGCGGGAGTGTGGTTCCCCCGCGAGATCGGGGAGTCCGCGACCACGCAGGCGGCGGAGTCGCTGGACAGGGTGGGCGTCCCGATCGAACCGCGCAAGGCGTGGCCGACCGGTGCCGACCGGCTCGACGTCCCGGTCAGGGGGCGCATCCCGGCCGGAGAGCAGGCAGGAGAAGGGCGCGCGCTCGCGCGACTCACCGATCTCGGCTGGGGAGGCACCCTGCGTGAGCTCTTCGCGGCAGGGGCGGCCGATGCTGCGGTGACTCCGCAGGTCCTCGGTGGCTGCGTTCGGGTGCTCGCCGGCTGGAAGTGGGACGAGCGCCCGGTCGCCGTGGTCGCGATGCCGTCGCGGTCGCATCCGCTGCTCGTCGACTCTCTCGCCCGCGGCATCGCCGAGATCGGACGCCTGCCCTACGTGGGCGCACTCGATCTCGTGAACGGCGGACCCACGGGGCAGCCCGGAGGCAACAGCGTCTTCCGTCTCGCGGGGCTGTGGGATCGGTTCAGTGCGCAGGGCCTCGACATCCCCGAGGGGCCTGTGCTCCTCGTCGATGACATGGCTGACAGTCGGTGGACCCTGACGGTCGCCGCGCGCACGCTCCGTCAGGCCGGCGCCACGGAGGTGCTTCCGTTCGTGCTCGCGCTCCGCGGCTGACGTCGGTGTCAGAAACCTCCGTCAGCGCGTCGTCGATGCGTCCATCTCTCTCGACTTCATCCGCTGAACAGCTGCGGCAAGTAGCGGTATGTCGGTCCGCGCTGTCGTCATGACGATGGCATGGGTCGTGTCGAAGTATCGGTGCGCGAGGTAGTCGCGCATTCCGGCGATCTCTGCCCAGGGGATGCCGGGCTCCGTCGCAGTCGCGGCTTCACTGAGATCCTTGACGGCCTCACCGATCTCGATGAGCCGCGCTCGGATCGCGTCGAAGACGATCTCGTCATCGCTGTCCATCCGTCTCTCGTAACGACCGATCGCGTCACAGGCGACCTCGATGTCCTGAAGCCTCTCGATCGTGTGTCGGCTCACAACGTGACGGCTTCACGTTCGACCGCTTCTGCCACCGCGGGTTTGAGGCCGTCGGAGGGGACGAGGTCGACCGGTCGGCCGAGTACCTTCTCGGCCTCTCGCCGCATCCGCAGCAGATCGAACACGCCGACGGTCGGCGCGATGTCGACAGCCAGATCGATGTCGCTCGATGCGCTCTCGTCGCCGCGAGCAACGCTGCCGAAGAGACGGATGCGCTGCACCCCGAGCGGCAGGAGCGCGCGTCGGAGTTCACCCGACAGCGCGATCACTCGGTCGCGCGCGCTCTGCTCCTCCTGCGTGCGCGGGGTGACCTCGACGACCAGCCCAGCGGCCGAGATCAGCCGGTCGACTGCGTCGAAAGACGGCTCGCGCCTGCCGTTCTCATATTCGCTGACGACGCTCTGTGTCATGCCCGCCAGCCCGGCCAGAGCGGACTGCGTCAGTCCGCTCTGGCGGCGGGCGTAGCGGATCAGCTCAGCAGCGCGGCTCATTGATCGATGATATCGCCTTTCCGCGATATCGCGTAGAGGCGATGATCCTCTCAGCGCAGGTCGTACACGCGCTTGTACTTGCCCTCGCTTCGGGGGAGGGTGCCGGGCTCCTCGACCGTGACGTCGACGCTGGTGCCGATGTGCATCTTGATGCGGTGGTGGAGAACCGCGGCGGCGGCATCGCATTCCTCGGCGCTCAGCGACGGGTGCCGCTCGATGCGCACCGTCATGGTGTCGAGCTGCGCGACATGATGCAGCTCGAGCACGAAGTGGGGCGTCAGCGTCTCGATCCCCATCACGAGCTCCTCGATCTGCGTGGGGAACAGGTTCACGCCGCGCAGGATGATCATGTCGTCGTTGCGTCCGGTGATCTTCTCCATCCTCCTCAGCGCGGGGTAGGTGGTCCCCGGCAGCAGGCGTGTGAGGTCGCGGGTGCGGTAGCGGATGACGGGGAACGCCTCCTTGGTGAGCGAGGTGAAGACCAGCTCGCCGAGTTCGCCGTCCGCCAGTCGTGCTCCGGTGTCGCCGTCGATGATCTCTGGGAGGAAATGGTCCTCCCAGATGTGTGGTCCGTCCTTCGTGAGCACGCTCTCGCTCGCGACGCCGGGACCCATCACCTCGCTGAGCCCGTAGATGTCGACCGCGTCGATGTGCAGTCGTCGCTCGATCTCTCGCCGCATCTCGTTCGTCCAGGGCTCCGCGCCGAGCACCGCCACCCGCAGCGATGTCGTCGTCGGGTCGATCCCTGCCGCCTCCATCGCGTCCGCGATCGTGAGCAGATAGCTGGGGGTGCACAGGATGGCATCCGGCTCGAAGTCGGTGATCAGCTGCACCTGCCGCGCCGTCTGGCCGCCGGACACGGGGATCACGGTGGCACCCAGGCGCTCGATACCCGCGTGCGCGCCGAGTCCGCCCGTGAAGAGTCCATAGCCGTACGCGTTGTGCACCTTCATCCCGGCGCGGATGCCCGCTGCGTGCAGCGACCTCGCGATCAGGTCGCTCCAGCGGTCGAGGTCGCCCTCCGTGTACCCGACCACGGTCGGACGCCCCGTCGTACCGGAAGACGCGTGCACGCGCCGGACGTCGGCCATGGGAACCGCGAACATCCCGAACGGGTAGCTCTCGCGCAGGTCGGCCTTCGTGGTGAACGGAAGCTTCTGCACGTCGTCGAGGGTGCGGATGTCGTCGGGGTGCACGCCGTGCTCGTCGAACTTGCGGCGATAGGTCGGCACGTTCTCGTACGCATGGTGGACCGTCCACTGCAGGCGCTCGAGCTGGAGCCGAGCGAGTGCCTCCGCGGAGTGCAGTTCGGTCTCGGCGCCGAACTCGGGGCGGGCGTCAGTCATGGTCATCGTCGACTCCTTCGTCGCAAGGTGGGGCTTTTCCATCAGATCGCGGATGGCGAGGGCTCGATCTGCCGAAGGCGTACGACCCTGTGCAGGGTGCGCACGAACGGTCGTCGGCGCTGTACCGGCCCGCGCTCGCGATCGTAGGCTCCGGATACCGGACAGAGCAGTCCGCGATCAAGGAGGATGCTGTGACCACGACCACGACGACGATCCTGGAGTCCATCACCGCGCCGGAGGGCGGCGGTCGCCCCATCCCGGATGCGGCGACGCGCGAAGTGATCGGACATGCGCCCGTTCATACGGTCGATGACCTTAACCGCGCCATCGTGAATGCCCGCTCCGCCCAGCCTGCGTGGGCTGCTCTCGGGCACGCCGAGCGCAGTCTCATCCTCACCGCGATCGCCGACGACCTCGATGCGAACGCCGAAGAGCTGGCCGTGCTGCTCTCGCGGGAGCAGGGCAAGCCGCTGAACGGGCCGAACGCCCGCTTCGAGGTCGGTGCATGCTCCGCCTGGACGCGCACCGCCGCCGACACGCCTCTCGAACCGGAGGTCGTCTTCGAGGCCGGCGACTCGCGCGCAGAGGTCCACTACGACCCGCTCGGTGTCGTCGGAGCCATCGGACCGTGGAACTGGCCGATGATGATCACGGTGTGGCAGATCGCCCCCTCGCTGCGCATGGGCAACACGGTGGTGGTCAAACCCAGCGAGTACACGCCCCTGTCGGTGCTCGCGCTCGCTGCGATCTACAACCGGCACCTGCCCGAAGATGTGCTGACCGTGATCTCGGGAGACCGCGAAGTGGGCGCGGCCATCGCGGCTCACCCCGACCTCGACAAGATCATGTTCACCGGGTCGACGGCCACGGGCCGCAGGATCGTCGAGGCGTCCGCGAACAGTCTCGCCAGACTGACCCTCGAGCTCGGCGGCAACGACGCCGGCATCATCCTTCCGGGAACCGATGTCGCGGCGATCGCCGAGAACCTGTTCTGGGGGATCTTCATCAACACCGGACAGACGTGCGCGGCACTCAAGCGGCTCTACGTGCACGACTCGCAGTACGACGAGGTCGTGGACGCGCTCGCGAAGCTGGCCGACGCCATGCCGCTCGGCAACGGGCTCGACGAGGCGAACGTCCTCGGCCCGCTCCAGAACGAGAAGCAGTTCGACATCGTGGCCCGACTCGTCGAAGACGCCAGAGAGCGCGGTGCGCGGATCGTCACCGGTGGAGAGCCCGCGCCCGAGCACGGACCGCTCTTCTACCGCACGACGGTCGTCGCCGACATCGACGACGGAACCGCCCTCGTCGACGAGGAGCAGTTCGGCCCGGTCATCCCGGTCATCCGGTACTCGGATGTCGACGATGCCGTGCGTCGCGCGAACGACTCGACCCAGGGTCTGGGGGCGTCGGTCTGGTCGGACGACCCGGATGCCGCGAGCGAGGTCGCCCGCCGTGTGCAGGCCGGCACCGTATGGATCAACCAGCACGGCGCGATCAACCCGCACGTGCCGTTCGGCGGCATCAAGGCCAGCGGCTACGGCCAGGAGTTCGGGGTGGCGGGGCTCAAGGCGGTCGCGGCTCCCAAGGTCATCCAGCGCTGAGGGCGGACCGCAGGGCGGGATCAGGCCGGGGCCGGAATCGTGAACACTCCGATTCCGGCCCTCACCATGCAGGGGCCGCACGATCTCACCCCTCCTGTGATCGGTTCGTCGTGAGCGAGCGGCCGCGCACCTCGGCGACGACGTCACCGGACTCGTCGGTCACCGAGACGTCGTAGAGGCCGTTGCGCCCGCTCACGACCCGGCGCACAGCCCGCGCCGTCAGACGCTGGCCTGCAGCCGTGGACTTCAGGAACGTGATGTCCGCGCCGCCGGCGACCGTGACCCGTTCGTCCTCGTTGCAGGCGATCGCGAAGGCCGTGTCGGCGAGCGTGAACACCAGACCGCCGTGCGTGATCGCGAAGCCGTTCAGCATGTCGTCCCGCACCGTCATCGAGACCACCGCCTCTCCCGGCTCATCGAGCTCGACGACCATGCCGAGCATCGCCGAGGCGGCGTCGCGCTGCATCATCGGTCTCATGCGGCCACACCCTCGGGCGTCTGCTGCTTGTTCACCAACGTGAGCACGTCGTAGGTCGCCACGAGCTCTTCGCTCTGGTTGCGGATCACGGCGTCCCAGCGCACCTCGCCGTACTCGTCGGTCTCGCGCGGGGTGATCTGCTTGGCCGTGAGCTCGACGCGGATCGTGTCACCGGGGGACACAGGGGTGATGAACCGCAGGTTCTCCAGGCCGTAGTTCGCGAGCACCGGCCCGGGCTCAGGGTCGACGAACAGACCGGCCGCCCACGACACGAGCAGGTATCCGTGCGCCACCCGGCCGGGAAAGAACGGGTTCGCGGCGGCGGCGGCCTCGTCCATGTGCGCATAGAACGTGTCGCCCGTGAAGTGCGCGAACGTCTCGATGTCGGCGAGTGTGACCTCGCGCGATGCCGAGACGATCTGGTCGCCGATCCGCAGCTCCGCGAGCGACTTGCGGAAGGGGTGCCGGCCGTCGCTGTGCGCCGCAGCGCCCGCGTGCCACACGCCGGTCAGCGCTGTGAGCATCTCGGGCGAGCCCTGCACCGCGGTGCGCTGCATGTGATGGAGCACGGCGCGGATGCCGCCGAGCTCCTCGCCGCCGCCTGCCCGGCCGGGACCGCCGTGCACGAGGTTGGGCAACGGCGAGCCATGACCGGTCGACGATCGCGCATCGTCGCGGTCGAGCAGCAGCATCCGGCCGTTGAACGGAGCGATGCGCGTGGCCAGCTCCACCGCCTGCGCGGGATCGTGTGTCGCGATGCTGGTGACGAGCGATCCGCCGCCCCGAGCGACGAGCGCTGCGGCGTCGGCGGTGGTGTCGTAGGTGAGAAGCGACGACACCGGACCGAAGGCCTCGATCGAGTGCGCCGCCTCGCTCTGCGCGTCGTCGAAGCGCAGCAGCAGGGGGGAGACGAACGCGCCGTCGGGGGAGAGGCCGGTGCTGCCGTCGGAGAGCCGCACCTCAGGCGCATCCGTCGTTCCGACGACGATCCGTCCTCCCGCCGTCTGCAGCCTGCCGACCTGACGCAGCACCTCGTCGCGCTGCGCGGTCGACGCGAGGGGGCCCATCGTCACGCCCTCGGCGCGCGGGTCGCCCAGCACCGTCTTGTCGGCGATGCGCGCCTGCACAGCGGAGATCACGGCATCCGCAGACCCGGTGGGGACGATCGCCCGGCGGATCGCGGTGCACTTCTGCCCGGCCTTGGTGGTCATCTCGGTGACGAGCTGGCGTACGTACGCGTCGAACTCGGGCGTGCCCTCGACCGCGTCGGTGCCGAGCACCGAGGCATTGATCGAATCGGTCTCGGCCGTGAACCGCACCCCGCCGGTCTGCACCGCCGGGTGGGCCTTGAGGCTCTCCGCCGTCGACGCGCTGCCGGTGAAGCCGACGATGTCGCCGAGTCGAAGATGCTCGAACAGGTCGGGAACGCTGCCGCTGACCAGCTGCAGAGAGCCCTCGGGAAGCAGCCCGGACTCGACGAGGATGCGCACCATGGCCTCGGCCAGATAGCCCGTGGGAGTTGCGGGCTTCACGAGCGTCGGCATGCCGGCGAGGAACGCCGGCGCGAACTTCTCGAGCGATCCCCACACCGGGAAGTTGAACGCGTTGATCTGCACGGCCACGCCGGGGAGCGTGGTGTAGACGTGGCGGCCGAGGAACGACCCGTCCTTCGAGAGCGGCTCGACCGGGCCGTCGACGTGCACGCGGCTGTTCGGCAGCTCGCGCCGCCCTTTGCCCGAGTAGGAGAACAGCACCCCGATCCCGCCGTCGATGTCGACCCACGAATCGTTCTTCGTCGCACCGGTGCGTGCGGACAGCGCATACAGCTCGTCCTTGCGCGCGGTGAGGGCGAGGGCGAACTGCTTGAGCAGCACCCCTCGCTGGTGGAATGTCAGCGCGCCGAGGCTCCGCTGTCCGACCGTGCGCGCGTGCTCCAGGGCCCCCGCGAGATCCAAGCCCTCGGTGGAGACGAGAGTGACGACGTCCCCGGTGGACGCATCCCGCACCTCGGCGGACCGCGTGGGCGACGACGGCGTCCACCACGCGCCCTGGACATAGCTCGGCAGATACTCGGTCATCTCTCCTCGTTCCATGTGTAGAACCCTTCGCCGCTTTTGCGGCCGAGCTTTCCTTCGGCGACCATGCGCCGCAGCAGCTCCGGCGGAGCGAAGCGCTCGCCCAGTGCGCGCTCCAGCTCCTCGGCGATGCCGAGCCGCACGTCGAGCCCGACGATGTCGGTGGTGCGCAGCGGACCCACCGGATGCCGGTATCCGAGTGTCATCGCCGCATCGATGTCGGCCGCGCTCGCAACGCCCTCTTCGAGCATCCGGATCGCCTCCATGCCGAGCATCACGCCCAGTCGTGAGGAGGCGAAGCCGGGGGAGTCGCTGACAACGATCGGCGTCTTGCCGAGCGCGGTCACCCAGCCTGCCGCGCTCTCGACGATCGACGGATCGGTCGCCGCGCCGTGCACGATCTCGACGAGGCTCGACGCGGGCACGGGGTTGAAGAAATGAAGACCGAGGAATCGCTCGGGGCGCAGGCGGCCCGCGGCCAGCGTGTCGATCGAGATCGACGAGGTGTTGCTCGCCAGCGTCGCGTCTTCGGGCAGCGCCGCCTCGGCTCTGGCGAGGGCGCGCTCCTTGAGCTCGCGGTCCTCGGGCACCGCCTCGATCGCGAGGTCGACCGCGGCGAACACCGCGATGGCGCTTCCTGTGGTGAGACGGCCGGCGATCTCCGCTTCGTCCAGGGAGGAATCGCGTTCGACGGAGCGGCGGATGCTGTCGCGGACGCGTGTCAGGGCTGCGTCCGCGCTCGCCGCATCGCGCTCGACCACGCTGACGTGCGAGCCGGCGAGCAGGAACGCGTGGGCGATCCCGGCTCCCATACGCCCTCCGCCGAGCACTCCGACGTTCGCCGGCGCGTGGTCGGGGCGTTTCGTCCCGCTCCGCTCGCTCAACGACCGGGGAGGGTGTGCGCTCGACGACCGGAGTTCGGTCTCGCTCATCGGTTCTTCCTCTCGAGGAATGCGGTCATGCGGCGGTGCTTCTCGGGCGACTCGAACAGCTCGGCCTGCAGCTCGAGCTCGATCGCCGGATGCTGCGCGCGTGGGGTGCGCAGTGCGCGTTTCGTGTGCTGCGTCGCCATCGGGTCGTTCGCCGCGATGCGGTCGGCGATCGCGTGCGCGGCCGCGAGCAGTTCCTCGGCCGGATGCAGTGACGAGACCAGCCCCCAGTTCAGCGCCTCCTCGGCGTCGAGCGCTCGTCCGGTGAGCAGCAGATCGCTCGCCCGCGCGTCGCCGACGATCTCGGGCAGGCGCCACGTCGCGCCCGCGGCGGCGATGATGCCGAGTCCCGTCTCCGGGTTCCCGATGCGCAGAGACGGCGTCGCGATGCGGATGTCGGCCGCGTAGGCGAGTTCGGCGCCGCCGCCGAGTGCATAGCCGTCGATCGCCGCGATCACCGGCATCGGCAGTTCGCGCACGCGGATGAAGGCCATCGCGTTGATGCCGCGCCTGGCGTCGTCCGCAGTGCGGTCGCGCAGCTGGGCGATGTCGGCTCCGGCGGCGAAGACGCCGTCGGAGCCGGTGACGATGAGCGTCCGCGGCGAGGCCTCGAGCACGGCGCACAGCTCATGCAGCGCGTCGATGGTCTCCTGGTCGATCGCGTTGCGCTTCTCGGGGCGGTCGAGCGTGGCGACGACCCGGTCGTTCTGCTCCTCGATGTGCAGGGTCACGGGAGACGCTCCACGATCATCGCCGTGCCCTGCCCGACGCCGACGCACATCGTGGCGAGGCCGTATCGCGCTCCCTCGCGTTCGAGTCGGCCCAGCAGTGTGACGATGAGCCGTGACCCGCTCGAACCGAGCGGGTGGCCGAGCGCGATGGCTCCGCCGTCGGCGTTGACGATCGCCGGATCGAGTCCCAGGCGGCGGATGCAGGCGAGGGACTGCGATGCGAAGGCCTCGTTCAGCTCGACGGCTCCGAGATCGGAGACCTGCAGATCCGCCTTCGCGAGCGCTTTCTGCGTGGCGGGCACCGGACCGAGGCCCATGATCTCGGGGGCGAGAGCAGCGGTCGCCGACGCGACGATCCGCGCGCGAGGCCGCAGGCCATGCCGATCGACGGCCTCTGCACTCGCCACGACGATCGCGGAGGAGCCGTCGTTGAGAGAACTGGAGTTGCCCGCGGTCACGACCTCGCCGCCGGCGACCACGGCGCGCAGCGTCGCGAGCGCGTCGAGGGTGGTGTCCCGTCGTGGCCCCTCGTCCGTGTCGACGATTCCGCGGCTCGTCTCGACCGTGACGATCTCGTCGGCGAACCGACCGGCATCGATCGCGGCGATGGCCCGCTGGTGGCTCTGGAGGGCGAACGCGTCGGCATCCGTGCGGCTGATCCCGTCGACGCGCGCGACCTCCTCTGCCGTCTCGGGCATCGAGAAGGTGGCCTTGTCGCGGGCGCTCAGGCGAGGATTCGTGAAGCGCCAGCCGATCGAGGTGTCGAAGGCGGCGCCGGGCTTGGCCCACGCCCGTTCGGGCTTCGCCTGCACCCAGGGCGCCCTGGTCATCGACTCGACGCCGCCGGCGACGATGAGGTCGGCGTCGCCGGCGCGCACGGCGTTCGCGGCGAGTGCGATCGCAGACATTCCGGAGGCGCAGAGGCGGTTGACCGTCAGTCCGGGGATCGAATCGGGGAGGCCCGCGAGCAGCACCGCCATGCGCGCCACGTTGCGGTTGTCCTCTCCGGCCTGGTTCGCCGCCCCGAGGATGACCTCGTCGATCGCCTCCACCGGGATGGTGGACCTGCGGACCGTCTCGCCCACCACGAGGGCGGCGAGGTCATCGGGGCGGACGGACGCGAGAGCGCCTCCGTACCGGCCGACGGGGGTGCGGACGCCATCGACGAGATAGGCCTCGGACATCGTCATCCTCTCGATCACCAACGCTGGCGATAATTTCAGACCGATCGGTCAGGAATACGATCTCAGATCGCAGAGCGAATGGCAACTCACCGGGAATGACAGACTTGGCCCATGGCGCAGCCCCGATCCGATGCGCCGGCCCCCAAGCGCGGCCGGCCAGGTTATGACCGTGAGCAGGTGCTCGCGGTCGCCGTGAAGGTGTTCAACGAGCAGGGCTACGACGCGACGAGTGTCGCAGACCTCAGCGCGACGCTGGGGCTCACCAAGTCCGCGCTCTACCACCACTTCGAATCGAAGTCCGCGATCCTCGAACTCGCGCTGAACGACGCCCTCGACGCGCTCGAGGCCGTCGTGGACGATGCGACGGCGCGGCATCCGCTCGCCTCCGACCGCCTGCGATCGATCATCCGCGGCGCGGTGCGCGTGCTCACCGAGAAGCTCCCGTCGGTGACGCTGCTGCTGCGGGTGCGTGGCAACGGAGAGGTCGAGACCGCGGCGCTCGTGCGTCGTCGCGCGTTCGACCAGCGCGTGACCGCGATCGTCACCGAGGCGCAGACCGAGGGACTGATCCGCGACGACGTGGATGCCGCCGTCGCGACGAGGCTCATCTTCGGCATGATCAACTCGGTCGTCGAGTGGTACCGGCCCGGTGGCCCGGTCGACCCCGACGAACTGGGCGAGGACATCCTCCGGGTGAGCCTGGACGGACTGCAGTCGCGCTGAGCCGATCCCGCGCCGATGTATTGCGCGTATGCTGTCCGACACGCGATGAGGCGAGGAGTGACCAATGGACGATCGCGCACCCGATGCGGTCGCTGGCAGAGTCGTCGTCGACTGTGGTGCGGTGCCCTCCGCCGAGCGGTTCGACATGTGGACGGATGCCGTGAACCGCAGCTTCGTGCCGCTGCGGGCCTGGTCGTCCGAACGGGCCGAGCGGTCGGGGTTCCAGGGCAAGCTCGTCGCGCAGCCGGTCGGGCCGCTGTCGGTCTCGAGCGTCGCGGGATCGGCGGTGCGCGTGAGTCGCACGAGAGCGGAGATCGCCCGAGACGACCCCGGCCACATCAAACTCGGTGTGCAGCTGCAGGGGCGCAGCCTGATCGGCCAGGACGGTCGAGAGGCGATCCTGACGCCCGGCGACTTCGCGGTCTACGACACCACGAGGCCGTACGCGCTCGACTTCGACGGCCCGTTCCGCATGCTCGTGGTGATGTTCCCCCTCGAGACGCTGCGCATCGATCGGGCACGACTGCGCGCCCTCACCGCCTCGCGGTTCTCCGGGCGCGAGGGCGTCGGGGCGATCGCGTCGTCGATGCTGCGCGCCTATGACACGACGCTCGAGAACGGCACGCTGCAGAATCGGATGCCGTTGTCGGACGCTGTGCTCGACATGCTCACCGCCGCGCTGGGCGAGCGGCTCGAACTGGAGCTGGACGGCGGCGAGGAGGTCGGCCGACGCGCTCTGCTCACGCGGATCGAGCTGTACATCGCCGAGCACCTCGGCGATGCCGAGCTCACCGTCACGGAGATCGCGACGGCCCACCACATCTCGGTGCGCTATCTGCAGAAGCTGTTCGAGGGCAAGAACGACACCGTCAGCGCGTGGATCCGGCACCGTCGGCTCGACGCGACGAGGCGCGACCTGAGCAACCCGACGCAGAGCGCTCAGCAGATCTCCTCGATCGGCGCGCGGTGGGGCTTCACCGATGCCACCGCGTTCACCCGAGCTTTCCGCACCCGGTTCGGCGTCACCCCCAGCGAGTACCGCGCGCAGACGCTCACCGTCGCGCACTGAGTCCGCGGCATCCTCGAGCGCGGCCACGCATCCGTGCGCATCCGGCACACTGCTGTTCGCCGGGGGCCGGTCCCGGGCGCCGCGAAAGGTCGATCCTGATCTGAGAGCAGACGAAGACGTCTGTCGTTCAGAGAGGAACGAGTGATGACCGAGCTCACAGAAGTGGCCGACTACGTCGTGATCGGTGCGGGATCCGCGGGAAGTGCGATCGCGCGCCGGCTCGTGGACGCGGGGCACAGCGTGCACGTGATCGAAGCGGGCTCCGTCGACAGCGATCCGAACATCCACTCACCGCAGGGATGGCCCGGGCTGCTGATGTCGCCGAACGACTGGGCTGTCATGACCACCCCGCAGGAGCATCTCGGCGGTCGGGTCCTCTACTGGCCCCGAGGCAAGACCCTCGGCGGGTCGAGCTCGCTGAACGGCATGATCTACATGCGCGGCGACCGCCGCGATTACGACGGCTGGGCCGCGCAGGGTGCGACGGGCTGGTCGTGGGAAGAGGTGCTTCCGTACTTCCGCAAGTCCGAGGACCATGCCGACGGCGCGGACGAGTTCCACGGCGCCGGTGGCCCGCTGCACGTCGAGCGGATTCCCGACGGCGCGCGCCATCCGCTCGCGGCGGCATTCGTGGAGGCGTCGGTGGCCAGCGGCATCCCGCGTACGGAGGACTTCAACCGGGAGAGCCTCGACGGTGCCGGCTTCAACCACACGACCACCAAGGACGGCAAGCGCGCATCGGCCTGGCAGTCCTTCGTGGCGCCGATTCTCGGGCATGAGGCGTTGGCGGTGACCACGAACGCGCTGGTCGACCGGATCGTCGTCGAGAAGGGGAGGGCCGTCGGAGTCGAGTACGAGGTCGACGGAGTCCGTCATCTCGCGAAAGCACGGCGCGAGATCGTGCTGTCCGGCGGGGCGATCGGGTCACCCGCTGTGCTCCTGCGCTCGGGGATCGGGCCGCGGGGCGACCTGGAGCAGCTGGGCATCGAGGTCGTCGCCGATGTGCCCGGTGTCGGGGAGAACCTGCACGACCATCTGCTGGTCAGCGTGCTGTACGACTCCCTCGACGCGGTGGCCCCACCGCAGTGGAACCTGCTCGAGAGCCAGCTGTATGCGCGCTCCCGCGTCGTGAGCGACTCCGATGCACCCGACCTGCAGCCGCTCTTCATCCACGTGCCCTACCCGACCGACGGGGGAGCCGCACCCGAGCAGGGCTACACGATCACCGCGGGGATCGTGCGGCCGCACTCACGAGGCAGCGTGCGTCTGGCCTCCGCCGAGCCGTCCGTCGCACCTCTCGTCGATCCGAACGTGTTCGCCGATGAGCGCGATCTCGAGGCGATGGTCGACGCGATCGAACTCGTCAGGGAGATCGGCGGTCGTGACGAGTTCGCGCCCTTCCGTGCGTCGGAGTTCGCTCCGGGCGAGAAGGTCACGACCCGCGACGAGCTGCGCGATTTCGCCCGCCGGACTGTCGGGACCTATCACCACCAGGTGGGCACCTGCCGGATGGGCGTCGACGACCTCGCGGTCGTCGATCCGCAGCTTCGAGTACGGGGCGTCGCAGGGCTCCGGGTCGCGGACGCGTCGGTGATGCCGTTCGTGCCGAGTGCCAACACGAATGCGCCCTCGATCATGATCGGCGAGCGTGCGGCTGATCTGCTGCTGGCCGAGTAGGTCTGTCGTCGGCGTTCAGTCGTCGGCGGGGGCGACGCGCGGCGGCCAGGACGTCGCGCCGAGCTCCCGCGAGATGTTGCGCGCCGTCTCGCGCAGCGCGTTGAGCACGGCGTCGGATGCCGGCGTCTGCGACGTCGGCATCACGACCGCCACCGCCGCGACGATGTCGTTCGAGGCGTCGGCCACGGGCGCGGCGATCGACGATTCGCCGAGCACGGCCTCGTCGGTCTCCGAGGCGCTGCCGCGTTCGGCGATCGCGGGCAGTTCGAGTGTGAGCCGGGCGACGTCGGTGATCGTGTCGCCTGTGAGGCTGCGCAGCGGCCGCTCGAAGACGGTGCGTTGGAAGCCGAGATCGTGCGCGAGCAGGACCTTGCCCATCGCCGAGGCGTGTGCGGGGATCGCGACGCCGGTCTCGAGCATCTGCTGGCTGTTGTCGGGGCGCAGGTCGTGGTGGATGACGAGCACCTCGTGGAAGTGCGGGGCACCGAGACGCACCGGCAGGTTCGTGCGACGCGCGAGCTCCTGCGTCCACCGCATGGCCCGAGCCCGCACGTCGAGCGTATCGAGGTACACGTTGCTGAGCCGGAGCAGCGTCGGACCGAGCATGTAGCGCTGCCCGCCGCGCTCCTTCGCGACCAGCCCGTGCTCGCGCAGGGATTTGACGATGCCGTGCACGGTCGACGGGGGAAGGCCGAGCGCGAGCGAGAGATCGGTGATGCCGAGATGGCGTGCGCCCTGCAGCAGTTCGAGCACTTTCGCGGCGCGATCGATGGCCTGGATCACGATGGCCTCCTCCTCCGGGTCGACGTCGAGCCGGGCAGTCGCGTCGGTCGTCTGAGTGGACCTTGACAACTCGACTGCGCCCGAGCATATTCGACATTGACGAATAACTTTCCAATTTTGCGAAAGATCGCCACCGCAGAGATCAAGGGAGATCGAACGATGAAGAAGCTCATCAACAACCCCGCCGATGTGCTGGTCGAATCGCTGCGGGGCGTGGCCCTCGCGCATCCGGAACTGTCGGTGGACTTCGAGAACCACGTCATCACGCGCGCGACGCCGAAAGACGCGGGCAAGGTCGCGGTGGTCTCCGGCGGTGGGTCCGGGCACGAGCCGCTGCACGGCGGCTATGTGGGCGTCGGGATGCTGGATGCCGCCGTCGCGGGCGAGGTCTTCACCTCGCCGACTCCCGACCGCGTGCAGGCCGCGACCAAGTCCGTCGACCGCGGCGCAGGCGTTCTCCACATCGTCAAGAACTACACCGGTGACGTGTTGAACTTCGAGATGGCCGCCGAGCTCGCCTCGATGGAGGGCATCGAGGTCGGCACCGTCATCGTCGACGACGATGTCGCGGTGCAGGACTCGCTCTACACCGCCGGACGCCGAGGCGTCGGGCTCACGGTCCTGCTCGAGAAGCTCGTCGGAGCTGCTGCGGAGGAGGGGCAGGATCTCGCAGCCGTCGTGGAGCTCGCGAAGCGGATCAACGGTCAGGGGCGCTCGATGGGCATGGCGCTCACGAGCTGCACGGTTCCCGCCGCGGGCAAGCCCACGTTCGATCTGCCGGAAGATCAGATGGAGATCGGCATCGGCATCCACGGCGAGCCGGGTCGTCACCGTGAACCGCTGGCGCCGGCATCCGAGATCGCCCGTCAGCTCGTGGAGCCGATCCTCGCCGACCTCGACATGTCGGGTCCGGCGATCGTCATGCTGAACGGCATGGGCGGATCGCCCCTGATCGAGCTGTACCTCATGTACGGCGAGGTGGCCGCGCTGCTCGAGAAGGCCGGAGTGCAGATCGCACGCAACCTGGTCGGCGACTACATCACGTCGCTCGACATGGCCGGCTGCTCGCTCACGGTGCTGAAGGCCGACGACGAGCTGCTGCGGCTCTGGGACGCACCGGTCAACACTCCCGGCCTGCGGTGGGGAGCATGATGGCGAGCATCGACACCGCAGCACTCGTCGACTGGATCCACCGTTTCCGTGACGCCGTGACCGAGAAGCGGGACTGGCTGACCGAGCTCGACTCGGCGATCGGTGACGCCGATCACGGGGCGAACATGGCCCGAGGGATGGACGCGGTCGTAGCGAAGCTCGATGCGGGCGCGCCGGCCACCGTCGATGAACTGCTGAAGGCCGTCGGGATGACTCTGGTGAGTTCGGTCGGCGGCGCGAGCGGTCCGCTGTACGGGACTCTGTTCCTGCGCATGGGGATGGCGGCCGGGCCGGTCACGGAGCTGGATGCCACCGCGCTCGCTGCATCGTTGCGAGCAGGACTCGACGGCATCGTCGCTCGCGGCAAGGCCGAAGCAGGCGACAAGACCATGTTCGACGCGATGGCGCCGGCGGTCGATGCGCTCGACGCGGCCATCGCCGGGGGTGCTGGCCTCGGCGCGGCGACTCAGTCGGCAGCTCAGGCGGCGGCTGACGGCCGC
>NZ_DALZXX010000034.1:0-22607 GCF_031988965.1 Microbacterium sp.
CCTGCTCCGGATCCGGTCGAACCGCCGGCCGTTCCCGCGGCTCCGCCGCTCACGACGACGGCGCCCTCGGTGATACCGGACGGCATCGCGGCGAGTGCGACGATCGGCGTGCCGCCGCCCTGCAGAGCGGCGAGGTAACCCGCGGAGCCGGCCACTCCGAGAACGAGCGGGAGGAGCACGAGAGCGAGTCGCTTGGAGATGTCCTTCGCCTCGGCGGCGACGATCATGCACCGTGCACACACTTCGAGGTGCTGTTCGAGGCGCTTGTGGTCGCGGGTCCCGAGGTTGCCTCGCGAGTAGGCGCCGAGGTGCTCGATCGTCCACTGGCAGTCCGAGCCCGGGGCGGCGCTGCGCAGATGCGCCTGGATCCACGCCTCACGGAGCCCCTCACGGGCGCGGAAGGCGAGTTGTGAGACGGCGCCGGCCTTCATGCCGAGCAGCGGCGCGGCCTCATGCGGCTTCATCTGCTCGATCTCGGTGTACCAGAGCACCTCCTGCCAGCGAGAGGGCAGGCTGCGGAAAGCCTGAGCGGTCAGGCTGCGGTCGAGTGCCTCGTTCGCAGCCTGCTCGGTGCTGTCGGGATCGACGACCGTGTCGAGCTCGTCGATGGCCGACTCGCGGCGCGATCGTCCCCAGGCCGCAGCGGTATTGCGGATGCTGGTGAAGAGGTAGGCCCGGAAGGATCCGTTCGGCCCGCCTCCCTTGATGATCGCCTGGTAGATCCGGGTGTATGACTCCTGGACCAGATCATCGGGATCGATCGACGAGGTGATCGAGCGCGCGACCGACATCCCCGACGGGTAGTGGCGTCGCCACAGTTCACCGAAGGCCGCCGCGTCACCGGAGCGGGTGCGCAGCACCAGTTCGGCGTCGGCGATCGAGTCGTCGTGAGTGTTGTCGTGGTCCACAGTCATCCGTCTTTCGTGAAGGGCGGAAGTGCCTCCACAGTAAGAGACGCGTGATTCGCTGTTTCATCACGCGCCTTTCCCATTCTCTCTCTGATCCCTCACGCACGCCACCCCGAGATGGACCGATCACGAGCGGACTGCACCGCACTGAAACACCTGATCAGCGCTGATTATTGAGAATCCTTGAAAGAATCTCGAAGAATTTCTGAGAAGTCGCGTAATGAATCGGGGTCGCCATCGTCTCATCACATAGAGACAGCCACGAGCTCCACCGGGGGGCGGAGCTCAGGTGCTCATGCAGGGGGTATGAGTGCAGGCATGGCGGGTCGAGAGCCTCGGGGGAGGAGTTCTCGACTCGCCGCTCTGAGTGGGGGGGATTCGTGAAGGGGCCGTCGTTCTGGGGACGACGGCCCCTCACCCGCGAAAGAACAAGGCACCGGAGAGCGCAGAGTTGCGCGTCGATGCACGCACGGCGAGGCTAGGCCCTACCGCCCACCCAGGCGTGCACGACGCGCAACTGTGCATCCCAGAGCACCGCGTCGCCCAGATGGCCGACGGAGAGCCGCCCGAGTCGATCGCCGACGCCGATCGCACGCGCGGGCGTCTCGGTCGCCGCCCGCAGGGCGTCTGCGAGCGGTACACCCGCCGCCACCGCTCGTCGAACCGCCTCATCCTGAGTCAGCGTCGAGCCCGCGATCGAACCCGTGTCGTTCGTGCGCGCCACGCCGCCGCGAACCGTCACCTTCACGGCGCCGAGGTCGTAGTCGCCGTCGGCGCTTCCCGCTGCGGCCATCGCATCCGTGATGAGGGCGACGCGCCCCGGTGCGGCGTCGAAGAGCAGTTTCACGACATGGGGATCGAGATGCACGTCGTCGGCGATGGCCTCGAGCACGACCCGATGGTCGGCGGCCGCAGCCAGCACGGGACCGGGTGCCCGGTGGTGGATGCCGGGCATCGCATTGAAGGCGTGCGTGAGGATCGACGCGCCCGCTTCGAAGGCGGCGACGGCCGTGGCCGCATCCGAGTCGGTGTGGCCCACCGCTGCGGCGGCGCCCGCGGCGGTGATCAGCCTGATCGCGTCGATCCCGCCCGGGAGCTCCGGCGCGATCGTGACCTGGCGGATCGTGCCGCGGCCGGCCGCGAGCAGCCGGGAGACGTCATCGGCGACGGGGGTGCGCAGCAGGGCCGGTGCGTGCGCCCCGTGATGCCCCGGATCGAGGAAGGGGCCCTCGAGATGCGATCCCAGGATGTCGGTGTCGGTGGCCATCAGGTCGGCGATCTCCGCCACCCTGTGCGCGAGTTCGTCGAGCGTGGCCGTCACCAGCGACACCACTGCTCGCGTCGTTCCGTGCTGACGATGCAGGGCCCGCGCGGCGCGGATCGCCTCGACGCCGTCGTCGAACGACGATCCCGCGCCGCCGTGCCCGTGGATGTCGATGAGTCCCGGGGTGAGCACGGCGCCTGCTCCGGCGGTCTTCTCGGCATCCACCACGTCGTCGGCATGCGACCAGGTCGCACCGGTGCCGCGATCGACGACCACGCCGTCTTCCATGCGCACCCAGGCGTCGTGAATGCTCTCCCCGCCGTCGATGATCGTCGCCGAGTGCACGACGAGCGACCCTGACGCGACGGAAGTGACACTCATCGATCGGTCCATGGGATCTCCTCGGCTCGGTGGAAGTCGATCTGCGCAGTCTCCCAGAGCGGTGCGAGAGTCGCGACCCGGGAGCGGAACGACTCCCACGTCCGCTCAGGGGCGGTGTGGGGCGACCAGGCGATCTCCGCCTGCGCGGCGGCCCGCGGGAAGACCAGCTGCTCGACATCGCCGATCGTGCGGGCGGTCTCGCTCCAGAGAGGGGCCTCGATGCCGATGATGGCTGAATCGGCGACGTCGAGCACCTCGGTCGGTTCCCACTCGTACGCGGTTCTCACGTCGACGACTCCGGCCCAGGTGAGCCCGAGAGGGAAGTCGTCCGAGTACTTCATGTCGAGGTATGCGACGTCGGCCGCCGACATGATCAGCGCACCGCCGCGCTCGACGAAGTGCGCCGCCTCTTCGGCGTGCGTGCCCTCGGGGGTCGTCTTGCCCCAGTACTGGCCGACGGTGCCCTCCGCGATGCCCGCTGCCGCGCCCACCTCGTGCCAGGCGACGGGGATCTTGCCTGCCTCGATCACGATCGCCGTGGCCCGTTCGACGAAGAGGTCGAAGTCGGCCTGCGGGGTGCCCAGCGACTCGTCTCCGCCGATGTGGATGTACGGCCCCGGGGTGAGTTCGGCGAGCTCCCGCACCACGTCGCGCACGAAGTCGTACGTGCGTTCCTCGTGGATGCGCACGCTCGAGTGGCCCACGCCCCACCCGACGTAGGGCTCGCCCTTGACGGGCAGAGTCTGCTCCAAGCGGGCGGATTCCGCGATCAGGGAGTCGTTGAGCACAGGGCTCTCGACGAGCTCGGGGTACGCGATGCCGATCGCGTGCGTGTGGCCGGGCAGATCGATCTCGGGGATCACGATCATGTGACGCTCGGCGGCGTGCTCGACGATCCGGCGGTAGTCGTCCTTCGAGTAGTACCCGCCGCGGTCTCCGCCGACGGCGGTCTGCGATGCGAGCTCCGTGAGCCTCGGCCAGGAGTCGATCCGGATGCGCCACCCCTGATCGTCGGTGAGATGCAGGTGCAGATGATTGAACTTCAGTGCGCTGGTGGCGTCGATGAACTTCAGGACCTCGGCCACGCTGAAGAAGTGTCGTGCGACGTCGAGCATGACGCCGCGCCGTGCGAATCGCGGAGCATCCGAGATCCTGGCGTGGAGAAGGCCCCACCCGGCGTCGCCCTCGCGGAGCAGCTGGAGCAGCGTCTGCGCTCCGTAGAAGAGCCCTGCCTCGTCGCCGCCGACGATCTCCGCCGACTCGCCGACGGTGAGCTCATAGCCTTCGGGGCCCGCGACGTCCCGATCGATCCTCAGCGAGATCGTGGACTCGGTCGCTGCGGAGTGGTCGGTGGCGTGGGGGAGTCGTATGCCGCTGCGCCGGGCGATCCCAGCGATCAGCTGCGCCGCGACGGGGGAGTCGCCGGTGACTCGGACGGCATCGCCGATCGGCATCCGGTCATCGCCGACGCTGGCGGAGAGGGGGAGGGGAACGAGGGGCATGGAATGGGGAAGGACCATGAACAAAACCTACCGTGCGGTGACCGGAGTGCACAGGGGGGAATCCGCTATGCTCGTAACCGTCGCGACTGGCGTCTGGGTGGACTACCACCGGGGAGCGACTGACCACGGAATTCGACCGCGCGCCTGGGCCGATTGGTATACCCGTTCGAATCCGTAGTCAGAGGAGCATGTCATGACCGACCGTTACTTCAACGCCCCGCTCGCCGAGGTCGACCCCGAGATCGCTCAGGTCCTCGATCGAGAGCTCGCGCGCCAGCAGACGTTCCTCGAGATGATCGCATCCGAGAACTTCGTCCCCGTCTCCGTGCTTCAGGCGCAGGGCTCGGTGCTGACCAACAAGTACGCCGAGGGGTACCCCGGACGTCGCTACTACGGCGGCTGCGAAGAGGTCGACATCGCGGAAGAGCTCGCGATCCAGCGCGCGAAGAACCTGTTCGGCTCGGAGTTCGCGAACGTCCAGCCGCACTCGGGTGCGTCGGCCAACGCCGCCGTGCTGCACGCGATCGCCCGCCCCGGCGACACGCTCCTCGGCCTCGCCCTCGACCAGGGCGGTCACCTGACGCACGGCATGAAGATCAACTTCTCGGGCCGCCTCTACGACATCGTCGCCTACGGCGTCGACCCCGAGACCTCGACGATCGACATGGACGAGGTGCGTCGTCTCGCGATCGAGCACAAGCCCAAGGTCATCATCGCCGGCTGGTCGGCGTACCCCCGCACGCTCGACTTCGCCGCGTTCCGTGCGATCGCCGACGAGGTCGGCGCGCTGCTCTGGGTCGACATGGCTCACTTCGCGGGTCTGGTGGCCGCCGGCCTGCACCCGAACCCGGTGCCGCACGCGCACGTCGTGTCGTCGACCGTGCACAAGACCATCGGTGGTCCCCGCTCGGGCTTCATCCTCACGAACGACGCCGACATCGCCAAGAAGATCAACACGGCCGTGTTCCCGGGGCAGCAGGGCGGCCCGCTCATGCACGTGATCGCCGCCAAGGCGACCGCATTCAAGCTCGCGGGCACCCC
The DNA here is from genome assembly GCF_031988965.1 of Microbacterium sp. Taxonomy (GTDB): domain Bacteria; phylum Actinomycetota; class Actinomycetes; order Actinomycetales; family Microbacteriaceae; genus Microbacterium. Next base: position 5,097 of record NZ_DALZXX010000034.1, read on the forward strand.
GGAGTTCACGGAGCGCCAGGAGCGCACCCTGCGCGGAGCGGCGATCCTCGCCGAGCGTCTCTCGCAGCAGGACGTGAAGGACGCCGGCATCGGAGTGCGTTCCGGCGGCACCGACGTGCACCTCGTGCTCGTCGACCTGCGTGACGCCGAGGTCGACGGCAAGCAGGCGGAAGACCTGCTGCACGACATCCACATCACCGTCAACCGCAACGCGGTGCCGAACGACCCGCGTCCGCCGATGGTCACCTCGGGCCTGCGCATCGGAACCCCGGCGCTCGCGACCCGCGGATTCGGAGACGCCGAGTTCACCGAGGTCGCCGATGTGATCGCGCTCGCACTGCTTCCCGGCGCCGACGTCGAGGCCCTCCGTGCTCGCGTCGACGCGCTCGCCGCAGGCTTCCCGCTCTACCCGGACCTGCAGCAGTGACCGCGAAGATCCTCGACGGCAAGGCGGCGTCCGCCGCGATCAAGGCCGAGCTGACCGAGCGCGTCGCGGCACTGAAGGCGAAGGGCATCGTCCCCGGCATCGCGACCGTCCTCGTCGGCGCCGACCCGGCATCCCAGCTCTATGTCGGGATGAAGCACCGTCAGTCCGAGGCGATCGGGATGAACTCGATCCAGCGCGAGCTGCCCGCCGACGCCACCCAGGCCGATGTCGAGGCTCTCATCGACGAGCTCAACGCCGATCCGGACTGCCACGGCTACATCGTGCAGCTGCCGCTGCCGAAGCACATCGACACGGACGCGATCCTCGAGCGGATCGACCCGGCGAAGGACGCCGACGGTCTGCATCCGACGAACCTCGGTCGTCTGGTGCTCAACGTCAACAGCCCGATCCACACGCCCCTGCCGTGCACGCCGCGCGGCGTGATCGAGCTGCTGCTGCGCAACGGCTACGACTTCGCGGGCAAGCATGTCGTGGTCGTGGGTCGAGGGGTGACCATCGGGCGCTCCATCGGTCTGCTGCTGACCCGACGCGACATCAACGCCACCGTCACGCTCACGCACACGGGAACGGTCGACATGCCGCGTTATCTGCGCGAGGCGGATGTGATCGTCGCGGCGGCCGGCGTCAAGCACCTCATCCGCGCCGAAGACGTCAAGCCGGGCGCTGCGGTGCTCGATGTCGGTGTGACGCGTGAGACCGACCCGGAGACCGGCAAGAGCCTGGTCTTCGGCGATGTGCACCCGGGCGTCGCCGACGTCGCGGGCTGGGTGTCGCCGAATCCCGGCGGTGTCGGGCCGATGACCGTCGCGCTGCTCATGACCAACGTCGTCGAGGCGGCTGAGCGGCTCATCTGACCTCGGTCGGTCCCGATCTGCTGATCCGGTCCCGATCTGCTGACTCCCCCTGTCGATTCGTACGCGGATCGGGGCGTGGTCCGCAGATCGGGACCGTTCTCGTTCAGCCGAGCTCGTCGAACATCCGTCGCTGTTCGGGGGTCAGGCCGTCGTTCAGCTCGTCGCGGGCGGCGGCGGTGGCCCGCGTCTCGGATGCAGGGGCGGAGGCGGGTGCGGTCTTGCCTGACCCCGAGACCTTCGACTGCACGGCGTCGTACAGCTGACCCGCCTTGGCCCGCAGCTTGTCGTCGACCTGGTCGTAGATCATCCAGCCGAACAGCAGGAACAGCGGAGGGAGCGCGTAGCTCCAGAAGCCGGAGGCGCGGACGCCGCTCAGCCAGACGACAGCCACCCAGATGAGCAGCTCGACGACGTACACGAGGACGTACTGCATGACCTTCTCGCCGGTCTTGGTGCGGTCGGCTGCGGACTTGGCGGCCGCCTTGCGGAACGCTCCGGTGAGCAGCGGCTTCACGAAGAGCGCCGCGAGAGTCAGGATGACCGCGGCCCAGAGCGCGTGGAACCCGACGGACACACCCGCGGACAGCAGGCCGATGAGCAGCAGCACCGCGACGTTGAACACGTAGAGCGCTGCGAAGCGGACGATTCCGTTCTTCATGCCACCAGAATTCCACACTCCCGGATGCTGCGGCACCGCCAGACCGACCGGGACGCCCCTCAGCGGTGACGCCGACTCCCGTTCGGATCCATGCAGGTCCCTGACAAACTCCTCGACCGAGCAATATGCTGACGGCACATCCCTGCGAGAGGAACCCCCGTGGACATCGCACTGTTCGTCATCCAGCTCCTGGTCGTCCTCGGATGCATCGTCATGGGAACCCGATCGAGCGGTGTGGGGCTCGGGCTCTGGGGCGGCACCGGTGTCGCGATCCTCGTGTTCGTCTTCGGTCTCGCGCCCGGCTCACCGCCGGTCGATGCGCTCCTCATCGTGCTGTCGGTGGTGCTCGCGGCGTCCATGATGCAGTCGGCGGGCGGCATCGACTGGATGGTGTCGGTCGCGGCGAAGCTGATCGCACGAAACCCCAAGCAGATCACTCTCGTCGCACCGCTCGTCTCGTTCCTGTTCTCCGTCGGCGCGGGCACGTCGAACATCCTCTACCCGCTGCTCCCGGTCATCCAGGATCTGTCGTACCGCAACGGCATCCGTCCCTCGCGTCCGCTGTCGCTCTCGGTCGTCGCCACCGGTGTCGCACTCGCCTGCAGCCCGGTGTCGGCAGCGATGGCCGCGATGGTGACGCTCACGGATACGGCGCCGTGGAACTTCGAGCTCGTCGACATCCTGAAGGTGACGATCCCCGCGGCGATCGTCGGCATCGTGGTGTCGAGCTTCTTCGTGAACAGGCTCGGCAAGGATCTCGCCGATGATCCCGACGTGCAGGCGCGAATCGCCCGCGGCGAACTGCCCGCGCCACGAGCGGATGCGGCTGAGATCAAGGCTGATGTGACCGTCACAGCTGCCGGACGCAATGCCGCCATCATCTTCCTGCTCGGTGTGGCCGCGATCGTCGTCTTCGGTCTCTTCAAGGGCATCCGCCCGCTGGATGCGGCAGGTGACCCCGTCGCGATGACGCCGATCATCGAGATCGTGATGTTCCTGGTCGGAACGCTGATCCTGATCGTCTCGCGCCCGAAGGTCGCGGAGATCCCGACGATGACCGTGTTCAAGGCCGGCATGGTGTCGGCGATCGCCCTGTTCGGGCTCGCCTGGCTCACCGACACCTTCCTCACCGCGCACGCCGAGCTGATCTCGAGCACCGTCGGCAGCTGGGTGAGTGCGGCTCCGTGGATCTTCGCGCTCGGGGTCTTCCTCGTCTGCGTGCTCACGACGAGCCAGTCGACCGCGACGCGGACGATCGTGCCGATCGGTCTCGCGGCGGGGATCCCGCTCGGCCTGCTCAGCGGCATGTGGGCGGGCGCGTTCGCCGGCATCTATCTGCTGCCGACCAACGGTTCGCAGATCGCCGCGGCGAACTTCGACACCTCGGGCACCACCAAGCTCGGGACCAAGCTGGTCGATCACTCGTTCTTCGTGCCGACATTGATCCTGGCTGCCACGACCATCGGCTTCGGTGCGCTGTTCGGCGTGATCTGGGGCGGGTGAGAGCTCAGAGTTCGCGGTACAGGTCCCACGAGCGGCGGCACGCGTCGGCGACCTCGCGAACGTGTGCAGGATCCTCGGTGACCCAGTCGGTGCCGGGACGATGCAGCTCTTCGACGGCGGCATCACCGAGCAGGAACTCCCGCAGGAACTCGGCCTGCACCGCGTCGAGCTCGAGCGCGGCCTCGGCGGCCTGCGGCGCGAGTTCGCGGAAGCGGCGGCCGGCGGAGAGGATCTCCTGGCTTCCGAGGTACGGCTGGTTCAAGGCGACGTCATCCGGGTCGTCGACCCGGAATCCTGCGCGGTGCGCGTCGGCGAGGGCGCGCAGACGTGCAGGGTCCATCGTCGGCGGATCTGCGGGGTCGCGCTCGTCGCCGCGAGTGCCGCCGCGGTTGGAGAGCGCGACGACGGACGGCAGGCGATCCTTCGCATCACGGGCGACGTTCACTGCGCCGTCACGTGTCGTCGTGGTGTTCATGGTGTCGTGGAACGACAGTCGGGTGAAGCGCCCACCGGTTCTCAGCTTCTGGTCGACGAAGCGCTCGGTCAGAGCATCCCGCGTGCGCTCGTAGACGCCGAGGCCGCGTTCGCCCACCTCGACGAACGTCTGCACGAGTCTGTCCCGCTCTGCCTCGTCGGTCGGGACCTCGAGGATCGGGAAGAACGAGAATGTCACCGGACGGATCGCGTCGACGCCGGTGAGATCGACCTTCTTCCAGGCGCCTGCTGCACGGGTGCGCTCGATCGCCGTGCTGAGGTCGCCGGCGATGTCGGAGGGACGGGCGCGATTGGGGTCGCGCACGAGCCGGGGATGCGGATTGAGCACGGCCACCACTCGGGGATCGAACCTCGCCCACTCGCGCACGATCGCATCGGTGGCGACATCCGTGAAGTCGTATTGGAGTCGTCGCGTCAGCGCAGGGGAGAGGAACGGGACGAGTTCCTCGGGGATGCGGGCGCCGGCGTGCGGGCAGCTCACGAGCACGTCCGCCTCGGCGATCGCCTCATCGAGGGTGCGGGACCCGGAGTCGGCGTAGACGGTGATCTCGTCGGCGCCGAACGTGCGGCCGGCGGGAATGAGGTCGAGAGCGCTCATGCGCTCATGCTAGCCGCGCGTCGCGCGCGAGATCAGCCCTGTGCGTGCAGGCTGCTCTCGATGTTGGTGATGCGAGCCTGCTCGTCGAAGTGGAACGTCGCGGAACCCGTGGCGTCGGTGATGGTCGCGCCCGAGAAGGACTCGTCGGTCCAGGTCAGGTTCCAGCCGGCGAGGCGAGCGGCGTCCCACACGGCGGTGCGCGCGTCGGGCATCGCGAGGCCCGAGAGGATGCGCGGGAGGACGATCGCGGCCGAGGCCACGGTCAGCGGGGGCAGCGGGGCGTCGAGCAGGAAAACGGCAGAGGTGCCGCCTCCGACCGGTGCGACGTAGTACGGAGCGCGGCCGGTGAGCTCGACGGCCGTGGCCCCGACCGTGTGAGCGGCCCGGGCGATCCATTCGGCATCGCCCGCGGCATCGGCGGGGAAGGGGAGCTCGGTCCGGCTCAGCTCGTCGATGCCGTGCTCGGTGCCGTAGTCGCGAAGCTGCGCGGCGACTCCGGCGGCGTCGCCCTGAGGGTGTGCCCACGCCCAGAGCAGCGAGCGCGGGCCGGGCGCGATCGTCGCGGCGAGGTGCGCTCGCGTCACGAGCTGACGGGAGGCGTCGTCGTTCGATGTGAAGGTGATCGTGCCTGCGGCCATGTCGGCATCCCAGCGGTTGTCGCCGAGGGACTCGAGCGCGGAGGCGAGGGAGTCCTGGCGAAGCGCGGTGAACAGTGCGGCACGGTCTGCGAGCGGCTGGAGCGCGGCGAAGGTCATGGTCTCAGTCTCACCCGGATTGCTATGAATTCGCCAACTTCCCCGGTCGGCGCGGTCAGTAGCTGGCGCGTCTCGTGTCGTCGGATGCCGGGATGAAGCGGGCGGTCAGAGCCTCGGATGCGCGCGCGAGCATGGCCACATCGGCACCCACCGCGACGAAGTCCGCGCCGGCGGCGATGTAGGCATCAGCCGCGGCCGGATCGAAGGCGTTCACACCCACGGGCTTTCCGGCGGCCTTCACCGCGGCGAAGACCTGCTCGACCGCCGCGACGACCTCGGGGTGCGTCTGCCGACCGAGCAGCCCCATCGACGCAGAGAGGTCCGAGGGGCCCACGAACACGGCGTCCACGCCGTCCACGGCGGCGATCTCGGCGGCGGCCACGACTGCGGCCGCCGTCTCGATCTGCACGGTCAGCGACGTGTGCATCGCCGAGTCCTGCAGGTAACCGTCGATCCTGTTCCAGCGGGCGCTGCGAGCCAGCGCACTGCCGACTCCCCGCACTCCCTCCGGCGGATAGCGGGTGGCGGCGACAGCAGCACGCGCCTCGTCGGCCGACGACACCATCGGCACGAGGAGGTTCTGTGCGCCGATATCGAGCACCTGCTTGATCGCGACGATGTCGTTCGACGGGACGCGCACGACCGGGGCGATCGGATAGGCGGCGACGACCTGCAGCTGCAGCAGGGTCGACTCGAGCGTGTTCGCCGAGTGCTCCATGTCGATCAGCAACCAGTCGAGTCCGGACCCCGCGGCGACCTCGGTGACGAGCGGGCTGCCCGAGCAGGCCCACATCCCGATCAGGGAGCGGTCGGAAGCCGCGAGCTGCTCGCGGAAGGAAGGGCTCAGATGAAGCGGCATGCGATCGTTCCCATCGGTCCGTAGTCGCACAGCACCTGATCGCCGCGCGACACCCACATCGGGCGTGTGAACGATCCTGCCAGGATGATCTCGCCGGCCTCCAGACGCGCGCCGTGCTGGTGGAACTTGTTCGCGAGCCACGCGACCCCCGTGGCAGGGTGTCCGAGCACGCCGGCCGCCACACCGGTCTCCTCGATCTCGCCGTTCCGCGACAGCACACCGGGCACCCACCGGAGGTCGATCTCGTCCGGGCGCTTGCGCACGGTTCCGAGCACCATCGCCCCGTAGGCGGCGTTGTCGCTGATCGTGTCGACGATCGTGCGGCCCTCGAGCTCGATGTGCGAGTTCAGCACCTCGAGAGCGGGCACGGCATAGTCGATCGCCGCGAGCGCATCGTCGAGCGTGCAGTCGGGGCCCTCGAGCGGATGCTTGAGCACGAAGGCGAGTTCGACCTCGATGCGGACGTTCGAGAAGTGATCGACGGGGATCTCGGATCCCGACTCGTGGACGGTGTCGTCGAACATCACGCCGTAGTCGGGCTCCGTGATGCCGGTGGCCTGCTGCATCGCCTTGGACGTCAGCCCGATCTTGCGGCCGACCAGGCGACGACCGGCGGCGATCTGCGAATCGCGCCACACGCCCTGGATCGCGTACGAGTCCTCGACCGTGGCATCGGGGTATCGAGCCGTGATGCGCGGGATCACAGAATGGCTCCGGTCGGCCTCGGCCAGTTCTGCGGCGATCTGCGCGATGGTGTCTGCGGGCAGCATCCGTGTCTCCTCTGTGTGCGAACCGGTGTGCGGACCGGTCAGAGCTGGTGGCCGAGCTTGTACTCGCCCTGCTTGTACTCGGGCATGCCCTCGTCGTCAGGACGCGTGTAGGAGAACCCGTCGGCGCCGATCGTGACGGCCATCTCCGAGCTGTCGGTGCGGGCCACGACCGGCTGCGGGTTGCCGTCGAGATCGAGCACCAGCGAGGCCTCCGTGTACCACGAGGGCACGACCGGGTTGCCCCACCAGTCACGACGCTGGTTGTCGTGCACGTCCCAGGTGATGACGGGGTTGTCGGGATCGCCCGTGTAGTAGTCCTGCGTGTACACCTCGACGCGGTGACCGTCCGGGTCGCGCAGGTACAGGTAGAACGCGTTCGAGACGCCGTGGCGGCCGGGTCCGCGCTCGATCGCGTCGGAGCGACGGAGCGCGCCGAGCTTGTCGCAGATCGCCAGGATGTTGTGCTTCTCGTGGGTCGCGAAACACACGTGATGCATGCGGGGCCCGTCGCCGCCGGTCATCGCCGTGTCGTGCACGGTGGGCTTGCGGCGCATCCATGCGGCGTAGACGGTGCCCTCGTCATCCTGGATATCCTCCGTCACACGGAAGCCCAGATCCTGCATGAACTTGACGGCGCGGGGCACGTCGGGGGTGACCTGGTTGAAGTGGTCGAGCCGCACGAGCTCGCCGGGGATGTGCAGGTCGTAGCGCCACGACATCCGCTCGACGTGGTCGGACTGGTGGAAGAACTCGATGGGGAATCCCAGCGGGTCGACCACGCGCACGGAGTCGCCGACGCCCTTGACGAAGCCCTCGGGGTTGCGGCGCACATCGCACCCGAGCTCGGAGTAGAACGCGACCGCGAGGTCGAGGTCGGCTGCCGAGCGGACACGGTACGAGAATGCCGCGACCGCGGCGATCGGTCCCTTGCGCAGCACGAGGTTGTGGTGGATGAACTCCTCGGTCGAGCGGAGGTAGATCGCCTCGTCGTCCTCTTCCGTCACGTACAGGCCGAGCACGTCGACGTAGAACACCCGGGAAGCGGCGAGGTCGGTGACGACCAGCTCCATGTAGGCGCAGCGCAGCACATCCGGCGGCGTGCTCTCGGGGGTCACGACGGGGTTGTCGGTCTGGATCGGAGCCTCCTGGCTCACGTAGTAGCCCGAGGAGGTCAGCGTCTTCGCGGTCTTGTCGGTCATGTCAGCGTCCTTGCTCACGTCGGGTTCGGGTCAGTTCTTGCCGAAGGTCGGGTTATGTGCGCCGCCGAGCGTGATGTGCACGCTCTGCTGGTCGGTGTAGAAGTCGATCGAGCGGTAGCCGCCCTCGTGCCCCAGGCCCGAGGCCTTGACCCCGCCGAACGGCGTGCGGAGGTCGCGGACGTTGTTGCTGTTCAGCCACACCATGCCGGCCTCGACCGACTGAGCGAAGTTGTGCGCGCGCTTCAGGTCGTTCGTCCAGATGTACGCGGCGAGGCCGTACTTCGTGTTGTTCGCGAGGGCGAGCGCCTCGTCGTCGGAGTCGAACGGGGTGATCGCGACGACCGGTCCGAAGATCTCCTCCTGGAAGATGCGGGCGTCGGGCGAGACGTCGGCGAACACGGTCGGGGCGACGAAGTTGCCCTCGTCGAAGCCCTCGGGGCGGCCTCCGCCGGCGACGAGGCGACCCTCGGCCTTGCCGATCTCGACGTAGCTCATCACCTTGTCGTAGTGCTCGGGGTGCACGAGCGCGCCGACCTCGGTCGCCGGGTCATGCGGGTAGCCGACTCTGACGCGCTTCGCCTGCGCGGCGTAGCGCTCGACGAACTCCTCGTAGATCGCGCGCTCGACGAGGATGCGGGATCCTGCGGTGCAGCGCTCGCCGTTGAGCGAGAAGACACCGAAGATCGTGGCGTCGACCGCGGCGTCGAGATCCGCGTCGGCGAAGACGACGGCGGGCGACTTGCCGCCGAGCTCCATCGAGAGTCCCTTGAGGAACGGAGCCGCGTTGCCGAAGATCAGCTGTCCGGTCGAGCTCTCGCCGGTGAACGAGATGAGCGGCACGTCGGGGTGCTTCACGAGCGCGTCGCCCGCGTCCTCGCCGAGACCGTTCACGAGGTTGAAGACTCCCTGCGGGAGGCCGGCCTCTTCGAAGATCTCCGCCCACAGCGATGCCGAGAGCGGCGTGAACTCGGCGGGCTTCAGCACCACGGTGTTCCCGGTCGCGAGCGCGGGGCCGAGCTTCCACGACTCGAGCATGAACGGCGTGTTCCAGGGGGTGATGAGGCCCGCGACGCCGATCGGCTTGCGGTTGACGTAGTTCATCTGCTTGCCAGGGACCTTGAAGGCGTCGTCGGACTGCGCGACGATCAGGTCGGCGAAGAAGCGGAAGTTCTCGGCGGCGCGACGCGCCTGACCGAGGGCCTGCGTGATCGGGAGTCCCGAGTCATACGACTCGAGCTCGGCGAGGCGGGCATCGCGCGACTCGACGATGTCGGCGATGCGGTGCAGCACACGCGAGCGCTCGCGCGGGAGCATCCGCGGCCAGGGTCCCTCGTCGAACGCGCGCTTCGCGGCGGCGACGGCGAGCTCGATGTCGGCCTTCTTTCCGGCGGCGGCGGTCGTGTAGGTCTGGTTCGTCACGGGGTCGAGCACGTCGAACGTGTCGCCGTCGACGGAGTCGACGAACGCGCCGTCGATGTAGTGCTGGATGTGGTCGGGCAGGTCTGCGGGAATGCGGGAATCGGTCATGACTCGTCTCCTCCGGAGGGGTGCGAACGGGTGTGAAGCTCATCGAGGAAGGCATCCCTCGTGCGCCAACGGTGATTTCGTGCGGCGAGCTCGATCTCGAGCGGATCTGCGCCCGCTCGGATCAGCTCGAGGATCTGCGTGTGCTCCTCGACGGAATGCCGAGCGCGGCCGGGGACGTACGCGAACGTGGAATCGCGGATGCCGGACAGCCGCGACCATCCGCGGTGCACCAGATCGAGCAGGTGCGGGTTCGGGCAGGGCCCGAAGAGCAGGGAGTGGAACTGCCTGTTGAGCTCGGTGAACGCGTGGGCGTCGAGATGATCGAGCATCCGCGTCATGCGCTCGTTGACCGCTTCTGCGGCGTCGAGGGCCGACGCGTCGAGCAGTGGTGCGGACAGTGCCGTGGCGGCGCCCTCGACGAGACCGAGCGTCTGCATGGTGTGCGCGTACTCGCTCTCATCGACGAGAGTGACGCGCGCGCCGACGTTGCGTTCGAACGTGACCAGGCCCTCGGCCTCGAGCCGGCGGATGGCCTCGCGCACGGGCACGACGCTCATGCCCAGCTCTTCCGCGAGCGAGCCGAGCACCAAGCGGTAGCCCGGGCCGAACGTGTGGCCGGCGATGCGCGCGCGGATCCAGGTGTAGGCCCGCTCCGACTTGCTGGAGGTGGTGACCTCGGTCATCCCTCGCTCCCGACCTCGGAGCCCGAGCCAGTGGCAGCGTCGTACTTCGCCCGCCACTCGGCGTTCAGGGGGAAGAGGCCGTCGACGGGGTGGCCCGCGGCGACCTGTTCGGCGATCCAGGCGTCTTCGATCTCCTGGGCGAGCGCATCGTCGGCGACCTGCTCGGCCAGCGACGGGGGGATCACGATGACGCCGTCGCCGTCTCCCACGATGATGTCGCCGGGCTGCACGGCTGCTCCGCCGCACGAGATCGTCACGTCGACGTCCCAGGGCACGTGCTTGCGCCCGAGGACCGAGGGGTGAGCGCCCTGCGAGAAGACGGGCAGCCCGATCTCGGCGACCGCGTCGAAGTCGCGCACGCCGCCGTCGGTCACCACCCCTGCCGCGCCGCGGGCCCGGGCGCGCAGGGCGAGGATGTCGCCGAGCGTGCCTGTGGTCGCATCGCCCCGCGCCTCGATCACGATGATCTCGCCCTCGGCGACCGCATCGAAGGCGCGCTTCTGCGCGTTGTACCCGCCGCCGTGAGCCACGAACAGGTCTTCCCGGAAGGGGACGAAGCGCAGTGTCTTGGCCGTGCCGACGATCTTGCTCCCGGGGATGTTCGCGGCCACTCCGTCGATGAAGCACGCGTGGTGACCCCGTTTGCGCAACTGCGCGGAGAGCCCGGCGGTGGGCGCCTCGAGGAGCTTGGCGCGCAGTGCGGGGGAGAGCGCGGGGGCGGGCGTCTCGGCGGGAAGACCCGCGGCGTCGCGCGATCCCCAGGCTTCGGCACGCTGCAGGTCGTCGACGGCCGGAAGGGAGCCGAGGTCGCCGTCGAAGGGGATCTCGCCCTGGGTGACCGTGGTCACCAGACGACCGGAGGACGGCGAGCCGGCGGCATCCGGAGCGTCCACCTCGATCTCGACGACGTCGCCGGGCGCGATGACCGACGACCCTGCCGGGGTGCCGGTGAGGATGACGTCGCCGGGCTCGAGAGTGAAGTGCTGGGAGAGGTCGGCGACGAGCTGCGCGAGCGGGAAGATCAGTCCGTCGGTGGTGTCGTCCTGGCGCAGCTCACCGTTCACCCAGGCGCGTACGCGGAGCGCCGCGGGGTCGACCGTGCGGGCATCGATGAGATCGGGACCGAGGGGTGTGTAGCCGTCGCCGCCCTTGGAGCGGACGTTGGATCCCTTGTCGTTCGCGCGCAGGTCGTACAGGCCGAGATCGTTCGAGGCGGTGACCCAGCCGACGTGCGCCCAGGCGTCGTCGAGGGAGACGCGGCGCGCGGCCGTGCCGATCACGAGGGCGATCTCGCCCTCGAACGCGAGCAGCTCGGTGCCGGCGGGGCGCTCGACCGTGCCGCGGGAGACGCCGACGGAGCTGGCCGGCTTGAAGAAGTAGGAGGGAGCGGCGGGGCGACGGCCGCGCTGATCCGCCCGGGACGCGTAGCTCAGGTGGATCGCGATGATCTTGCCGGGGCGGGTCATGGATGCCGTCACGGGGGCGCCTCCTCGCGCTCTTCGGCGACGCCTTGTGCGTCGTATTCGAAATCATATATCATCGGTTCCATCCTCGGCAAGCAACCCGAATCCCCCTCGCGAGCACGCCGTGACAGTGCAGTCACAACCAAAGGAGACACCCCATGAGCGGGCAGTCAACACAAGGGTTCACACCCACCGGAACCATCGCGACGCCGGCCGATCGCCGCCGCGTCGTGTTCGCCACGGTCGTCGGGACCACGGTCGAGTGGTACGACTTCTTCATCTATGCCACGGCCGTCGGCCTGGTCTTCGGGCAGCTCTTCTTCGAACCGCTCGGCGCGAACAGCGCCATCATCGCGTTCGCGACGGTCGGAGTCAGCTTCCTGTTCCGTCCGCTCGGAGCCTTCCTCGCAGGCCACTACGGCGACAAGCTGGGCCGCAAGACGGTGCTCATGTGGACGCTGATCCTGATGGGGGCGGCGACCGCCCTCATCGGAGTCCTGCCGACCTACGAGGCGATCGGCGTCGCCGCGCCGATCATGCTCGTGCTGCTCCGCATCATCCAGGGAATCTCGGCCGGTGGCGAGTGGGGCGGGGCTGTGCTGATGGCCGTCGAGCATGCGCCGCGCACCAAGCGCGGCATCTTCGGAGCTTCTCCGCAGATCGGAGTGCCGCTCGGTCTGCTGCTCGCCTCGGGTGTGATGGCCCTGATGACCGCGATCGCGCCGGGAGACCAGTTCCTCCAGTGGGGCTGGCGCATCCCGTTCCTGCTCAGCGTCGTCCTGATCCTCATCGGCTACTACGTGCGCCGCAAGGTCGAGGAGAGCCCGGTCTTCACCGAGCTCGCGGAGCGCAAGGAGAAGGCGAAGATGCCGATCGTGCAGCTCTTCCGCAAGCATCTGCTGCTCGTGATCATCGCCGCCTTCGTCTTCGCCGGCAACAACGCCGTCGGCTACATGACCACGGGCGGATACATCCAGGGCTACGCCACCAACCCCGAAGGGCCGATCGGACTCGAGCGCGGACCCGTGCTGTGGGCCGTCGCAGGCTCCGCGGTGACCTGGCTCATCACCACGCTCATCGCGGGCTGGCTGTCGGACCGCATCGGGCGGCGCACCACCTACGTCATCGGCTGGGTCATGCAGCTCGTCGGAGTGTTCACGCTGTTCCCGCTGGTCAACACGGGAGAGATCGGGCTCCTGTTCGCGGGGCTCGCGATCCTCACTGTCGGTCTCGGTTTCACCTACGGGCCGCAGGCGGCGCTGTACACCGAGCTGTTCCCCGCCAGCATCCGCTTCTCGGGCGTCTCGATCTCGTACGCGATCGGTGCGATCGCGGGTGGTGCCTTCGCCCCGACCATCGCGACCGCGATCGTGCAGGCGACCGGTTCGACGCAGGCGGTCACCTGGTACCTCGCAGGGATGACCGTGCTCGGACTCATCGCGACGCTGCTGCTGCGCGACCGGTCGGGCATCCCGCTGGGTCCGGATCACGAGGACGAGCAGTCCGTGAGCCCGATCTACGGCCTGGCCAAGGCCTGACGCCGAGTCAGACCTTCATTCAGCCATCATCCGGAAGGAATCGACGACGATGCAGTTCCACCACCACGGTTACGTCTCGGGGGATCCGCGCGTGACGGATGCCGCAGGCATCGGCGCGGATCGACCCGCAGACCTCCCCGACGAGATCGACGTGCTCATCGTCGGATCCGGCCCCGCCGGGATGCTGCTCGCCGCCCAGATGTCGCAGTACCCCGACGTGTCCACGCGCATCATCGAGAAGCGGGAGGGCCGCCTCGTGCTCGGCCAGGCCGACGGCATCCAGCCGCGCAGCGTCGAGACGTTCCAGGCCTTCGGATTCGCCGAGCGGATCATCGCCGAGGCCTACAACATCGGCTGGATGAACTTCTGGGGCCCGAACCCCGAGAATCCCGGCGAGATCGTGCGCACCTCGCGTACCGCCGACTACGCGTACGACATCTGCGAGTTCCCGCATCTGATCGTCAACCAGGCGCGAGTCCTCGACTACTTCGCCGAGGCCGCAGCTCACGGGCCCGGTCGCATCGCGCCCGACTACGGCGTCGAGTTCGCAGGGCTCACGGTGCACGACGAGGGCGAGTACCCGGTCGAGGTCACGGTGCGATACGCGGCGGGGGAGCGCGCCGGTGAAGAGCGCATCGTCCGGGCGAAGTACGTGGTCGGGTGCGATGGGGCGCGCAGCGGCGTGCGACAGGCGATCGGACGCACCCACGTCGGCGCCAGCGCCGCCCATGCCTGGGGCGTCATGGATGTGCTCGTGAACACCGACTTCCCCGACTGGCGCACCAAGTGCGCGATCAACTCGGAGGCGGGCAACATCCTGCACATCCCGCGCGAGGGCGGATACCTCAGCCGGATGTACATCGACCTCGGCGAGGTCGCGGACGACGACGATCACCGTGTGCGGCAGACGCCGATCGAGGAGATCATCCGCAAGGCGAACGCGATCCTCAGCCCCTACACGCTGGACGTGAAAGAGGTCGCCTGGCACAGCGTCTACGAGGTGGGCCACCGGGTCACCGACGGCTTCGACGACGTGATCGACGGGTCCGGCCGCACGCCGCGGGTGTTCCTCACCGGCGATGCCTGCCACACGCACAGCGCGAAGGCGGGGCAGGGCATGAACGTGTCGATGCAGGACGGGTTCAACCTCGGGTGGAAGCTCGGATCCGTGCTCACCGGTCGGGCGTCCGAGACGCTGCTCGCGACCTACGGTGCCGAGCGCCGCCCCGTCGCCCAGCAGCTCATCGACTTCGACCGCGAGTGGTCGAGCCTCATGGCGCGCAAGCCGTCGGAGATCACCGACCCCAACGATCTGGCGGCCTACTACCTCGCCACGGCGGAGTTCCCCTCGGGGTTCATGACGCAGTACACCTCGTCGATGATCACGGGAACGGATGCCCATCAGGCGCTCGCCGCAGGCTTCCCGCTCGGCAAGCGCTTCAAGTCCGCCGAGGTCGTGCGGGTGGGCGACGGCAATGTCATCCACCTCGGTCATCATGCGAAGGCCGACGGGCGCTGGCGCGTGTACGCGTTCGCGGGACGTGAGGCCGCGACGCTCGATTCCTGGGCGTCGCAGGCTGCGTCCGTCTTCGCTCGGTTCACGCCCGCGGATGCCGACCAGGATGCCGTGTTCGACGTGAAGGCGATCTACCAGCAGCCCTATGAAGAGGTCGAGGTCACCTCGGCTCCTGCGCTGTTCCAGCCGAAGACGGGCCCCCTCGGGCTCACCGACTGGGAGAAGGTCTTCGCCGCAGGGCCGTCGAAGTGGACGGACGTCGACATCTTCGAGGCCCGCGAGCTGTCGCGCGACGGCGTCGTGATCGTGGTGCGTCCCGACCAGTACGTCGCGGCGATCCTGCCGCTGGATGCGACGGAGGAACTCGCGTCGTTCTTCGACGGGGCACTGCTTCCGGCATCCTGACCCTGGTGCTCGGAACGGCCGGGGGAGCCCTCGGGTGGGCGCGGATGTGACCCGCAGGGGTCTCGTGTTCGGAAGGAGAACTCGCGGATCGGAGGAGGGATGGGGCGGTGTCCGTCCTTCCGGGGATGCGATCGCCTTCTGAGACGGTGCTGACCGATGGGCCCCTGGTGCGATGTCGGTGACCCCGCGTACTTTTGACGCGGATGGGCGACGACGCCCCCGACAGAAGGAGTACGTGATGGAGTGGAAGATCGAGCTGATCTTCGTCCCGGTCTCGGATGTCGACCGGTCGAAGGAGTTCTACGAGAGGATCGGCTTCCATGCCGATCACGATCAGGTGCCCTACGAGGGTCTGCGTTTCGTGCAGATGACTCCTCCGGGATCCGCCTGTTCGATCGCGTTCGGCACGAACCTCGGCGAAGGACTCGAGCCGGGCCAGCAGAACACGATCCAGGTGGTCGTCCCCGATGCCGATGAAGCCCTTGCGCACCTTCGGGGCGTCGGAGTCGAGGCGCAGGGCGTCGACGACCAGGCATGGGGTCGGTTCGTCACGTTCGACGATCCCGACGGCAACACCTGGACACTGCAGGAGCTGCCGGACTACAGCGCCCAGGCCTGACGCAACGGAGACCGGGGGTCAGCGTGTGGAGATCGCGCGCAGGCTCTCCGGTGCTCCTTCAGGGAACAGCACGCGGTTGCCGGATGCGATGTCGGCGATGGGCACCCAACGGACCGGACTGCCCTCATCGAGGATCTGGAGCTCTGCGTCGAGTGGCACCGCGTCGAGCGCTTGCGACGACACCGCGAAGACATGGGCGATCTCGTGCCCGGGTTCACCCTCGTACATGAATATGTTCTCGAAGACGCCGAGCGGTTCCGCGTTCTCGAGGGTGACGCCGAGTTCTTCCATGAACTCACGGCGGAGCGCCTCTGCCGCGGTCTCGCCGAACTCGATGCCACCGCCGATCGCGCGCAGGAAGTCGAGGCTGCGGGTGCGGTCATGCCCCTCGAGTGCGAGCAGATGCCCGTCCTTCACGGGCAGGCCGACGGCGATGTTGCGGATGGCAGGCATCCCGGAAGGCTAACGCACGCGAAGCTCGGGGCCGCGGACGGTCACGAGTTCACGCGGATGATCTCCTGCTGGTACGGCGCGATGACGTCGCCCGAGATGCGGAGATCCAGCAGCAGGAATCGCCGGGTCGCGGCATCCTCCTGTGCCCAGGAGTCGAGCCGGTCGAGATCGGCGAGCGTCTTCACGACGACGCCCTCGGCGCCGACGGCAGCCCCGAAGGCGGCGAAGTCGACCTCGGGGATCCGCATCGGCCCCTCGGCGAGTCCCTTGAGACCGTAGAGGTTCACCTCAGCGCCGTAGGCCGCGTCATTCCAGATCACGGCGATGCCACGGCCCTGAGCGGCGCGGACGGCCGATTCGAGATCGGCGATCGCCATGAGCCCTCCGCCGTCGCCCGAGGTCAGCACGACGGTCGAGTCCCGGCGGGCGAGGGCCGCACCGACCACGCTCGGCCACCCCTGTCCGATCGACTGGAAGGCGGTGCCGACCATCATCATGCGGTCCGGGGCCTCGACGGGCCAGTACATGTTCGCCCAGCCGATGAAGTGCCCGCCATCCGAGACGACGACGCGATCGCTCGGGAGGAGTTCGGCGATGCGGCGCGCTGCCGACCGGGGATCGAGACGGCCATCCGGGGCGAGATCGTCGCCCTCGTCATACGTGCGCGCGGCCGCGACGTCGACACTCTCGCGCCACGGGCCGGCGGGCACAGCTTCGGATGCCGCACGCGGCGCGCCGTCCGCGAGCGCCGATGTCTCGGCGTGGTGTGCCTCGGCTCCGAAGCTGTGCTCGGCAGAGGTCTCGCCGGCGGCGCCGACGAAGGAGACGAGGGAGCCGACCCGGGCGACCAGTTCTTCGGCGGCGAGACGGGCGTCTGCACGGACGAAACCACCGACGTGCGGGTGTGTGGCCGCCGGCGCGATGTCGATCTGGAACACTCTCGTGCCCGCATCGTGAACTGGTTGAGTGAGGCGCCGAACACGACCGCGACGTCGGCGGTGCGGATCAGCTCCATGGCGCCGTCGGCACCGAAGCCCCCGGTCACCCCGAGGTCGTACTGCGCCTCGGGAAAGACTCCGCGGCCGAGTGCGGATGACGCCGTCAGGGCGCCGGTCAGGCGGGCGAGCTCGCCCAGCGCGTCGCCGGCGCCGGCCAGCCAGGCACCTCG
>NZ_DALZXX010000035.1:0-2084 GCF_031988965.1 Microbacterium sp.
TCGGCGGCGGCGCGCAGCCATCCCGCCCGGTCGGTGGCTGAGGACCGACGCCAGATCGGCGCGGCCGCGGCGGCGGCGTGGACGATCGCGTCGAGGTCTGCGGGGGACGTGGTCACGAATGATCCTTTCGAGCGGTGAGTGGGGCGTCTGCCGGGGCGGGAGCACCGGTGAGAATCGGGGCGAAGCGGATGCCGAGGCCCTCGTGCGCGTTCTCGGTGAGCCATCCGTCGCCGATCGTCACAGGCGAGGGGTCCGCGAGGGCGCCGAGAGCGCCGAAGCCGGCATCCTCCACGTCCTCGACCAGCACCTCGTGCGCGGTGTCGGGCAGAGTGAGCGCGAGCTGACCCGAGAGCTCGGGCAGCAGATGCGGATGCAGCGCCGCACCGTGCTCTGCGGCGAGTTCGGCGATGCGGAGGAACGGCGTGATGCCGCCGACCCGCACGATGTTGGGCTGCACGACCTGAGCGGCTCCGGCGCGCAGGAAGTCGCCGAAGCGGTGCACGGTGTGCAGGTTCTCGCCCAGGGCGATGGGCACGTCGATCCGGCGCGCGAGCTCTGCGTGTCCGGCCAGATCGTCGGCGCGCAGCGGTTCCTCGATCCAGGCGAGGCCGAAGCGCGACAGGGCGTCGACCGAGGCCGTCGCACGATCGAGTTCCCACCGCTGGTTCGCGTCGATCATGAGGTCTCGATCGGGCCCGAGCAGGGCGCGCACGGCGGCGACCCGGTCGAGATCCTCGGCGAGATCGGGCTTGCCGACCTTGATCTTGACCGCATCGAACCCCGCATCGATCCAGCGCTGCACCTGGGCGAGCAGCTCCTCGAGCGAGTAGTGCAGATTCACGCCCGACCCGTAGCCACGCACACGCTCGCGGCGGCGACCGAGCACATGCGACACCGAGGTCCCGGCCGAGCGCGCCTCGGCGTCCCACAGAGCGAGATCGAGGCCGGCGAGAGCGATCGTGGTGATGCCCCCTCCGCCCGCCTCGTGCAGGTGCTCCCACAGCCCCTGCCAGGCCTCGCCGGGAACAGCGGATCGGCCGACGGACGCCGGCGCGACGTCATGTTCGAGCAGGGCGTGCACGGCGGGGGCACCGATCTGCGGGCTCCAGGAGAAGCCCCAGCCCTCTGCGCCGTCGGAGCGCACCACGTGGGTCGCGATGATGCCGACCGAGGTCACGTCCGCGGCCCACGGACGCGTCAGCGGCACACGCTGCAGTCGCGACGTCAGGCTCCGGATCGAGGTCACAGCAGTGCGCGCCCCGCCGCGAGGATCTCCGCGAGACGGGCCTCCTGCGCCGGTGTCGGGTCGACGAGCGGCGCGCGCACCGACCCGACCGCGAGGCCCGAGAGACGGAGCCCCGCCTTGATCAGCGAGACGCCGAAGCCCGGGGTCTCATCGCGCAGCTCGACGAGCGGGCGGTAGAAGCCGTCGAGCAGGGCGAGGCGGCGATCCTCATCGCCGTCGGCGTACGCGCGGTAGTAGGCGTTCGCGATGTCCGGGGCCATCGCGAAGGCGGCCGAGGAGTACAGGGGCACGCCGATGCCTCGGTATGCGCCCTGCGTGAGTTCGGCGGTGAGCAGCCCGTTGAAGAATGCGAAATCCGTTCGGCCCTCTTCGGCGACTGCGCGCACGATCAGCTGGGTCGTGCCGATCTCGCCCGTGCCGTCCTTGAAACCTACGATCTTCGGGTTCGCGACGAGCCGGCGCACGGTGTCGACCGAGTACTGCGCGCTGCCGCGGTGATAGACGATCACGGGCAGGTCGGCGGCGTCGGCGATCTGCTCGACGTACGCGGCGAGACCCGCCTGGGTTCCTCCGACGAGATAGGGCGGCAGCACGAGCAGTCCGTCCGCTCCCGCATCCGCTGCCGCCTTCGCGACCTCGATGGCGTGGCCGAGCGGTCCGCCGGCCCCGGCGATCACGGGGACGCGACCGCCGACCGCAGTGACCGCGGTGCGGGTGACGGCAGCGGCCTCGCTCGCCGAGAGCGCGTGGAACTCGCCGGTGCCGCATGCGGGGAACACGCCACCCGCTCCGGCCTCGACACCGGCGGAGACGAAGATGTCGCCCTCTCCGGCCTTGA
>NZ_DALZXX010000035.1:2256-22582 GCF_031988965.1 Microbacterium sp.
GGGGAAGAAGAGGATTCCGGAGAAGTCCATGTCGGTCCTTTCAGGAGACGGATGCGGCGGCGGGTGCGGTCGCGGTCGGATGCGCGGAGACGAGCTCATCGCGCCAGGTGCGGGTGGGACGCCAACCGAGCAGGCGGGCGGCCTTGGCCGAGGAGAACGCGGGTGCGGTGCCGGTGAGTGCCGACGCCGCACGCGCGGTTCCCGGATGGAACTGCGGCAGCAGCTCGCTCAGGGGACGGCGGGCGAGCGCGTCGTCGGCGCCGACGAAGAACACCTCGCCGTTGGGGATGTCGTCGAGGGCGGCGAGCAACGTGTCGGCGAAGCTCGCGACATCGCGGGCATCGACGTAGTTGAACAGCGCCGGGGCCGACAGCGCCGGGTCGTCGAGGCGGTCGAGCACCGTGTGCCCCTGCTGAGTCAGCGCGCCCGCCCACTCTTCGGGGGCGATCACGTAGCAGGGGCGGAACGACGCGAAGCGCACGTCGTCGCCGGTCTGCCGCCGCAGCATGGCGACGGTCTGCTCGATCAGCAGCTTCGACAGGGCGTACGCGTTCCAGGGTTCGGTGGCCGACTCCTCATCGAGCGGGAGGCTGTCCGGCGTCCACCCTCGAGGAGCCCCGTAGCCGATCACGGTCGGGCTCGAGGCGGCGACGACGCGGTGGATCCCGGCGCGCACCGCACCCCCGAGCACCGACTGCGCGAGCGCCGCGTTGGTGCGGAGGATGACGTCTTCGGGCGCGCTGAACGGAACGGCGATCGCCGCGAGATGGATGAGTGCGTCGGCACCAGCGCCCGCGAGCGCCGACGCGGTCGCATCGGCATCCGTCAGATCGAGCGAGAACTGCGTGATGCCGGGCCGCTCGAGATGCTCGCTCGGTGCGCGGTCGATCGACACGAGCTCGTGTCCGGCGTCGGCGAGTCCGGTCACCAACGAGCGACCGAGCCGCCCGGATCCACCGGTGACGGCGATTCTCATCGGCCCGGCTCCAGCAGTGCGATGCCGAGCTCGTCGACCTTCACCGGGAGGCCCGTCTCGAGTGAGCGGTTGCCGGCGATGCCGACCGCGATCGAGCGGATGCCGTCGGTCCAGTCCGCCGGGCGCGCGAGCGGGTCGTCGCCAGGGCCTTCGAAGACGTCCGACAGGAGAAGAGCATCGCCGCCGCCATGACCGCCGTCACCGCCGTCGATCGGCACCTCGTACGCCTCTTCCCAGTGCCGCTGCACGAGGATGCGCTCGCCCTCGGGGCGGAGCGTGGTGGTGCCGTCGCCGCCCGAGAGGCTCGGGTCGATGTGCGGGTGGAGCCCTTCGCCGGCGAGCACGGCGCCGCGCTCGATGACCTCGAGCTCGACCCGGCCGAGCGTGCCGTTCACCGCGACGCGATAGCCCTCCCACGGGGAGTGCGCGTTGAGCGAGTACGACAGGGTCGCACCCGAGGCGTAGTCGACGACCAGCGCGAGGTTGTCCTCGATCGTGATGCCCTCGCTGAACACGTCGAGGTCGCGCACGTAGCCGTCGTGCTGCTCGGCGTCGAGGTACAGCGCGGTGAGGCGTTCGTCGGTGCGGAGGTCGAGCTCGAAGAGATCGCCGCCGTCGTGGGTGCCGCGGGCCGGTCGCTCGCCCAGGCCGCGACTCGCGGCGTTCTCGGCACCGTAGAAGCGCAGGCCACCCGAGGCGAAGACGCGGGTCGGCTGCGAGCGGATCCACCAGTTGACCAGATCGAAGTGGTGGCTCGACTTGTGCACGAGCAGCCCGCCGGAGTTCTTCTTGTCGCGATGCCAGCGGCGGAAGTAGTCGGCACCGTGGTTCGTGTCGAGCATCCACGAGAAGTCCACCGAGGTGACCTGCCCGATCGTGCCGTCCTGGATGATCTGGCGCAGCGCGCTGTTGCGGGGCGAGTACCGGTAGTTGAACGTGAGCACCACCTGGCGTCCGGTGCGCTCGACCGCGTCCTCGATGCGTGCGGCGCTCGCCGCGTCGATCGTGAGGGGCTTCTCGACCACGACGTCGGCGCCGGCCTCGAGCGAGCGGACGATGAGCTCGGCGTGCAGATCGTCGCGGGAGCAGATGATCACGCGGTCGACGTGCTCGTCGCGGATCACCTGCTCCAGCTCGTCCGGCGTCGCGAGCCGAGGAGCGGGCGCGCCCGCCTCGGCGACGCGGGCTGCGTGGAACGCCGCGCGCACCGGATTCGGCTCGACGATCGCGACGAGTTCGGCGCGCTCGCTGTGGGCTCCGGTGATGGCCTCGACATACATCTGTGCACGGACTCCGGCACCGGCGAGGGCATAACGGGTCTTCGTCATCGTGATCCTTCTTTGATCTCGAACTCCAGGAAACGTTTTCTTGACAGTATCAGCAACCGCCGGGATCTGAAAGGACCTCGCCGGGATCCGCGCGCGATCGAGGTGGACGGGAATCGCTTTCCCGGCTACGGTCGGTCGGATGACGGATGACCTTCAGCGGGTGCTCGACCGGGCTCATGACGCGGACATCGCCATTCACTCGGTGACGGTCAGCGTCGATGGAGACGAGATCGTCGACACTGCGGTGACGCCGTGGGGGAGCGACGTGCCGCATCGGATGTACTCGGTGTCGAAGTCGGTCACGGCCGTGGCGATCCTGCTGCTCGCCGAGGAAGGTCGCCTGAGCCTTCGCGATCCGATCATGGACCATTTTCCGGAGATGGGCAGGGTGCACCCGTGGCTCGCCGCCACGCTGATCGACGACATGCTCGCGATGACGGGGCCGCACAGCCGCACCACGTACGGTGCTCAGGACGATGACTGGCTGGAGTCGTACTTCCGGGTGCCTCCGACCCATCGCCCCGGCACGCTGTTCACCTACGACACCAGCGCGAGCTACGTGCTCAGCGCTCTGATCGAGCGGCTCGCAGGGATGCCGATGCTCGACTACCTGCGGCCGCGACTGCTCGATCCGCTCGGAGTCGGATTCGGCATGCGATTCCTCACCGGCCCTGAGGGGATCAGCCACGGCGGGTCGGGACTCATCGCCGCGCCGCGGGACATGCTCCGGATCGCGGATTCCGTGACCGGAACGGTCGCGGTGCTCCCGGAACCCGTGCGCGATCTGCTGCTCGAACACCGCAGCGACCCCGGAACGCAGACCTGGGGTGCGGCGCTCCGCCACGGGTACGGGCGGCAGATCTGGCTGCCCGGCGGCGGAGACTGGCTGATGTTCGGACTCGGCGGCCAGGTCGTCTACGGAGACCCGTCGCGGCGGCTGTCCGCGGTGGTCACCGCAGACACGACCGTCGTGGACAGCGGGGATCAACGGCTCGTCGACCTGCTGATGACGGCGCTCGTCGGCGATGTCGGCGGCGATGCGCAGGTGCGTCCTCCCTCACCGCCGCACGAGCCGGTGTCGGCCGCGACGCTGCACGGAGTGGGGACTCGCGTCTCCGGCGAGGGCGCTCCGCCCCGCCTCCGCGTGCTGATCGATGCGACCGGCGGCGAGATCGAGATCTCCGGGGTGGCTCTGCGATTCGACACGACGTCCCCGACTGTGGCGACCCTGCCCCTCGGCGATGCGGTCATAACGGCGGGCTGGTCGTCGCCCGGGGTGCTCGACGTGCGCGTGAGCGCGGCCGCCGACGACATCGCATCGGTGCGGGTGCGACTCGTCGCGACGGACGACGGCATCCTCACCGTCATGTCGCAGGGTTCCGGGCCCGAGATCGGCCCGGAATGGACCTGGCGCGGCAGCTACCGGATGTCGTGACGGCAGCGCCGCGCCGGGGCCGAGTCAGCCCTTGACCGAGCCGATCAGGGCGCCCTTGACGAAGTAGCGCTGCACGAAGGGGTAGACGATCAGCATCGGCAGGGTGGCGACGAAGATGACGGCCATCCGGATCGACTGCGCCGGCGGCACCACGTCGACGGCCGCGCCGTCGGCGTTCAGGCCACTGGCCACGATCACGATCTGGCGCAGCAGCACCTGCATCGGCCACAGTTCGGAGCTGTTGATGTACAGGATCGCGCTCTGGTAGGTGTTCCAGTAATAGACCGCGTAGAACAGTCCGATGGTCGCGATCGAGGCCAGCGACAGCGGCAGCACGATGCGCCAGAACACACCGAGCTCGCTGCATCCGTCGATCCGGGCCGCCTCTTCGAGGCTGTCCGGGATGCCCTGGAAGAAGCTGCGCATGATCACGAAGTTGAACGCGTTGATCGCCACCGGGATGATGAGCGACCAGAGCGAGTCGATCAGGCCCAGGTTCTTGACCACGATGAATGTCGGGATCATCCCGCCGGAGAACAGCATCGTGAACAGCACCAGGAAGTTGATCACCCGGCGGCCCTTCAGATGCTTCTTCGACAGCGCATAGGCCATGAACGCCGTGAGGATCAGGCTGATCAGCGTGCCGCCGATCGTGACGATCGCCGACACCCCCAGAGCGCGGAAGATCGTCGGCGTCGAGAGGATGTACCGATATGCGTCGAGACTGAAGGTCTCGGGCCAGAGGATGAAGGGTCGTGTCGCGAGCTCGCCCGGCGTCGCCAGAGAGCTGGCCAGCACGTTGATGAAGGGCAGCAGGCAGGCCAGTGCGAACGCCGTAAGGATCGCCGCATTGACCACCATGAACACGCGGCGTCCGGGCGTGATCGAGCGGCGCTTGCGCGCGGCCTCGCGGACGCGGATCGGAACAGTGGCGTCGTCGACGCGGGGCAGGGTGCTGGTCATGACGGACTCCGAGGGGTGGCGGTGCGCACGGCGAACAGTGCGGCGGCGATGAGGAAGAAGAAGGCGACCGGGTACAGGACGAACTGCGTGCCGAGCAGGCAGGCCAGCCCCGCGGCGAGGAAGCACAGGCCGGTCGCTCGGCGCCGTGGGCGCAGGCGGGCGAAGAAGAAGCCGATCGCCGTGCACAGGGCGACCACGATGAACGAGAACCCGAACCACGCGGCCATGGTGTGCAACACGACATGCGCATCGGCCTCGGCCAGGTCGAGCCCCGCGGCACGCACGGCGGGGACGATGGTCGATTGCAGTGTGGCCTCGTCGCTGCGAGTGATCACGAGGGCGAAGCCGCCCTGCAGTACGGCGGCCGCTGCCAGGCCGATGCCGGCGATGATGAGCTCGGCTCGGCGCCGGAACGGGGGAGCGGCGGCCTCGGTCTCGCGGATCGCTGTGGCGGTCATCGCGTCACCTCCACCGAGTCGTCGGCCACGAGCTCGGGGCCGATCACCCCGTCGAGGCGAAGGCCTGAGATGTGCAGGCCGGTCGCGAACTGCGCCTGGATCCCCGCTGCGGCCATCGCGGGCACGCCGTCGGCCATGGCCGGGACGGCAGGCTCGGCATCCGGCGCGAACGAGATGCTCACGTGGTCGAGAGTGACGTCGTCGAGTGGAGCCTCGGGGAGACCCGAGATGAACGCCGCGCAGGACTGCACGTTCGTCGCGGTGATGTGAGACAGGTGGATGCCGCGGAACCGAGGAGTGCCCTCGTCGACCGGCTGCGGCGTGCGATCCGAGACGATCGGCAGCTTGCCGTCGGGGCCGCAGAAGTAGAAGGGATTGATCACGAGCGGGCACATGACGTGGTCCATCACGATGTTCGACACCCGCACGTCGGCGACGGTGCCGCCGCGTCCGCGCCGAGATTTGATGCGGATGCCGCGGTCGGTGCCCTGGAAGACGCAGTTCGAGATCACCACTCCGCGCACACCGCCCGACATCTCGCTGCCGATCACGACGCCTCCGTGGCCGTGGATCATGGTGCAGTTCGTGATCGCGATGTTCTCGCACGGCACGCGATCGGGCGAACCCTCGCTGCCGGCCTTGATCGCGATGCAGTCGTCGCCGACGTCGATGTGGCAGTCGCTGATGCGCACGTTCCGGCACGACTCCGGGTCGATGCCGTCGGTGTTGGGCGAGTCTGGCGGATTGATGATGCGGATGCCCGTGATGCGCACGTCGTCGCAGAGCAGCGGGTGCAGGGTCCAGGCGGGGGAGTCGCGAAGCGTGACGCC
Organism: Microbacterium sp.; assembly: GCF_031988965.1. Lineage (GTDB taxonomy): Bacteria > Actinomycetota > Actinomycetes > Actinomycetales > Microbacteriaceae > Microbacterium. Next base: position 8,247 of record NZ_DALZXX010000035.1, read on the forward strand.
CGAGATCTCGACTCCGGTGCACCCGTGCAGGCCGATCAGGGTCGGACGCGGGTGCGCGAGGTCGCCGGCACGGAACGCGTCCCACCACCAGGCGCCGCCGCCGTCGATCTGACCACGGCCGGTGATCGCGACGTCGACGGCATCCCGCGCGTAGATGCACGGGGAGTGGATGACGGTGTCGGCGCCCTCCCAGCGGGCGGCGACCGGGGGATACAGGGCGGGGTCGGCCACGAACCGGAGCACGGCCCCCGCCTCGAGATGAAGTTCCACATGGGAACGCAGGCGCAGAGCACCGGTCTCGTGCACGCCGGGGGCGACGCTGACGCGTCCACCGCCCGCGTCGGCCGCCCGATCGATGGCGTCCTGGAGTGCGCGCGTGGCACGCACGACACTGCTCTCGCTGCTCTGCACCTGCATTCCGTTCATGTCACTTGCTCTCGGAGTACGAGGCGGTGAACTCTTCGATGATCGTGTCGAGTCCCTGCCCGCCGAGCTTGTCGATCGCGGCCTCGTAGCCGTCCATGTCGATCTGCCCGACCATGTACTTGTTGTAGGCGTCGTTCGCGGCCTGCTGGATGGTCGACCAGCTCTGATCGAATGCCGTCGAGGTCAGCGGCTGCGTCGGGTCGACGACGGCGAACTCGGCGTTCTCGGCGATCTTCTCGTTGCCCTCGTCGACATACGGCGCGGAGCTCTTGAACGTCGTGACGATGTCGGAGGGCCGCGACGAGTTGTAGGGCTGCACCTCCTGCTCCCACTTGGCCTGGTCCGTGATCGAGACGACGCCCTCGCCGTCGACGGTGTAGTGCTCGCCCTCGATGCCGTTGGTCATGAGTGCGAATGCCTCTTCGTCGAGCAGCTTGTCGATGAAGGCGAGGATCGACTTGAGCTCCGCCTCGTCCTTCACCTGCGTGGTCGACAGCGCAAGCCAGCCGCCGAAGCCGCCTCCCGTGTCCGAAAGGGTGCGACGGGGCACGTCCTCGAAGGTCATGTCGTTGACGAGCGCCCATGCCATGGGCGTGTTCGGGTCCGCGTTCAGGGCGAGGTTCATGTAGTTCTTCGCTTCGAACAGACCCGTCACGACGATGCCGCCCTTGCCCTGGGCGATCGCGTCCTGTTGATTCTGCTTCTGCATCGTCACGAACTCGCCGTTCACCGCCCCCTGCTCGTACAGGCCGCGGTACCACTCCATGGCCTCCTTGAACTCGTCGGTCTGGAAGGACGGGACGACCTCGTCGTCATCCGTGACGGTCCAGTTGTTGCCGGCGCCGAAGTGACCGGCCAGCGACTTGAAGCCGAGCTTGAAGCTCTCGAGCCGATCGATGAAGCCGGTGGTGTCGTTCTGGCCGTTGCCGTCGGGATCCTGTGTCGCGAAGGCCACCGCGACCTCGCTGAGCTCCTCGATGGTGTGCGGCGTCTCGAGGCCCAGGTTGTCGAGCCAGTCCTGCCGGATCAGCACGCCGTAGCGGGCCTTCGGCTTCTGGAACGGCACGCCGTACAGGTGGCCGTCGATGCGGGCCGAGGCGATCGTCTGCTCGTCGATCTGCGACAGGTTCGGGTAGTCCTCCAGGTACTTCTCGACGTCCCAGAATTGACCGGACCGCAGCGCCTGGCGCACCGACGTGTTCGTCGTGTTCGTGATCGAGGTGATGTCGGCGAGTGTGTCCGACGCGAGTGCGGCGTTGATCTTCTCGTCCTTCGACGCATCGGGCACCCACTGGAAGTTGAGCTCCGTGCCGGTGTACTCCTCGAGCGCCGCCTGGATCGGACCGTCGGACTCCGGCGTCGTGGGCGTGTGGAGCATCGTCATCCAGGTGACGCTCTCGGCGGGCTTCACATCGCCACCGCCGTCTCCCGTCGCTTCGCCCGACGCGCCGCACGCGGTGAGCGCGAGTGCTGCGACGGTGACGGAAGCGACGGCGATTCCGAGCCTGGAGTGATTCCTCATTGTGATCTTCCTCTCGCAAGGTGCAGACGGGCCGGCGAGGTTTCGCGCGGCGTGGGGGGTGAGGTCTGTGACTCTTCGGCGGCGAGCCTGCCGAAGATGCTGCGGGTGACGCCGCCGATCGCGGCGGCGGGGATGCCGATGCCGAAGAGCACGAGGATCGGCAGGGCGAACGAGGCGAGCAGCCACACGACTGCGGCGACCGCGGCGGTGGCGACGATCGTCCAGTGCAGCGAGCCGAGGCCGATCAGCAGTGCGGCGACGATCTGGCGATGGAGGCCGCGGATGTCGGTGGCCGCCATCACCGGGAAGACGTATGCCGCGATGATGCCGATCACGACGAGTGCGACGACGTTGACGAACTGCAGCAGCCAGCTGGCGCCGGTGAAGATGTTGGTGACGACGATCGCGCTCGCGGCGAGCAGGATGCCGCCCATCGCCGTGGCCGGCCAGTAGCGCGCACGCAGGTGACCGATGAACGCGGCCGTGACCGGAGGGGTCTCGCCCCGGCGGAACCAGCCGTCGATGTACGCGGCGACGGCGTATGAGGCGGGACCGATGCCGAAGACGACGAGCCCGAGCACGGTCGCGGCGACCCAGAGCAGGTTCAGGTACGCGACCCGGTAGACCGCGCGGAGGAACAGGTTCAGGCGCATGAACGCCTCGTACGAGAACATCAGTACACGCCCTCTTCGCCCAGCTTCTTGGCCAGCTTGTTGGCGCCGATGACGAGGATGAGCCCCACGAGACCCTTGAACAGGCCGACCGCGGTCGCATAGCTCAGCTGGCCGTTCTGGATTCCGGCGGTGTACACGTAGGTGTCGAAGATCTCGCCGACCTCGCGGTTGAGTGAGTTCAGCATCAGGAACATGTGCTCGAATCCGAGCTCGAGGAAATCGCCGATCGCGAGGATGAACATCACGATGATCGTCGGGCGGATCGCCGGCAGCGTGATGTGCCAGGTCTGCAGCCAGCGACCGGCGCCGTCGAGTTCGGCGGCCTCGTACAGTTCCATGTCGACACCGGTCATCGCGGCGAGGTAGATGATCGTGCCCCAGCCGGCCGTCTTCCAGATCTCCTGGATCGTGTACAGCGGTCGGAGCCAGTCGGGGTCGGTGAGGAACGGCACCGCCTGCATGCCCCAGGACTCGAGCAGGGCGTTGATGCTGCCGCCGTCGGTGGTCAGCAGCACGTAGAACAGCGAGACGACGATGACCCACGACATGAAGTGGGGCAGGTAGATGACCGTCTGGATGCTGCGCTGGAAGAGCTTGGAGCGCAGCTCGTTCAGCATCAGCGCGAGGATGATCGGGATCGGGAACGCGAAGACCAGCAGCAGCACCGACACGGTCACCGTGTTGACGAGCAGCATCACGAACGTGCTCTCGCTGAAGAACCTGATGAAGTGGTCGAAGCCCACCCACGGGCTGCCCGCGATGCCGCGGAACGGCGAGTAGTCCTGGAAGGCGATGACCAGGCCGCCCATCGGCACGTACTTGAAGACGATGAAGTAGGCGATGCCGGGGAGGGCCATCAGATACAGTGCCCGCTGGCGCCAGATGCTCTGCCACCACGGGCGTTTCCTGTACGTGGCGAGCGTCTGCCCTGCCGTCGCGTCAACGCTCACCATCGGTGCGCCTTCCTGTTCTCGTCATCGAGCTCGGGTGGGGATTCGCAGAGAAAGCGTTTCCCCGAGGAAACGTTTCCCGAGGTTAGCACGGGTCACCGGACTCGACAACAGGCAGTCACGAGCACGCCTTTGCGGGGATCTGCGCTCTCTCGCGAGAGCGCTCGGCCCGCCGCGTGGAGTTCGGGCTCAGCGCCGGACGGGTCCTGTGCTCGCGCGCACGACGACCTTCGGCGTGAACGTCGCGGAGGCCACGGGCTTGCCACCGGTGAGCAGTGCGTGCATGGCGTCCCAGGCCAGGCGCCCGATCTCTGCGGCGGGCACGGTCGCCGTCGTGAGCGGAGGTGTCGTGTACGCGGCGAACGGGATGTCATCGAAGCCGGTGATCGAAAGATCCCCGGGCACCGTGAGGCCGCGGGTCGTCACCGCCGACAGCAGACCCATGGCGACCAGATCATTGAACGCCAGTGCGGCTGTCGCGCCGCTGTCGATGACCGCATCGGCCGCAGCGGCACCGCTGTCGAAGTCGACGCCTGCGGGGATCTCGACGAACTCGAGGTCGCCGAGCCGTTCCGCATTCGCGATCGCCCGCGCGCGTGCCTCGCCGGACGCACTCGCGACAGCTCCCGAGAGGAACGCGATCCGTCGGTGACCGAGATCATGCAGGTGGGTGATCAGCTCGGTCATCGCGGCGCCGTAGTCCGCGGCGACCGTCGGCACGTCGACCTGCGGAGGGCGGTTGATCACGACGGCCGGCGCGAGCGACGGCAACAGCGCCGACAGTTCGCTCTGGGGGAGTCGCGGCGCGCAGAGGATCACTCCGTCGGTGCGCCGACGTGTGGTCGTGGACAGCGCGACCTCATCGCCGACCTGCTCCGCGCTGTCGGAGATGAGCACGTGATAGCCGTCCGCCGCCGCTGCGCGGCTGAGACCGTGCAGGATCGCCTGGAAGGTGGGGTTGGCGAGATCGGGGATCATGACCGACACCGTCTGCGTCTGTCCGAGCACGAGACTGCGAGCCAGGGGGTTCGCCGTGTAGCCGAGCTCGGCGGCTGCGGCCTGGACGCGTTCGGCGAGCACCGGGTCGACGGTCGGGTTGCCGTTCATGGCGCGGGAGACGGTCGAGAGAGACACCCCGGCGAGCTTCGCGACGTCGGTGATGCCTGCTCGGGTGGAGCGTGCCATCCGGATCCCCTCTTTCGCCAACGGTGGCGGATGTGGTCATATGTGAGAAAACGTTTGCTAGGAGTTCTCATGGTCGGGTCGTCTAAGGATCGTATCGAGAAGCAGGAGAGAGTGGCGCGCGTACGGCGGGGCGCCGGGGCACCGATCCTGCTCACATCTCACGAGGCGGTGTCGTGGTATCTCGAAGGGGTGCGCACGCATGTGTCCCTGGCGGGGCCGCCGGTGCTGGCGGTGCGGGCGGACTCCGAGGGGGACACGCTGTTCGTCGCGGACAACGAGGCGGATCGGCTGATCGCCGAGGAGCTTCTGCCGTCGGACGCCGCTCGCATCGTGCGTGTGCCGTGGTGGATCCCGCCGGCGGTCGCGGCGGCGGAGGACGCGGGATCGGCATCCGCTGTGGGTGAGGCGGCGGTCGCCGGCGAGCTGCGAGCAGCGCGGGCACCGATGCTGTCGGCCGAGATCTCGCGTTACCGCATGCTCGGTCGCGACGTCGCGCGTGCGGTCACCGACGCCGTGGTGGGCGACGTGGGGCCGGAGCAGAGTGAATGGGAGATCGCCTCCCTCGTCGCCGCCGGACTCGTCTCACGGGGCATCGACCCGCTGGTCGTGCTCGTGACCGGCGCGGGTCGTGTCTCGTATCGGCATCCACTGCCCACCTCGGCACAGCTGGGCGAGCGAGCCATGATCGTGGTGTGCGGCCGTCGCGAAGGGTTGATCGCGAACGCCACGCGCTGGATCGGAGCCGGGGTCGACGACGAGCCGATCCTCGCCGTCGAGCGCGCATTCCTCGACGCCTCGGCGCCAGGAGCTCGACTCGACGAGGCCTTCGCCGCCGGCTGCTCCGCGTATGAGCGATTCGGGTTCGATTCCGGGGAGTGGCGGCGGCATCACCAGGGCGGCCCTGCGGGCTACGCCGGACGAGACCCGCGCGCGACCGCATCCACCCGCGACCTCCTGGTCGAGAACCAGGCGTTCGCCTGGAATCCCTCCGCCCCCGGCGTCAAGGTCGAAGACACGATGCTGCGAGGCGCGGAGGGCTGGGAGGCGCTCACGGTCGACGATCGCTGGCCCTCGGTCTCGTACGCGGGCATGCTGCGCCCGATCGCCCGGCCTTACTGAGGCGATCGCGCATCGCGCGTCGCAGCGCCCGACTCGGGGCGGCTCAGCGCGCGAAGGCGGCACCGACCTCGCTGAACAGGGCTCCGGAGCGCGCAGCCCGCTCCACGACGTCCTCGATGCCGTCGATCGTGGCGAGCGGAGACGGGCGGTCCGTGATGACCGTGATGGCGGACGCGGGAACCGGGATGGGGTCCGGAGCCGTGCGCACGGCCTCGAGTACCGCCATGAAGGCGCCGGCCTCGACCAGCGGCGAGGACAGCGCGACGCCGGACTCGCGGTGGTCGAGAAGCTGTTCGACGAGATCGGTTCGACCGGTGTGCGCGACGCGACCGTCGGGGTACCGCAGGTCGTCGGAGGTGTATCCGAAGAGCACCTCGGCATCGGCCGTTCGCACCTCGATCATCGGGGCTGTCTGCTCGGGGCTCGCGAGAGTGAGCGCTGCGGTGACGAGGAGTCCGTCTCGGAGGGTCACGCGCACGCTCGACGTGTCGTCGGCCTCGATGTCGTTCGCGCGGTAGAGCTCGAGCTCCACGCGCTGCACATCTTCGCGGCGACGGGCACCCGCGACCCGCAGCGCGGTGGCCACGGCGTGGGCGAGCGGGTTGGTGATGACGCCGTCGACGATGGGGGTCCCGTCGAGCATCCGCCTGCCCGCCCATGCCGACCTCGTCCAATAGGCGGCGTCTCGCGACCAGGTCGCCCAGGTGGCGACCGAGGTCGGTGTGCCGAGCGCGGCGATCTCGTCGAGGGCGTGCGACCCGAAACTCTGGAAGCCGATCTGCACACTGCGCCCTGCGTCCTGCTGCGCATCGAGGAGCTCGAGGAACTGTGCCATCGTGGCGACGGGGGGCTTCTCGAGATAGACGTCTGCGCCGGCCTGGAGTGCGGCGAGTGCGAGGGCGTGATGGGTGCCGGTGGGGGTCGCGATGATCACGACATCGGGGCGCATGCCCGCCGACAGTGCGGTGCTCAGGCTGGGGTACGCCGGGACGTCCGATCCGTACCCCTCCTCAGGCGGCCCCGAGGGGTCGGCGACGGCGATGAGCCGTGCGCGGTCGGACAGTCGCTCGAGGGTGCGCAGGTGTGAGGCGCCGTATCCCCGAGCGCCTACGAGCAGAACGTCATGCATCATCGCGATTCGCCTTCCGGTTCCGCCCATCGTAGCGGAAAGCGCTTACCATTCGAAAGCGGTGATGCGCTCAGTCGCGCGGTCAGCCCCCGGTCGAGCGCCGCACGATGAGCTCGGGCGGGAACACGGTCTGCCGCGGGATGCTTTCGGGGTCGGCCGCCTCTTCGAGCACGATGCGCAGCGCGGTGCGGCCGATCATGCGGCTGGGCTGGCGGATCGACGACAGTGGCACGGCGGCGGCCGCCGCGAACGGGTTGTCGTCGAACCCGATCAGCGCGATCTCGTCGGGAACGAGCACGCGACCGCCCGAGACGAGAGACTGGAGCAGCCCGAGGGCCAGCAGGTCGTTGGCGGCGAAGAGTGCATCCGGCCACTCGCGGCGCGGGCGTGTGAGCAGTCGTGTCCCCGCGGCGACACCCTCTTCGACGGTCATGGCCGAGGTCGGGACGACCTCGAGATCGACGTGCACGGCTGCGTTCTCGGCGGCGGCACGCGCGCCGGCGAGGCGGTCGGTGACCTGACGGATGTCGAACGGACCGCCGACGAACGCGATGCGACGGCGCCCGCCCTCGATCAGGTGCTCGACCGCCAGTCGTCCTCCGGCGACGCTGTCGACGGAGACGGAGGAGAAGCCGCTGTCGGCGCTGAATCGGTCGACGAGCACGGTGGCGATGCCGCTCGCGCGGAACCGACGCAGCTGCGTCATCACGTCGCCGTAGGGGGCGATGAGCAGGCCGCGCACCTGCTGCTCGCGGAACAGGTCGAGATAGACCTTCTCGCGGGAGGGGTCCTCATCGGTGTTGCCGTAGAGGATCGCGATGCCGTGGCTCGACGCCTCGTCCTCAGCACCGCGCACCACGTCGTTGTAGAAGGGATTCTGGCCGTCGAGCACGACGAATCCCACGGTCGTGCTGACCCCGGCGCGAAGCTTGCGGGCCGCGTCGTTGCGCACGTAGCCGAGCTCGTCGATCGCCTTCGTCACGCGTTCGACCGAGTCGCTGGAGACCTCGTCGGGTCGGTTCAGGACGTTGGAGACGGTGCCCACCGAGACGCCCGCGAGGACGGCGACATCGCGGATGCTGACCGGCATTCGGCTGTCCTCTCGTCGTCGGGCGGATCACGCTTCGGCATCAGGGCTTGACCTGAGACCGGCATCACATACACTAGCCTGAAACGAGCTTGAATCGATTCAGGTACAGTTCATTCCGATCATCATCCCCCTCAACGGAGAGGAAAGCCAGTGGTAGACGCAGCCTCCGCCCGCAGCGCTCCCCCCACCGCTCTCGAGCTTCATCGGGTCGTCAAGTCCTTCGGACCCGTCGTCGCCCTCCGCTCGGGCAGCCTCACGCTTCGCTCGGGGTCGATCCACGCCCTCATCGGCGAGAACGGCGCGGGCAAGTCGACGCTCGTGAAGATCATGGCCGGGCTCTACCGTCGTGACTCCGGCGACTTCCGCCTGCACGGCGAGGATGTCGACTTCACCAGCACCGCCCAGTCGAAGGGCGCGGGCATCGCGGTCATCTACCAGGAGCCCACGCTGTTCCCCGACCTGTCGGTGACCGAGAACATCTTCATGGGCCGTCAGCCCACCGGATTCCTCGGACGCATCGACCGCAAGGCCATGCGCACCGAGGTCGACCGGATCTTCCGCCGCCTGGGCGTCGCACTCGACCCCGACCGCATCACCGAGGGTCTGTCGATCGCCGACCAGCAGATCATCGAGATCGCGAAGGCGATCTCCCTCGATGCGAGCGTGCTGATCATGGACGAGCCGACCGCCGCACTCAGCGGTGTCGAGGTCGACCGCCTGTTCGCCGTCGCGCGGAGCCTCCGCGACGAGGGTCGCGCGATCCTCTTCATCTCGCACCGCTTCGATGAGGTCTTCGATCTGTGCGACACGGTCACCGTCATGCGCGACGGCGCCTACATCGACACCACGCCCATCGCCGAGACCACGGTCGACGATCTGGTGCGTCAGATGGTGGGCCGCGACGTCACCGAGCTCTTCCCGAAGCAGGAGGCCTCGATCGGCGAGCCGCTGCTCGAGGTCACCGGGCTCACCCGCCCCGGCGTCTTCCACGACATCTCCTTCACGGTGCGCGCGGGCGAGATCGTCGCCCTGGCCGGGCTCGTCGGAGCAGGGCGATCCGAAGTCGCCCGCGCGGTCTTCGGTGTCGACCCGTACAACGAGGGGGAGGTGCGGATGCTGGGAGCAGCCGTCGCCCGCCGCAACCCCACCGCCGCCATGCGCAGCGGACTCGCGCTCGTGCCCGAGGATCGCCGCAAGCAGGGACTCGTGATCGACGCGGGCGTGGGTGGCAACATCACGCTGGCGATCCGCCGGCGCCTGTCGAAGTGGGGACTCATCACCAGCGGCATCGAGAACCGTGCCGCGAAGGAGTGGGCATCCCGCCTCGAGGTCAAGACCCACGCGCTCGACACCGTGGCATCCACCCTCTCCGGAGGCAACCAGCAGAAGGTCGTGCTGGCCAAGTGGCTGGCCACCGACCCGCGCGTGCTGATCATCGACGAGCCGACCCGAGGCATCGACGTCGGCACCAAGTCCGAGGTGCACCGCCTCCTCTCGCAGCTCGCCGGCGAGGGCATGGGGATCCTGATGATCTCGTCCGAGCTGCCCGAGGTCCTCGGAATGGCGGACCGCGTGCTCGTGATGCGGGAAGGCCGCATCACCGCCGAGATCTCCCGGGCCGAGGCCACCAGCGAGAACGTGATGTTCGCCGCCACCCATTCATCGGAGCTGCACGCATGAGCGCCACCACCATCGCCCCCGCGCCCGCCGCGGCCAAGAAGTCCTTCGGCGGAGTCGGCCGGGCGCGGGAGTTCGGCATCCTCGCCGCCCTCGTGCTCGTCGTGATCGCCGCGACCGTGAAGAACCCGAACTTCCTGTTCAGCGCCGACGGCTGGCGCGACCTGCTGCTGACGCCGTCGATCCTCATGCTGGTCGCGGTCGGTCAGGCCATCGTCATCATCACGCGCAACGTCGACCTCTCCGTCGGGTCCGTGATGGGGCTGACCGCCTATCTGACCGGTCGGCTGTTCGTCGACGTCCCCGGCATCCCGATCGTCGTCGTCGTGATCGCGGCCGTGCTGCTCGGTGCGTTCCTGGGGCTCGTCAACGGTGCGCTGGTGGCGTTCGCGAAGGTGCCGGCGATGGTGATCACCCTCGGCACCCTGTATGCCTACCGCGGCATCAACGTGCTGTGGACCGGCAGCGATCGCATCAACGCCTCCGACATGCCCAAGGACTTCCTCGGGCTCGGCACGCAGCAGATCCTGTTCATCCCCGTGCTGTCGATCATCGCGGTGATCGTGCTCGCGCTCGCGGCCTGGTACCTGCGCAACACCCGCGGCGGCCGCGAGTACTACGCGATCGGATCCGACCCCTCGGCGGCAGAGCTGTACGGCCTCAAGGTCACCCGCCGCGTGCTCTCGGCGTTCATCCTCTCCGGTGCGCTCGCCGGTCTCGCCGGCGTCTTCTACGCCGCTCGCTACGGATCCATCAGCTCACAGGCCGGCAGCGGCTGGGAGCTGGATGCGGTCGGAGCAGCCGTCATCGGCGGCATCGCGATCACCGGCGGCGTCGGCACGGTCTGGGGTGCCGCGATCGGCGCGATGCTCCTGATGACCATCAACCGCGCACTGCCCATTCTCGGCATCCCGGACTTCTGGCAGCGTGCCGTCGTCGGCGTGCTCATCATCGGGGCCATCGTGCTCGACCGGGTGCTCGCGGTCAGACAGAGACGCCAGCTCATCGAGGCGAGGGACGAATCATGACCACGACAACGACGACCGCGTCGACGCGCATCATCCGCGACTACGACCGTCCGCTCTGGCGACGCATCTTCATCAACCGCGAGTTCGCGATCATCGCTCTGCTGGTGCTCGTGACGATCGTCGCCGCCGTCACCATCCGCGGGTTCGCGCAGCCCATCACAGCGAACTACCTGCTGCTCGACGTCGCGCCGATCCTCCTGATCGCCCTGCCCATGACCCTCGTCATGATCACTGGGGAGATCGACCTCTCGGTCGGCTCCATGGTCGGTCTCGCCAGTGTGGTCACGGGTGTGCTCACCGAATCCGGTGCGCCGTTCGAGGTCGCGGCCCTCGTCGCGCTGCTCGTCGGTGTGGTCGGGGGAGCGTTCAACGGATTCCTGGTGACGATCGTCGGTCTGCCGTCGCTGGCCGTCACCATCGGTACCCTCGCGCTCTTCCGCGGTCTTGCCGTGGGTCTGCTCGGCACCACCGCCGTCACCGATTTCCCAGAGACGTGGACGGCCCTCGCGAAGGCGAAGATCGCCGGCACGACGATCCCGTACATCGTGATCCCGTTCCTGATCCTGCTCGTGCTGTTCGTCGTGCTGCTGCACTTCACGCCGTTCGGTCGGGGCGTTTTCGCGATCGGACTCTCGAAGGACGCCGCACGGTTCTCGGGCGTGAACGTCGAGCGCACGAAGTTCATCCTGTTCGTGCTCTCGGGTGTCGTCGCCGCCTTCGCCGGCATCTTCTACACGCTGCGCTTCGGCAGTGCCCGAGGTGACAACGCCACCGGGCTCGAGCTGCAGGTCATCGCAGCGGTCGTGCTCGGAGGAGTCTCGGTCTTCGGAGGCCGAGGGCACCTGCACGGCGTCGTCGCCGCGGTGCTGCTCATCGGAGTGCTCGGCAGCAGCCTGCGCCTCGCCGGCGTCACCTCCGACGTCATCAACATCATCACGGGCGGTCTGCTGATCTTCTCGGTCGTCGCAGCCAGCATCCTCGCCTGGGCGCAGCGCGTCCGCGCCAAGGCGGGTCCGCCCCTCCGCGTCGCACCCTCTCCCGCACCATGAAGCAGTCTCTCGCCGACGGCGCCCGCCAGCGGTGATCATCACGAAAGGAAGAACAATGATGTTTGCACGCAAGAAGATCGCGGGGTTCGCGGCCGTGGCCGTGGCCGCCGCGCTCGTACTGACCGGCTGCGCCGACACGAGCGGCGGCTCGGGTGGCTCCGGCTCCGGCGGTGAGGGCGGATCCGACAACCTCGCGATCACGTTCCTGCCCAAGAACCTCGGCAACCCGTACTTCGACACCTCGAGCGAGGGCGGCAAGACCGCCGTCGACGAGTTCGGCGGCACGTTCGCCGAGGTCGGCCCGGCCGAGGCCACGCCTGACGCTCAGGTCAGCTACATCAACACCGCGACGCAGCAGGCGGTCGGTGCGCTGGTCGTCTCGGCCAACGACCCGAAGGCGATCTGCGACGCGCTGAACGAGGCCCGCGACGCCGGCGTCAAGGTCGTCACCTTCGACTCCGACACCAACCCCGAGTGCCGCGACCTGTTCATCAACCAGGCCGACTCCGAGGGAATCGCCAAGGTGCAGGTCGACCTGATCGCCGACCAGATCGGTGGAGCCGGCGAGGTCGCGATCCTGTCGGCGTCCGCCAACGCGACCAACCAGAACGCCTGGATCGACCTGATGAAGGAATACGTCGCCAGCGACTACCCCGACATCACCATCGTCGAGACCGTCTACGGTGACGACGACGACCAGACCTCGTTCGACAAGACCGCCGCTCTGCTGCAGAGCCACCCGAACCTGAAGGGCATCATCTCGCCCACGACGGTCGGCATCGCCGCTGCGGCACGCTACGTGTCGACCTCGGACTACAAGGGCAAGGTCGCGATCACCGGTCTCGGCACGCCGAACCAGATGCGCGAGTACGTCGAAGACGGCACCGTCACCGCATTCGCGCTGTGGAACCCGGCCGACCTCGGCTACCTGGCGGCATTCGCGTCGAAGGCGCTGATCGAAGGCGACATCACCGGCGAAGAGGGCGACACCTTCGACGCGGGCGACCTGGGTGAGTACACGGTCGGCGCCGACGGCGTCGTGCTGCTCGGAGACCCGTTCGAGTTCAACGCGGACAACATCGGCGACTTCGACTTCTGAGTCGATCGCCTCACGAGGGGCGTCGGGGCTTCGGCTCCGGCGCCCCTCGTGCGTACATCGTCCGGTCTCGGGCCGGCCGCGCGGCTCAGGCCCGTGAGACGCGCACGGCCATGAACGGACGGCCGGGAAGCTCGACGCGCACGGATCCGGCGCCGTGCACCCCGGGCAGGCGGTCGACGGTCATGTTCCAGGTGTCGATGACGTCGATCGTCCACGCGCCGTCGTCGAGCAGGACGTTGCGGAACCGCGGGCGGTTGAAGCCGAAGTAGCCGACGCGCAGCTCGCCCGCCACCCCGCCCCATGGCACGTCCCAGTCGCCGGGCAGCGGATCCCAGACGCCGTCGGGGGCCTCGGCGAGAAGCTCCTCGAGGAAGCGGATGCGGTCGGGCGACGAGCCGTGCAGCACTCCGCCCTTCGACCACCAGAGGATCTCGTCGTCGAGCCCGAGCGCCGACGGCAGATACGTCTCGCCGTGGCCGACGTACCCGCCGCGCACGGCGCCCTCCCAGAACCGACGGACCATCTCCTCCCCGGTGATGTTCCCCCAGCCCTGATCGATGTCGCCCTCGTAGGCGCACTCGTCGATCACGACGGGCTTCCCCCAGCGCTCCCGCCACTCGTCGGTGTTCTCCGCCGTGCGGTACACATCGACGCGCTGGATGCTCACGTGCGTGATCCACGGCGCCGAGTAGTCGTAAAAGGGGCGGCAGTTGTGGATGGAGTTGAGGTGGCCGAACGCATCCTCCTCGCCCACCACGGCCGCAAGGCGCTCCCAGTCGGCGGTGTCCTTGGCCCAGAGCAGGTCGTACTCGTTGGCCATCGACCACCACACGTTCGCGAAGCCCGACAGGCGGCGCACCGCGTACCGCAGGTAGCGCTCGTCGACCGCGGGCCCGAGATCGGCGAAGCCCCAGCGGTCGTAGGCGTGGAAGAGGATGAGATCGGCTTCGATGCCCAGAGCGGCGAGACGCAGGATCCGATCCTCGAGACGCCGGAAGTGCGCGGGGTCGAAGCGCTCGAGGTCGAAGCCCTCGGCGAGCGAACCGGGGAAGGGGAAGTCCGCCGGCTCGTTCGCGTTGTAGAGGTACGACTTCGGGAAGACGCACATCCGCATCTTCGTGAAGGGCGCCTCGGCGAGGGTCGCCAGAGTCTGCTCCTGCAGTTCGTCGGGCTGATGGGTCCATGCGTACGCGGTGGTGCCGAGAGGGCGGTGCCGCGTGCCGTCCGCGTGCCGGAAGTGGAAGCCGTCGACCCGCACGGGGCCGTGTGCACCGTCGGCGGCGGGGACCACCGTGATCGTGCCGCGCAGGCCGTCGAGCGACCGCGCGGTCGACCGCGTCTCGAACGACCAGTCGCCCGTGGCGTCGGCGAGGGCCCGGATGACGTAT
>NZ_DALZXX010000036.1:0-22283 GCF_031988965.1 Microbacterium sp.
CGCCGCCGACGTAGGCGCCGCGATACGCGTGCGCCGGGTGCCACTCCGGAACGACGGGGGAGCCGTCGCCGCTGAGACGCCCGCGCAGGGTGCCCTCGGGGTAGTCGTCCCAGGTGCGGCCCCGGCGGCGCAGCTCCGGCACGAGGTGCTCGACGATGTCCTCGAACGAGCCGGGTGTCACGACGTAGGCGAGGTTGAAGCCGTCGACACCGCCGACCTCGACCCAGCGCTCCAGTTCGTCGGCGACCGTCTGCGGCCCGCCCACGATGACGGGTCCGATGCCGCCGATGCCGACGTAGTGCGCGATGTCGCGGGGCGTCCACTTGCGCTCGGGGTCGGCCTTGGTGAACACCGACAGGGCGGATCGCCCTGCATCCGTGTCGACGTACTCGAGCGGCACGTCCGGGTCGTACTGCGACAGGTCGAGTCCGGTCCACCCGGCGTAGAGCGCGAGTGCGCCCTCGACCGAGACGTAGCGGCGGTAGTCCGCGAGCTGAGCCTGGGCCTCCTCGTCGGTGGCAGCGACGATCACGGTGACGAGGGTGAGGATCTTGACCGAGTCGCGCGGGCGCCCGAGCGCCTCCGCGCGGTCGCGGATGTCATCCGTGACCGGACGTGTCGCCTCGGGCCGCAGCCCGTTGATGAAGATCGCCTCGCCGTGTTTCGCGGCGAACTGCCTGCCCCGGGGCGATGCGCCCGCCTGGAACATCACGGGGGTGCGCTGCGGACTGGGCTCGGCGAGGTGGATGCCGGGGACCCGGTAGTGCCGGCCGTCGTGGCCGATCGGATGCACGCGCGCGGCATCCGCGAACACCCCGGACTCCCGGTCGCGCAGCACTGCGTCGTCTTCCCAGGAGCCCTCCCACAGCTTGTACGTGACGTCGAGGAACTCCTCGGCGATCTCGTATCGGTCGTCGTGCGCGATGAGGGTGTCGAGCCCGAGGTTGCGGGCGGCGGAGTCGAGGTAGCTCGTGACGACGTTCCATCCCACGCGTCCGCGGGTGAAGTGATCGAGGGTCGAGAAGCGCCGGGCGAGTGCGTACGGCTGTTCGTAGGTGGTGGCGACCGTGACTCCGAATCCGAGGTGCTCGGTGGCGTGCGCCATCGCGGAGATCTGCACGACCGGGTCGCCCAGCGGAACCTGCGTCGCGTCGCCCAGCGCCGTGGCCGCCGAGTCGCGGTAGACGTCATAGGTGCCCAGCACGTCGGCGATGAAGATCGCGTCGAATTTTCCCCGCTCGAGGGTCTTCGCCAGATCGACCCAGTAGTCGAGATCGTGGTAGCGATCGGCCTGGTTGTCGGGGTGCCGCCAGAGTCCCGGAGCCTGGTGGGTCACGCACGTCATGTCGAAGGCGTTCAGGATGATGCGACGTGACACGGTGCTCCTCAGAAGGTCGGGGACGACGCGACCATAGTCCGGTCTTCGCGGCCGCCGCTGAGCGCGGCGACACAATCGGTCACGGTGCGACCCACTGTTACGCGCATCGTGCGCGATGCGGCTGCCACGCCCTAGCGTGAGCGCCGATCTGCTTCCCCGACCCGAAGCCTGAGGAGCCCCCATGTCCCTTCTTCCGAGCCGCGGCGGTCGCCGCATCCTTCTCGGTGCCGCCGGCCTCACCGCCGCGACGATCGTCATCGCGGGCTGCGCGGCGCAGGCGCCCGAGTCCGGATCGTCCGGTGCCGACGGCGACTTCTCCGGTCAGACCCTCAACGCCCTGCTCATCACCTCGCACGAGGGCGCCGGCAACTGGCTCAAGGAGCACTTCGAAGAGGAGACCGGCGCCGAGGTGAACCTCACGATCGTGCCCTACGACGAGATCGGCTCGACCCTCGCCCTCGACCAGCAGTCGGGCGCGAATACCTTCGACGTCGCGGCCCCGTGGTACGTCTCGATCGGCGACCTCGCCGAGGGCGGGTCGATCCAGGACCTCACCGACTGGATCGCCGACACCCCCTCGCTCGAGGAGGACGACTTCATCCCGTCGATCAACGACCCGTACACGCTGGTCGGCGACCGCCGGTACGGACTGCCCTTCGACGGCGACACCCACGTGCTCTTCTACAACAAGGAGATCCTCGAGCGGAACGGCATCACCGAGCCGCCGGCGACGTGGGACGAGTACCTCGCCGACGTGCAGACCATCACCGAGAACGAGGGCGATGACGGCGTCTACGGTTCGGCGATCTTCGGGCAGAAGTCGCCGCTGATCCTCGGCGCCGCGTACGCGAACCGCCTCGCCGGCTTCGGCGGCGAGTTCGTCGACGAAGACGGCAAGCCCACCATCAACTCGCCCGAAGCCGTGGCCGCCGCGCAGGCGCTGGTGGATGCCGTGCCCTACGCGTTCCCGACGGCTGCCGAGACCGACTTCGGCGTCGGCAACGGCGCCTGGTACGACGGCAAGGTCGGGTTCATCGAGAACTGGACCGACCTGGGCGTGGGGTCGGAGACGAACCCCGACTCGAAGGTCGCCGGCAAGTGGGGAGTCACGACGCTGCCCGTCGGCGGGGACAACACGGAGGCGCGCGCGTCGCTGGTCGCCGGATTCACGTGGGTCATCGCCGCCAACACGCAGAAGACCGACCTGGCCAAGGCGTTCATCGAATACGCCGCGTCGAGCGAGGTCAACTCCGAGCTCATCGTCGCCGACCCGCAGACGGGCATCGATCCGAACCGCGAGTCGTCGCTCGAGAGCGCGGCATACGGGGAGACCTACCCCGACCTGCAGCGGGTGAACCGCACGACGCTGAGCGGCTCGCTCGCCTGGCCGACCGGCGAGAACGCCTCGCAGGCGGCGCAGATCCTCACCGACGAGCTCGCGAAGCTGATCGCCGGCGACGGCGGCACCGCGCAGCAGACGCTCGACCGCGTTCAGGCCGAGTGGGAAGAGATCCTTGGCTGACCTCTCGACGCGAGTCCGTCCGACCCGCCCGTCCCGCCTCGTGTCGGGACGGGCGGGTCGCCGTGCGGCGGTGCTCACCGCCCCGACCGTCCTGGCGATCGTCGTCCTGGGTGCATACCCGCTGGCGTTCATCCTCGCGGCGGCCTTCACGGACTCGACGCTCGGCCGGCCCTTCCAGGAGTGGGTCGGCACCGAGAATCTCGAGAGCATCCTGACCGATGGCGACGTCGTCGCGTCCTTCGTGCGCACGGTCGCCTACGCGATCGTCGTGGCTGTCGTCAGCGTGGTGCTCGGAGTCGCCGTCGCGGTGGCACTGGAGAGGGCGACCCGTGCGGGAGCGGTCGTGCGGACGCTGCTGCTTCTGCCCCTCATCACGCCTCCGGTCGTGGTGGGCACGCTGTGGAAGCTCGTCTTCAACCCCGGAGGCGGGCTGCTCGCGACACTGCTGCCCGGCGTCTCCCTGGCCCCGCTGTCGTCGACCGCCTGGGCGCTGCCCGCGATCGGTCTCGCCGACGTGTGGCAGTGGACGCCGCTCATCGTGATCCTCGTGTACGCCGCGCTGCTGACGCAGGATCCGGCCGTGCGCGAGGCGGCCTCGCTCGATGGAGCGCACGGCACTGGCCTGTTCCGGCACATCACCTGGCCCGCGATCGCCGGCACGGTGGCTGCGGCCTTCTTCATCAGGATCGTCATCGCGCTCAAGGTGTTCGATCTGGTGTTCGTGATGACCTCGGGCGGCCCCGGTCAGGCATCCACGACCACGACGTATCTCATCCAGCAGGTGGCGCTGAAGGAGTTCGACATCGGGCGGGCCTCGGCCATCACCCTCGTCTTCGCCGTCATCGTCACCGCCGTGACCCTCGGCGTTGCGGCACTCGCACGAAAGGCCCGGAATGAGTGAGCGCACGATCCGCCGGAGGCCGGTGGCGAGCACGGTGCTGTTCATCGCCCTCGCCGTGACGCTGGTGCCGCTCGCGTACCTGTTCTCGGTGTCGCTCATGGGCCGCGACGAGACGGTGTCCGGTGTGCTGTGGAGCGCCGACCCGCACTGGTCGAACTGGGGTGACGTGCTCGCGACCGACATCCCTCGCTCGATCCTCAACTCTCTCGCCGCAGCGATCGGCGGCGCGCTGATCTCGCTCGCCTTCGCGGTCCCCGGCGCCTGGGCGATCGTTCGCCACAATGCGGGCGGCCGCACTCTGGCGGCGACCCTGATGAGTCCGTGGCTGCTCCCGCCGATCGTCGCGGTGGTTCCGCTGCTCTCGCTCCTGCGCGTGGTCGGACTCAACAACACGCTCGTCGGGCTCACCCTCGTCTATGCGCTCGTCAACGTGCCGGTCGCGGTCTGGCTGCTCGAGGGGTTCATCCGACGTCTGCCGATCGAGATCGAGGAGGCGGCGCTCATCGACGGCGCGGGGACGGCGCGGATGCTGTGGTCGGTGGTGGTTCCGCTGCTGCTGCCGAGTCTGGTCGCGATCGGCATCATCGTCGCGATCCTCAACTACAACGAGTTCCTCCTCGCGACCTTCCTCACGCAGAGCGTCGATTCGCAGACCTTCCCGGTGGCACTCTCGCTCTTCTACGGCGATCGCACGCCGCACTTCGGCAAGATCGCCGCGGCGTCGTTCATCGGCGTCATTCCCGTGTTCGCGGCCGCCGTGTTCTTCCAGCGCTGGCTCGTCGGGGGTCTGACCGCGGGCGCGGTGCGCTGAACCACGCCCTTCTCATAAGCCGCAGTTTCGGAATATCGGTGCTGTATACCGGTGATCGCGTCATCCTCGACCGATTCTCTGTTCTCTTAGAAGGGGTCGCGACTGGGCGCGGCCTCAATCGGACTGGGGAAGACGATGACCGGAGAGAACGGTGTTCTGCGCGCTCATACGCGCGTGTTCGACGGAAGATCAGACAGGGATCGGCGGCGTTCGCGGGCGTATCGCATCGTCGCCGCTCTCGCCGGTGGGGTGCTCGCACTCGCCGGTGCGCTCGGGGCGATGATCCCCGCAGCGGCGGCTCCGACGGTGACGTATGCCGACGCGATCAGCGGCCTCGTGCTCAGCACCGACAGCGGGAGCGGTGAACTCGGGCAGTGGAACACCGTCCACATCTCCGGGAAATGGGCGGTTCCCGACGGCGCGCAGGCGGGGGAGACGTTCGGCATGACGCTACCCGCCGAGTTCAGTCGTCAGGCTGCGGGAGATTTCGAGATCGCCGATCCGGAGACCGGCGCGGTGCTCGCGAACTGCCACGTGTCCGCAGGGCAGGGCCCCGACGTCGTCTGCACCCTCACGTCCGAGGTCGCGGGGTTGGAGGAGGTCGGCGGCACCTTCTGGATGCAGGCGCGCGCCTCGCAGTCGACGAGCAGCGAGACTGTCAGCTTCGACCTGGGCGACACCATCGAGATCGTGGATCTGCCCGGCTCCGGAGGGATCGTCCCCGAGAGCCCGGCCGAGCAGGAGGAGCCGTACAAATACGGCGGCGCAACGGCGACCGACGGTCTGCTCAAGTGGACGGTTGGAGTGCCCAGCGGTCATGTCGACGGTGGTGCCTTCACGATCGCGGACACCCTCGACGGCGGACTCGACGACCATCACTACACGGGCGAGATGATCCTGCGTCAGAGCAGGGTGCAGGACGGAGCGCGGACGGGGGAGTGGACATCCGTCGATCCCGCGCGATACGAGATGGACTTCGCTGACGACGGGCTCTCGTTCCGCCTGGCAGCACGCGGACTGCCGACCAGCGGCTATGCCTATGAGCTGATCTACTACACGCAGGCCGACGGCGCGGTCGACGAGGGCGACGTGTTCGGCAACCACGCGATCGTCAACACGATCGAGACGAAGGCGACCTACACCGTGCGCGAAACGGGCGGCGGCGACGGGAGCGGCGTCATGTACACCGACTTCTCGATCACGAAGGTGCTGACCGGTGCTCAGGCGGCGGCGGTGCGCGATGCCGAGTACACGATCAGATACGTGGTCAAGGGGTCGGATGCTCCGGCGACGACGGTGACGGTGCCCGTCGGGCAGGCGGTCCGCAGCGCTCGCGCACCGCTGGGATCCACGTTCGTGATCGAGGAGATCGATCTGCCGGTGATCGACGGGGTCGAGTGGGGGGACTGGAGCATCACCGGTGACGGTGTGGTCGACGCGGGTGACGGAACATACGAAGTCACACCGGGCACGTCCGCGGGCGTGGTGCTGACGCTGACGAACATCGCCAACGTCGTCCCGACGCCGACGCCGACGCCGACGCCGACGCCGACGCCGACGCCGACGCCGACACCGACACCGACACCGACACCGGTGCCGGTGCCGGCTCCGTCGCCCACCGCGACGCCGACGCCTACCGCGACGCCCACGCCGTCCGCGACGCCGACGGTGACCCCGGTGCCGACGATGACCCCTGTGTCGAAGCCGTCCGTGACACCGGCGGCTCCGACCGGCGGAGAACTCGCGATCACCGGCGGTGACAGCGGGTTGTCGCTGTTGCCGATCGCCGGGGTGCTGCTCATCGGAGGGGCCATCGCAGCCGGAGTCTCTGTGAAGCGTCGAGCGGGTGCTTCACGACGCTGATCACGCACGAGCCGGGAGCGGCATCCGTCGACGCCATGGGTCGACGGATGCCGCTCCTTCGTGCGCGGGCGTGGACGCGGACCGGCCGCGCAGCGACCGCGAGGGCGGGCCAACGCCTCAGCGGATGGCGTAGACGGCGCCGCCGACGATGACTGCGACGATGGTCGTCCAGCCGATGATCGCGACCGCCTGCCAGATCAGGATGCGCACCTTGCCGACGCCCGACGCCGCGAGCATCGTGGCGGTGAAATGCGTGGGCAGCAGGAGCGGCCCGAGCAGGCTCACTCCCGGCACCCCGTAGCGCTCGAACGCACGCTGGAACTTCTCGCGTCGGGCTGCACTCCGCGGCGTCGTCTCCTGCTGCTCCTCACTCACCGTGCCGCCGCCTGCGAGGGCCGCCTGACGGGTCCGCGAGCGATTGACGATCGCTGTCCGCGCACCGGAACTGGCGATGACGAGTACCGCGACGCACAGGAAGTTGCCGACGATGGCCGCGATCGCGGCGACGACCGGATTGATACCGCCGATGATGCCGATCGCGACGGCTCCCTCGCCCTCGATGAACGGGATCGCACCCGCCAGTGCGACGATGAGCGGCTGTACGAGGTCGGGGACCTGCGCGACGATGTCCTGGAAGGTCTCGACGAGATTCATGGTGTTCTCCTGCGGGTCACTGCGGCGGAGTGTCCGACGCGATGGATCCAGTCCATCCGACTCTTCCGGCGAGCGGCAGTGTCGAGCCGTCACTCCTTCCCGGGCGGTTCGCACGCCGCATCCATGACATCTGTCACGCCCGTATCGTGGGGGCATGAGCAGTCCCTCTCGCCTCTCCGCACCGGTGGGCGATCCACCGCCCGGTGCGCGACAGCTCGCACGGGGGATCACCGCGACGTGGTGGTACACGTTCTCGGCTGTGGTCTTCGTCGAGCTCTTCCTGGTGTTCATCTGGACTCTCCGCGTGTTCGTCGAACCGGGCGGTGCTGTCGTGCCGCTCGTCGTCGGCATCGGCGGACTCGTCTGGTGGTTGTCGACGATGCCGCTGCTGGCCGACTATCGTCGTCGCCTCGATGCCGAGGCGGGCATCCCGTGGGCCCGCATCGCGGCTCCGCTCCTGATCGCCATCGGCTACGGGGTCGCAGCCGGGGTCCTTGCAGACAGCCTGCTGCTCGGCGCGATGCCGATCGCGCAGTCGCTCGTGCTGCTGAACTGGCCGCGCGGGGTGCGCTACCGGGTGGTCCTCTTCCTGACGGCGCTCCTGATCGTGCTGGCATTCGTCGACGGAGCGCGAGGCGCGACGGTCGGCGGCCCGGAAGTCTGGGGCCCCTCGCTCTATGCGGTGCTGATCCTGTCGATGACGGTGAGCTCGCTGTGGTGGTGGGATGTCCTCGTCGCGCTCGATCGCGCTCGTGCCTCCGAGTCCCGGCTTGCCGCGACCCAGGAGCGCCTGCGCGTCGCGACCGACGTGCACGACCTGCAGGGCCATCACCTGCAGGTCATCGCGCTGCAGCTGGAGCTGGCGGAGCGGCTGATGGAGCGCGATCCGGCAGCAGCGCTCGAGCAGCTGCGGCTCGCGCGGGGCAGTGTCGATGACGCGAGGCAGGGGACCCGCGATCTGGCGACGCAGTTCCGCACGGTGCCGCTGGCAGATGAGGTCGCGAATGCGCGAGACCTGCTGTCGGCGGCCGGTCTCGAGGTCGACACCGCGATCGCTGCGGACACGGATCAGGCACCCGCGGACGCTCTCGGACCGGTGATCCGAGAGACGACCACCAACGTGCTCCGCCACGGCGCGGGTCGCCGCGCTCGGCTCTCCCTGTCGAGAGTCGCGGAGGGGTGGCGCTTCGAGATCGTCAACGACGCCGACCCGGCGGCACCCGAGGATCGAATCGGCTCCGGGATCGACGGCGTGCGACGCCGGATCACCGAGGCAGGGGGGACGCTCGAGATCCGAGAGACCGAGGGTGAATTCGGTGTGATCGTGACGGTGCCGGCACGGGAGACCGCACCGACGAGCGAGGGGCTGCGGCGATGATCCGGGTGCTGCTGGCCGACGACGAGGCGATGATCCGCTCGGCTCTCGCCGCGCTGCTGCGGTTGGAGGGCGACATCGAAGTGGTGTCCGAGTGTGCCGACGGGGAGCAGGCGGTGGCCGAGGCCCTTCGGCTGGAGCCCGACGTCTGCCTGCTCGACCTCGAGATGCCGGGGCTCGACGGAGTCGAGGTCGCGGAGCGACTGAATCGCGCCATCGCCACCCGATGCGTCGTGGTCACGCGTCATGCTCGACCAGGCGTGCTGCGGCGTGCTCTGGCATCCGGAGTGTCGGGATTCCTTCCGAAATCTCGGGGCGCCGACCAGGTCGCCGACGTCATCCGTCGCGTCGCGGCGGGTGCGCGGTACGTCGACCCCGAGATCGCGGCGGATGCTCTGAGCGACGAACGGGCGCCGCTCACCGACCGCGAACTCGACGTGCTGCGTGCAGGTCGACGCGGCGAGACGACAGGGCAGATCGCGCGATCGCTGTCGCTCGCGCCAGGGACCGTGCGAAACCACATCTCGGCTGTGCTCGCGAAGCTGGCGGTGGGTACGCGTCAGCAGGCGGTGCTGCTCGCGGAGGAGCGCGGCTGGATCTGATCCGCGCTGCCCTGCCCTCGGCTCCGCGCCGGGAGAGGGGAAGTGCGGGTGGAGCCGTGGGAGAGGGCTCCACCCGCGAGCCGCGCTGGATGGGGAGTGGCGCGGCCCAGACGTGGATCGAGCTGTTCCCCCGTGCTCGCCATTCGTCTCACCTTCAAGACCGCGACGGGGCGGAATGATGACGCGCCCTCACGAGAAACATGCAGGGAATATCGCTCAGTGAGTCCGGTGGTGGTGGTCGTCATCGTCACCGTCGTCATGGTCGTCATCGAGGAGCATCCCGATCGACGTCGCACAGGCATCGCCCTTCCACGCCTCGACGCCTTCACGGACGGCGAACGCCGCGATCACGAGACCGGCGACCGCATCCGCCCACCACCAGCCGAGCAGCGAGTTGAGCGCGAGGCCCACGAGCACCGCGGCCGAGAGATACGTGCAGATCAGAGTCTGCTTCGAGTCCGCCACCGCGGTCGCGGATCCGAGCTCCTGCCCCGCGCGGTGCTCCGCGAGTGAGAGGAAGGGCATCACGAGCACGCTCACCGCGGTCAGGACGAGCCCGACTGTGCTGTGCTCGGGACGCTCGCCGGAGAAGAGTGCGAGTCCCGACGAGGCGGTGACGTAGGCGGCCAGGGCGAAGAACGCCACGGCGATCACACGCAGCGTCGGCTTCTCCCAGCGGTCGGGGTCTTTCCGCGAGAACTGCCAGGCGACGGCCGCCGCCGACAGAACCTCGATCGTCGAGTCGAGTCCGAAGCCGATCAGCGCCGCCGACGACGCGATCGAGCCGGCGGTGAGAGCGACCACCGCCTCGACGACGTTGTAGGCGATGGTGATTCCGACGATCAGGCGGATGCGGCGATGCACGGTGTTCTTTCGCGCGGATGACACGATCGGGAGCGACATCAGCAGGTGCACCCATCGCCGTCGCAGCACGTCGGATCGACGATGAGGGCGACGCGCATCAGCTCTTCGAGCGCCGGCGCGAGATGCGGATCCGCGAGCTCGTATCGTGTGCGCCGACCCTCTGCGACACCCACGACCAGTCCGCATCCGCGGAGACAGGCCAGATGGTTCGAGAGGAGCTGTCGGCTCACACCGAGATCGTCGGCCAGGTCCGACGGATACGCGGGCGTCTCGCGCAGGGCGAGCAGGATCGCGGCGCGCGACGTGTCGGAGAGCGCATGTCCGAGTCGCGCCACGGCTGCCGTGTGGGGGAGGGATGCGGTGAGGGTCACGACCCCACAGTACAGAATTTACTGAATTCAGGAAATACTTGATCGCCCACGTGGGCCTGTCAGCGCGCAACAGTCCGGAAACCTCGTCTCGGTAGCGTGGTCATCGCCGCCGAGGGAAGACGAAGGAGCGTGTGGACCATGGGTGTCACGATCGAACGGGTCGAGTGGATCCACGACGATGCCGAGCGCCTGCGCAGGGCGCAGCGTGCGGAGCTCGATGCGCGGTACGGCAGCGATGATCACGAGCCGGGGGTCATCCCGACGGCCGACGACGTCCCGGTCTTCCTGATCGCGCGCGACGACCATGGTGAGGCTGTCGTCTGCGGTGGATTGCGTCCGCTCGATGCCGGGGTGCTCGGCCCCGATGTCGCCGAGATCAAGCGCATGTACGCCGCCCCCGCGAGTCGCGGAACGGGTGCTGCCGTCGCGGTGCTGCGCGCCCTCGAAGACGAGGCGCGACGCCTCGGCATCCGACGTCTGGTGCTGGAGACCGGAACCGCGCAGCCCGATGCGGTGCGCTTCTACGAGCGCGAGGGATATGAGCCGATCCCGCTTTACGGGCACTATGTCGGCAGCGACCTCTCGCTCTGCTTCGCGCGAGACCTCTCCGACGGCTGACCGGCCTCAGCGCATCCGCTCGACGATGACCGCCGACTCCGAGGCGACGACGAGTCGACCGGCATCGATTCGTGAGGGCGCGGTCTCGAGCAGTACGACATCCGTCGCTGCGATGTCGAAGGCGATGTCGCCGGCGGTCAGATTCACGAGCACCGACGTCTGCCCCCGGTCGATCCGGAACGCGCGAGCTTCCGGTGCCGCGTCCGGGGTCACGAGCGTCGCGTGCGTGCGCGTCTGATCGGGACCCGTGAGATCGGGGTTCTGACTGCGGAGCGCGATGAGTCGGCGATAGAGGTCGAGCAGGCCGGCGTGCTCCGGTGCCGAGGGCTCGCGCCAGTCGAGGTGCGAGCGATCGAAGGTCTCGGGGTCCTGCGGGTCGGGCACCTGTGCGGGATCCCAGCCCATCTTCGCGAACTCGCCGATGCGCCCTTCTGCCGTGGCCCTGGCCAGCTCCGGCTCGGGGTGCGAGGTGAAGAACTGCCACGGCGTGGTCGCTCCCCATTCCTCGCCCATGAACAGCATGGGTGTGCCCGGGGCCGTGAGGGTGAGTACGGCGGCGACGTCGAGTCGCCCGCGCGAGAGCGTGGCCGTGAGACGATCGCCCGCGGCGCGGTTGCCGATCTGGTCGTGATCCTGCGCGAACGTGACCAGTCGCCAGGCGGGCACCTCGGCGGGCAGCGGAACGCCGTGCGTGCGTCCCCGGAACGACGAGAAGGTGCCGTCGTGGAAGAAGCCGTGCTCGGTGACCTTGACGAGTGCGTCCGGGGCCGCGAAGTCGGCGTAGTACCCCTCGGTCTCGCCGGTGAGCGCGACGTGCGCGGCGTGATGCCAGTCGTCGGACCACTGCGCGGTGAGGCCATGTCCGCCCGCCTCTCGAGGCAGGATCATGATGGGGTCGTTGAGGTCCGACTCGGCGATCAGGCTCAGTGGCCGATCGAGTTGGGCCGACAGCGCGTCGACCCGCTCGGACAGCTCGTGGAGGATGTGCGGGGTCTGCTCGTCGTGCAGTGCGTGCACGGCGTCCAGGCGCAGTCCGTCGACATGGAAGTCACGCAGCCACATCAGGGCGTTCTCGATGATGTACTCGCGCACTGCGCGCTCGTCGAGGTTCACCGACTCGCCCCAGGAGGTCTGCTCGCCGGTGCGCAGGTACGGCCCGAACTCGGGCAGGTAGTTGCCGCTCGGACCCAGGTGGTTGTAGACCACGTCCTGGATCACCGCGAGACCGCGCCGATGGGCGGCGTCGACGAAGCGCTGGTATCCGGCGGGGCCTCCGTAGGCCTCGTGCACGGTGTACCAGAGCACCCCGTCGTATCCCCAGTTCCAGGTGCCGCTGAAGGCATTGACCGGAAGCAGCTCGATGTGGGTGATGCCGAGGTCGACGAGGTGATCGAGTCGCCCGATCAGGGCATCCAGAGTCCCGTCGGGCGTGAAGGTGCCGACGTGCAGCTCGTAGATCACCGCACCGGCGAGCTGCCGTCCTGTCCAGTCTGCATCGGTCCACTCGAAGCGAGAGGCGTCGAACAGCGCGGAGGGGCCGTGCACGCCGTGGGGCTGTCGTCGCGAGCGGGGGTCGGGGCGCAGGTCGTCACCGCCGTCGAGGAGGAACCCGTAGCGCTCACCCTCCGCCATCGCGACATCCGCACTCCACCAGCCCTCCTCATCAGGTGCGGGCGTGAGGTCGTGCTCCGAGATCGGCACGCGGGCGGGGGTCAACCGTCGCAGGCGCACACTCGACGCGTGCGGGGCCCACACCGAGATCATCGATCCTCCACCAGCAGCGCGACGGGGTAGGTGTCGAGCAGATCGGCCATCAGAAGCGGTCCTCCGTCGAACCGGCGACCGGTGAGCGCATCCTGCACCGGAAGGTCACGATGCATCAGCACGGTGTCTCCCCAGCCCCCGCGGCGTGCCAGCGCGACCGGCAGACGCGTGGCCACTGCGATCACTCCGCCCCGGTCCATCGCGACGGCGTGCGCCGACGCCTCGCCGGCGACGCCGGCGGGCCGGTAGCCGGTGAAGAGATCGGCGTGGTCGCGTCGCAGGCGCAGTGCGCGCGAGGTCACGAGCAGCTTCGCGAGACCGGAGTCGTCGATCGCGGGCAGGACGCCGCGCGCGACGTCGTCGTCGAGCTGACGCAGCATCTCCGACCGTGCGGCGAAGTCGACGGGCCGGCGGTTGTCGGGGTCGACCAGGGAGTGGTCCCAGAGCTCGGTGCCCTGATAGACGTCGGGAACGCCCGGTGCGGCGAGCTGGAGAAGCTTGGCCGACAGCGAGTTGACCCGACCCGGAGCGATGATCTCCTGCACGAAACGCTCGAGCACGTCTCGGGCGGAGCCGTTCGCGGCATCCGCGATCGCGAGCACGCCCTCCTCGAACTCCTCGTCGGGATGCTGCCATCCGGTCGCCTCGGCGGCCTCGCGTGCCGCCTTCAGACCGTAGTCGCGCAGGCGCTGAGACGAGATCGGCCAGGCGCCGACCGCCGCCTGCCAGAGCAGTGCGTCGAGCGGGCCGTGACCGGTCGAGGCGATGGCCCGGAGCTCGGTCAGCACCTCGGCCCAGCGCTCGGGCACCTCCGCGAGCACCGACAGGCGCGCGCGGACGTCTTCCGAGCGTTTCGTGTCATGCGTGGACAGAGCCGTCATCGAGTGCGGCCACGACGCGAGTCGTGCCTGCTGGGCCGCGTGGAACTCGTCGACCGGCAGAGACGCGATCGAGGGATCGCCACCCACCTCGGTCAGGGTGCCCAGACGTGTGAAGCGATAGAACGCGGTGTCCTCCACGCCCTTCGCCATCACCGCACCGGTCACCTGGGGGAACCGCTCGGCGACCTCGAGGCTCGTGTCCATGAGCAGAGGCGCGAGCTCGCCGATCGCCTCGGCGAGGTCGGGACGCCGTGTCGCCGCATCGTCGATCGCGTGCTCCAGGTGCTCTCGACCCGCAGGCAGATACGCCCGATACACGGGGAAGCTCGCGATGATCTCGGTCAGGGCGTCCTCGGCATCGACCACGCCGAAGGGAAGGGCTCGCACGAGTCTGCGCACCTCGGACTGCAGCAGGTCGTCGGCGACCATCCGCTTGGTCGTGAGGATCAGGTCGTGCCACGACTCCGCGGCCGGCAGCGAGGTCTCGGCGCGCAACCGGGCGTCGAGTTCGTCGAGAGCGTCGACGCCGGCTCCGTCGACCAGCACGCGGTCGATCTCGCCGAGGGCGTCATAGCCGGTGGTGCCGTCGGTGCGCCACCAGGAGGGCAGCTGCTCCCCGGGTTCCAGGATCTTCTCGACCAGGGTGTAGGCGGCGCCGGTCGCATCGGCGAGATGCTCCAGGTAGGCGCCGGGGTCCGAAAGGCCGTCGGGGTGGTCGACGCGCACCCCGTCGGCGAGGCCCTCGGTGATCCACCGGGCGATCTCGCGGTGCGACTCGTCGAACACGTCGGGGAGCTCGACGCGGATGCCGGCGAGTTCGGAGACCGCGAAGAAGCGGCGGTAGTCGAGATCGGTGTTCTGATCCTCCCAGAACCGCAGTTCGTAGTGCTGGGCGTCGAGCAGCGCGGGCAGGTCGGCCGCGAGTTCTCCCGTGCCGGGTGCCAGTGGCAGCACGTGGTCGAAGTAGCTCAGGACGCCGTCCGGCGCATCGTCCGCGGGCGTCGTATCGATCTCGATCTCGCCGGCGGCGAGCACCTCTGCCAGTGAGGACCCGAGGATCGGCAGTCGCACCCGTCCCTCGGCGACACGCTTGTCGATGTCGAAGGCCACCGCATGCCGCGAGGCACCGCCGAGCCGCAGCATGTCCCACCACCACAGGTTCGCGCGCGGGATCGCCACCCCCACATGATTCGGCACGATGTCGACGAGGATGCCGAGCCCCGCCCCACGAGCGGCCGCGGCGAAGCGCTCCAGGCCCTCCGGTCCGCCGCGGGCGTCGTCGACCCGCGAGTGGTCGACGACGTCGTATCCGTGGTCGGAGCCCGGTACCGCGGCGAGCAACGGCGACAGGTACGCCCAGGACGAGCCGAGGTCGGCCAGATACTCCGTGACCGCCGCGGCGTCGTCGAGCGTGAATCCGGCGCGGATCTGCAGGCGATACGTCGACAGCGGGCGCTGGGTCATCGAGGCAGCTCCGGGCTCGGTGCGGGCGACGGGGTCTCGGCGCGCTCGGTCTGGATGCGCAGCGATGCCTCGACGGAATCGTCCGTCGGAACCTCGGTCTGATCGACCTCGCGCAGCACGAGCAGCGAGTGGGCTTCCAGAGTCACGGGTGCCCCGGCGTCGAGCGGCTTTCCGCCCGCCCGATCGGAGGCCGTGTCGATGGCCACCTCCCAGGCGAGTCCGTGCCGCTCGTCCGGCAGCACGGCATCGATCGCATCCGCTCCGCTGTGGAAGTAGACGAGGAAGTTCTGATCCGACACCGGGCGCCCGCGGCGATCCTTCTCGCGAATGCCCTGACCGTTGAGGAACATGCCGATCGCGAGGCCGAAGCCCGAGTCCCAGTCCTCCGGTTCCATGCGGCGGCCGTCGGGCCGCAGCCACACGACGTCGGGAACGCGCTCGCCGTCTTCCGAGCGCACCGGGCGCCCGTCGAAGAAGCGGCTGCGACGGAAGGTCGGGTGCGAGCGGCGCAGGCGGGCCACAGCCGCCGTGAACTCGATCAGGGGTCCGTCCGCAGCCTCCCAGTCGACCCAGGTGATCTGATTGTCCTGCGCGTAGCCGTTGTTGTTGCCGTCCTGCGTGCGCCCGAGCTCGTCGCCATGAGCGATCATCGGCACGCCCTGCGACAGCAGCAGCGTCGCCAGGAAGTTGCGCTGCTGCCGGGCGCGGATGCGGTTGACGGCCTCGTCGTCGGACGGGCCCTCCACACCGTTGTTGTCGGAGCGGTTGTGCGATTCACCGTCGTTGTTGTCCTCGCCGTTGGCGTCATTGTGCTTCTCGTTGTATGAGACGAGATCGCGCAGCGTGAAGCCGTCATGCGCGGTGACGAAGTTGATCGATGCCACGGGACGCCGACCTGAGTGCTCGTAGAGGTCGGCGGATCCCGTCAGCCGCGAAGCGAACTCCCCGAGGGCCTGCGGCTCGCCGCGCCAGAAGTCGCGCACGGTGTCGCGGTACTTGCCGTTCCACTCGGTCCACTGCGGGGGGAAGTTGCCGACCTGGTATCCACCGGGTCCGACGTCCCACGGCTCGGCGATCAGCTTCACCTGCGAGACGATCGGGTCCTGCTGCACGAGCTCGAAGAAGGCCGCGAGCCGGTCGACGTCGTAGAACTCGCGAGCGAGGGTCGACGCCAGGTCGAAGCGGAATCCGTCGACGTGCATCTCGGTGACCCAGTAGCGCAGCGAGTCCATGATCAGCTGCAGCGCATGCGGATTGCCCGCGTTGAGGCTGTTCCCCGTGCCCGTGTAGTCGGTGTAGTACCGGCGGTCCTCTTCGAGGCGGTAGTACGCCTCGTTGTCGATGCCCCTCATCGAGAGCATCGGGCCCATGTGGTTGCCCTCGGCGGTGTGGTTGTAGACCACGTCGAGGATGACCTCGATGCCGGCGGCGTGCAGGGCGCGCACCATCGCCTTGAACTCCTGCACCTGCTGGCCGTGCTGGCCGCTCGAGGCATAGTCGTTGTGCGGTGCGAAGAACGCGAGGGTGTTGTAGCCCCAGTAGTTCGTCAGTCCCTTGTCGAGGAGCGTCGAGTCGTAGACGAACTGGTGCACCGGCATCAGCTCGATCGCGGTGATCCCGAGATGCACGAGGTGCTCGATGACCGAGGGATGCGCGATCCCGGCGTACGTGCCGCGGAGCTCCTCCGGCACGTCCGGATGCCGCTCGGTGAGGCCCTTGACGTGCGCCTCGTAGATCACGGTCTGCGCATAGGGCGTCTTGGGCAGGCGGTCGCCGGCCCACTCGAAGAACGGGTTGATGACGACGCCCTTGACCATCGTGGCGGCGGAGTCCTCGTCGTTGCGCGAATCGGGGTCGCCGAAGTCGTAGCCGAAGAGCGGCTGACCCCAGTCGATGCGTCCGGCCACGGACTTGGCGTAGGGGTCGAGCAGGAGCTTGTTCGGGTTGAATCGCTGGCCCTGAGCAGGATCGTACGAGCCGTGCACGCGGTACCCGTAGAGCTGACCGGGCTGCACCGACGGCAGGTAGCCATGCCACACGAAGGCGTCGACCTCTTCGAGGAGGACGCGCTCCTCGTTGCCGTCGTCGTCGAACAGGCACAGCTCGACCTTCTCGGCGGCCTCACTGAACAGGGCGAAGTTCGTGCCCTGACCATCGAAGGTCGCGCCGAGCGGGTAGGGGGAGCCGGGCCAGACGTCGTGGCTCACAGAGCGCGCCGAGTCGCGACGGCACGGTGCAGCACGGTCTTCACTGCGTCATGGAAGTCATGCACTTGAGCGATCTCCTCGGAATGGGTGTACGGGTGTCCCACGTAGCAGACGAAGACCGGATGCACGTGTTCGACGTAGCCTACGGGGCCATCGTGAAGCACGACATACCGGTCGAGGTCGACGCGTTCGTAGCGCGTCTCGACCGAGGCGGACGTCGTCTGGGGAGCCTGGCCGTCGATGGGCTGGTCGTCATGCGCGGTGCGGATCTTCGCAGTCATGATGGCTCCTGATTCTGTTGATGGTGTCACGCTACGAGTCGGTGCCGATCTCGGGAATCCCATTGCCAGGGCGGCGAGGACGCGCTATGTCGCGAGCCGGTCGGGCGGTGCATCCGCGGAGGTGTCCGCGCGGTCACGTGATCGGCAGTGAAACGTGCATCACCGCACCTGCGACAATGGAAGTCCCGTGCCGATCCCGAACCGAGGAGCCCCCGTGCAGTACATCTCCACCCGAGGCGGCATGCAGCCGCTGCCGTACTGCGAGACGCTGCTCGAAGGGCTCGCACCCGACGGTGGCCTGGCCGTTCCCGAGACGATGCCGACCGTCGACGGCGAGACCCTCGAGCGCTGGCGCGCACTGACGTATCCGCAGCTCGCGACCGAGGTGCTGGGCCTGTTCGCGACCGACATCCCGCGGGTCGACCTCGCACGCATGACCGCCGCGGCGTACGAGCCGTTCCCCGAAGAAGTGGTCCCGCTGCGTTCGATCGGCGACGACCTCACACTCGTGGGGCTGTCGGAGGGGCCGACCCTGGCGTTCAAGGACATGGCGATGCAGTTCCTCGGCCAGGTCGTCGAGTACGCGCTGGAGCGCAAGGGGTCGGTGCTCAACATCCTCGGCGCGACGTCCGGCGACACGGGGTCCGCTGCCGAGCACGCGCTGCGCGGCAAGGACCGCATCTCGGTGTTCATGCTCTCTCCGAAGGGGCGCATGAGCGCATTCCAGCGAGCGCAGATGTTCTCGCTCGATGACGAGAACATCCACAACATCGTCGTCGACGGCGTCTTCGACGACTGCCAGAACCTCGTCAAGCAGCTCGCGGGCGACCTGGACTTCAAGCGCGCTCAGAACCTCGGTGCGGTGAACTCGATCAACCTCGCCCGCATCACCGCCCAGGTCGTCTACTACTTCTGGGCGTGGCTTCGCGCGACGGATGCCGGCGGCTGGACCGAGGTGTCATTCACGGTGCCGTCGGGCAACTTCGGCAACATCCTCTCGGGCTTCTTCGCCAAGCAGATGGGTCTTCCGATCCGTCGCCTCGTGCTCGCCGCCAATGAGAACAACGTCCTCGACGAGTTCTTCCGCACCGGCGTCTACCGCCCGCGCAGCGCGGCCCAGACCCTCGCGACGTCGAGCCCGTCGATGGACATCTCGAAGGCGTCGAACCTCGAACGGTTCATCTTCGAGCTCGTGGGCCGCGACGCCGCCCGCGTCGTGAGCGCCTGGCAGGAACTCGACACCCAGGGCTACTTCGACTTCACCGCAGACCTCGAGCGCTTCGTCGAGGAGTTCGGCATCGTCAGCGGCACCTCGACGCATGACGACCGGCTCGCGACCATCAAGGCGGTCTATGACGCGTCGGGCGACATCATCGACCCGCACACCGCAGACGGCGTCAAGGTCGCGCGGGACTACGTCGAGCCCGGTGTGCCGATGCTCGTGCTCGAGACCGCGAAGCCTCAGAAGTTCGCCGAGACGATCCGTGAGGCGATCGGTGTCGAACTGGAGTACTCCTCCGAGTTGCGCTCGATGCTCGACGCTCCGCAGCGCACGACCGAGATGGCCGACGACGAGCACGAACTCCGCTCCTTCATCGAGGCGAACGCGCTGCGCTGACCTCGGGCCCGGCGAACCGCGGGGGACGGGGCGTCACTCCGGGTCGCCGTGCAGCATCCACGGCACACCGAACCGGTCGACGAGCATCCCGAACGTTCCGCCCCACGGCGGGGCGTCGAGCGGCATCGTGATCGCCGCGCCGTCGGCCAGCGCGTCCCAGACCTCCTGCGCCCGCGCCTGCGTGATGCCGCTGAGAGAGACGGAGAAGCCCTGAGGCGGTTCGAACGGGATGCCATCGGGTGTGTCCGATGCCATGAGCACGAGTCCGTCGGACGTCGTGAGCTGCGCGTGCATCACGAGGTCCTTCTGATCCGGATTCTGGACCATGTCGGGGAACTCGCCGAACACGTTGATGACCAGATCACCGCCGAGCACACTCCGATAGAACTCCATCGCTTGTCGTGCCTCGGTGCGGAAAGACAGATACGGGTTGAGATTCGCCATGGTGGTGCCCCCAGTCGGATGATGCGGGGTCGGCATCGACCCCGTTGCCGCTCATTCTTCGCCGGGGGTCCGACATCCGCAAGAGCGTCCGCGACGACTCAGACGGGCAGCGCTTTCACCGCAGCCGTGAGCACCTGGGGCACGGTCGGAACGCCTTCCGCGCGGAACACCTGAGTGCCTTCCGCGTCGCGGATGATGACGGTGGGGGTGAAGCGGATGTCGAGTGCCTCGGCGGCATCAGGATCGCGAGCGACGTCGATCTCGGTGATCGTCGCGTCGGGGAGGAAGCGGGCCGCGTCCGCGAGAACCGCGCGGGTGCGCGAACAGGCTCCGCAGAACGCGGAGGTGACGAGCGTCAGTTCCATCGGTGTCCTCTCGATCCTCCGACTGCAACCGACGGAGCGTCTCTGCTGTTCCCGTCCCGATCAGAACTCGGTGCGCTTGACGAGTCCCCGGTTCGTTCGGATGTGCTCGTAGTCCCACTGGATCGTGCGTGACTCGGCGAGCCAGCCGCTCAGTGCGGCGGTGTCGATCTCGCCGAGGTCGAGATACCTCGCCTCCGCCGCCTGGAACGTCCCCGACGCCGTCAGGCCGTCGCCGGTGAACGATTGTCCGCTCCAGAACATCAGGCGGACGGCATCCTTCAGCCGGTGATATCCGACGATCGGATTGCCGTCGAGGAACCACACCGGATGCGCGTGCCAGACCTTCGACGTCGCCTCGGGGAGTCCGCGCTCGATCTCGGCGGCGAGGACGTCGCAGATCTCCCGATCCTCCGGCGTCAGCCTGCGGTGGTACTCGTCGATCTCGGGTGCGCGCGTCATGCTGCGAGTATGGCCTGCGCTGGTGCGGAGGTCGAGGGTCAGGTGGTCGTCGTGTCGGCGCGGGGATGCAGCAGCCCCGATGCGGCGCCGAGTGCGGCCCCGACGACGGTGTCGATGATGCGCTCGACCGCGACGTCCATCGAGCCGATCTCTCCGGTCGCGGCGCCGGTGAGCAGCAGCACCAGGGGAGTGATGAAGACGAGCGCCAGGGCGTAGTGACGCACGACGACGAGCTCGATGGTGAACTGCAGGGTGCCCAGCAGCAGAGCCAGCCACAGGCCCGACGGATGCAGAAGCGCGAGCAACGCGTAGACGCCGGCGCCGACGACGGTGCCGAGCATCCGGTGCAGTCCGCGCTGCACGGCGGCTCGCCGCGCGGCGGCGACGCCGATCACGGCGACCGCCGATCCGACGATCCAGTACGTCCGTGTCGGGTCGATCACCAGGCCCAGCAGCACACCGATCACCGCGACGATGGCGACGCGGAGGACGAGAACGCGCGAGTCCGCGGTGAAGGTGGGCCCTGGCAGCAGCTCCCTCAGAGGGTGGGCATCGACGGCGCGGTTGCGGGGGAGGAGCAGCGGCGCCATCGCGACGAGATACGAGAAGAGACATCCGGCGGCGAGGGCTGCGAGGTAGAGGAGCGGCGTGATCGAGGAGCCGGCGATCACATGGGCGGACAGCCCGAAGACCAGCACGAAGAACAGGGGACCGGGAGGACCGAGGCGGAATCCGAACGCCAGGGCGGCGCTGACGATCGCGACCAGCACGACGCCGATGCTCACCAGCCACGCGTTCGGAGAGACCGCGACACCGAGAGCGGCGCTGACGATCAGGCCGGCGGCGACGAACGGCAGGATCCGAGCCCGATCGAGCACGGCGGCGGTGCCCGCGAACAGCACCGTGAAGGCGCCGGATGCCGCGATGTAGCCGAGCGACGGGTGGCCCAGCAGCGTCATGACGGCGATCGGGACGGCGATGCCGAGGGCGGCCTGCGTCGCCAGGTGCCAGCGCGGACCGCGCTTGGGTGCCAGGGCGAACAGACTCATCTCTCCATTGTCTCGCGGCTCGTGTGTCGCGCATGACGCCTCGATGCCGCGCAGGCCACACCGGAGGGGGCCCGACCGCGCGATGCCCGGCGCTACGATGGCCGACGTGACCGAACCGCGCTCCGGAATCGCTGAACGCCTCTCACTGATGATCCAGCTGCCGACGGTGTCGGCCGAGCTCGAGCAGCGTGGCACTGCTCCGTTCGAGCAGTTCGTCGCCCTGATCGCCGAGCTCTATCCGCTCGTTCACGAGAGCCTCAGTCTCGAGCGGCACACGGAGTTCGGCCTGCTCTTCCACTGGCGCGGGAGCGGCCCTGCCTCCGATGGCCCGGTCGTGCTGATGGCGCACTACGACGTGGTGCCGGTCGACGAGACCGACGCGTGGACGCATCCGCCGTTCGCCGGAGTCATCGCCGACGGCATCGTGTACGGGCGAGGAGCGCTCGACGACAAGGGGCCGCTGATCGTCGTGCTCGAGGCGGTCGAGAATCTGCTCGCCGAGGGGTTCGTCCCCGCCCGTGACGTCTACCTCTCCTTCGGCGGCAATGAGGAGACCTACGGCCGCGCGGCCGAGGAGATCGCGCGTGTGCTCCGCGAGCGCGGGATCGTCCCGTGGCTGGTCGTCGACGAGGGAGGGGCGGTCGTCGACGCTCCGCTGCCCTTCGTCCCCGGACGCGCGGCCATGATCGGCGTCGGCGAGAAGGGCGTCATGACGCTCACGCTGTCGGCGCGCGGCGAGGGAGGGCACGCGTCGGCACCTCCGGCGCTCACAGCCGTCCGTCGCGTGGCGCG
>NZ_DALZXX010000037.1:0-8632 GCF_031988965.1 Microbacterium sp.
GCACGGTGTCGCCGTCGATCCAGTATCCGGAGAGGTCGACCTCGGGTTCGATGGAGGCTCCGGAGCCGATGTCGAGCATGCCGGTGATCGGGGGGATCGTGTGCAGATCGACGTCCCTGTGGATGCGGGCTCCGAGCGCGCGTGCGTAGTAGACGACCCAGGGCGCGCCCGCGAGACCCACCGGATCGACCTGCTGGGCGATCTGCTCGGCGAGCCAGAGGCGAAGGTGCACGCCGCCGCCGCGCGGGTGATCACCGGGCCGGAGCCCTGCCAACAGCAGCCGGGCCGCGACCGCGGCAATGGTCATCTTGCCGACCGGCGTCACGAAGATCAGCAGACCGACGATGATCGCCCACGCGGGGACATCGGGCAGGAACTCGAAGCCGGGTGAGAGGCGAAGCAGCCAGCTCGCTGTAAGCAGGAAGAGCAACCACCGGATGCCACTGAACACGAACAACGGCAGACCCGCGATCGTCTGCACCCACTGCATCCGCCGGGGTGTCGGGACCGGCTGGCTGAAGACGCGTTCCTCGGCGTCGTCATCCTCGGCGTCATCGTCGACGGCATCCGCCATCTGCCGCAGGCGCGGCAGATCGTAGACATCGGTCATCGTGAACTCAGGCGCACGCGTGCGCAGGCGGGAGACGAGCTGAGCGGCGGCGAGGGAACCACCGCCGAGCTGGAAGAAATCGGCGTCCTCGTCGCCCGGGCGGATGCCGAGCACGGCGAACCACTGCTCCGCGAGCCAGGCCGACGTGCCGGACAGCGAGGAGTCGCCCGTGTCGCCGGAGTCGAGCGGCCAGGGGAGCGCCGCTTTGTCGACCTTGCCCGACGTGCGCACGGGCAGGTCGTCCACGACCGCCAGAAGCGGGATGAGCGGAGCGGGAAGCGTGTCCGCGAGCTCGCCGCGGGCCACCTGTCGGTCGAACCCCTCGTCGGGCACCACGTAGCCCACGAGCAGCGGCAGGCCCGCGTCGGTCTTCTGCACGACCACGGTCGCGGCGGAGACCGAGGTCAGCGCCTGCAACGCGGACTCGACCTCGCCGAGTTCGATGCGGCGTCCGCCGATCTTGACCTGATCGTCAGCGCGTCCCTGGAAGATGAGGCCTTCCGGCTCGACACGCACGACATCGCCGGACCGGTAGGCGCGCGCCCACCCGAGCGTGGGCATCGGCGCGTACTTCTCGGCATCCTTGGCGGGATCCAGGTAGCGGGCGAGGCCGACGCCCCCGATGATGAGTTCACCGGCCTCGCCGTCGGCGACCCGGTGGCCCTCGGCGTCCACCACGGCGAGCGACCATCCGTCGAGCGGCAGGCCGATGCGTACCGGACCCGTGCCGTCCATGAGCGACGCACAGGCGACGACCGTGGCCTCCGTGGGCCCGTACGTGTTCCAGACCTCGCGTCCGTCCGATGCGAGGCGAGCGACCAGCTCCGGCGGGCAGGCCTCGCCGCCGAAGATCAGCAGACGGACGTTCTCGATCGCGTCCTGCGGCCAGAGCGCGGCGAGTGTGGGAACCGTCGACACGACCGTGATGCCGTGGCCGAGCAGCCACGGGCCGAGGTCCTCACCGGAGCGCACGAGAGCTCTCGGCGCCGGCACGAGGCATGCGCCGTGTCCCCAGGCGAGCCACATCTCCTCGCACGATGCGTCGAACGCGACCGACAGCCCGGCGAGCACGCGATCACCGGGGCCGAGCGGCGAATCCTGGAGGAAGAGGCGAGCCTCGGCATCGACGAAGGCCGCGGCGGAACGGTGCGAGACGGCGACGCCCTTGGGTACGCCGGTCGAGCCGGAGGTGAAGATGATCCAGGCGTCGTCCTCGATGCTCGGCGGCGCCACGACCGGAATCGCAGAGGTGCTGGGATGCGGTGAGTCGGCTCCCACCAGATCGATCGCCGTGGCGGAATCCGCCGGGCGATAGCCCGCGTCGGTGATCGTGCCCGCGATGCGCGCCTCGCGGAACACGAGATCAGCGCGCTCCTGCGGGTCATCGGCGTCCACAGGGACGTACGCGGCGCCCGCGGCCATGGTGCCGAGGATCGCGACATACAGCTCGCGTCGGCCCGAGGTCATGCGGATGCCGACGCGATCACCCTGGCGCACACCGTTCTCGCGCAGCACGGCGGCCGTGCGCCACACGCGGGCGAGCAGCTCCGCGTAGCTCAGGGCGCCGTCCGCGTCCTCGACGGCCGAGGCGTCGGGGTACTGCCGGGTCGTCTCCCGGAGGATGTCGATCAGAGTGCGGGGGAGCGGCGCAGCGGCGCCGCGATCCAGCGCCTCCTGCACGTCAGTTCGCAAGGA
Source organism: Microbacterium sp. (assembly GCF_031988965.1). Lineage (GTDB taxonomy): Bacteria > Actinomycetota > Actinomycetes > Actinomycetales > Microbacteriaceae > Microbacterium. Next base: position 2,306 of record NZ_DALZXX010000037.1, read on the forward strand.
GGTCGAGCAGGGCGGCCTTGCTCAGGCGCGAGTAACCGGTGCGGCCTTCGGCGCGGGCACGGGCCCGCAGCTCGACGACCGTCAGCGCGTTCAGCTCGGAGGGGGCCGCGGGAGCGGTGATCTCCAGCGCTTCCGCGGGCGGGACAGGGGCCGCCGGCGCCTTCGGAGCGGACGTCGTCGCGTCGACCTTCGGGGCGATCGCCTTGGCCGCGTCGGACTTGGTCTTCGCGTCGGACTTCTTCGAAGCGGTCTTCGCCGTGGACGTCTTCTTCGCGCCAGATGTCGTCGGCGCCTTCGTCGGCGCCTTCGTCGGCGCCTTCGTCGCGTCAGACTTCTTCGCCTTGGTCGAGGACGTCTTCGTGGAGGTTTTCGCGGGCGCCTGCAGCTTCGCCGCGGCGTCCTGGAGCCGCTCGGTGGCGACGGTGGCCGACTTCGCGACCTTCTTGGGCTTGTCGGCGAGCCGCTTCTTCGAGACCTTCGCCGCGTCCTTGACATCGTCGACGAGAGGCGCGAGCTTCTTGGCGGACTTCTTCGGAAGCGACTTGAGCAGCTTCTTCGCGTCCTTCGCCGCATCCTTGGCAGCCTCGATGGCCGCTTCCGCGTTGCGGTGTGCGGGGGTCTTCTTCGCCATGATCGGTCTCCCTCTGCCGCCGGAGCATCCGGTCGGACAGTCGGCACAGAGGATACTCACGCAAGGTGAACAATCGGTGCCGTTCCGTCCACCGGTGCTGTCATACGCCGTCACACTTGAAACACAAACGTAATCCGCGGAAGGGCGTCAGCGGCATGTCAGCCGTGGTGGTGCATGTTTAGATGTTCTCCTACCCGTCCGTGGGCACTCACACCCTCGTCGTTCAGGAGCTGACATGCGCCGTCGCAACATCATCGCCGGGATCGCGCTCGCCGCGACCGCCACCCTCGCCCTCGCAGGCTGTGCGACGGGCGGCGGAGACGCCGGATCGGGTGAGCCGGCGGCGGGCGACGAGTACGGCCTCATCGAGGCGGGAACGCTCACTGTCTGCTCCGACATCCCGTACGCTCCGTTCGAGTTCGAGGGCGGCGACAACGGCACCGGATACACCGGCTTCGACATCGACCTGCTCGACGCGATCGCGAAGAAGCTCGACCTCACGCTCGCGGTGCAGGATGTGGGCTTCGACGCGCTGCAGTCGGGCACCACGCTCGCTGCAGGGCAGTGCGATGTCGGCGCCTCCGCGATGACCATCACCGACGAGCGCAAGGCGAACATCGATTTCAGCGAGCCTTACTACGACTCGCTGCAGTCGCTGCTCGTGCGCACCGATTCGGGCATCGAGTCCATCGACGACCTCTCGGGCAAGAACGTGGGTGTGCAGCAGGGCACCACGGGCGAGGCCTACGCGACCGAGAACGCCGAGGGCGCGCAGCTCGTGCAGTACCCCTCCGACGGTGAGCTGTGGCCCGCGATGCAGGCCGGTCAGATCGACGCGATCCTGCAGGACCAGCCGGTGAACCTCGAGCACGAGAAGGCCGACAGCGCCTACAAGATCGTCGAGGAGTACGAGACGGGCGAGTCCTACGGCTTCGCCTATGCGAAGGGCGAGAAGGATGCGCTGCGCGAGGCGATCGACGGTGCACTGCAGGAGCTGCGCGACAGCGGCGACTACCAGACCATCTACGACACCTACTTCACCGCGAAGTAATCGGCGAGCGACGTAGAGCAGGGAGACCTTGACAATGGCGTTGAGGCGCACCACGAAGAGCAAGCTGTATCGGTACACCGTCTATGTGGTGCTGATCGCGGTCGCCGTCTGGCTGATCGTCAGCACCGACTGGGCGCGTATCGCACAGCTCTACTTCAATCCGGAGATCGCCGCGAAGATGCTCCCGGGCATCATCACGACGGCACTCGTGAACACACTGTGGTTCACGGCTGTCGCGTTCGCGGGCGGATTGCTGCTGGGCGTCGTGCTGGCGCTGCTGAAGCTGTCGAGCATCGGACCCTTCCGGTGGATCGCGACGGCCTGGATCGAGCTGTTCCGCGGGCTTCCCGCGATCCTCACGATCTTCGCCATCGCCTTCATCCTGCCGATCGGTCTCGGTGTGCCCGGGACGAAGCTCGGCGGGCCGGTGGTACTCGGCCTGATCGGACTCATCCTGGTGGCATCGGCCTACATGGCCGAGACCATCCGGGCGGGAATCCAGGCGGTTCCGAAGGGGCAGACGGAGGCGGCTCGCTCTCTCGGCATGTCTCCCATGAAGACGACGTTCTGGATCATCGTCCCGCAGGGCTTCCGCATCATCATCCCGCCGCTGACCAACGAGTTCGTGCTGCTCTTGAAGGACACGTCGCTGCTCTTCGTGGCCGGGTCCTTCATCTGGTCGAAGGAGCTGACGAACTTCGCCCGTGACGCGAGCACGCAGAACGCGAACGGAACGCCGCTGATCATGGCCGCGGCTCTGTACCTGATCGTCACGATCCCCCTCACGCGCTTCAGCGCGTACCTGGAACGAAGGATGTCGAGGCAGCGATGATCACCGACCTGATTGACGTCCACGCGCCGGCGATCGACCTGCAGGGGCTCGTGAAGAGCTTCGGCGACAACGAGGTGCTCAAGGGCATCGACCTCACCGTCACGAAGGGCGAGGTCGTCTGCATCATCGGTCCGTCGGGATCGGGAAAGTCGACGCTGCTGCGCTCGGTGAACCTGCTCGAGGAGCCGACCGGTGGGAAGGTGCTCATCGAGGGCATCGACATCACCGACCCCGACGTCGACATCGACCGGGTGCGCACGCGCATCGGCATGGTGTTCCAGAGCTTCAACCTCTTCCCGCACCTCGATGTGATGGGCAATCTGATGATCGCGCAGCAGCGCGTGAAGAAGCGCTCCAAGGCCGAGGCCGAGAGAGTCGCGAAGGAGATGCTCGGTCGCGTCGGTCTCGCCGAGAAGGCCGATGCCTTCCCTGGTCATCTGTCGGGCGGTCAGCAGCAGCGCGTCGCGATCGCGCGGGCGCTGTGCATGAACCCCGACATGATGCTGTTCGACGAGCCCACCTCGGCACTCGACCCCGAGCTGGTCGGCGAGGTGCTGCAGGTCATGCGCTCGCTTGCGGACGAGGGCATGACCATGCTCGTCGTCACCCACGAGATGGGCTTCGCCCGCGAGGTCGGCTCGCGCCTGATCTTCATGGACGGCGGACACATCGTCGAAGAGGGTGACCCGCGCCAGGTGCTCGCCAACCCGCAGCATCCGCGCACGCAGGACTTCCTCGCTCGCGTTCTCTGACCGCTCGTACAGAAGACCCCCTCCCGCTGATCCAGTCGGAGGGGGTCTTCTGCATGAAGCGGGGTCTCGAGGTCAGGCCTCGACGACCTCGGCATCCGCAGCATTGCGGCGCACCGAGTCGATTCCGTTCAGCGCGGAGGCCTTGGAGGAGTATCCCTCGCTGATCGCGATGACCTCTCCGTTGCCGGACTTCAGGCGGAACCGGTACTCGCCGGACTTGTCGGTGTACAGCTCGAACGTGCCTGCCATGAGGCGTCCTTTCTCTGTCGTAGCGAGGGAACGACGCCCTCGCGCATCACGGTATCTCGGAGTACTGGCTCAGGGATAGAGCAGAGTTCAGCCGCGAGGATGCACGGCCACAGGCTCGGGCGCCACGGCGATGCGCACCCGGTCGCCGAACGCCGGATGGATCCCGGGGGAGTGCTGCAGGCGCACCAGCTCGCCCGACTCGGTGCGCACGAGCGTGCGGCGCATGCTGCCCAGGAACGTGCTCTCCTGCACGAGCGCGTCGGTCGCGGCATCCGCCTCGGAGGCGAAGTGCACGTTCTCGGGGCGCAGGTAGACGTCGACGGGGCCGTCGGCCGGCGACTGCAGCGGCAGCCGCTGGCCCCACACCATGACGTGGTCGCCCTCGGCGACGCCGGAGACGACGCTGGACAGGCCGACGAACGCGGCGACGCCCGCCGTGGAGGGCGTCGTGTAGAGCTGCTCCGGGGTTCCGATCTGCTCGATCCGACCGGAGTTCATCACGGCGATCCGGTCGGAGACGGCCAGCGCCTCCTCCTGGTCGTGGGTGACGAAGACGGTGGTGATGCCGAGGCGCAGCTGGATGCGGTGGATCTCGTCGCGCAACTGCACCCGCACCTTCGCGTCGAGTGCCGAGAGGGGCTCGTCGAGCAGAAGCACCTTCGGCTCGGTCACGAGCGCGCGGGCCAGCGCCACACGCTGCTGCTGTCCGCCCGACAGCTGATGAGGGAAGCGGTCGGCGAAGTCGCCGAGGCCCACGAGGGTGAGCGCGTCGAGCGCGCGCTTGGCGGCCTCCGCCTTGCCGATGCCGCGGCGCCGCAACCCGAAGGCCGTGTTGTCCGCGACACGCAGGTGCGGGAACAGCGAGTACGACTGGAAGACCATGCCGATGTCCCGCTTGTTCGTCGGCACCCTCGAGACATCGCCGCCGTCGAGGAGCACGGCGCCGCTGTCGAGGCCTTCGAGCCCGGCCAGCACCCGCAGCAGCGTGGTCTTGCCGCATCCGGACGGGCCGAGCAGCGAGACGAACTCGCCGGGCGCGATGTCGAGGTCGACGCCGTGCAGCACGGTGGTGCCGGAGTAGCTCTTCACGATGCCCTGCAGCTGCACACGCGTGCCCTCGCCCGCCTCGGCGAGAAGCATGTTGTCGGCGGTCTGGGGGAGGGTCATGAGCGGGCCTTTCCGGTGCCGCGCGCGACGCGGCCGATGAGCAGGAGCAGAGCGAAGACGAACAGCAGTGCCAGCAGGGTGAAGATCGCCGGAGCGTACGGGTCCTGTTTCTGGACGACGACCATGGCGGTCTGGAACACCTGACGGTTCAGGAGCGAGGCGATCGTGAACTCGCCGAGCACGACCGCGATCGAGATCAGCGAGGCCGCGAGCAGGCCCTGGCGCAGGTTCGGGGCGAGGACCTTGAGCACCACGGTGGGCCAGCTCGCGCCGAGCGAGCGTGCGGCCTCGGCGAGAGTGCGCAGGTCGGCGGCGTCGATCGAGGCCTGGATCGATCGATACGCGAACGGCAGCACGGTGATGCCGTAGGCGAAGGCCAGGGTCCAGGTGCCGGTGCCGAGGGTGCGGCCGATCTGCAGGTAGATCGGTGCGAGCCCGACGACGAGCACGATCGCGGGGATCGAGATCGGCAGCAGCACCGCGAACTCGAAGAAGGGCTTGAGCTTCGCGAAACGCAGATTCACCAGGATCATGGTCGGGGCGAGCAGCAGGAGCACGATCGCGACCGTGACGACGGCGAGGATCAGCGAGTTGCCGAGACCCATCCAGATCGGCTTGATCGCTGCCGACTTCGCCGGGTCGAACAGGGCCGCCCAGCGCTCGAAGCCCGCGGTCCCGTCGATCTGGCGCAGCGTGTACAGGAAGGTCGAGATCAACGGGATCGCGAAGAAGGCGCCGACGACGATGCCGATGACCCAGCGGGTGGCGACGGAGGGACCGAGGCGGTTCACGACTGCCACCTCGCTGCCCGCCGCTGGACGAGCGAGTACAGGGCCATGACGACTCCGACGATCACGATCATGCCGAGCGCGAGTGCACCGGCGAGGTTCTCGCGGCCGAGCACGGTTTCGCTCGTGAGCGAGGCGCGGATCTGCAGGGGCACGATCTGCGACCCCTGGCTGGCGAGAGCGGCAGCGGTGGCGTACGACGAGAACGCGTTCGCGAACAGCAGCAGGAGGCTCGCGAGGAACGAGGGGGCCAGCACCGGGATGCCGATGCGCAGCCAGAAGCTCGAACGCGTGCCGCCGAGCGTGAGATTCGCCTCGGCCCACTGCGGCTTGAGCGCCGCGAGGGCCGGCATGAATGTGATCACCATCAGCGGGATCTGGAAGTAGATGTACGGGAGGATCAGGCCGGGGAGCTCATAGAGCCAGGTGCCGTTCGCGTAGATGTCGATGCCGAAGGAGTCCTGGAGGAAGAGCTTGAGCACGCCCTGGATGCCGATGGTGGCGATGAAGGCGAAGGCGAGCATGACGCCCCCGAACTGGGCGAGCACACCGGCTGCGGCATCGACGGTCGAGCGCACGGCGCCGTCGGGGTTCATGCCGAGCAGGGCATAGCAGACGAGAGCGCCGACGATCGCGCCGACGACGGCGGTCAGCAGTGACAGCCCGGCCGAGTTCGCGAAGGTGGCGAGGACGACGGGGTCACCGAGAGCGGAGACGTTCGACCAGGTGAAGCTCCCGTCCTTGGTGAAGAAGCCGGACCCGATCGCGAGAACGGTCGGCACCGCGAGGAAGAGCAGCACGTAGGCGGCGAACGGCACGAGACCGAGCCACGCGACGGATGGCGCCGAGCGCCGGGA
>NZ_DALZXX010000037.1:8710-15021 GCF_031988965.1 Microbacterium sp.
GGCGCTGGCCGGAGTGAGGGGGACGGGGGCGGATGCCGTGGCATCCGCCCCCGTCGTGGTGGCAGTGGTCACTGGACCGCCGCTGCCCACTTCTCGCCGAGCAGCGTGCCGGCGTTGGTCGACTGCTCCTCGGTCGGGACGACCGTCTCGCTCGGAACCTCGGGAAGGGCTGCCGCGAGGTCGGCGTCGATCGTGCCGGCCTCGGTCATGGCCTCCATGCGTGCCGGGCGGGCGCCGCCCTTGAGCCACAGGTTCTGCACCTCGTCGCTGTAGAGGAACTCCTGCCACAGGCGCGCGGCGGCCGGGTTCGGAGCATCCTTGTTGATCGCCTGGTTGTAGTAGCCCGCGTAACCGGTGCCGTCGAGGACGACGACCTCCCAGTTCTCGTTGTCGGCGGTGTGCGAGGCGTTGAGGTAGTCCCAGTCGAAGACGACGGGGGTCTCGCCGCTCGCGACGGTCGCCGTGGTCACGTCGACCTTGAGCAGGTTGCCGGCCTTCTGCAGGTCGGAGAAGAAATCGATGCCCGGCTGGAAGTCGTCGAGCGTGCCGTCGGACTGCACGGTCGCCAGACCCACGGCGGCGAAGGCGGCACCGGCCTGGGTCGGGTCGCCGTTGATGGCGACGGCGCCCTTGTAGGCGGCGTCCTTCAGGTCGTCGAGCGATTCGGGGGCGTCGAACTTCGAGGAGTCGTAGCCGATCGACATGTATCCGCCGTAGTCGCCGACGAAGAGGCCGGTCTTCTCCTTGAGCGCGTCGGGGATCTCATCCCACGTCTGCACCTGGTACGGCGCGAACACGTCGGTGTTCTGCAGCGCGACCGTGAGGCCGAGGTCGAACACGTCGGGCGCGGTGTCGAGGCCCTCGTTCGTCTTCGCGGCCTGGATCTCTTCGGCGCTCGAGACATCGGGGGAGGCCTCGTTGATCGTGATCTCGGGGTACTTCTCGGCGAAGAGGTCGAGGATCTCGCCGTAGTTCGCCCAGTCTCGCGGAAGCGCGATGACGTTGAGCTGACCTTCGGCCTTCGCGGCCTCTTCGAGGTCTGCGAACGAGCCGAAGTCCTCGACGGAGGTGGCTGCCGCGGCGTCGACCACGTCGCTGCCGGCGGCCGGTGCCTCAGAACCGGTGGCGCAGGCCGTGAGGCCGAGTGCGGCGGTGGTGAACAGGGCGATACCCGCGCCGATGCGCGCGCGGCGGTGGAAGTTCGTCATCAGGGTCCTCTCGGTGCCCGGCGCTGTGAGCCGGATTCGGGTTGCGAGAGGACACTATGAGCCGCGGGTTGCCGACGATCGCGGCCCGGGTGAACGAGAGGTGTCCGGGTCGTGGCGGGTCGGCGCAGGGTGCTCAGCCGTGCGTCACCGAGTACTTGAAACCGACGTGCGAGCCGACGTATCCGAGACGTTCGTAGAACCGGTGCGCGTCGGTGCGGGCGGCATCCGAGGTGAGCTGCACCATCGCGGTGCCCAGCGCTGGCGCGGCGTCATCGGAGACCCAGCGCATCACCGACGAACCGATGCCCGAGGAGCGCAGGTCGCTGCGCACGCGCACGGCCTCGACGAGCAGTCGCTTCGCGCCCCGTCGGGCCATCCCCGGGATCGAGGTGAGCTGCAGGGTGCCGACGACCGCTCCGTCGAGTTCGACCACGAGCAGGTCGTTCGATGAGTCGGCGAGGATCTCGTCGAGGGCGGATGCGTAGGCGGGGCGATCCTCGACGGAGGCGATGTCGCCGCGCGCGGCGCTGATCGGGTCGTCCGAGAGCAGCGTGATGATCGCATCCGTGTCGCCGGTGACGGCTCGGCGCAGGGTTGCGGCGCCCGCGCGGGAGTCGAACGAGAAAGGCAGGGGGAGCGCGTCGAGCATGTCCTCAGTCTGACATCCTGGACGGATGGACATCGGCAGTGTGCTCGGGCTCGAGCAGCTCACCTGGGGCACGCTGATCCTCGTCATCGTCGCAGCGTTCGCGGCCGGCTGGATCGACGCCGTCGTCGGCGGCGGAGGGCTGCTGCAACTTCCCGCGCTGCTGCTGATCCCCGGAATCTCTCCGATCCAGGCGCTCGCGACGAACAAGCTCGCCTCCGTCTTCGGCACCGCGACGAGCAGCGTCACGTACTATCGGCGCGCGAAACCCGACATCCGCACCGCACTGCCAATGGCCGCGATCGCACTCGTCGGATCGTTCGGCGGAGCCGCCGTCGCCACCGTGCTCCCGGCCGCCGCGTTCAAGCCGATCATCGTGGTCGCGCTGCTCGCGGTCGCGCTCTTCACGGCGTTCCGACCGCAGATGGGGGCCGCGACGCGGTTGCGCTTCAGCGGGCACAAGCATCACATCATGGCGGGCCTCGCAGGGCTCGTGATCGGCTTCTACGACGGTCTGATCGGGCCCGGCACCGGAACGTTCCTGGTGATCTCGCTCGTCGCGCTGCTGGGCTACGACTTCCTGCAGGCGAGCGCGAAGGCGAAGATCGTGAACCTCGCCACGAACACCGGTGCTCTGCTCCTCTTCATCCCTCACGGCGCCGTGCTGTGGCTGCTCGGCGGCATCCTCGCGGTCGCCAACGTCGCCGGGAGTTATCTCGGCTCGCGCATGGCCATCTCGCGAGGTACGACCTTCATCCGCGTCGTGTTCCTCGTGGTGGTCGTGGCGCTGATCGCGAAGCTCGGCGTCGACGTGTGGAACGAGAACATCGCGCCGGCGCTTGCGCAGATCGGTCGTTGAGTGAGGTCGGCGGTCGCGCGGGTGGGTCGTTGAGCGAGGCCGGCGGAGCCGCCCGAGACGAAACGTGGTGAGGTCGGCCTTTGGCGTTTCGTCTCAGTCGACTTCGTCGTCTTCGCTCAACGAACAGGGGTGACGTCGTCGTCTTCGCTCGACGAGCGGGGGCGAGGTCGTCGTCGCGACCGATCGGCCGTGGAATGCGAAGAGGCCCCCTCCCGCCGTAGCGGGAGAGGGCCTCGAGAACAGAGGTCAGGCCTCGTCGTCTTCCGGCTCGAAGTCGACGCCGGCCTCGGCGCGCTGCTCGGCCGTGATGGGAGCCGGGGCCGCGGTCAGCGGGTCGAAGCCGTTGCCCGACTTCGGGAACGCGATGACGTCGCGGATCGATTCGGTCTTCGACAGATGCTGCAGCACACGGTCCATGCCGAGCGCGATCCCACCGTGGGGCGGGGCGCCGAACTTGAAAGCGTCGAGAAGGAAGCCGAACTGCTCTTGCGCGACCTCGTCGCTGATGCCCATGACCTCGAACACGCGCTTCTGCACGTCCTCGCGGTGGATGCGGATCGAGCCGCCGCCGAGCTCCGAGCCGTTGCACACGATGTCGTACGCGTAGGCCAGTGCCGAGCCGGGGTCGGTGTCGAACGTGTCCTGGAACTCCGGCTTCGGACCGGTGAACGCGTGGTGCACGGCGGTCCAGGCGCCGGCGCCGACGGCGACGTCACCGGATGCCACGGCATCCGCTGCGGGCTCGAACATCGGAGCGTCAACGACCCACGTGAAGGCGAACTCGTCGGGGTTCAGGTAGCCGAGGCGGCGACCGATCTCGACGCGGGCGGCGCCGAGGAGAGCGCGGCTCTCCTTGGTCGAGCCGGCGGCGAAGAACACGCAGTCACCCGCGGAGGCGCCCACGAACTTGGCGAGGCCCGCCTGCTCGGCCTCGGACAGGTTCTTGGCTGCGGGGCCGCCGAGCGTTCCGTCTTCGTTGAAGAGGACGTACGCGAGGCCACGAGCGCCGCGCTGCTTGGCCCAGTCCTGCCATGCGTCGAGCTGCTTGCGCGGCTGGCTCGCGCCACCCGGCATGACGACGGCGCCGACGTACTCGGCCTGGAACACGCGGAACGGGGTGTTTTTGAAGTACTCGGTCGCCTCGACGAGCTCGAGTCCGAACCGCAGGTCGGGCTTGTCAGAGCCGTACTTCGCCATGGCGTCGGCATACGTCAGGCGCGGCAGCGGGGTCTGCACCTCGACGCCGATGGTCTTCCACATAGCCTGGATGAGCGACTCCATCAGCGTGATGACGTCTTCCTGGTCGACGAAGCTCATCTCGATGTCGAGCTGCGTGAACTCCGGCTGACGGTCGGCGCGGAAGTCCTCGTCGCGGTAGCAGCGAGCGATCTGGTAGTACTTCTCGACGCCGCCGACCATGAGCAGCTGCTTGAACAGCTGCGGCGACTGCGGCAGCGCGTACCAGCTGCCAGGGTGCAGGCGAGCGGGCACGACGAAGTCGCGGGCACCCTCGGGCGTCGAGCGCGTGAGCGTCGGGGTCTCGACCTCGGTGAAGTCCTCGCCGTGCAGCACGTCGCGGACAGCCTTGTAGACGTTCGAGCGCAGACGCAGAGCGGATGCCGCGGCGGGGCGCCGCAGGTCGAGGTAGCGGTACTTGAGGCGCGCCTCTTCACCGACCGTCTCGGTGTCGGCGACGGCGGTCGACACCTGGAACGGCAGGGGAGCGGACTCGTTCAGCACCTCGACGTCGGTCGCGATGATCTCGATGTCGCCGGTCGGCAGGTTCGGGTTCGCGTTGCCCTCGGGGCGGCGGGAGACCTCGCCGGTGACCTTGAGGACGAACTCGTTGCGCAGCGGGTGAGCCACCTCTTCGTCGCGGATGACGACCTGGGCGATGCCGGACGCATCCCGAAGATCGATGAATGCGACTCCTCCGTGATCACGACGGCGATCGACCCAACCCGAGAGGGTGACGGTCTGACCGATATGCTCGGCTCGCAGTGAGCCTGCCGAGTGGGTGCGAAGCACGGAGGATTCCTCCTGATCTGGGAAATGATGAACCCGCCCATTCTACGGGGGTGGGTGTCGTCTCCTCCGCCGGTGGCATATCGGTCAGTAGGATCGCCACGACGGCTGCTCGACCAGCGAAAGGGTCACCATGGACTCCAACGGCATCTCCGACCTGTATGCGACGATCTTCTCCGGCACGACGGGGCTCATCGCCCTCGCCTTCTACATCCTCGTCGTGGTGGGACTGTGGAAGGTCTTCACGAAGGCGGGCTACCCCGGCATCCTCGCGATCATCCCGATCGTGAACGTCGTCTTCCTCGTCAAGATCGCCGGCATGTCCGGATGGCTCGCTCTGCTCTATCTGATCCCCATCGTCGGCTTCATCTTCGGCATCGTCGTGTCGATCAAGCTCGGGGAGCGATTCGGCAAGGGAGGCCTCTTCTCGTTCTTCCTGCTCTTCGTCTTCCCCTACATCGGGTATCTGATCCTCGGCTTCGGCCAGTCCCGCCACCGCGCGATCTGACATGGTGGCGTCGCGACTGCATCTCGTCCGTCACGGTGAGGTCCACAACCCGAAGCGCGTGCTCTACGGGCGGCTGCCCGATTACCACCTGAGCACGGCGGGGCGCCGCATGGCGCAGGCGGCCGCCGATCACGTCGCCGCTCTGGATCGACCCGTCGCGGCGCTGTACTCCTCGCCGTTGGAGCGCGCACAGGAATCGGCCGAGCCTTTCGCGGCCGGGTTCGATCTGGTGCCCGAGATCGACATCCGCATCATCGAGCCGACCAACGTGTTCGAGGGCACGCAGATGCGGCGCTCGCTCATGAACCCGCTCAACTGGTGGCACCTGCGGCAGCCGTCGCTGCCCAGCTGGGGCGAGCCGTACACGTCGATCGCGGAGCGGATGCTGAGCGCGATGGGCGAGGCCTGGCGTGCTGTGGACAGCGGTGACGTCGTGATGGTGTCGCACCAGGCGCCGATCTGGATCACGCACCTGCGCGTCGCGGGTCTGCCGCTTCAGCACGACCCGCGAACGCGGCGCTGCGCGCTGTCGAGTGTCACCTCGTTCGAGCTCGTCGGCGACGTGTGGCGCGAGGTCGCGTACGCCGAGCCCGCATCGACCAGCAACGCGGTCGACGTCGGCGCGGTCTGAGGCGCCCCCGCCGCGTTCGAATCGCGCACTGTGCAGAAACCGAGGAGCCGGATCTGCACAGTGCGCGATTCGAGAGTCCTCAGGCAGCCATCAGCGACTGGATGACGCCGACAGCCGCCATCTGACCTGCGGCGGCGGCGAGCAGCACGGCCGCCATCGGTCCGGGCAGCGACGCGCGATGCGCGAGGTCGCCTGCCGCGAAGACCCCGGGTGTCGAGGTGCGGCCGAAGTCGTCGACCTCGACCGACCCCGACGGCAGCATGTGCAGTCCGAGCTGGTCGGCGAAAGGGGCGCGGTGGCGCTGGCCGCCGGCTGCCACGAACACTCCGGCCACCGTGCGCTCCTCCGATGCCGTGGTGATGCGGACGCCGTCGTCGACCCGGCTCACGGCGGCGACGGGTTCGGTGCTGACCCCGACCCCTCGGAGCGACAGC
>NZ_DALZXX010000037.1:15031-22027 GCF_031988965.1 Microbacterium sp.
GGCGCCCTGGTGCGAGGATCTCGAGGGCGGTCTCGACGGCCTGCGTGAGGTGCTGATCGACGGGGTAGACCGTGATGTCTCCGACGATCGGACCGAGGAGCCCGATCAGATGCTCGGCGCGGGTGGCGGGACCGAGGATGCCGATGGAGTGCCCTGCATGTTCGTGGCCGTCGCAGAACGGGCAGGTGAACGCTCCCACACCCCACAGCTCCTGCAGACCGGGGACGGGTGGCAGATCATCGGCGACTCCGGTGGCGAGGATCACCTGACGCGACTCGACCGCGTCGCCGTCGGCGAGGAGAACGGTGAAGTGTCCCTCCGCACCGGTGACCGTGCGGGCTTCGATGTCGCGGATCTCGACGTCGTCGTAGGCCGCGAGCTGCTCCCGCGCGGTCGCCCGGAACTCGGCCGGCGGAGTTCCGTCGTTCGCGATCACGTTGTGCATGTGCAGCACCGTGCCGTTGCGGTACTCGCCGGAGTCCAGCAGCAGGGTCGGCCGATGCATCCGTCCGAGCGTCAGTGCCGCCTGCAGGCCCGCCGGTCCTGCTCCGATGATGATCGCGTCGTACATGGGTCCTCCCGGGGATGAGCTTGCGTTCTCCTTCAGTGTGTGACTTCATGTCAACATGAAGTCAAGTGTCGAGAACCCCTGGTCCGTCGGCGAGGTCGCCGCACGGTTCGATCTGCCGACGAACGTGCTGCGGCATTGGGAATCGGTCGGGCTGCTGCGCCCTGCGCGCAACGCCGCCGGGCGACGCCGATACGGTCAGGACGACGTCGTGCGGGTCGCCGTGATCCAGCGCAGCAAGGCGGCAGGGATGAGCCTCGAGCAGATCGCCGTGCTGCTCGATGACGGCAGTGCCGGGCGTCACGAGGTGCTGCAGGCTCACCTCGACGACCTCGACCGGCGGATGGAGGAGATGCGGATCTCTCGCGAGATGACCGAGCACGCGATGCAGTGCCGCTCGCACGACATCTCGATGTGCCCTGGATTCCGTGCCAACGTGGCCGACGTGCTCGCGCGGTTGTGAAGCCCCGCATCCGGCCCACGCATAGGAACCCCGCGTAAAATCACAGCTGTGCCACGCGTCTCGACGATTCGTCCGAACCGCAGCGGCCGCTCCTCCCGCACTCGGCTCTCTCGCCGTGCGGTCGGTGTCGCGCTCGCCGCGGTGTTCGCCATCGGCTTGAGCGCCTGCGCGCCCGACGCGGTGAGCGACTCGTTCCTCTCCGGTGAGAACACCGGCTACGTCGCCGCAGACGGCGCGATCGTCGAGATCCCCGCCGCAGAGCGTGGTGAGCCCATCGCCGAGTTCGGCGGCGTCACGGAGCACGGCGACGACTTCACCAGCTCCGAGCTCTCGGGCAAGGTCACGGTCGTCAACTTCTGGTATGCCGGCTGCGCCCCGTGCCGTCTCGAGGCGGAGGATCTCGAGAACGTGTGGCAAGAGCACGGCGGCGACGACGTCGCCTTCCTGGGCATCAACACGCGCGACCAGGCAGACACCGCCAAGGCCTTCGCCGACGAGTTCGGCGTCACCTACCCGAGCCTGATCGACGTCGACACTGCCGAGGCGAAGCTCGCGTTCGCGGCAGCCACGAGCATCCAGGCCACGCCGACGACCCTGGTGCTCGACAAGCAGGGCAGGGTCGCCGCGCGCATCATCGGCCCCGTCGACAGCCCCTCGATCCTCTCGACGCTCGTCAAGGACGCGCTCGCGGAGGACTCGTGAGTCCCTCGGGAGCGGCGTGAACCCTGAAGCGATCATCGGATCGGGAGCCCTGTGGCTCGCGATCCCGGTGGCGATGCTGGCGGGGCTCATCTCCTTCCTCTCGCCCTGTGTGCTGCCACTGGTACCCGGCTATCTGGGATTCATCGGGGGAGCGGTCGCGCCTCGCCGACATCGCCCCGCGACGGGCGCAGGCGTCGCCACGGTCGAGGCGCCCTCTCGCAGTCGACTCGTGCTCGGTGTGCTCCTCTTCATCCTGGGTTTCAGCCTCGTGTTCGTGTCGCTGACGGCACTCGGGGGGATCGCCAACGTCTTCCTGATCCAGTGGGGCGAGCTGATCACCCGCATCCTCGGTGGCGTGATCATCCTGATGGGGCTCGTCTTTCTCGGGCTCTTCGGCTTCGCCCAGCGAGAGCTGCGTTTCCACGTCGACTCGAAGGCCGGGCTGATCGGTGCACCGCTCCTCGGCATCGCGCTCGGCATCGGCTGGGCGCCCTGCCTCGGCCCCACCCTCACGGCGATCTTCGCCCTCTCGTTCAACGCCGGCGATCCGGTGCGCGCCGGATTGCTGGGTCTCGCGTACTCGCTCGGCCTCGGCATCCCGTTCCTGCTCGTCGCTCTGGGATTCGGCTGGGCGACCACGGCGATCGGGTTCCTGCGCCGTCACATCCGCGTCGTGAACATCATCGGCGGCGTGCTGCTGATCGTGCTCGGGCTGCTGATGGTCACGGGGCTCTGGACCGACATCATGTCGCGACTGACGGCGGTGATGAACAGTGTCCTTCTCCCGCTCTGATCAGACCAAGGCGCATCGGAAGGATGACGTGAGCAGCACTACCGACAGGTCCAGCGATCCGCTCCGACCGTCAGACCACGTCGACGGCGAGGAGTCGATCACGCAGCCGCGCCTCGGCTTCGTGGGCTGGCTGCGCTGGGGGTGGCGCCAGCTGACGTCGATGCGCACCGCGCTGATCCTGCTGCTCGTGCTCGCGATCGCGGCGATCCCGGGCTCGATCTTCCCGCAGCGGATGGCCGACCCGAACGGCGTCACGCAGTGGGAGCGGGACAACCCCGATCTGTTCCCGGTGCTCGACTCGCTGAAGCTCTTCGACGTGTACCTGTCGCCGTGGTTCTCGGCGATCTATCTGCTGCTCTTCGCCTCGCTGGTGGGCTGCGTCATCCCGCGCATCAAGCACCACGCCAAGGCGCTCCGCGCACGCCCTCCGCGCACCCCCGCCCGCCTGAAGCGGCTCGCCGACTACCGCGCCGTCGAGAGGACGTCCGCAGACTCGAAGGCGGATGCTGCGGCATCCGTCGACATCGCCGCGAAGCAGCTCAAGGCGCTCGGCTATCGGGTCGAGCGCTACGACTCCGGGCGGACGTTCTCGGCGTCAGCCGAGCGCGGATACTGGCGCGAGACAGGCAACCTCCTCTTCCACCTCGCGCTGGTCGGCGTGCTGATCACGATAGGCATCGGAGGCGGCTTCGCCTATACGGGCCAGCGGGTGCTGGTCGAGGGCGAGACCTTCGCGAACACGCTGCTCGACTACGACTCCATGAACCGCGGACGCTTCGTGGCCGACGACGCGCTCGCCCCTTACTCGATGCGCCTCGACAGCTTCGACGTCACGTATCAGCCGTTCGGTGAGCCGGGATCAGGTCAGGCCGGTGATTTCTCCGCCAACGTCACCGTGCAGGAGAACGGCGAGGAGCGCACGGGGGCGGTCAAGGTCAACGAACCCCTCGCGGTCGCCGACGACGACGTGTTCCTGCTCGGGAACGGCTACGCGCCGACGATCACGGTGCGCGATCCCGAGGGCGACGTGGTGTTCACGAACAGCACGCCGTTCCTTCCCCAGGACAACAACATGACCTCGCTCGGGGTCATCAAGGTGCCCGACGGACTCGCGGAGCAGGTCGGTCTGGTCGGATTCTTCTACCCGACGACCGGAGTCCTCGACACCGGAGCGTTCTTCTCCGCCTACGGAGACCTGACGAACCCGACGCTGACGCTCGATGTGTACACCGGCGACCTCGGCATCAACGAGGGCGTGCCGCGCTCGGTGTACGTGCTCGACACCACCGGGATGACCAAGGTGACCGGTCGTACGACCGACCTCGAGTCGATCGAGCTCACCCCCGGACAGACCGCTGATCTGCCGAACGGCCTCGGGACCGTCACGTTCGACGACGAGTCGCCGGCCGGTGCGACCGACCTGTCCCAGTCGGTGAAGAGGTTCGCCTCGCTGCAGATCCACCGCGACGAGTCCGGCGTGTGGGTGCTCGGCTTCGCCCTGCTCGCACTCGGCGGCCTGATGCTCGCCCTGTTCGTGCCCCGTCGCCGGGTGTGGATCAAGGCCACCGCCGCCGACGGCGCGGTCGAGTTCGAGTACGCGGGTCTGGCTCGTGGCGAGGACCCGACGCTCGCCGCCGCCGTCGATGATCTCGTCGCCGGACACACTCGTCTGCTCGATGCCGCGGGCGTGACGCAGGCGGTCGAGGAACACGACGACCCCGACGCCGATTCAGAGCCGGACGCAGCAGCGGAGACCGCCGTGGAACCCGCGACCGAGCGACCCGCATCCGACACCCCGAAAGTAGACTGACATCATGTTCGACCTCGAAGTGATCTCGCCCGTCCTGCTCTGGACGGCGATCGCGATCTACGCGGCGGCCTTCATCGCCTACGCGTTCGATCTCGCACGTCGATCGCAGATCTCGGCGGATGCGGCGAGTGTGCGCGAGTTCGAACTGGTCGGCGCAGGCGCTGGCCGTGCGAAGGGCTCGAAGGGGGCCGCCGCGGCGTCCGGAACCGATGCCGCACCGCAGCGATTCGTGATGGCCCGCATCGGGACCTCGCTGACGATCCTCGCCTTCCTCTTCCACCTGGGAGCGACCCTGACCCGCGGTTTCGCCGCCGGCCGGGTGCCGTGGGCGAACCTCTACGAGTTCGCGATGATGGGCACGCTGCTCATCGTCGCGGTGTTCCTCGTCGTCCTGACGCGCATCGACCTGCGCTTCCTGGGCACGTTCATCACGGGTCTCGTCGTGGTGCTCCTCGGACTCGCGGCGACGAACTTCTATGTCGACGTCTCACCGCTGATGGATCCGCTCAAGAGCGTGTGGCTCGTGATCCACGTCTTCGTCGCATCGCTCGGCACGGCGTTCTTCGCGCTCGCGTTCTCGCTCTCGGTGATCCAGCTGATGCAGTCACGCCGTGAGCGTCTGATCTCGGAGGGCGCGGAGAAGACCGGACCCGGATTCCTCCGCACGTTCCCCGGTTCCGAGCGTCTCGAGAGCATGGCGTACCGGTTCACGATCATCGGCTTCATCCTGTGGACCTTCACCCTCATCGCCGGATCGATCTGGGCCTACTACGCGTGGAGCCGCTTCTGGGGATTCGACGTCAAGGAGACGTGGACCTTCGTGATCTGGGTGCTCTACGCCGGATACATCCACGCTCGCGCGACGCGCGGTTGGCGTGGCAACCCCTCGGCCTGGCTGGCGATCGTCGGCTTCTCCGCGGTGATCTTCAACTTCACGATCGTCAACGTGTTCTTCAAGGGTCTGCACGCGTATTCCGGCCTGAGCTGAACCGGCGCCTCGGTGTGTCAGCGCGCGCCGAGCGGGATGATCTCGGCGTGCTCGACGCCGTCCTCGTACCAGACGAACTCGACCTGCGAGATGCGCTCGGCGGGCCTCGAGCTCAGCGAGCGGCGAGACTTGTTCCTCAGCTCCGTCCACACCGCTGACGCCAGGGTCTTCGCGTAGATCAGAGAGAGGTGGAAGGTCCACTCCTCGGTGGGGCGTTCGTCGAGGCGACGGAAGTCGGTGGTCGCGAGCGCTGCGCTCAGGCTCGAGTAGGCCGCGGTGATCGATGCAGAGCGCGCGAGACGCACGATGACGATCTGCCACGGTGCCGGAAACGCGTCGACCGCCTCGGCGACGACGTCGATCGGGCGCTGACCGGCAGCCCATTCGTGCAGGAACGCACTGAGCTCGTCACGCCGTTCCGGCTCTGCGAATCCGCGCAGAGTGACATGACCCGTGTGGGGGTGCGGCACGTCTGCGCGACCGAGCGCGGCGGCCTGCTCGGAGCGGTACACATCGGCGACCGCCGTGGTCGGACGCAGCACGAGATACTGCTGCCCCTCGAGTGAGGCGAGCTGGGCGGGAGTGTCCATGAAGGGTCGACGCATGTCTCGACCTTATGTCCCTGCCGAGGCGCCACGCCCGTATGCCGGTGCTTCGACGGCGGCGCGCCGACCTTGGCCGGGCACGGATTCGGATCGGAGCACGAGAAACGCCGCACGTCGGGGCTGACGTGCGGCGTTTCTTCTCGGGGGTCCGAAGCCGTGCCCGGTGGCGGCGTGGCTCAGACGGTCGCGAGGGCCGCCTTGGCCGAGGTCGTGCGACGGAGCGTCACGGCCACCGTGGTCGCGACGAGCGACAGGACTCCCCACACCACGAGACCCGCGGCTGCTGCCCCGTCGGGGGCGATCAGTCCGGCGAACGCCGGCGACGTGGGCAGTGCCGCTCCGAGGTCGGCGAGCCAGCCGGGCACGGTCGAGATGAGTCCGGTCGCGACGGCCAGCACACCCACGAGTGCGCTGATCCAGCGACCGATTCCGCCGAACACGGCGACGAGTGCCTGGTTCACGGCCGCGAACGCGATTCCGGCGAGCACGGCCGTGCCGGCGAACGCCCACCACGCACCCGCGTCGTACTTCGCCACGAACTGCACGATCAGAGACACGAGCAGGCCCTGGGCCGCGCCGATCACGGCGGCCGGCAGGAACGCCCGCAGGGCGAGTCCGGCCGAGGACCGGCGCGAGGTCAGGGTACGTGCCGTGTGCGCGCGCATCACGAGGAACGAGGCGAGGCCGCCGAACCAGAGCACCACCGCGGTGAGCAGCGGGATCGCCGTCGGTCCGAAGATCGTCGCGCCGTCGGCGCCCTTCGACGCCACCGGGTCTGCGATCACGGAGGCGAGCGACGTCGACTCGGAGTCGCTGAACGAGGGGAGCGATTCGGATGCCGTGCGCAGCCCTCCGGCGAGGTCGCCGGTTCCGGTCGCCAGGGTGTCGAGCCCCGTCACGAGGTCCGTCGCACCCGTAGCGAGGTCAGTCGCTCCACTGGAGAGCTGCCCGGCGCCCGAGGCGAGTGCCCGAGCACCCGATGCCGAGGCGACGAGCCCGTCGGTGGCGAGCTGGTTCAGGCCGTCGGCGAGTGTCGTCGCACCGGCGCCGGCGTCGCCGAGCTGCGT
>NZ_DALZXX010000038.1:0-21922 GCF_031988965.1 Microbacterium sp.
CCAGCGAAGCGGACGCGGCGGCGATGCCGGCGAGCGAGCCGAGGTCCACCGGCAGGATGCCGAGGTCCGCGCCGGGCACCTGCGTGCGGATCGACGACACCGCGACCTGCGCGCGCTCGGCTGACCGGCATCCGAGCAGCACCCGGGCGCCGTGAGCCGCGAGGATCTCGGCGCACCAGTAGCCGATGCCCGCGTTCGCCCCGGTGACGAGGATCGTGCGTCCGTCGAGGCGGGGGAGTTCGGCCGGAGAGGAGGACATGCCCTCCAACCTAGGCGCAGAATCCGGACGGGCCGCGGTCGGGACCTCAGACCGCGACGCCCACGCGATCGGCCGTGCGGATCACGGTCGCGAACCCGCGGGCGGACAGGATGCTCTCGGTGCGGCGCAGGATCTCGTCGCCCGAGACCGCCGAGAGGGCGCCGCTCGCCTCGATCGCCGAGGTCGTGGTGGCGTCGGTCACGAACTCGACCTCGAACCCGAGATCGCTCGCCATGCGGGCGGTCGTCTCGCAGCACTGCTCGGTGCGGATGCCGCAGATGACGACCTTCGTCACATCGAGCTCGCGCAGACGATGTTCCAGATCGGTCGAGCTGAAGGCGTTCACGGTGGTCTTGGTCACGGCGATCTCGTCGTCGTGCGGGTCGAGCTCCGCGAACACGCGCACGAATCCGAGAGTGGGGTCGAACACCCCGCCGCTGCCCGGCTCGGAGTGGGTGATCCAGGCGACCGGGTCGCCGACCAGGCGCGCGTGGTCGACGAGGCGCGCGATGTTGCCGACGGCATCCGGGTTCGCGGTGGACGCCCATTCGTCCGGGCGCTGACGGAACGACTCCTGCGCGTCGATGACGAGGAGGGCGGTGGCGGAGGCACTGTTCATGCGTTCATCCTCGCGCCGATCGGGGCCGGGCGACAGGGCACGGGCGGTCACGATGCGCACGTTCTCCGCCATCTCGAGAACCGTCAGAAAAAAGTTCCGACGAATGTGTGACGAATCCCGACCCCCGTGCGTCCTATCTGTGAGCGACCGAAAAGCGCTCCCGGTGAGGCCACCAGGTCTCGCAGCCGGACACACGTGAGACGAAGGACTTGTCATGGCAACTCAGGATCAGAACACCGCCGCCACTCCCGCAGAGAAGGAGCTGGCTCCGACCCCCGCAGCGCCCAAGGCGCAGGGCTCCACGTCTCGCGTGGACCGCTCGTCGTCGTTCTCGTCGTCGCGGATCCCCGCCGACGCGGATGCCGCGGGCAAGACGGTCATCGCCGACGGCGTGGTCGCCAAGGTCGCAGGCATCGCCGCCCGTGAGGTCGCCGGCGTCTTCGCACTCGGCGGCGGCGGAGCACGAGCCTTCGGCGCGATCCGCGACGTGATCAACGCCACCGACCTCGCGCAGGGCGTCAAGGTCGAGGTCGGCGAGACCCAGGCCGCTGCCGACATCACGATCGTCGTCGAGTACCCGGCTCCGATCCAGGAGGTCGCGAACAACGTGCGCGCCGCCGTCGCCGGAGCCATCACCCGCCTGGTCGGCCTCGAGGTCGTCGAGGTCAACGTCGAGGTCAACGACGTGCACGTCCCCGGTGACGACACGGCTGAGAACGAGGAGTCGCGAGTCTCATGACACCCACCACGACCGGCGCGCTGATCGGCGCGCTCCTGGCCCTGGCGGCACTGATGTTCGGATTCTGGGGATTCCTCCTCATGGCTCTGTTCGCCGGTGTCGGCGCGATCATCGGACGCATCATGTCCGGCAAGATCGACGTCCGCGGTCTCGCGGACGCCTTCACAGGGCGGCGCACCTCCTGATGCGTGTCGACCAGCACATCGCCACCGGAGAGGCCACCGTCCCGGGTCGCGTCGACGTCAAGGAGCGCGTGTACCGCACGGTCACCGAGCAGGCGTCCGCGACCCTGATCGGCGTGCCACGCGGTGACGTGAAGGTCGATGTCGCCGAGCACCCCGGCGGGATCGCCGTCCGCATCGCGACGCCGCTCCCCGTTCCCGATCTCGACGACACCGTCGCGATCTCCCAGAGCGTTCCCGTTCTCGAACGCGCCCGACAGCTGCAGGAGCAGCTGCAGCAGGATCTCTCGGGCGTCCTCGGCCGGGACGTCACCAGGATCACCCTCACCATCACCGGTGCCACCATTCCCGAAAGGAGACGAGTGCGATGACCACCCCGGTCCTACGTCGCGTCGTGCGTCGAGAGACGCACTCACCGCGTACCGTCGCGATGTTCGTCGCGGTCGTCCTCCTCATCCTCGCCCTCGCCTACATCGGGCTCGAGATCGTGCTGAGCCTCGCGGCTCAGCCGGCGCTCCTGCTCGGTCCGGCCGCGGCCGGTGGATGGCTGGTGGGACTCCCCACCGCACAGCCCGCAGGGCTCGTGATCGCCGGCAGTGTCGTGCTGGCCCTGATCGGGCTGGTCTTCGTCGTGCTGGCCATCACTCCCGGCCGGCTGTCGAAGCACACCCTCGAGGCCGGTGACCGCGCGGTCGTCGTCGACAACGGCGTGATCGCGAGTGCGCTCGCTCAGCACCTCTCGGAGGAGACGGGGCTCGCCCGCGAGAACATCACCGTCGGAGTGGGGCACCGCAGCGTCGACGTCACCGTGCGTCCCGGCGCCGGCATCCCGCTCGAACGGAGCGCGGTGCAATCCGCCGCCGAGGCGCAGCTGCAGAACTATCGACTGGGCAGGAGCGTGCGCACCCGCGTACGCATCGAGCGCCCCACCGAGACGGAGGACGAGCTGTGAACAACACGAACCGTGCGCTGAACCGCACGCTGCTGCTCATCATCGGGCTGCTGTTCCTCGCCCTCGGTGCCCTCGGCATCGCGATCATGAGCTGGCCGACGGCCGCCGACATCTGGACCTCGGCGGGCGACGGTGCCCGCTCCTGGCTCGATCAGGCGATCGCGGCGAGTGCGATCGCGGGCGGTGCCCTCTCGTGGATCGGCATCGGCGCCGTGGCGGCGATCGTCGTCGTGATCGTCCTACTGGTGGTCGCTCTCATCAGCATCGCCGGCCGCCGGTCGAAGACCGTGTTCCGTTCGACGGGAGCGCAGAACCCGCTCGGACGCGTCACCGTCACCGAGTCGTTCGTGTCGGATGCCGTGAAGAACTCACTCGCCACCCGCGACGAGATCCTCTCGGCGCAGGTCACCGCGAACGACATCCGCAAGCAGCCCGTGCTGCACGTGTCTGTCACTCCGCGACAGAACACCGACCCGCGCGAGCTCGTCGACCACGTCGACCGGCTGCTCACCAACCTCGCCACGCTGACCGGGCGCGAGACCGAGACCTACGTCTCGATCCACACCGGCCTGCGGGCACGGCTCGCCCACGACCAGCGCCGGCTGTCCTGACCGCTCATCCGGTCGGCTCACCCCGGGAACAACGAAGAAGGAATCAGCATCATGCGAAACAAGATCCTCCTCATCGGCGCCATCGCCTTCGTCGCCTACATCCTGGGCAGCCGGTCGGAGACCGTGCAGGTGAACAAGGGCGAATCGGTCCGGCATCAGCTCGTGCGGATGTGGAACGACCCCAAAGCCAAGAAGGAACGGCAGAAGAAGGCCGACAAGGCGGCCAAGGCCGCGAAGAAGGCCCTCGACAAGGTGCGTCACTGACGCGCCTCCACACACTTATCGTCGGTCGCGCAGAGCAACGGCGATAAGACGGCGGGAATCCTCCCGCAGTCAACGATCACCCTCACGAAAGGAGCTCCTCATGGGACTCGACGACAAGATCAAGAACGCCGCTCAGGACATCGCCGGCAAGGCGAAGGAAGCGATCGGCAACGCGACCGACAACGACAAGCTGGCTGCCGAAGGCAAGGCCGACCAGGTCAAGGCCGACGCCAAGAAGGCCGGCGAGAACGTCAAGGACGCGTTCAAGAAGTAAGACCCCCGGCGCGGGCGGGTGAGGCGGTGTCACGCCCCACCCGCCCGTTGTCGTCTGCGCTCACCCCGACATGAGACGATGCCTCAGATGGACGATGCTGCCGAGAGAGAACTGCGCGAACTGCGCGCCCGCGCCTATGGGCGCGATGCCGACATCGCCATGGATGCCGCGGCTGTCCGACGGCTGCAGGAACTCGAGTCGGCGAGGAGCACCGCGGTCGCGCCGGTGGCTTCCGCGGTTCCGCCATCGGCCCCGGATGTGACATCCGCGCCGCCGCTCGTTCCCGCGGCTGCGGCCGGGACGCGATCGACCGACGAGGCCGACGTGCTGCGAGCGCTCGAACGGGCTGTCAACGACGACGCGGATCCGCACGATGCCGAAGTCGACCCCGCTCGTCGCGCCGAGCAGGTCGCGCGCCGACGCACGACCTGGTGGGCGGCATCCGTCGTGGGAGCCGCGGCTGTGGCCGCGGTCATCACGTTCACCCTCTCGTCGACCCCGGCCGTGTCGGCGTCGTCGGGGGCGCCCCAGGTCGAGACGCTCCGGCTCACCGATGCGTCGGACCGCATCCCGGAAGGCTGGTTCGGAGTCGATGGCGACACGCTCGGCGCCGACTTCTTCGGGTTCACCGTGTTCAGCTACCCCGGATGGAACGAGAACCGCGATCCTGATGGGGGGCGCGTGAGCTGCATCGCGGTCGTCAAGACGGCCGAGATCCCTCCCGTCGAGGGCTTCGACCCCAATGACTGGGGCTACGGAGGCGACTTCTACTCCGGATGCGGCATCGGCGTCTTCCCGGCGACCGTGGAGGTGGCCGTCGACCGTGATGCGCCCGACGAGCTGACCGCCCGCTACCCCTCGGCCGAGGCACTGCAGTTCGTGCTCGACGACGACCGCGTCGGGGTGTTCCTCGACAGCGGGCTCGGTTAGGTCCGGACCACCGAGACGCCGAGCTCTTCGATGCCCGCCGCCGTAGCATCGCTGAGGCCGGCATCCGTCACGATCATGTCGAGATCGGTGAGGTCGAGCACCCGGTAGCGGCCGAACGTGCCGTATTTCGAACTGCCGGCGACGAGCACCGTCTCACTCGCGCTCTCGAGCGCTGCGGTCTTCGGTGCGATCTTCGACTCGGTCGGGGTCGTGACTCCGCGTCGCAGATCCCACGATGACGAGGAGAGGAAGGCGATGTCGATCGAGAGCTCATGCAGGGTGAGGGCGGCGAGGCGGCCGGTCGTCGACTGATTCGCCTTCTCGACGCGGCCGCCGATCGCGATGATGTCGGCCGTGGGGTGGTCGAGGAACGCGGCGATGATCGCGAGGTCGTTCGTCACGACGGTGAGGTCTCGGATGCTCTCGAGATGCGGTCGCATCGCCTGGATCGTCGTGCCGGCGTCGAGGTAGATGGTCATCGACTCGGTGACGAGGGATGCCGCGTGGCGAGCCATTCCGTCCTTCTCGGCGACGTCCTGCCTGGCCTTCTCGAAGCGCGAGGGTTCCGTGACCAGACGTGAGGCGATCTTCGCGCCGCCCGGCGTCGCGAGCACACGGCCGGCCTCTTCGAGCACGGAGATGTCGCGTCGGATCGTCATGTGGCTGACGCCCAGCAGGTCGGTCAGCTGGCGGTAGCTCAGCACGCCCTCGCGGCGCAGGTGCTTGACGATCAGCTCGCGCCGCTGCTCGGGGATGAGCGGCGTCGATGCGGCAGAGGCGGGCTTCGTCATGTCGTGGTCAGCCTAGCGAACGAGGGTGGCGCTCTCGGTCCAGGGAGTGCCCCATCGGGTTGCCAGTGCGGCGACGTCCGCGGCCGGGAGCAGGCGGCGGGGTCTGCCGTCGGTCAGCAGCGTGATGCGGCAGGCCTCTTCGAGCTCGATCGCGGCCTCGATCGCCGCATCCAGCCCGGTGGCCGAGACGATCTGCCCGTGGTTGGCGAGCAGAGCACCGTGGAAGGGGTGCGGGAGCGCGAGCAGCTGGGCAGCGAGATCGGGGTCGCCCGGAACGCGGAAGGGCACGAGTGGGCTCTGCCCGACGCGCATCACGAAGTAGGGCGTCAGCGGGGGGATCGCGCTGGCGTCCGACCAGGGCTCGAGGCAGCTCGCCGCCACCGCGAACGGGGAGTGCAGGTGCACCACCGCCCCGTGTTCGGGGTTCTTCGCGTAGAAGGCGAGATGCAGCGTGAGTTCCTTCGAGGGCTTCGCGCCGCGCACGAACGCGCCGTCGCGGGTGACGACGGCGATATCCGACTCCGAGAGCCGGCCGAGGTCGGTGCCGGTGCCCGTCATGTAGACGAGATCGTCGGCGACGATGCTGACGTTGCCGCTGCTGCCGGGGCTGATGCCGGCTGCGGCGACGCGGGCGCCCGCGGCGATCAGGTCGTCAATCGGTGAGGTCATCGAGCGCCCTCCAGGCGGTGGTGAACATGTCCTCGGAGCCGAAGTTCCCGGACTTGAGTGCGATGGTGAGCGGTCCGTGCGCGGAGTCTGCGGCACTCCAGCAGACGCCGGGAGCGATCCGATGTCCGATGTGCAGACGCTGGATGCCGAGGTGCTGCACCACAGCCCCCGAGGTCTCGCCGCCGGCGACGATCACCTGGGTCATGCCGAGGTCCTGCACCGAACGCGAGACGATCTCGGAGAGCACGGCCTCGATGCGGCCTGCGACGGTGTTGCCGCTGGGGCCGCGGCGGATGTCGTCGAGCGCGCCGACCGTGTACACGAGGGGGATCTCGGCGGTGTCGAGCTGCCGGAGCCAGGCGATCGTGTCGGCGATCACGTGCTCGGGGTCGCTCGCGATGGCCTCGATGTCGAGCTTGCGATGGGGCAGCGCGTCTGCGGCGTGCGCGATCTGCGCGCGGGTCTTCGCCGAGGCGCTTCCGCAGACGATGAGGCGGCGGCCGGGTACGGCGTCGATCCGCGCGAGCGTGCCGGGGCGTGGGCCGGTCATACCGAGGGCGAGGCCCGCGCCGCCGCTCACGACGCGCCAGTCCGAGACGGCGGTCGCGATGGTCTCGAGGTCGGCGTCGGTGATCGCATCCACGACGGTGTATCCGGCGGACTCGGCCGCGAGGGCGCTGCGGAGGGTGCTCGGACCGGCCCAGACCGTCGGGGCGGCGATCTCATGGACCTCGCGGGTGGTCTGCGGGGTGAGGATGTCTCGCAACCGCGACTGCGTCATGGGTGTGAGCGGGTGATGCCGCATGGGGGAGTGCTCGAGCAGCTCCTCGCCCACGAAGAGGTGACCTCGATAGACGGTACGTCCGTTGTCGGGAAACGAGGGAACGACCACGGTGCGCTGTTCGCCGAGCTCGTCCAGCACGGCGTCGAGCACCGGGCCGATGTTGCCCTCACGAGTGGAATCGAAGGTCGAGCAGTACTTCACGTAGAACCGCTGCGAGCCGATCGCCTCGAGGGCGCGGACGGCCGAGACGCTCTGCGCGACGGCGTCGGTCACGGGTGCGGTGCGCGTCTTCAGTGCGACGACGACGGCATCCGCGTCGCCGAGCTCCCGAGAGTCGAGAGGGGCGTCCTCGATCGACACCACCGCGCGGAAGCCACGCTCACGCAGAGCGATGGCGAGATCCGTCGCGCCGGTGAAGTCGTCTGCGACTGCGCCGATTTCGATCACGCGTCCTCCTCGGGATAGGTGACACCATTTGACCACGTGTGAATCCATGTGAACAAATTTGATAATTCTGTATGACTGTGGAAAAGTGATCGACGCCCACGGGAGAACCCGCTCCCCGGGCACCGCATGACCGCACGGAACGTCCCGTGCAGAGGGGACCACCGATGACCCGCGCTCCTATCCGCGTCGCTCTCACCGGCGCACGTGGAGGCTTCGGCCGCACCTTCCTCGCTCAGCTCCGGTCGATCGACCGGATGACGGCGACGCAGCTCATCGACCCCGACGTCGACGGTGTGCGCACCCTCATCGCCGACCTCGGCGGTCTCCCCGACGCCGAGCCGATCCCCGGGCACGACCACGTCCGCTGGGACGAGATCGACGTGCTCGTCGAGGCGTCCGGCCGCGTCGAGGCGGGCTACCGCTACGCCGCCGAGGCGATCAGCCGCGGCATCCACGTCGTGATGGTCAGCAAGGAGATCGAGAGCGTCGCCGGTGTCTCGCTCGCCAAGGCCGCCCGCGAACGCGGCGTCGGCTACCTTCCGGGCGACGGAGACCAGCCCGCCAACCTGCTGCGTCTGCTCGACTGGGTCGAGAAGGTCGGCCTGCAGGTCGTCGCACTCGGCAAGTCGGGGGAGTACGACCTCGTCTTCGACCCCGCCACCGGCATCCTCGACCAGCAGGGCGAGCGCATCGACGCGTCGGCGCTCAGCGATCATCTCTTCCTCGCGGACGACCTGCACGAGACCCTCGCGGCCCGCGCCGCGATCGTCGCGCCGCTCAAGCGCGCCGCGGCCGCCGACTCCTGCGAGATGGCCGTCGTCTCGCTGTACTCGGGGGCGACCGCCGACGTCGAGCGGATGCACTATCCCGTGGCGCGTCCGAGCGAGCTCGCCGACGTCTACGCGCGCCGCGCCGACGGCGGCCTGATCGACACCGACCGCGCGGTCGACGTGTTCTCCGCCCTGCGCCTGCCCGGCGAGACCAGTTTCGCGGGAGGCGTCTTCACTATCGTCACGACGGGCGACGATGAGGTGTGGGAGCTGCTCGCGGGCAAGGGCCACATCGTCTCGCGGTCGGGCGAGTACGCCTGCATCTACTGGCCGTACCACTTCATGGGCGTCGAGACGCCGCTCACGATCGACGCCGTGGCCTCGGGCGCGACTCCCTTCGCCGAGCCGCGCCACCACACGGTGCTCGCCGCCCGTGCCTCGGCCGCACTCTCCGCGGGCACGACGTTCGAGGTGCGCGGACATCACCACGAGATCGACGGTGTGCGCCCCGTGATCATCGACCGCGCCGACGCACTCAGTGAAGCCGATGACGCGCTCGCCGCCGCGTACTATCTGCTGTCCGGCGCCCGTCTCGCGCGTGACGTGGTCGCGCCGCAGATCCAGACGGTCGTGCTCGGCCAGGCGGCATCCGCATCTCCGACCTCGAAGGTGTCGCGGACGACGTGCGCGCCGCGTTCGTGGAGGGCGTCCGGCTGTGAGCATCGACACCGCTCGCCGCATCCGACAGCAGCGCCTCCCCGAGGGATACGACCTGCGGATCGTCGATGGGCATCACCACTTCTGGGATCTCGACGGCGACGGTCACTGGCCCTGGATCCAGGACGAGTACAACGAGGATTTCTTCCTCGGTGACTACAACGCCATGCGCCGCACCTTCCTGCCGCGTGAGTATCTCGCCGCGACCGCGGGCTGGGACATCATCGGCACCGTGCACTGCGAGGCCGAGCGCAGCCGCAGCGAGCAGGTCGCAGAAGACGACTTCCTCCAGGGGCTCAGCGACGCCACCGGCGAGCGCTTCCCGATCGCCGCCGTCGCGCACGTCGGGTTCCTGCAGGCCGACCGCGATGAGGTGCTGGCCGCCCACGCGCAGCGCGCGATCGTCCGCGGCATCCGCTCGAAGCCGGTCATCGCACCCCGCGCCGGGGAGAGAGCGACCGGGGCGGGCACGCTCCACGACCCCGAGTGGGTCGAGGGGATCGGCGCACTCGCGGCGCACGGCTTCTCCTGGGACCTGCGTGTGCCCTACCACCACCTGGCCGAAGCGGCCGACGTGCTGGCGGACTTCCCTGATCTTCCCGTCGTGGTGAACCACTGCGGTCTGCCGCTCGACCGCTCTGATGCAGGGCTGCGTCTGTGGCGCGACGGCATGGAGCGCCTCGCCGCGCTGCCGCAGACCGTCGTCAAGGTGTCGGAACTGGGCCTGTACCGCAACCGGTGGAACCGTGCCTCGAACGAGGTCGTCGTGCGAGAGACCCTGTCGATCTTCGGGGCCGACCGCGCCCTGTTCGCCTCGAACCTGCCGGTCGCGACTCTCACCGCGCCCGACGTCGACGAGGTCATGGACACGATCCTCGCCGGAGCGGCAGGTCTCGACGCCGCCGGACTCGACGCGCTGTTCCACGGCACCGCCGCGCGCGTCTACCGACTCGACCTCTCCTCCCTCCCCGACCTCCCGACCGCCGCACTCTCCGAGGACCGCTGATGACCACCGTCGACCAGGGCACCGCCGCCCGTACCGCACGCCCCACGAAGATCCGCTGGTGGGTCATCGTCGTGCTCTTCGTCTTCTACACGATCAACTGCATCGATCGAGCGTCGCTCTCGGTCGCCCTGCCCACGATCAGCGCCGAGTTCCTGCTCGAGCCCGCCGTGCAGGGGCTCATCCTCTCCGCGTTCTTCTGGACGTACTGCCTGTTCCAGATCCCCGGCGGCGCAGCGGCCGACCGGTTCGGGCCGCGCCGCGTCATCGGCATCGCCGCGGTGATCTGGGGCTCCTTCACCGCACTGGCGGGCCTCGCGGTGAACGCCGTGATGCTCGTGCTCAGCCGCCTCGGCCTCGGTGCCTTCGAGGCACCGTACATGCCCTCGGCCAACAAGCTCGTCACGCGCTGGCTGCCGGCCAAGCACCGGTCGACCGGTGTGACCCTCATCGACTCCGGTGCCCCGCTCGGCTCCGCGTTCGGCGCCCTCGTGGTCACCGGCCTGATCACCGCGACCGGTTCCTGGCGCTGGTCGTTCATCATCATCGGTCTCGCGACGGTCGTGATCGGCATCGGCGTGGCGCTGTTCATCCGCAACCACCCGTCGGAGCATCCGCTCGTCAACCGTGCGGAAGAGGAGCTCATCCGCTCGGGCGGAGTCGAGGAGCGCGCGCAGGAGGACCCGCCGGGCATGAGCCGGGCGACCGTCTTCTGGATGGTCGTCGGACGCATCGGCTGGGCCATGGTCTTCTGGGGCCTGGTCACCTGGGGGCCGACCTACCTCTCGCAGGCACGCGGCCTCGACCTCGCGGCCATGGGCTTCGCGACGTTCCTGATCTTCCTCTGCGGCGCCGTGGGTGAGATCCTCAGCGGCATCCTGGCCGACACGCTGCAGAAGCGCATGTCGCCGAACCGCGCGTTCAAGCTGCTCTTCGGCGGCTCGGGGGCGCTGAGCCTGATGGCGCTCGTCGCGCTGCCGTTCGTGAACGACGCGACGACCGCCGTGACGCTGCTCTGCATCGGCGTGTTCTTCAACCTCTTCGGCGGCCTCTACTGGACGATCCCCGGTCGACTGGCCAAGCCCGAGCGCGTGGGCGTCGTCGGCGGGGTCATGAACTTCGCCGGCACCTCGGCGGGCATCGTCGTGCCGATCGTCGCGGGCCTGCTCGTGCAGTTCACCGGCGGCTACACCGCCGTGCTCATCTACCTGGCCGTCTGCGCCGCGATCTACCTGATCGGCTCGCTGTCGATCGACTTCGAGGGGCGTGGCGTGCGCAAGGCGGTCGCGCATGCCTGAGGTCTACGACGGGCCGATCATCGACTCCCACCACCACGTGTGGGACCTCGGCCTCGGGCGCCATCCCTGGCTTGCCCCCGACGCGCGGGTCGCCCACCGTTACGGCGACTACGAGCCCATCAAGCGCGACTATCTGCCCGCCGACTACCTGCGCGACGTCGCGGGCACCGGCGTGGTGGCCTCGGTCTACATGGAGGCGGAGTGGGTGCCGGGGGCGGGGCTCGATGAGGTGCGCACGGTCGAGCGGTATCGCGAGGACTCGGGTGTGCCGGGGTCGATGGTCGCCCAGGCATGGCTCGATGCTCCGGATGCCGCGGAGCGGCTCGCCGAGCTCGCAGCAGTGCCCGCGGTGAAGAGCGTGCGGCACAAGCCGGGTGGAGCGACATCGCCGGCCGAGGTCGCCGCCGGCGCTCGATCCCTCCTGAGCGACGACACCTGGCGAGACGGCTATGCGCGTCTCGGCGACCACGGGTTGCACTTCGACCTGCAGACCCCGTGGTGGAACCTCGATGAGGCGCACCGCCTCGCCGTCGACTTTCCCGAGACCACCCTGGTGATCGACCACGCCGGAGTCCTCGCGAGCCGCGATGCCGAGACCGTGGCCGCGTGGCGCGCCTCTCTCGAGCGGATCGCCCACGCGCCGAACGTCGTCATCAAGGCCTCGGGGCTCTGCGTCGCCGGAACCCCGTGGACGGTGGAGGCGAATCGCGGTCCGATCGGAGCCCTGGTCGAGGTCTTCGGTGCCGAGCGGGTCATGTTCGGCAGCAACTTCCCCGTCGACGGCATGTTCATCGACTTCCCCGGCCTCGTCGACGGCTACCGCGAGATCCTCTCGGCCTTCGATGTCGATGCGCAGCGTGCGGTGTTCCACGACACGGCACAGCGCGTGTACGACCCCCGACTGCTTCCCGATCCCACCTCCTGACCACAGACCAAGGACCCCCATGACCGTCAACGACGACAAGCTCTTCCGGAAGGTGATGCTGCGCGTGCTCCCGCTCGCGATGCTCGGCTTCTTCCTCTCGTATCTCGACCGCGTGAACATCGGCTACGCGCAGGCCACCATGAGCGCGGACCTCGGGTTCTCGAACGTGGTGTACGGCCTCGGCGCCGGGCTGTTCTTCATCGGATACTTCATCTTCGAGATCCCCTCGAACCTCATCCTCGCCAAGGTCGGGGCGCGCCGCTGGATCGCGCGCATCATGATCACCTGGGGCCTGATCTCGGGTCTCATGTTCATCGTCGACAGCGAGTGGATGTTCTATCTGCTGCGCTTCCTGCTGGGTGTCGCCGAGGCGGGCTTCATCCCCGGCATCCTCTTCTACATGGCGCACTGGTTCCCGGCCAGCCGCCGCGGTCGCGCCTGGGGCATCTTCTACATCGCGCTCGCGTCGTCCGGTCTCATCGGCGGCCCGGTCTCCGGCTTCATCCTGAGCGGCATGGACGGCGTCTGGGGCCACGCGGGGTGGCAGTGGCTGTTCGTGATCGAGGCGATTCCGACCGTGCTGCTCGGCATCGTCATCCTGTTCTGCCTGCAGGAGGACTACCGCACCGTCACCTGGCTCACCGAGCCCGAGCGCGATCGGCTCGGCGCCCTGCTCGCTGCCGAGCGCGTCGACGAGGCCGAGACCCCCCTGCGCAAGGTCTTCACGAGCAAGCTGATCTGGCTGCTCACGGCGGTCTACTTCTCGTACAACTTCGCCCTCTACGGCATCAGCTTCTGGCTGCCCACCCTGATCGGCGACCTCGGAATCACCGACACCGTGCAGATCGGGTTCCTCAGTGCGCTGCCGAGCCTCGCGGCGATCGTGTCGATGGTGACGTTCGGGTTCCTCTCGGACCGCGCAGGGGAGCGCCGCAAGTTCATCGCCGCGGCCTTCCTGCTCAGTGCCACCGGATTCGCGATCTGCATCATCGCGGGCACCGATCCGGTCTGGGGCATCATCGGACTCTGCCTCGCGAACGCCGGCGCCCTGTCGATCCCGGCGATCTTCTGGAGCTTCCAGACCTCGATGCTCGCCGGCACCGCTCTCGCCGGCGGCATCGCGCTGATCAACTCGACCGGAAACCTCGCCGGCTTCGCCGCTCCGTACCTGATCGGCTTCGTGAAGGACACGACCGGCGTCGCGACGATCGCGCTCTACATCACCGGCGGCATCATGATCGTCGGCGCGATCCTCACGATGACGGTTCGTCAGCACCGCGCGGTGGCGACCGCGAAGGATCTTCCCTCGGAGCTCGTCTCGAAGTAGTCCCCCAGCTGCTTTCCCTCGGGACCGGCGAAGCCCCCGCACGCGACTGCGTGCGGGGGCTTCGTCGTGCGGTCATCGCTGGGCAGCCACCGGCATCCGCACGCCCGCGAGCTCCTCCAACTGCCCCCACACGCTCTCGGCGGTACCGGGTGCCGGCGTGTGCGTGCGCGCGAGGGGCTCGACCCGCACGGGCAGTCCGCGCAGCCGTCCGGCGGGAGCGTAGTACTCCCCGCCCTGAGCATCCGGATCCACGAGCGCCCGCACTGCGGACCACGCCGCGGTGTCCTTGCCCTGCGCCCACGGCGTGTAAGGGTTGCGCTGGTACGGCGTCGACGCATCGCGGATGCCGGCACGTTCGGGGGTCTTGGCATCGACGCCCACGCCGGGCCGCACGACGAGCGAGGCGACCGGGAGGTGCGCGTCTCTCAGGCGCCGGTCGAGCTCGAAGGCGAATACCTCGGTGGCCGTCTTCGCCTTGGTGTACGCGGCGATCCAGGTTCGCGGTGTCACGCTCAGGTCGTCGACGCCCACGCGGAACTGCGACACGAAGCCGGTGGACGTGTGCACGATCCTGCTCGCGTCACCGCTCGCCTCACCCGTCTCGATCAGTGCGGGCAGGAGGTCGGCGATCAGGCGCACGTTCGCGACGACGTGCGTGCCGAGCATCACGGGTAGACCGTCGCTCGTCGTGGCGCCGCGTCCGCCGGACATCGCTCCGCCGTTGAGCAGGATGCCGTCGATGCGCGGCAGTTCTCGCAGCTCGTCGGCCGCGCGGGCCACGGAGTCGAGGGAGGCGAGGTCGATGACCACGCTGCGCACCGACGCTCCGGGCACCTGAGCGCGGATGGATGCCTCGGCGAGGCGCAGCTTCGACGCGGATCGTGACGCGAGCACGACGTCGGCACCTGCGGCGGCGAGCTGCTCGGCGGCGAAGTGGCCGATGCCGGCGGTGGCGCCGGTGACGACGACCGTGCGTCCGGTCTGGTCGGGAAGACGGTCGGGGTTCCAGTTCACTTCTGGCCTCATTCTCTAAGCGGATTCTCTATCCGCTTAGACGGTAGCACAAACGGAATACCTATCCGCTTTCGCTGGTAGGATCGCGGGATGGGACAGATCCGGGCGGATGCGGCGCGCAGCCGCGCGCGAATCCTCGACGCCGCACGGGCACGGCCGTCGGGAAGCCTGCGGCTGAACGACGTCGCGCGCGATGCCGGGCTCGGCGTCGGCACGGTGTATCGCCACTTCCCGTCCGTGCATGCGCTCACCGAGGCGCTCGCAGTCGAGACGCTGGAGCGCATGGTCGTGATCGCCCGGGCGGCGGCCGAGCATCCGGACACCGAAAGCGCTCTGGCCACCTTCCTCGGCGAGGCGCTCGCGCTGCAGCTGCAGGACGGCGGCCTTCAGGCCGTGCTGCTCTCACCCGACGATGAGGAGCAGTCCGTGCGCGCGATGAAGATCGAGATCTTCGCCGCCTTCGAGGACGTGCTTCAGCGAGCCCGCGAGGAGAACCTCGTTCGACCCGACCTGTCCATCGTGCAGATCGAGCACCTCGTCTGCGGCATCGAGCATGCCGTGCGCATCGGAGTGCCGGAAGACAGGCAGCTCTTCCTCGACATCCTTCTCGCCGGCATCCGCCCGGCCGTCTAGACCCGCGGCGCGCGGATCTGGAAGGCGCGCTCGTCGCCCTGGCGGAGAAGCATCTCGAGGGCGGCACCATGGCATGGGAGTATCTGTTGGTGACGGCCCGGGTGCTCTGACCGGTTTTGTCCGTTTGTCCGGATCGCGGAGCGGGTGTTCTTACAGTTGCCCTGTCGCTGAGACGCTGGACGGGGCGAAGTCGCCCCGGAGGCTGGGCGGGTCTGAACGGGACGCATCAGCCCTGTGTTCGCGGCGCGAGACATGGAGGATCACTGCAATGACGCACACCGCACGCCTTCTCGGCATCGTCGCCGCCGGATCGATCGCCGTCGGCGCGCTCGCCGGGTGCTCGAGTTCCGGAGACGCTGATGCCGCCGCATCCGGACCCGTCACCCTCGAGATCGCCTGGTGGGGCAACGACACCCGTGCCGCGATGTACGAAGAGGCGATCGATCTGTTCGAAGCCGAGCACCCCGACATCACGGTCAAGTCGACCTTCGGTGACTTCTCGTCGTACTGGGACTCGAGATCCACCCAGGCTGCCGCGCGCAACCTGCCCGACGTGATGCAGTTCGATCAGGCGAATCTCGTCGAGTACGGGCTGAACGGCGCCCTGCTCGACCTCTCTCCCTATGTGGGGGAGCAGATCGACGTCTCGGGCATGGAAGACGTCGTGATCGACGCCGCCACAGTCGACGGCACCCAGTACGGCATGCCGATCGGCACGGGCACCCTCGGACTCTTCGTCAACCCCTCGGTGGTGGCCGACGCGGGAGTCGAGCCACTCGATCCGGACTACACCTGGGACGACCTGAACGAGTGGATCGCCGACGTCACCGCGGCGGGTGTCACGACGGCAGAGGGCAAGCCCGTCTTCGGTGGCTTCGATCAGGGCCTCACGATGTGGTTCTTCATCCAGTGGCTGCTGCAGCAGGGCGAGGAGCCCTTCGAGGACGACGGATCGTTCGCCTTCACGAAGGACGACATCGTCGACTACCTCGACGAGACGACACCTCTGCGCGAGGCTGCCGCGTACTTCCCGGCGTCGCGAGCGACCGAGCTCTCACCGACCGACGGCTTCGCGATCGGCGAGGCGGGCAGCACCCTCACCTGGGACAGCTTCTTCTCTCGCTACACCGATGTCGAAGGGCTCGAGACCCTCCCCGTGCCCACCGGCCCTGACGGGGAGAAGGCCGTCTTCTACACGGTGCTGCACCTGGCCGGCGCCGCGAACACCGATCATCCGGAGGAGACGGCGCTGCTGCTCGACTTCCTGGCGACCGATCCCGGCGTCTCCGAGGTGTTCGGCACGTCGAGGGGTGTGCCGGCCGACTCCGGTCAGCTGGAAGCCCTGGACTTCCCGGCCGACTCGCTCGAGGCGAAGTCGCTCGCCTACCGCGAGTCGCTCGAACAGTACGACACGGTCAACACACCGGCCCTGCCAGGCTCGTTCGCCACTCTCGAGGCGACCTGGGTGCGCCTGAACGAAGACCTCATGTACGGCACGATCACGGTCGACCAGTTCGCCGACCAGTGGTGGTCGGAGGCCGAGGCACTCGGCTGAACCGAGTCTCGGCCTCCACGAGAGGGCGGCGGCGCGAATCCGCGCCGCCGCCCTCTCGTGCGTCCGGATCAGGCGATGACCGCGAGATCCCGATGGTGCACCTCGAAGTCGAGGATGCCGGATGCCGTGAACCGCTCGATCTCGCCGACCGTCTGGGCGCCCATGCGGCGGAGCTCATTGCCGACGGATCCGGCGATGTGCGGTGTCAGGATCACTCCCGGTGCGGAGAACAGCGGATGTCCGATCGGCAGAGGCTCGGGATCGGTGACGTCGAGCACCGCGCGCAGACGCTCCGACGCGAGCTCCCCGACGAGAGCATCCGTGTCCACGAGGGCGCCCCGAGCGGTGTTGATCAGCGTCGCGCCGTCGCGCATGGTCGCGAGCTCGGTGGCGCCGAGCATCCGATACGTCTCAGGAAGCGACGGGGCATGCAGGCTGACGATGTCGCTGACCCGCAGCAGATCCGGCAGAGCCACGAGCGTGCTGCCCAGCGCCGCGGCATCCGCCGTCGAAAGTGACGGATCGTAGAGCACGGTCGAGATGTCGAACGGTCGCAGGAGCTCGATCACCCGACGCCCGATGCGCGAGGCGCCGATGATGCCGACCGTGATCCCGTAGGCCCCTGCTCCCGCGCGGGGCCGGGACAGCGGCAACTGTCGGGTGCGACGGAACGCCTCGGCCGAGGCGAACGCGTCCTTCGCGCTCAGCAGGATCATCGCGAGCGTGTACTCCGCCACGGGCACGGAGTTCGCGTCAGCGCTGCTCGAGACACGGATGCCGCGATCCCACAGCGTGGGCGAGACGATGTTCTTGACCGAGCCGGCAGCGTGGAACACCGCGCGCAGGTTCGGCAGCGTCTGGAGGACTTCGGCGTCGAGACGCGGCGCACCCCATCCCGTGATCAGGATCTCGGTGTCGGCGGCTGTGGCGAGCGAGTGGCGATCGTCGCGGTCGATCACGTGCTCGTCGAGCGCGACGACCCTGCGCAGCCGGTCGAGGCTCTGCCGATCGAACAGTTCGGTCACCCGGGTGGTGCTCTCGAGGGCGAACCGCGTGCGGGCCGCGGTCACGCGCGCACCTCGCCGTGCGTGGGCACGAGGTCGACTGTGCCGTCCGCCCACCTCACCCGAAGGGTGTCGACGTCGACGTCGACGTCGATCGCGTCGAGGACGGATGCATCGTGGGCGGGCGCGACCTCGGCACCCGACAGCACGACCAGGGCCGCCACGTACTGGCCCGCGTCGGAAGGTGACGACTGCGCGGCCCACGGCGTCGCCGAACTCTCCGCGAAGGGATTCGAGCCGTCGCGCGTCTCGACCCCGTGAGTGTCGAATCCATGCACTCCCCGCACGGTCGTGGCGAGACCCGCGGCCGTCGTCGCCGAGCCGTCAGTCACGTGGGCATTCCCGTCGAACGGCACCGGCCATCCGCCGATGCGGAATCGCCAGGGACCGGGATCGTCGGGCCAGGCGGAGTCGCCGTCGAGCGCGGCGACGGGCCGCGGGTCGGTCTCCGCGGTCGTCCACCAGGCGATCCGGAGCTCGTGGATGCCGTGAACGACCGACGCCGTCGTCACGACCGGGCCGCGACGCAGCGACGCCCAGGCCGCGGCATCCGCCCTCTCGGTGTCGAGCCAGTGCACGCGCGACCGGGAGACGGCTACCGTGTCGTCGAGGTGCACGCGTTCGATCGCATCTCGATGCGAGGGGGCGCCGTGCACGTCGAGGAGTGCGACGTGCGAGTCGAGGGGGGCCGCGATCGCGGCCGGCGACAGCTCCGGGGAGGTGACGTTCGAGTAGGCGACGCGCTGGTAGAACGGGTTGTCGGTGCGCACGCCACCCGCCGGACCGCGGAAACCGTCGGAGCCGTGGTTCAGCACCCGCACGATGCCGTCGTCGTGCGTGTTCACGACCAGCCATCCCGGTGCGACGAGCGCCCGCGTCGTCGCACCGGCGCGTTCGGCAGGAGGCACGGTCTGCGGAGTGGAAGTCCACTCGTCATGCTCGCTCGGCAGCAGGAGGCCGAGGAATCCCTTGCTCGCCCAGTACGGCGAAGACCCGCTCGTGTAGAGCTGGCGCAGGGGGAGGAACTCCCGGTGCCACCCGACCGGCAGCAGACCGCGTTCGTCGACGGCACCCGCGTCGAGGAAGTGCGACACCACGTCGGTGCCGAGGGCACGGGTCGCTCCCGGCGGCAGCGCGCTGACTCCCGCGATCGCCGCCGCCCAGAACGGTGCCAGCATCGCGAAGCGGTAGGTGAGGGATCGGCCCTGCAGCAGCGGAGCCCCGCGTGATCCGATGAGGTCCTTCGCCTGGTCGATGAACGCGGCGAGGCGATCGCGGTGCGCACGAGCCAGCGGCTCGCCCTCGATGCGCGAGTGCAGCAGCGGGTAGACGTGCCACGCCCACCCCGCGTAGTAGTCGAAGCTCTGCCTGACGCCGGTGGGACCCGCGCCGTCGGAATACCAGCCGTCGCCGATGTAGAGGCTCTCCGCGATCTCGGCGTTGCGATCGAGGTCGCTCTGATCCACAGGGCCGCCCACCTGCGCGAGGAAGGCCTCGATGATGTTCTGGAACCAGATCCAGTTGTTCGTGTAGCCGGCTGTGCCGACGACGCCGGCGAGCCAGTCGACGACCCTCTGCCGGTCGTGATCCGAGAGCCGATCCCACAGCCACGGGCGGGTCTCCGACAGGGCGATGGCCACGGATGCCGCCTCGACGACGGCCTGCCGGCGTTCGGCGATCGTGGGCCAGCGCTCCGGGCCCGCGGGGTCGACCCCGGCGATCAGGCCCTCGCGGAAGCGGTCGAGCAGGCCGTGCGGATCCGCACCGCCTGTACCGCGCACGCGGAACGCGGCGAGGAGGAACGTCCGCGCGAAGCCTTCCATCCCATCGCTCCAGGGGCCCGATGCGCTCGATGGGCCGGGCAGACGCACGAGCGAGCCGGTGGGAGACGCGTGCGGCGCCGTGGCGGCGAGGAGGGTGTCGGCAAGGTGCTCCCACGACGATCGGGAGCCGTCGAACGGCGGTGGGGAATCCTCGTGCATCGCTGTCACCCCCCGATCGTGCACTACGCTCCTGTACGCACGACATACTTCGGACAATTTCGATCAGCCTGCGACACCTGCGGTGATCGACGACTCGACGCGAGGGCGCGGAGATGGCTTCACAGAACCTGCTGCCGAGAGCACGGCACGAGCACCTGCTGCGCCAGCTGGAGCTGCATGGCAGC
This sequence comes from Microbacterium sp., assembly GCF_031988965.1. Lineage (GTDB taxonomy): Bacteria > Actinomycetota > Actinomycetes > Actinomycetales > Microbacteriaceae > Microbacterium. Next base: position 19,995 of record NZ_DALZXX010000038.1, read on the forward strand.
GTCAGCGCGGCGCGGATCGCCGAGGAGCTCGGAGTCGCACAGGTCACGATCCGCCGCGACATCCTCGAACTCGAGAAGGCGGGCCTTCTCGCGAAGGTGCACGGGGGCGCGATCGGCGTCGCGGCCGTCGCGACGCCGCAGTCGGCGCGCACGAACGTGGGGGTCGTGGTGCCGAGCTCGGTCGGGCACTTCCCGGTGATCGTGAAGGGGATGGATGCCGCGTCGCACGCACTGCGCGCGCGGCTGATCCTCGCCACCTCGCAGTACCGACCCGACCTCGAGCGCCGCCAGGCGGAGCGGCTCGTCGAGCTCGGCGTCGACGGGCTCATCCTCGCGCCGACGCTGCGGGGGCGGACCGAGAGCGAACTGCTCGACTGGGTGCGTACCCTCCCGGTGCCGGTGATCTTCCTCGAGCGCCGCCTCGGTTCGACGGGCCTCGCCGCCTACGACAGTGCGCGCACCGATCATGCGGGCGGGGCCGTGCTCGCCGTGGAGCATCTGGCGGCCCTCGGGCATGCGAGCGTGGCTCTCGCACTGTTCGATCGCACGCCGACGGCTCCGCTGATCCGCGAAGGCCATGCACGCGCAGTGGTCTCTCTGGGACTCGGGCCCGCGCCCGAGGTCGCGCTCCCCAAGGGAGATGAGGACGATCTCGACGCCGCGCTCGCGAGGCTGCTCGACGAGTGCACCGCCTCCGGCACGACGGCGGTGCTCGTGCACACCGACGTGCATGCTGCCCGCCTCGTCGAGCTCGCGGCTGACCTCGGCATCCGGGTTCCCGAGGACCTCGCGGTGGTCGCCTACGACGACGACACCGCGGCGCTCGCGCTGGTGCCGCTCACGGCCGTCACCGCACCCGGTCGGGATCTGGGGCAGCAGGCACTCCGGATCTTGATGGATCGGATCGCCGAGGATCCGCAGGAGCACTCGGCTCCCCGCCATCTCACCATGCTTCCGGGACTGACCGTGCGCACGTCGTGCGGCGCGGGCTGATCCGACGCCGGCCGCCGACGGGCAGACTGGCGACATGCACCTGCACTCGACGACCACCGGCACAGGCGAACGACACGTCGGACTGATCCACGGCCTCGGCGCCGACGGCGCGACGTGGCAGCCGTTGATCGATCGGATGCTCGCCACCGGTCGCTACACGGTGACGGCGATCGATCTTCGGGGGCACGGGCACAGTGACCGCGCCGAGTCGTACACGCTCGCGGACCTCGCCGGTGACGTGGCCGAGACCCTGCCGCAGGGTTTGCACAGCGTCGTCGGTCATTCGCTGGGCGGCTCGGTGCTCGTTCGCGCCGTCGAGAGCCTGCGACCCCAGCGTGCGATCTACCTCGACCCCGGTTTCGGCCTCTCGCTCCCCACCACCGGTCTTGCCGGGCGGGCCTTCTGGGCGGTCCCGGCGCTCACTCTGGGCGTCGTCGGGATGCGTCAGGCGCGTCGCAGCGCATCGCAGCGGGCCGAGTACCCGGAGAGCATCCGGGCGTCGATGCAGGAGAGCCAGCGCAGGTTCGACTCGAAGATGGCCATCGGGGTGTTCCGCGATGTGGCCTTCCACCCCGTCGCGATCGCGCCGCCCGCTGTGCCGTCGACGGTCGTGCTCTCCGACGAGTCGCCCGCGGTGCTCTCCGACGCGATGGCCGCCGGGCTCGAGCGTGAGGGGTGGGACATCCGCCGCATCCCGGGTGTCCACCACGACATGCAGCTGCAAGACCCCGAACGCGTCTTCGATGTGATCTCCGACGTGCTCTGAGCGGGACCCGAGCGATGGGAGGAGCGCGTTCCTGTTAGGGTTGCCTAACCAACATCGATCGTCTCGGTGTCGTCCCTCTCCCCGGTCCCGAAAGGTCATTCCCCATGCCCTCCCGCCTCCGTCGCCGCGCCTCTGCGGCCCTCGCCGCCTCGTCCTGCGCCCTGCTCCT
>NZ_DALZXX010000039.1:0-21751 GCF_031988965.1 Microbacterium sp.
CCGGGCCATCACCCCGTGCCGCAGGACGGCATCAATCAGATCCTCGTCGACCTCGCCAGGCAGGGCCGCAGCGTGGTGCGACTCAAGGGCGGCGACCCCTTCGTGTTCGGCCGCGGACGCGAGGAGCAGCTGTTCTGCGAAGCGGCCGGCATCCCGGTCGAGGTGGTGTCAGGCGTCACGAGCGCGGTGGCCGTGCCCGCCCTCGCCGGCATCCCCCTGACCCAGCGCGGCGTCGCCGAGACGTTCACGGTCGCGAGCGCGCACGATCAGATCGATGCGCTCGGCGGCGGTCGCGACCACACGATCGTGCTGCTGATGGGCGTGAACACGCTCGGCCACTCGGCACACGTGCTCGCCGCCGGACCGCGCGGAGATGAGTGCCCCGTCGCGATCATCGAAGACGGGTTCGGTGCGCGCCAGCGGATCACGATCGGCACGCTGGGCACGATCGCGCATCTCGCCGCTGCACGGCAGGTGCGCTCGCCCGCCGTCGTCGTGATCGGCGACGTCGTGATGCTGAGTCCGCACGCGGCGACCGTCGGCTAGTTAGGCCACCCTCAGCTCGACCGTGGCAGACTGGAGCCAGCGGACGGATGCTCACCAGACGAGCTCCCCGCCGGCGGCGCCGCCAGGATCGGCGCGTCCGCGTCGACAGCACGGTGGACACCGCCCTTCTCGACGGAGGGTGCGCATGACTGCGACCGATGCCTACGACGTGCTCGTGATCGGCGGCGGTCCCGCAGGCCTCTCGGCGGCGCTCAACCTCGGGCGGTCGCTCATGCGGGTGCTGGTGGTCGATGCCGACCGCCCCCGCAACGCCGCGACGTTGAACTCGCACGGCTTCCTCACGCGAGACGGCGTGCCGCCGCACGAGCTGCGACGCATCGCGCGTGACGAACTCGGCGCGTATCCGAACATCGAGGTCCGCACGCGCGTCCGCGTGCTCGAGCTGCGTCAGGAGGACTCCGGGTTCGCGGCCTCCATCGGCCGCAAGGATCCGACCGAGACGGTCTCGGCGCGATCCGTGCTGCTCGCGACCGGTCTGCGCGAGACGCTGCCCGAGGTGCCGAACCTGCGCGGCTTCTACGGCATCACCCTGTTCAGCTGCGCCGCATGCGATGCGTGGGAGATGCGCGGGCGCCGACTCGCACTCATCGGCGAGACGCGGGACATCGCCGACCGGGCTCGACTCATCTCGCGCTGGACCGAGAACCTCACGGTGTTCACGCTCGGCGCCGACACCGTCACGGCCGCCGAGGAGGCCGAGCTCGCGGCCTCGGGCGTCGCCGTGTTGCGGCATCCGATCTCCGAGCTGGTGGGCGACCGCGGGCGCATCGAGGCGATCCGCCTGACGGACGGCACGATCGTCGCCGTCGAGGGCGGATTCGTCCGCCCGGAGTGGGAGACCGATGTCTCGTTCCTGCGCGGGTTCACGCCCGCCCTCGATGCCGACGGGCACCTCGTGACCGATCGCTCCGGGCGCACCGATGTGCAGGGGCTCTACGCCGCGGGCGATGCGGCGGTCCCCGGACCTCAGCAGCTCATCGTGGCTGCGGGCGCCGGAGCGCGCGTCGCGTCGGTGATGGTGCAGGATGCCGTGGGCATCGCGACGGCGCACTGAGTTCGTCGCATCCGTCCACCGGCCCGCATCCATCCACCGGCCCGCATCCGTCCGCCGGCCCGCCGCCCCCGCGGACTAGGCTGACCCGCATGACGCGCATCTCGCAGGTCTCGCCTCTGCTCCGCCTGACCGCCGTCGCGGTGGTCGCCCTCGCGGTGCTGCCGCTCAGCGGATGCCTGTACGCGCAGATACCGACGAACGTCCCGAGCGGTGAGGGCCCCGACCCGGTTCCCTCGGCCGGCCCGTCGGACCTCCCCTCGGACGAGCCGTCGGATGCTCCCGCAGGCGACCTGCCGGCGTCGATGTCGTTCGCCGACGGCACCGCGGTGCCACCCTCGGCCTACATCCAGTGGGGCGACGGGCTCATCGTCGACGACGGCTGGAAGACGGTCAAGCCCGACGACGGCAACGGCGGCTGGACGTACGGCACGGTCGACGACACGTGCACCGCGCAGTTCTGGCAGGGGCTGATCCCCGACGTGCCGACCGTGCCGGGAGACGACAGCGCGAGCTCCGACGCGATGCTGGCGGTGATCCTCGGCGAGAGCGACGTGGCGGCGATCTCGACGGCCGCGACGACGGGATCGTTCAGCTACCAGATCGGCGGCAACTCCGACGTCGAGGCCAGAAGGCTGCTCGGCGACGACGGCGGCGACCGCCGGTGGATCATGGCCGCACGCGCCTTCACGGCGACCGGCGTCGGGCTCTACGTGATCGTCGACTGCACGGGTGGCGACGTCGAGGCGACGATGGCCGAGGTCGTGGAGAAGAACGCCGTCGTCATCCAGTGACGCACGATCCCGGCGCCGGTCACTTGCCGCCGGGAGGACCCACCAGCAGCAGGATGACGTACAGCGCGACGATGCCCACCACGAGCAGGATCGCGAGCGCCCACGGGCGACGCAGGAACCACCGCATCAGGCGGTCGTACCAGCGCGCGTCGCGGGGGTCTGCGGTCTGCTCCAGGCGCCACGCTCCCGCGAGTCGTCGCGTGCGGTGCAGCCAGATCTCCATCGGGATGGTGGCGTAGGGCACGATCGCGCTCACGACCGCGAGGATGGCGACGCCCACGTTCCAGCGCTGGTTCAGTGCGACGAGCACGGCGGTCGCCGCGTAGGCGAGGAACACGAACCCGTGGATGCCACCGCCGATCGTCACGACGACGCCGGGGGCGCCGACGGCGCGGGCGATGATCGCCGAGATGAGGATGGTCCAGGTGATCGCCTCGGCGATCGCGAGGGCTCGGAACAGGCGGTCGGGTGTGCGGAACACGGGACTCCTCGGGTGGGGGTCCTTCCAGCGTATCCGGAATAGCTGTGCGCCCCTGGGCGTTGCCGAAGGCATGGTGACCGTCGATTCCGCAGCGCTGGGGCAGATTCTCGACTCCGTCGATCTGCGCATCGGTGTGGCCAGACGGGTCGCCCTCGCGGCCGGTGGTGCGCTGCCGCTCGCCTCGGGATCGGCGACGCTCGTGTACGTCGCGAGTGGATCGGTGAGCGGGCATCCGCCCCTGACCGGCGCCTGCCGACTCGACGTCGACCGCGCCTCGCAGGTCGTGGCCGTCGACGAGCGGCCGACGAGCTCGAACCTCGTCGCGGGCGACGCCTTCCTCACCCTCGGCCGCGCACCTGTCGCCCTCGACGCCGATGCGGCCACCGACCTCGTCGTGGTCGACCTCGAGTTCTCGGACAGCGCCTCGATGCTCGCAGCCGTGCTCCCCGACCCCATCACGGTCATGTCGTTCGACGCGCTCGAGCCCGCAGCCGCCGCTCTCGCCGGCAGCGTGGGTCCGACCGATCCGCCCTCGTGGCCCGAGCGCCAGGGCGATCCGGTGATCTGCCGGATGATGGCGAAGACCGTGCTGCTCAGCGTCATCCGTGCGTGGGCCGCGAACGGCTGCGCGCCCGCCGGTTGGCCGTCGGTCTCGAAGGATCCGTTCCTCGACCGCGTCGTCGAGGCCATCCACGAGCAGCCCGGCCGCGAATGGACGGTCGAGCGCCTCGCGAGCGTCGGTGCGATGTCGCGGTCGGTCTTCGCCGAGCGCTTCCGCAGCGCGATCGGTCGGTCCCCCGCCGACTACGTCACCGAGGTGCGCATCGACGCGGCGAAGCGGATGCTCGCAGCAGGCCGATCCGTCAGCGAGACCTCGCGCGAACTGGGCTACGCCTCGGACGAGGGGTTCAGCCGCGCCTTCCGCCGCCGCACCGGCATGACGCCGTCGGCCTGGCGGGCATCCGAGCTCACCGCCGTCCCCGCCTAGTCCGCTCAGGCGAGCGCCGCCGCCGCGGTGCTCCGACGGTTCGAGAGCCCGAAGAGCACGGCGCCGACGAGCAACGACGCCGCTCCGAGCACGTAGACGAACTCGACGTCGAGCGTGTCGACGAGCAGTCCGCCGAGACCGGCCGCGATCGTGATCGCTCCCTGGAAGCCGACCACGACCAGGCTGCCACCGGCCTCGAGACGGTCTGGGGTGCGGTGTCCGACCCAGGTGTTGATCACGAGAAGCCACGACGAGAAGAAGAAGCCCCAGGCGACGACCACGACCGCGATGCCGAGCACGGAACCCGAGAAGAAGATCATCGAGAGCACGGCCGCCGCGATGACCAGCGGCGCGAACACCGCGAAGAACGCGAAGGTGCGGTCGATGAAGAACCCGAGCCCGAGGTTTCCGGCGAGACCGCCGACCCCGAAGAGCGCGAGCAGCAGGATGATCGTCGACGGCTCGACCTCGGGGATGCGCTCGAGCGCCAGCCGCACGTACGTGTAGGCGAGGAAGTGCCCGAGAACGACGAGCACGTGCCCGACCATGCCGAGCCCGATCCCGGGGCGACGCAGGGTGTCGACGAGAAGGCGGATGCTCGATGCCTGCTCGGCCGGAACAGAGGGCAGCATGAACCGCAGCGCCACCGCCAGCAGCACCATGAGCACTCCGGCGATCGCGAAGACCGTCTGCCAGTCGACGATCTCGCTGAGCATCACGCCGAGCGGCACGCCCGCGACCGTGGCCAGAGAGACTCCGGCCGAGGTGAACATGACGCCGCGGCCGAGGTGTTCGGGGCCCGCGAGCCGCACGGCGACCGTGATCGACATCGCCCAGAACGCGCTGATCGCCGCCCCCAGCAGGAACCGCGCGAGCAGCACGATGATGAGGTTCGGCGCGATCGCCACGATGAGGTTCGACGCGGCGGCGGCGAGCGCCATCCAGACGAGAAGCGACCGCCGGTCGAGCCGGGGGAAGATCAGTCCGACCGTCGGCGCGACGATGAGTCCGACGAGCGCAGTGACCGTCACGGTCTGCCCCGCCTGCCCGGGTGTGACACCGAGGGCGTCGGCCATCTCGGTGAGCACGCCGTTGGGCAGGAACTCCGCGGTGACGAGCAGGAAGCCCATCAGCATCAGCACGATGAGCCCGCCATAGCGGATGCTCCCCGTGCGGGCGGTCGTCACGGGAACGGGCGCGGTCGTCGTCATGGTTCAACACTCCCAGTCCTGCGGCCGCGGCGCCCGACGCGGCGTCCACGGCATCCGACCATTCGTCCGGATCGGGTCTGGACAGCATCCGCGCCCACCCCCTAGGCTCGACGACGCACCGGGGTTCTCCCGGAAGGCTTCCGAGGTTCTCCCGGAACGGACGAGCGAGAGGAGTGGATGACATGAACACCGTCTCTGTCGCGCCCCTCGCCGACATCCTTCCTCTCGAGGCCGCCCACTCCTGATCCGCGGTGGCCTCCCTCTCTCGGAGCCACACCGTGTCTGATCACATCGCTTCTTCGGAAACATCCTCTTCCCGCCTCTCCCCTTCCCATCTCTCCCCCGCGTCGACTTTCGACGCATCCCCCTTCGACTCCGTCCCGACCTTCGCCGACGTCGAACCCGGCGACGGCCAGCGCTGGACCACGTGGCCGGCGATCACCCCGTCGGAGCGCGGCCCTCTGCCCTGGCCTGCCTGGGTCGTGACGAGCGCGGGCGCTCTCGACACCGAACTCGGCATCCTCAAGACAGGCAAGGAGGCCGACGTCTTCCTGCTCGAACGCGCGGTGCCGGACGATCCCGGCCAGCGCACCCTGCTCGCGGCGAAGCGCTATCGCGACAGCGACCACAGCAGCTTCCACCGCTCGGGCGTCTACACCGAGGGCCGCAGCACCAGGAACACCCGCGACACCAGGGCTCTCGCCAAGAAGTCCGAGCACGGCCGGGCGGTCGCCGCCCTGCAGTGGTCGTTCGCCGAGTTCGATGCGCTGTGCCGCATGTGGGAGCTGGGCGCGCCCGTCCCCTACCCCGTGCAGGTCAACGGCACCGAGCTGCTGATGGAGTTCGTCGGCGACGCGCACGGTGTCGCCGCTCCCCGACTCGCGGCGGTGCGCGGCGATCGCGCCGAGTTGGCCGATCTGTACGACCAGATCGTCGACCTGATGCGCATCTTCGCAGCCGCGGGCTTCGCGCACGGCGACCTCTCGGCCTACAACCTGCTCGTGCACGACGGCCGCGTGCGGGTGATCGACCTGCCGCAGATCGTCGACATCATCGCCAACCCCCAGGGCCTCGACCTGCTGCACCGCGACTGCGTGAACATCTGCGACTGGTTCACCCGCCGCCGCGTCGAGCGCGACGCCGAAGAGCTGTTCGCCGAGATGCTCGCCGCCTCGTATGCGTGAAGGGCCTCAGCCGAGCAGCGCGGCGCGCCGTCACCGTCCGTTCACCGCACGCCGACAGACTTCGACCATGAGCGATTCCCTCCAGAGCGGCGCGGTGCCCGAGCCCGCTGCGACGGCCAGCAGCGGTGCGGTCGGAGTCATCGGCCTCGACCTGCGCGGCGAGACCCCGGCCCCCAAGAAGCAGGTCTACTCGTGGGCGCTGTGGGACTGGGCGACGCAGCCGTTCAACACCGTCATCCTCACCTTCATCTTCACCGCGCTGTACCTCACGACCGAGGCGTTCCTGCCGGCGTCGATCGCGGGACTCGATGCGAAGGACCCGATCCGCGAAGCCGCCGAGGCCGACCTCGCCTCGGGACTGGGGCTCGGCTCGACGATCGCCGGAATCGCGATCCTCCTGATCGCGCCGGTGCTCGGTCAGCGAGCGGATGCGGCGGGGCGCCAGAAGCTCTGGCTCGGGATCGGCACCGGCGCGCTCATAGCCTGCATGTTCGGGCTGTGGTTCGTCGAGCCGACGCCGACCCTGTTCTGGCTCGGCGTCGCACTCATCTCGGCCGGGTCGGTCTTCGGCGAGATCGCCGCGGTGAACTCCAACGCCATGCTCATCGGCATCGCGAACCCCAAGACCGTCGGCCGCATCTCGGGGCTCGGCTGGGGATTCGGCTACATCGGCGGCATCATCGCGCTGGTGCTCGTCGTCGTCTTCTACATGCTCGACTGGTTCGGCCTGCCGGAGGACGGCGGCCTGCCGTTCCGCATCATCGCCGTCGGCTGCGCGATCTGGGCGATCGTGTTCTCGATCCCGATCTTCCTCAACGTGCCGGAGCCGTCGCTCGGACGCCCCGAGCGCAAGGTCGGCTTCTTCGCGTCGTACGGCCTGCTCGTGAGGGACGTCACCGGCCTGTACCGCAACCCCGACACCCGTCAGACCTTCTGGTTCCTGCTGTCGAGCGCGGTGTTCCGCGACGGCCTCGGCGGCGTCTTCGCCTTCGGCGCCGTGATCGCGAGCCAGGTGTTCGACTTCGAGTTCCTCGACCTCGTGATCTTCGGCATCGCGGCGAACCTCATCGCCGGCGTCTCGACGATCATCGCCGGACGCTACGACGACCGCTTCGGTCCGAAGCGCATCATCCTCGTCTCCCTCGCATCCATGGTGATCGCCGGCCTTGCCGTGTTCTTCCTGGTGGATGCGGGCACGATCGTGTTCTGGATCGGCGGCCTGCTGCTGTGCGCGTTCGTCGGACCTGCGCAGGCGGCATCGAGGTCGTTCCTCGCCCGCATCACCCCGGCCGGGCGCGAGGGCGAGATCTTCGGCCTCTACGCCACGACCGGGCGGGCGGCGAGCTGGATGGCATCCGGCGCCTGGACGCTGTTGATCGTGCTCTCGGGGTCGACCGCGTTCGGCATCCTGGGCATCGTGCTCGTGCTGATCGCCGGATTCCTGCTGCTGCTTCCGGTGAAGGCGACGCAGAGGGCCTGAGCGCCGCGGCAGACCATTCCCGTCGCACCCACCGGACGATCAGACGGTCGCGGCAGACCTCTCGGCCGCGCGCGCCGTCACGTACCGGTTCTGCGGCTCGCGCAGACCCAGGTTTCCGCGCAGCGTGTCGCTCTCGTACTCGGTGCGGAAGACACCGCGGTGCTGCAGGATCGGCACGACCTCGTCGAGGAACCGGGTGAGCTGAGCCGGGTGCCCGGCGTGGATGTTGTAGCCGTCGACACCGTAGGCCTCGAACCACTCCTGCAGCCGGTCGGCCACGGTCTCGGCCGTGCCGACGAACGGGCCGCGGTCTCGGCGCAGGCTCAGCTGCACCGTCTCACGCAGCGTCAGCTTCGATTCGGCCGCATGCGCGGCGATCCGCTCGGCCTGCGTGCGGAAGCTGTTCTGCGCGTACCGCAGCGCCTCCTGCGGGAACGGCGAGTCGAGGTCGTACTGACGGAAGTCATGCCAGCCGAACGATCGGCCGAACTCCCCCAGTGCCTGTGCGAACGAGTGATCGCTCGACCGGTAGTGCTGCTCGAGCTCGCTCGCCTCGTCATCGGTGTCGCCGATCACGACGCCGACGCCGGGCAGGATCACCAGGTCCTCCGGCCGACGGCCGTACGTCGACACCGCCCGGCCCTTGATGTCGTCGTAGAACGCTTTGGCCCCGGCGAGCGTGGCCGCGTGCGTGAAGATGCCCTCGCCGATCTCGGCGCCGAGATCGCGCCCCTGCTCGGAGTCCCCGGCCTGGAAGATCACCGGCGCGCCCTGCGGCGGACGCTCGATGTTGAGCGGCCCGGCGACCGAGAAGTACTCTCCCCGGTGGTCGAGCGCGTGGAGCTTCGACGGGTCGAGGAACTGCGCGGTCGCACGATCCCGCGGCAGCGCATTCGGCTCGTACGAGTCCCACAGCGCCTGCACGAGCTTCACGTGCTCGCTCGCCCGTCCGTAGCGGGTGTCGTAGTCGTAGTGCTCGTCGAGACTGTAGTTGCCCGCGGTTCCCGCATCGCCACTGGTGACGACGTTCCACCCGGCCCGGCCGTGGCTGATGTGGTCGAGCGACGCGAAGCGCCTCGCCACGTTGAACGGCGCGTTGTACGACGTCGTCAGCGTGCCGACCAGCCCGACGTGCGTCGTGTGGGTCGCGACGGCGGACAGCAGCGTGAGCGGCTCGAGCCTGCTGAGGTAGTGGGGCGGCGAATCGGGGGTGATGTACTGGCTGTCGACGATGAAGACGAGGTCGAACTTCGACTCCTCGGCCTTCTTCGCGTGCTCGATGTACCAGTCGATGTCGACGCTCGCGTCCGCGGGGATCTCGGGGTCGAGCCACAGGTTGTGGGTACCGGGACCCCCGGATCCGGTGAGCACGAGTCCGAGCTTGAGCTTCCTGTCGGTCATGGGTTCTCTCCTAGGCTTCGATCAGAGCGGATGCCGAGGCATCCGCCGTGTAGCGGTTCTCGGGCACCCTCAGACCGAGGTTGCCGCGCAGCGTGTCGCTCTCGTACTCGGTGCGGAAGAGCCCCCGACGCTGCAGGATCGGGACGACCTCGGACGTGAAGGTGTCGATGTCGTCAGGCGTGCGGGCGCGCAGATTCAGCCCGTCGGCGGCGCGGCCGAGGAACCAGTCCTGGATCGTGTCGGCGACGGTCTCGGGGCTTCCGATGAACGGCGACGGCGAGTACCGGGTGAACTCCTCGACCGTCTGCCGCAGGGAGAGTCCGCCCTCGGTCGCACGCTCGACGATGGCTGCCGAGCGCGTGCGCCCACCCTTCTCGGCGAGGGCGCTGACATCGGGGAACGGGGCGTCGAGGTCGTGCTGCGAGAAGTCGTACGCGCCGAACGCCCGGCCGAACGCCGCGAGCTTGCGGTCGAAGTCGTTGTCGGACTCGTGGATCTCGCGGGCGAGGCGGTGGGCCTCGGCATCCGTCGATGCGATCACGGGCGTCGCGCCGACCAGGATCACGAGGTCGTCCCAGTGCCGGCCGTGCTGGGCGAGGCGATTCTTGACGTCCTTGTAGTACGCGCGGGCCGACGCGATGTCCTCCCCCGGGGCGTAGATGCCCTCGGCGACCTCGCCCGCGAGGGTCTTGCCCTCTTCCGAGATGCCGGCCTGGAAGATGACCGGCTGGCCCTGCGGCGAGCGCGAGAGGTTGAGCGGCCCGTCGACGCGGAAGTGCTCGCCCCTGTGGTTCAGGGGGTGCAGCTTGGTCGGGTCGAGGAACAGGTCGTTCTCGACGTCGGCGACGAACGCGTCGTCCTCGTACGAGTCCCACAGACCGCGGACCACCTGCACCGCCTCGAGCGCGCGACCGTAGCGGGTGGCGTAGTCGAGGTGCTCTTCGAGCCCGTAGTTGCGCGACGTGCCGGTGTCGAAGCTGGTCACGACGTTCCAGCCGGCGCGGCCGTGGCTGATGTGATCGAGCGAGCCGAATCGGCGGGCGAGGTTGAACGGCGAGTTGTAGGTCGAGCTGGCCGTGCCGATCAGACCGAGGTTCTTCGTGTGGGTCGCGATGGCCGACAGCAGCGTGAGCGGTTCGAGGCGGTTGAGGTAGTGCGCCGGGTACGTCGCGTCGATGAACTGGCTGTCGACGATGAAGAGCGCATCGAAAAGCGCGGCCTCGGCCTGCTTCGCCCTCGCGATGTACCAGTCGATGTCGATCGACGCGTTCGCGGGGATCCGCGGGTCCTTCCAGAGGCTGTGCTGGCCGGGCCCGCCGACTCCGTAGACACTGAGGGCGATCTTGAGCGTGCGTTCGGGCATGTCGGTCTCCTTGTGGGTGTCTCGCGTGGTTCGGGGGATGTCGTCAGCCGGCGTCGAGCACGCGGCGCAGGCGAGCCCGCTCGTCGCGATCGATCGCGCCGGTGTGCAGGCTCGGGGCCGAGCCGACGAGCAGCTGCGTGTAGGGATGCTGCGGGTCGTTCACGATGTCGGCCGTGCGGCCGACCTCGACCACCTCGCCGCGGTAGAGCACCACGACTCGGTCGGTCACACCGGCGACGGACCCGAGGTCGTGCGAGATGAACACGAGCGAGGTCCCCGCCGCGCGCAGGTCGTTCAGGATCTCGAGGATCGAGACCCGGTTGGCGGCATCGAGAGCACTGACGGGCTCGTCGAGGATGAGCACACGAGGTTCGGTGGCGAGCGCTCGTGCCAGCAGCACCCGCTGACGCTGACCGCCCGAGAGCTCCCCGGGGAAGCGTTCGAGCAGATCGCGACTCAGCCGCACCTGCTCGAGTCTGAAGTCGATGCGGTCGCGGATCTGCTCCTTCGACAAGCGCCGCTGCAGGCGCAGGGGTTCGGCCAGCGACTCCCCGATCGTGAGATCGGGGTCGAGCGCGCGCAGCGGATCCTGGAACACGTACTGGACGACGCCGCGCCGACGGAACTCGCGCCACTGCCGTGCGCCGAAGGAGGTGACCTCCTCGCCGCCGATGTGCACACGTCCCGCCCGAGCGGGCACGAGACCGACCACCGCACGCGCGATCGTCGATTTGCCCGAACCGGTCTCGCCGATGATGCCCACCGACTCCCCAGCACCCACCTCGAACGACGCGTCGTGGATGATCTGCGTCCGATGGCGGCCACTGCCGTACGACACCTGCAGGCCGTCGATGCGGATGGCGGTCGAGAGCTCAGACATGACCCACCTCCACCTCCACCGGCTCGCGGAAGCGGTCGAGTCCGTAGGTGTTGTGCTCGTCGATCAGGAGACGCGTGTACTCGTGCTGCGGGGCGAACAGGATGCGCTTCGCTTCTCCCTGCTCGACGACCTCGCCCTGCCGGAGCACGAGCACGTCGTCGCAGGTCTGCGCGATGACGGCGAGGTCGTGCGAGACGACGATGAGTGCGAGTCCGTGCTGCTCCGTGAGGTCGGTCAGCAGATCGAGGATCTCGGCCTGCACCGTCACGTCGAGAGCGGTCGTGACCTCGTCGGCGATCAGGATGCGCGGCTCGAGCGAGATGGCCGAGGCGATCAGCACCCGCTGCAGCATGCCGCCGGACAGCTCGTGCGGGTAGCTGCGGTAGATCAATGCGGGGTCGCGCAGCCGCACGTCGTCGAGGAGCTCGACGGTTCGCCGCTTCGCCTCGCGACGCGTGAGACCGCCGCGCACGCGCAGGGCCTCGGCGATCTGCGGGCCGATTCGCAGCGAAGGGTTCAGGTACGAACCCGGGTCCTGGAACACGGCGGTGATGCTGACGCCGCGGACCCTCTCCCAGTCGCGCGCCGTGAAGCCGGCGATGTCACGACCGAACAGCTCGATGCGTCCGCCCGAGATGTGGAACAGACGGGGCAGGATGCCGAGGATCGCCCGGCACGTCAGGGTCTTGCCGCTGCCGGACTCGCCGACGATCCCGACGACGCGACCGGGGTGCAGGTCGAAGCTCACCCCGCGCACGAGCTCCTCTCCCGTATGACGGTGGGCGATGCGCACGTCGTCCAGACGCAGGATGCTCTCGCCCGTGTCAGGACGTGGGCGGGCTGTCTCGGCGCCCGCTGACCGGGCGTCCGCTGACCGGGCGTCCGCTGACCGGGCGTCCGCGATCGCGATCCCTTCGATCTCGATGGTCATGACGAGCTCCTTCCCACGAGGGCGTCCTCGGACGCGACGGTGTTCGTGCGGCGACGGCGGCGTGCCGCATCCCGCGCGGCGCCCCGCTCGGTGAGCAGCGTGCGGCCCGACTCCCCCGCGACGTCGCGGATGACGTCGGCGAGCAGGTTGAACGCCCAGACCGAGAGCATGATCAGCACGGTCGTGAAGATCGGCGCGTACGGGCGCTGGGTCAGGTAGCCGAGATCGCTGGCGAGCACGCCGCCCCAGGACGGCGCGGGCGGCTGGATGCCGATTCCGAGGAACGTGAGGCTCGAGACGATCACGAAGCCGATGCCGAGCGTGTTGGCGGTGGCGATCGCGATCGGCGGCAGCACCTTCGACCACACGTGCGTGCGGACGATCCAGCCGGTGCGCGCCCCCGAGAGGATCGCGGCCTCGACGTACTGCGACTTCGCGACGCTCAGTGTCGCCGCGCGAGAGACGCGATAGAAGAGCGGCGAGACGAGGATGCCGACCGTGAGCATCGCCTGCGGGATGCCGTTGCCGAGGAGCGCCGTGGCCGCGACCGCGAACACGAGGAACGGCAGCGCGATCAGCGTGTCGACGAACCGCAGGGTGAGCCATTCGAACACCCGGCCGAGATAGACCGAGAGGATGCCGGGGATCGCCCCGGCGAACAGTGCGATGACCGCGACCTGCACGGCACCGAACACGCTGATCGGCGCACCGGCGAGGATCCGACTGAGCACGTCGCGGCCGAGGTAGTCGGTGCCGAGCCAGTGCGCCGCCGAGGGCCCGGCGAGGATCTCGGAGGTGCCGAGCAGCGGGTCGTACGGCGCGAGCACGGGGCCGGCGACGGCGAGGAACGCGATGAAGACGAGGAAGGCCGTGGCGAAGCGGCCGGCCGGCAGCGCGAGGATGCGACGGATCATCTCAGACTCCTCTCGCGGATGCGGGGTTCAGGCGCACCAGCACCAGGTTGACGATGAGGTTGAAGACCACGACCAGCACGATCGCGATCACGAGCACTCCCTGCACGGCGGGCACGTCGCCGCGGTTGGCGGAGTCGGCGGCGAACTTGCCGAAGCCTGCGAGGCCGAAGATCGCCTCGGTGACGACGGCGCCGCCGAGCAGCGCCGGGAACTTCATGCCGAGCACCGTGAGTGCGGGGCCGATGCCGTTGCGCAGGGCGTGGACGAAGAAGATCCGACGCGCGCTGAGGCCGCGCATCTGGGCGCCCGTGACGTAGTTCTCGCGGTAGGACTGGATCAGGCCGACGCGCATCTGCCTGGCGAGGTCGGCGATCGTGTCGAAGCTGAGCGCGATGGCCGGGAGCCACAGGTGCCAGAGCCAGAGCCCCACACCGCCCTGCTCGAGCGGGATGTATCCCGCCGACGGGAACCAGCCGAGGGTCACCGCGAAGATCGCGACGAGCGCGATGCCGACCACGAACGACGGCATGACCGAGATGACGGTCGTGAATCCGGTGATCGAGCGATCGAGGATGCTCGTCGGGTACGCCGCGGCCAGCACGCCGAGCCCGAACCCGAACACGATGCCGATGACGAGCGCGAGCCCCGCGACGGACAGGCTGATCGCGGCACGGGAGACCAGGAGATCGCCCACGGGCGCGCCGTTGAACCAGCTGTTGCCGAGGTCGCCCTGCAGGATGCCGCCGAACCAGTCGAGGTACTGCACGATGAACGGGCGATCGAGACCCCACTCGTGTTCGAGTGCGGCGATCTGTTCGGGGGTCGCCGATTCCGAGAGCTGCAGGTGCGCGGGACTGAGGCCGCTGAGCCCCTGCAGCGCGAACGTGATGAAGGTCGCGAACAGGAAGACGGTCGCGAACACGATCACGGTGTGGCCGATGAGCCGGCCCGCCGTGGCGAGGTGGGCGCCCGCGCGGAGCGGCCTGCCGGCGGCGTTCGCGGTCACTGTGCCGGGCTTCTGCACGGGTGCCGAGGCGAGTGCGGTCATGCGGGGCTCCTTTCCTTCTCGATGACGGGGCGCGTGTCGTCTCGGCGCTTCGCTCCTCGCTCAACGACCGTGACGTTCTCCGGTCGTTGAGCGAGCGAAGCGAGACGGAACGCGTCAGTCGCTGACGGTGACGCCGGTCAGGCTGATCTGTCCCGGGATCTGGGGCAGATCAGACACCTTCGTCGACTTCACGATGAGAGTGGGTACGCCCACCGTGAAGACGAGGGCGCCGCTCTGCAGGCCGGCGCGCGTGGCGTCCTGCAGGTTCTCGGCGTAGTCCGGTGAGTCCAGCGGCGTCTCTCGGGCGATCTTGATCGCCTCGTCGAAGCCCTCGGGCACGTACGGGCTCGACAGGTTCAGAGGACCGTCGGGGCCGAAGTGCGCCGTCAGCGTCTGCACCGGCGATTCGCGTCCGGTCGTTCCGTAGGTCGAGAGCACGAGATCCTTCGCGAAGAAGGGGGTCGCCCAGTCCGGCGCCACCGTGATGTTGGCGGTGATGCCGACGGCGGCGAGCTGCGCCTGGATGACCTCGTTGATGACGGCATCCGCGCTGACCACGAAGTCGACGACGATCTCACCCGGCTCGTAGCCGGCATCCGCGAGGATCTTCTTGGACTCCTCGGGGTCGTACGGCCACAGGTCCTCGGACTCGTCGTCGTAGGCGATGTATCCCTCGGGGAACGGCTGCGTGGTCGCGTAGCCGAGACCGAAGGTGACCTTCTCGACGAGCTCGTCACGGTCGATCGCGTGGCGCACGGCGTCGACCACGGCCGGGTCGTCGAACGGCGCCTTGTTGATGTTGAGGCTCAGATTCGAGGCGGAGTACACGGGGTGCGTCGCGACGTCGAGACCCGCGTCGATCGCGGCGTCGTACTGCGCCGGGGCCAAGCCGTAGGCGAAGTCGTAGACGCCGGTCTGGATCGAGGCCACGAGGGTCGACGGGTCGGGAGCGGTCGAGAGCTCGACCCGATCGATGTGGATGTTGTCGGCGTCCCAGTAGTCGGGGTTCTTCTCGAAGTAGATGTGCGACTCGGGCACGTACTCCGTGACCGTGAACGGGCCGGCGCCGACCGGCCACTGATCGAGCTTCGCCGGGTCCTCGGCGGCGACCGGGCTGGTGATCTGCGCCGTGCGCTTGCCCAGCAGCAGCGGGATCTGGTGATCGACCTGGTTCAGGTGCACCGTCACGTCGGTCTCGCTGTCGGCGGTGACCGACTCGATCGACGTCAGGTCTCCGAACAGCGCCGAGTTCTCCTGCGTCTTGGCCCGCTCGATGTAGAGCTTGACGGCCTCGGCGTCCAGCGGCTCGCCGTCCTGGAACACGAGTCCCTCACGCAGGTGGAAGGTCACCGCCGTGCCCTCGGCGTTGTAGTCCCAGCTCTCGGCGAGCCCCGGTGCGGCCTCGCCCTTCTCGTCGATCTCGGTCAGCGAGGCATAGGCGAGCGCGGTGAGGTTGAAGCCGAAGCCGGAGCCCTGGACGATCGGGTCCCAGTGGGCGGGCAGGGTCGCGGCCCAGCGCAGCACGGACTCGCCGTCGTCGTCTCCTGAGCTGCTCGACGCCGGAGACGCCGCGCACGCGGTGAGCGCCAGGGCTCCCACGAGCAGCGCCGCGGCTGCGGTTCGAAGTCGGGTGAATCTGCGGGTCATGAGCTGTTCCGTTCTGCGGTGTCGGGTGTGTCTCGGTGCGGGTGCTGGCCATCCTGACGGGGGTCGGGAGCCCCGCGATAGGGCGGTGTCACAAAGGTTCCGGCGACGAAACCTGGCGTCACATGTCGTCGTCGGAGGACACCGTCGAGGGGGTCTCAGACGGTCGCGCGCGCGTCGACCGAGGCTGTCGCGAGCGTGTCCGCCGCGGGGATCCGTCCGTAGACGCGGTCGAGCACGGCCCCGGCATCCGATGAATCCGCTCCTCGCCAGGCGACGTGATGGTCGGGCCGCACGAGGGCGAAGGGCGCCCCGTACAGCTCGCGCGCGCCGGCGTCCGGCAGGTGGATCACCTCGAGCGCGATCGCCCGCTCCTGCGCCGCCTCGGTGAATCCGGTGACCGCCGAGACGTCGTCGGACAGCACCAGCAGGGCGACGTCGCCGCCGATGCGGTCGTACAGCGTCACGCCATACGGGTCGATGATGCCGTTCGGAGCTCGGTGTCCCGGACGGCCGCCCGGCACGTAGACGCCCGGTTCCCAGGGCGTCTCGGTCGCGGCCTGCTCGCGCTCGTAGGCGATGACCGGTGAGTCGTCGTAGCGCTCGTCGAAGTAGACGCCGACGTCGCGGCGCTGGCCCTGAGCGAGGATCTCGCGAATGCGGTCACGCCTCTCCTCGGCCTCGGGGCTCGTGTCGTCGTCGGCGGGGAAGCCGAGTCGACGCGCCTCGTCGACGTTGCTCTCGGTGCGGTCGGCGCGGGCCTTCGCCGAGGCGCCGACGCGGGCGTTGTGCGGGCGGCGCTCACGGTCGTACGAGTCGAGCAGCGCATCGCCGCCGGTGCCGCGCAGCACGGCAGCGAGCTTCCAGCCGAGATTGAAGACATCGCCGAAGCCCTCGCCGAGGTTGCCGCCGGGGGTGCGCACGTGGGCGGCGTCGCCGACGAGCAGGACGCGCCCCTGCCGGAAGGTCTTCGCGAGCCGTGTGCTCTTGAAGTACGGGGTCACGTCGACGACCTGCAGCGCGAGATCCGACCCGAAGGCGGCGCGGGCGAGGGTCAGCAGCTCTTCTTCGGTGGGCGTGTGCTCGAGCGGGTACGGGCCCGCGTACACCCGCCAGTCGGTCTCGTTGAGGGCGGCGAGGAAGCCCGAATGGATGTCGTTGACGATCACGTTCACCGCGCTCGGGAACGGGTCGCGTCCGGCGTAGTCACCCTCGGTGCGCACCACGAAGCGGAAGTGGCGATCGGTCGCATAGGCGCCCTCGCGTTCGATTCCGGCGAGGGTGCGCACGGTGCTGCGAGCGCCGTCTGCACCGACGACGTACTTCGCTCGGATGCGACGCACAGCCCCGGTCTCGACGTGTTCGACGGTCGCGATGATCCCGTCGCGGGCGCCGGGATCCCGAGCGTCGCCGGCGTCGCTCTCGAGGAGCGAGAGCAGCCGCCATCCCCCGGCCACCGGCACGTCGAGCTGGGCGAGCTGGTCGAGGAACGCCTGCTGCAGGGCCGTCTGCGGGCGCCGCAGCGACTCGGCCAGCGAGTACGGGTTCTCGGCACGGCCGGTGAAACCGGGCCGGCCGGCGGGCGTGCCGGGGCGGGTCAGGTCGTGACCGATCAGCGAGGTGCGGAACGTCGTGCCGAGGTTCCATTCAGGCGGGAAGGTCCAGCCGCGTCGGATGCGGTCCTCGACGCGCCACTGCTGGAAGAACTCGACCGTGCGCGCGCTGTGCCCCATAGCGCCCGCCCGCACCAGCCGGAACGAGGTCGCCGCATCGACCACCGCGACGTCGACCTTCTGCCGGTTGAGCTCGAGGGCGGTCGCCAGGCCCGAGGGCCCGGCTCCGACGACGAGCACCTCGACCTCCTGCGGCGGAGTGGCGTGCGCGAGCAGCACGGTGTCGACGTGCCGCTCTCCGCGGGTGATCTCGTTCTGGGCGACCATGGGGAACCTCCGGGCTGGGTCGGGAATGCAGAACATCCTTCGCCTGCCCGGCGCGGCGCTGGGCCGCGCCGTCACAGAACTACCGCGAGCGTCACGCGGCGTCACCCGGAGACACGGACCGACCGCGAGCATCCGGGCGTCGATCGACTCTGGCTACGGTGGGCGCACCTCGACACGGACCGGAGGGAACCATGACGATCACCGAGACCGCCACCGCGGCAGCCACGTCGTTCGCGCAGGAGTGGCAGCACTGGCATGACGGCGTCGAGGCGCAGCGGCGGACCCCGCACAGCTTCCTCGCCTATACGAGCTTCAACCTATTGAGCGAGCATCCGCAGCGCTTCGACGATGTGCCCGGCACCTGGACGACGGGCCCGGAGGGCGTGGTCGTGCAGCTCGACGCCGGCCAGGTCCTCGACGTCGACGGCGTGGCGGTGCGTGGAGTGCACCAGTGGGGAGTGATCGACGAGCGCACCTTCCACCGAGCTCGATTCGAGGACGCCGTGGTCGAGGTCTCCAAACGCGGAGGCCGCGACATCGTGCGGCCGCTGCATCCGGAGCATGCGCTGCGCGCCGAGTACGCCGGCACGCCCACCTTCGCGCCCGACGAGCGCTGGGTGATCGAGGGCGTGTTCGAGCCGGAGCCGCTGCGCGACATCGGCATCGCCGCCGCGATCCCGTCGATCGAGCATGTGCACGCGACGCCCGGCCGGGTGCGCTTCTCTGTGGAGGGCGTCGAGGTCGCGGTCACGCTGATCGGGCAGGGGCCGGATGCCGCGGTGCTGCTGTTCCGCGACTCGACGAGCGGGGTGACCACCTACGGCGCGAGCCGCACACTCGCCGTGACGCTGCCGAGCGGGGGCGACCGTCGCATCGTTCTGGACTTCAACCGCGCGAGGAACCTGCAGTGCGCGTACACCGACTACTCGCCATGCCCGCTCGCGCCCGTGGAGAACTGGCTGCCGTTCGCGATCGAGGCCGGCGAGAAGACGCCGCTCGCCCGCACGTCGTGACAGCGGGAGTAGCCTGACCGCGTGACGGTCATCATCGCCTTCCTCGCCAACATCCTCGTCGCGATCGCCAAGACCGTCGCGGCTGTGCTCACGTCGTCGGCGTCGATGGTCGCCGAGGCGGCGCATTCGTGGGCGGACGCCGGCAACGAGATCTTCCTCCTCATCGCCGACCGCCGCGGTGCGCGCACCAAGGACGAGCGGCACCCGCTCGGCTACGGACGCGCGGCGTTCGTCTGGTCGCTCATCGCGGCGTTCGGGATCTTCACCGCAGGGTCGATCGTGTCGATCATGCACGGCGTGCAGGAGCTGTCCGAGACCGGTCCGGTCGAGAGCCCGGTCGTCGCGTACAGCGTTCTCGGCATCGCCTTCGTGCTCGAAGGGGCGTCGTTCACCCAGGCGATGGTGAAGTCGCGCCGCCTCGCACATGAGCGTGGCTCGTCGACCTGGGACTACGTGCTCGACACCAGCGACACCACGCTGCGTGCGGTCTTCTTCGAGGACATGGCCGCCCTGATCGGTCTCGTCCTGGCCGCCGGGGCGATCGCGATGCACCAGATCACCGGGATCGCCGCCTGGGACGCGGTGGGGTCGATCCTCGTCGGCATCCTGCTCGGCGTCGTGGCGATCATCCTGATCGGGCGCAACATCGAGTTCCTCGTCGGCTCGAACGCGTCGCCGGCACTGCGCGACCGGGTGGGGCGCGCGCTGCTCGACTCGCCGCAGATCCAGCGTCTCACCTACCTGCACATCGAATACGTGGGCCCGAACCGCCTGTTCATCGTCGCCGAGGTCGACCTCGCCGGAGACGCTCGCGAGCACGACGTGGCCCGTCGCCTGCGTGAGATCGAGCAGCAGATCGAGGCGCACCCCGTCGTCGAGACCGTGGTGCTGTCGCTCTCGGTCGATGACGAGGAGTCGCTCGTCTTCGGCGCGACCGCAAGCGACGACACAGGCGGGCACCCGTAGCTCTGTCGTCCACAGCTCTGGCATCCACAGCCCGTGCACCCGTAGCTCTGTCACCCGGCTCGCGCGAAGGATGGAGACCCGCGTCGCCGTCGTAGCCCCGCCCCCGACACGCTCAGTCGTGGGGTGCGCCATCGCTGTTCGGGATCCCACCATCCCGGTCCACGCACCTGCGGCACGCCGTCGTCCATCCGGATCTCCCACCCGGATGTGCCGAGACTCCGGTGGTGCCACCAGCACAACGGCACACCGTTGTCCGTGTGCGTCGGCCCACCCTGCGAATGCTCGGTGACATGGTGGATCTCACACCAGGACGCCGGTACATGGCACCCCGGAATCAGGCACTCCTTGTCGCGGGCGATGATCGCCCGTCTCTGATGGACCGTGAAGACCCGATCCGTGGTCGTGATCCCGATGATCCGCCCCTCGTCGAACAGGACCCGCTGGATCGTGCCCGAGCATCCGACGTGCGAGGCGACGCCGAGAGGCAGCTGCCCCCATGCACCGCTGACGCTCGCACGCCCGGTGCCGGTCGCGAGGTCCTTGGCATCCACCGTCACGACCAGCACCGGAGCCGCGCCCCCGATCGTGGGCCTGTCCCGGTGACGAGCGGCGATCGACAGGGCTGCGGCGAGAGCATCATGCCGCTTCTGTGCCGCCGTGCGGCCATCGAGCACCCCTCGCGGATCTGAGTTGTACGGATCGTCATCGGCAGGTTCGTCACCTGCGCCCTCGGTGTCGCCCGCCCGCTCGGCGTCGTCTCCGGCATCGCCGTCGGCCCCGTCATCATCTCCGGGAGTGAAAGCCACGCCCGGCACCGGCGGCCCATCGCCCTTGGGGTTGTTGAACGCGTCAAGGATCAGTTCCAGCTGCGCGGCGACATCGGGGGTCAGATACCCCTTGATCGAACGCAGTCCGTCACGCACGCGCCCGAGTGTGATCCCCCGCCGTCGCGCGGGTTCGTCACCGGGCTCATCGCCGTCAGGGTCGAGCAGCGCGACCAGCGTCTCGGCGAGGAGCGCCAGTTCGTCGAGGGTGGGGGCCGGGCCCTGCACCTCGGCGTCGGGTCCGCCGTCAGGATCCGGTCGGAAGCCCCGCGCCGCGCGGGCAAGACACCTGTCTGCGCGCAGTCGATCGTCGACGCTGATGCGATGTGACACCTTCTCGATCGGCTCCGTCGCGGCCAGCATCCCCGCGACGCCGATCGCGCCGTCGAGCATGGCCTCGCGCAGGGCCGGCCACCGTGCAGGCAGCCGATCACCGGACGCCAGGCTCACCTCGCGCCGGACCAGAGCGACGACCTTCCCGACGCGAGTCGCCCCGCGCAGATCGGTGAGGAGAGTGCGCTGCAGCATCTCGTTCTGGGTTCGGCACCCGGTGAAGTGCGGGAAGTCGACCGCATCCCCGGTGGCGATCGTCTCGACCACCGTGGCCTCGATTCGCCGGAACGCGGCACCCGCCGCCTGCAGGACCTCTATCCGCTCAGCGTCGGGCAGCGCGGCGAGCGCGCCGTCGCCCAGCACCCGATCGAGGTCGGAGACGACCTGATCGATGAGGGCGCGTGTGCCGGATGCCATGACTCCATCCCACACGGGGCCACCGACATTCGAACGACGAAATCAGCGGCTTTTCTGCCAGTTCAGAAGCATATTCCGGAACTATGCCGCAGCGTTCCGGAACATCGGCAGGAGACAAGAGATCTGCCAGGGCCGGCCGCTGACGACACACGCCGAGCACCGGCCGCCACGGCCCATCCGGGCTCAGTTCTCCCAGTTGTCGGCGAGCTTGTTCAGCAGCATCGCGAGCTGGTCGCGCTCCTCGTCGGTGAAGGCCGCGAGCGCCTTGCCGAGAGCTTCGCGACGCTCTCCGCGCATGCCGCGGGCGACCGCGCGCCCCTC
>NZ_DALZXX010000040.1:0-19077 GCF_031988965.1 Microbacterium sp.
TCCGCGGGATCAGCCCCTCTTCGCGTCATTGTAGGCTTGCTCAATGACACCAACGCGCCACTTCGACCAGTCGTCGAAGCTCAAGAACGTCCTGTACGAGATCCGTGGAAACACGCTCGTCGAGGCGGCGCGGCTCGAGGCCGAGGGTCACCGGATCCTCAAGCTCAACACGGGCAATCCCGCGATCTTCGGTTTCGAGGCACCGCACCAGATCGTGCACGACATGCTCGCCGCTCTGCCGACCGCTCACGGATACAGCGACAGCAAGGGAATCGTCTCGGCTCGTCGTGCGGTCGTCAGCCGGTATGAGGAGATCGAGGGATTCCCTCGCTTCGACCCGGAGGACGTGTTCCTCGGCAACGGCGTCTCCGAGCTCATCACCATGACGATGCAGGCATTGCTCGACGAGGGCGATGAGGTGCTGATCCCCGCGCCCGACTATCCGCTCTGGACGGCCATGACGAGTCTGGCCGACGGAACGCCCGTGCATTATCTCTGCGACGAGGAGAACGGCTGGCAGCCGGACCTCGAGGACATCCGCTCGAAGATCACGCCTCGCACGAAGGCGATGGTGATCATCAACCCGAACAACCCGACCGGGGTCGTCTACTCGCGCGAGATCCTCGCAGGCATGGTGCAGATCGCGCGAGAGCACGAGCTGCTTCTGCTGTCGGATGAGATCTACGACCGCATCCTCTTCGATGAGGCCACCCACATCCCCACGGCGACCCTGGCACCGGATCTGCTCTGTCTCACCTTCAACGGCCTGTCGAAGACCTATCGGGTGGCCGGCTTCCGCTCGGGTTGGCTCGTGATCACCGGCCCGCAGTCACATGCGAAGGGGTTCCTCGAGGGGATCAACCTGCTCGCGTCCACACGGCTGTGCCCCAACGTTCCCGCGCAGCATGCGGTGCAGGCGGCGCTCGGGGGAGTGCAGTCGATAGACGCGCTGATCGCCCCCACGGGAAGGCTGCACGAGCAGCGGGATGTGGCATGGGAGGGGCTCGAGTCCATCCCGGGGGTCTCCTGCGTCAAGCCGATGGGTGCTCTGTACGCGTTTCCCCGGCTCGATCCGAACGTGCACGAGATCAGGGACGACGCCAAACTCGTCTACGACCTCCTGGTGTCCGAGCACATCCTGCTGGTGCAGGGGACAGGGTTCAACTGGCCCGCGCCGGATCACCTGCGGCTCGTCACGCTCCCGGAGCCGCGCGTGCTCGCCGAAGCCGTCGAGCGCCTCGGGAACTTCCTCTCGAGCTACCGTCAGTAGGCGCAGTCGTCGTGGCGGCGTGGTCCTGAGCGAGGTTGCGCACCGAGGCCACGAATGAGGACCGCGGCGCGACGTCGGTCATCGGTCGTGCGTGCAGGAGAGCGGCATCTGCGGCTCGCTGGTCGAAAGGGAGGAACGCGACGTCGGTGATCCCGGCGAAGCGATCCAGAGTGCGCCTGATCTGTCCGCGTGCGTCGAGGCCCAGGGGGCCGGGACGCAGACGGTTGACGACGACGCGAATCGGCGTCTGACCGGTCACCCTCCGAAGCTCCGCATGGTCTCGGATGAAGCGGCTGATTCCGAGCGGGTCTGCGGAGGCGAGGGCGATGATCTCATCCGCCTCCGTGAGCGCAGCGGAGGTCGCCGCATGACGGCGTGGTCCGGTGAGATCGTAGGTGGCCTCGTCGTCGGCATCGAGGGCGCTCGATACATCGACGACCGTATCTTCCACCCATGTCCTGCACACGCGGAGTGCGGCCTCGAGTCGATCTCTCGACAGTTCCGGCCACCGACTCGGACGATTGATGCCGCCGAGGACCTCGAGGTGCCCCGCCCCTGTCTCGACGGTGGTGGCGAGACGGGTGAGCTCCGCGACGTCGAGCGCGCCGAGTTCAGCTCGGCGGCAGGCGGCGGCGATCCCAGGTTCGTCGTCGCTCAGCCCGAGCAGGAGAGCCACGGACGGCGCGACCGTGTCCGCATCGACGAGCGCGGTTCGTCGGCCCGCTCGGACGAGTTCGACAGCGAGTTGGATGGCGAGGGTCGACCGCCCGGGCGCTCCTGACGGCCCCCACACCGCGACGACCCGGTGCGGCGAACGGGTCGGTCTGCGAGCCGCGGGAGGCGCATCGGCCTCGAGCGCCGCGGCGATCTCCCAGCCGCCCGCATCGGCGGGAAGCGCGCTCGTGAGTCCGTATCGGCCGAGAAGTCTGCTCTCGCCTTCGCCGAGTGCGACGATTCGCACGCCGGCCCGATCACACGCTGCGACGAGTGCGGGGGTCAGCACCGCTCGCGAGGCCGGGATGATCACGGCTGCCGCTCCCTCCGGCAGCGGAAGCGCCGAGTCCGGACTCACGACGGCGGCCACATCGACGCCCTCGATCTCGAGTTCGGCGGCGAGGACCGAGGCGCGCGGCTCCGGCATCGCGATGATCACCACGGTCATCGCGCGGCTCCGACCGGCACGACGGAGAGCACGGAACCGCCGGTGATCGCGGCGAGAACGGCGGCCACGTCCGTGCGGTCGATGACCACTTCGGCGACGGCTCCGCTCGAGGCGAGCATGCCCTCGGATTCTGCGATCGCTGCGACCACGACATCGGCGACCAGCAGTCGAGGCGTGTCATGCACCGTCCCGCTCTCATCGAGTGGAGGAGCATGCCAGATCTCGACGACCGAGCCGGCGGCGAGATCTCCGGGAAGCCCGGTGCTGCTGTCGATCACGATCGTCGTCGTCCTCGTCGACTCGGCAGCGACTGCCGCATCGCGTGGCAGGAGCTCGCCGGACACGACCGTCCGCCCGGCGACCTGGCCGGGGGTGAGATCCTGCGGTGCGAGGTACCCGCCCGTCACCGCGCCGAGGTTCACCTCGACGACCTGGAAGTCGGCGGACACGAGCGCCTCACCGGCCACGATCGTCCTGTTCGCCTGGAGCACGGGCGACGTGGCGGTCGAGGAGGAGACCACGAGCCAGACACCGCCGATCGATGCGGCCACCAACGCGATGCCGATGAGGAAGCGGAGGTCACCCCAGAACGCGTGTCGAGAGCGAGCCATCAGTTCCATCCCGCCATGGTCACAGAGATCGTCGGCTCGGCACGTGAGTTATCCACAGCGAGAGCTCTTGCCGGGTGTTCTCGCGGGGCCGCGAGACAATGGGAACATGTCCGATGCGTTCACGTCTGCCCAGCACTTTCTCGCTCCTTCGCAGGTCGCCGAGTTGCTGTGCATCGACGTCGACGAGGTCGTCGAGCTCGTCTGCGCGGGGCGTCTGCGCGGTTCGAAGCTCGGATCCCCCGCGCGGTGGCGGGTGGAGGCGTCGAGTCTCGGCGAGTACCTCGCAGAGCAGTCGGAGGAGTCGCGACGAATGGCGCTGTGGCGTCAGGCCGACGAGGCGAGCTTCCCGGAGGTCTGGGGTACCTCGCACGCTCACGGCATCTGAGCGCCCATGGTCTGGACCGAGGCCACTCCTGCGAAGGGCAGCAGCCTGAAACCCTGAACCGCGCCTGCGAGCCTCGCGGTTCCGGGATCGTGGAGGGCCAGATCGAGGTGATCGGCACCCGCCCGGTCGACTGTCCCGTGCAGATCGGCTCCGTCGACACCGATGATCCTGACCGGTGTGCGGCGCCGCGCGAAGTCCCGGAGGAGAAAGCCCAGGGTCATCCGCTCTCGCAGCGACGGAGCCGGAGTGTCGCTCTCCTCGAGACTCGCGAGGAGCAGTCCGTGGTCGATGCTCAGCCCCATGATGGCGTGCAGGGGGATGATGCGCACCGCACGCGACGATTCTCCGTCCGTCATGGTGACGGACACCCAGTCGGCACCCAAGGACTGCAGACGGGTGCGGATTCGGTGACCCGGAAGGTCCAACGTCGCCAGTGCTGAATCGGCGCAGAGCGATCGGAGGCGAGTCCGCAGCTCCAGGCGTGAGATGCGCAGACGCTCGGATTCCGCATCGAGCGCCGCGCGCTCGCTCTCCCACTCGGCAGCCAGCTGGCCCTCGAGGTTCTCGAACAGTCGATCCCAGTGCACCCGCCCACCGTAGGCCACACCACCCACCGGTGTACGAGTTATCCACATTCGTCGTCGGAACCCCGGATTCCGCTCTACGTCGGGTGCTCTACTGGGCGCTGTCCACCCCGATCGAGAGTGCCGCCGATGACGCTTCATGAGTATTTCGCACCACAGCCGACGCCCCGAGCCGAGCTGCCGGATCCGCTTCCACTGCTGCGAAGTCTCACTCATGGCGTGCTCGAGGTGCTCGCGGGGGTACGAGAAGTCGACCAGCTCGCTCGATGGTTCAGCGAAGATGCGTACCGCAGTCTTGTGACGAGAGCGAACCTGTCGGCGAGGGCGCGCAGTGCGAGGGGGGTCTCGCCTGCGCGCCCGACTTTCGCCATCCTCTCGACGCGCGTCACTGAGCCCGTCGACGGGAAGATCGAAGCCGTGGTCGTCGTGGCCGGTCCCGGACGGACGCGTGCCGTCGCGATCCGTCTCGAGGGTCTCGACCGTCGCTGGCGGGCCACGTCGCTGGCGATCCTCTGAGCGGAGTCGCTCTAGGCTGGAGGGGTGTCAACCCTCAGTGATCTCGCCCACGCCCAGGGCCTGCTGGCCGACAATGACGTCGAGTGGCTTCATCGGCTCGCCGGCGACGGCCAGCTTCTCGCCGACCTCTCATCCGCCGATATCGTCGTCTGGGTGCAGACCGAGGACGGTTCGTTCGTCGCGGTCGCCCATGCCCGCCCGAGCGGTGCAGCCACGCTCTTCTACCGCGACATCGTCGGTGAGCGGGTGCGTCCACAGTGGCGGACCCAGGTCCAGGGCGCGTTCGACTCCGCCGAGATCGTCGATTCGTCCTCACCGGACTGGTTCGAGGAGACACCGACGCGTGTGCGGGCAGTCCCGATCGTCAATGCGCGTCCGAGTGGCCAGTCGCCGTCGGTGATCGGCGTCGTGACGCGCCACACCAACCTCGGCGAGGCACGCACCCCATCGCGCCAGCAGATCACATTCGACGAGTGCGCGAACGATCTGTTCCGGATGATCGCCGACGGAAGCTTCCCCGACCTTGCCGCCCCGACGTCGCCGCGGCGGGGAGCGCCTCGTGCCTCCGATGGCCTGATCCGCATCGACGTCGACGGGATCACGACCTTCGCCAGCCCCAACGCGCTGTCCGCCTTCAACCGGATGGGGTTCGATGACGAGCTCGAGGGCGAGTCACTCGCGGAGGTCACGACGCGCCTGGTGCCCCCGTCTCGCCAGGTCGACGAATCGTTGCCGGTCGTCGTCACGGGGCGAGCGCCGTGGCGCACTGACATCGAGGCACGCGGAGTGACGGTGTCGCTGCGGGCCATCCCGCTGAAAGACCACGGAACTCGCATCGGCGCGATTCTCCTGTGCCGGGACGTGTCTGAGCTGCGCCATCAGGAGCAGGAGCTCATCACGAAGGATGCGACGATCCGGGAGATCCATCACCGCGTCAAGAACAATCTCCAGACCGTGGCGTCACTGCTGCGTATCCAGGCGAGGCGCACGCACTCCGATGAGGCGCGCGATGCACTCACTCAGGCGATGCGAAGGGTCGACTCGATCGCCGTCGTGCATGACACACTCGCGCAGGGACTGACTCAGAAGGTCGATTTCGACGAGGTCTTCCATCGAGTCCTGAAGCTGGTGGCCGAGGTGGCTTCGGCCCCGAACACGCGTGCACGGACCCAGTCGACCGGTCGCTTCGGGGTGCTGCCGAGTGAGTACGCGACGCCGCTGGCGCTCGCGCTGACCGAGGTGGTCACGAACGCGGTCGAGCACGGTCTCGCCGGACAGGAGGGCATCGTCACGATCGACGCCACCCGCACCGAGGAGAACCTGCGCGTCACCGTCCGCGACACCGGACACGGTCTGCCCGAGGGGCGGATCGGCCAGGGACTCGGTACGCAGATCATCCGAACGCTGATCCAGGGTGAGCTGAGCGGTTCGATCGAGTGGCACGGCAGCGAGGGAGAAGGCACGGAGGTCGTCATCGACATCCCGCTGCGCTGGCTCACCACGTAGCGAGCGCCGACACACGAAGAAGCGGCCCGAGACACTGTCTCGGGCCGCTTCTTCGTATGTTCAGGAGGCGCGTCGTGCGCGTGCCGCGCGCCGCTTGAGGGCACGGCGCTCGTCTTCGGAGAGACCGCCCCACACGCCCGAGTCCTGGCTGGTCTCGAGGGCGTACTGCAGGCAGATCTCGGTCACCGTGCAGGTGGCGCAGACGGTCTTTGCCTTCTCGATCTGGTCGACTGCCGGACCGGTGTTCCCGACGGGGAAGAACAGTTCGGGGTCGACAGTCAAGCAGGCGGCCTTGTCGCGCCAATCCATGGGGGCTCCTCGGTGTGGATTTCAAGAGATGTCGCTTCGCGACGTACTCGGATTTCGGGTGCAGATCGGGTTCAGCTACCCTGTATGAGATACGGACGGATGCCCGCATTTGTGATGCAGGCACGAAGCCCGCCCCACGCCGCTGTGGGAGCACATGACGCTGTCTATTCTGTTACATGAAACCGGCGAAATCAAGGGTTTCGATCGTTCTCATTCGATTCTCAGGAGACATCGTGCGTTCACCAGGCCTCGCTCTCGCGGCAGCGGCGGTCCTCGCTGCAGAAGGCGCGGCTCTCGTCGTGTTCGCTCTGATCGAGCTCGTCGGCCTCGGTGCCGGTGACGCCGCCTCGCTGCCGACGGCGCTGGCGCTCATCGTGCTGACCCTGATCGGTGCAGCGGCGCTCGTGGCGTTCGCGATCGGGACGAGGCGAGGGCACTCCTGGGCACGTTCCGGTGGAGTCGTCTTCCAGGTGCTGGCGGTGGCACTGGCGCTGGCCTCGTTGACACTGCAGCCGGTCCCGTGGCTGTTCACCGTCGCGGTCGGAGTTCCTGCCGTCGCCTGCTTCGGTCTCCTGATCGCCAGCACGCGCGCCGAGAACGAGCGCGCCGCCGACTGACTCGCCGCCGACTGGGCGGCAAGCCGGCGTCGTCAGGAATCGATGCCGAGCTGCTTGCGCAGGCGCGCGACGTGACCGGTCGCCTTCACGTTGTACTGGGCGAGATCGATCGTGCCGTCTTCGTCGAGCACGAAGGTCGAGCGCAGCACGCCTTCGACGACCTTGCCGTAGTTCATCTTCTCGCCCCAGGCGCCGTAGGCCACGTGCACGGCGTGGTCAGGATCGCTGAGGAGTGTGAAAGTGAGTCCGTCGCGGTCCCGGAACGCGGCGAGCTTCGCGGGTTCGTCGCGGGAGACGCCGATGACTCGATAGCCGGCGCCCTGAAGCGACGAGATGCTGTCGCGGAAGTCGCAGGCCTGAGTCGTGCACCCCGGGGTCATGGCCGCGGGGTAGAAGTACAGCACGGTCTTCTGACCTCGCAGGTCGGACAGGCGCACGGTCGCACCGTCCTGGTCGAGCAGAGCGAAGTCAGGGGCAGCGGTTCCGGGTTCCAGGCGCACAGTCACGGCTCCAGCCTATCGGCCGGGGGACTGCTCGGCCTTGTCGGCGAAGGTCTGCAGCAGTCTCTGCAGCGAGTCCAGACGCGCGAGTCCCGTCTCGCTCAGGTCGCCCCGCTCGGCGGCCTCGATCAGAGCGCAGTCGGGCGCATCATGCAGGTGGGTGCATCCGCGCGGACAATCCTCCGCGATCTCGGCGAGCTCGGTGAAGGCGGCGAGGATGTTGTCGGGCTGCACGTGACCGAGTCCGAAGGAGCGCACACCGGGGGTGTCGATCACCCATCCTGCGCCTTCCGGGCCTTCGTAGCGCAGTGAGACGGTGGAGGAGGAGGTGTGTCGGCCGCGTCCCGTCACCTGGTTCACGTGACCTGTCGCACGGAGCGCGCTCGGTACGAGCGCATTCACGAGCGTCGACTTGCCCACACCCGAGTGACCGACGAACACGGTCGAGTGTCCGACGAGTGCGGCGCCGATCTCGTCGACGGGCATCTCTTCCTGCGCGCTGGTGAAGACACGCAGATCGAGTCCGTCGAAGTGCGCGAGGAACTCGCTCGGGTCGGCGAGGTCGGTCTTGGTGACCACGAGGAGAGGACGGATGCCTGCGTCCAGCGCGGCGACGAGGTAGCGGTCGACCAGCCGTGCGCGCGGCTCGGGATCGGCGGCGGCGACCACGACCAGCATCTGATCGGCGTTCGCGACGATGACGCGCTCGACCTGATCGGTGTCGTCGGCGCTGCGACGCAGAAGCGAGGTGCGCTCGACGATGCCGACGATGCGACTCAGTGTGCCCTCGTCGCCGGTGGTGTCTCCGACGACGCGCGCACGATCACCCGTGACGATCGGGGTTCGGCGCAGTTCGCGGGCGCGTACCGCTGTGATCGCATGCTCGTCGGGGGTGTCCTCATCGAGCAGCACCGAGTAGCGACCGCGATCGACCCCGAGCACCCGCCCGATCTGCGCATCCTCATGTGCGGGACGCCGTTTGGTCCGCGGACGGTTGGCCTTGGGGTTGGGGCGTGTGCGGAAGCTGCTCTCGTCGTACGCCTCGAAGTCGTCGTCGAGATCGTCGGAGTCGTCGAGCCAGCTCACGCGGATTCGCCTCGCAGCATGCGTTCCCACAGCAGCGTGAATTCCGGAAGGGTCTTCGCCGTGGTGCCGATGTCGTCGATCTCGACGCCGGGGACGCGGAGGCCGATCAGGGCGCCGGTGGTGGCCATGCGGTGATCGTGATACGCCGCCCAGGACCCGCCGTGAAGCGGTCGCGGGGTGATGCGCAGCCCGTCGGTGAGCTCCTCGGCCTCGCCGCCGAGAGCGCGGATGTCGGCAATGAGCGCGGCGATGCGGTCGGTCTCATGGAGCCGGATGTGTCCGATCCCTCGGATCGTGGTCGGGCCGGAGGCGAATGCCGCCAGCCCGACGAGCGTCGGCGTCAGCTCGCTCGCGGCTGACAGGTCGATGTCGAGTCCGCGGATCTCGGTTCCTGCCTTCACGGTGAGAGTTCCGCTGTGGCGTCCGACATGAGCGCCCATCGCCTGCAGGATCTCGGGCAGAAGCGCGCCAGGCTGCGTCGAATGCACCGGCCAGCCGGGGATCGACACCGCACCGCCGGTGACCAGCGCGGCGGCGAGGAACGGCGCGGCATTCGAGAGATCCGGCTCGATGTGGATCTCTTTCGCTCGGGGCACCCCGGCTTCGACGAGCCACTCTCCGGTCGCAGGACGCTCGATGCGGATGCCCCGTCGGCTCAGGGCCTCGATCGTCATGTCGATGTGCGGGAGGCTCGGAAGGTGCTCACCGGTGTGCACGAGGTGGAGGCCCACGTCGAACCGGGGTGCAGCGAGGAGCAGTCCCGAGACGAACTGACTGGACGCGGATGCGTCGATCTCGACGCGGCCGCCGCGGATCCGCCCGTGGCCTCGGATGGTGAAGGGCAGCGCCCAGGTCCCTTCGTCGTCGATGTCGACGCCGAGGTCGCGCAGCGCGCTGATCAGCCCGCCCATGGGCCGGTGCAGTGCGGTCTCGTGCGCTGTCAGGTGCACGTCGTGCAGCGCCAGGCCCGCCAGCGGCGCGATGAACCGCATCACCGTCCCGGCCTGACCGCAGTCGACCGTGGTGCCCCCCTCGAGTCTGGCGGGCGTGACCACGAGGTCAGGGCCGAACTCGCCGTCGCCGTCGACCTCCTCGATGCCTGCCCCGAGCGCACGCAGCGCCTCGACCATCCGACGGGAGTCGTCGGAGTGCAGGGGCGCGATCAGCCGCCCCGGACCGTCGGCGATCGCGGCGATGATGAGCTCACGATTCGTGAGCGACTTCGACCCCGGAATCGTCACCGTGGCGCGCACGGCATCGGAGGTCGTCGGCGCCACGTAGGCGCCCTGGACAGGGGAGGGGGAATACCTGTTGGCGCTCATCGGTTCCCACCTTAGTAAACGCGAGTAGCCGCCTGACCGAATGGAGCGGACTCGCCGAGGAGGAGAGAGCATGCTCGCCACGCTGGAACGCGAGTTCACAGACGTCGTCGGCCTAGACTGGCCGGTGATGGATGACACCGTAACCGCAGACACGGTCAGCGACCCTCGACGCGAATTCGAGGAGCAGGCGATCCCGTTCATGGATCAGCTGTACGCCGCCGCGATGCGCATGACCCGAAACCCCTCCGACGCCGCGGATCTCGTTCAGGAGACCTTCGTGAAGGCGTACGGCTCGTGGTCGAGCTTCACACAGGGCACGAATCTCAAGGCGTGGCTCTACCGCATCCTCACGAACACGTACATCAACATCTATCGCAAGAAGCAGCGAGAGCCCTTCCAGGGAACGATCGACGAGCTCGAGGACTGGCAGCTGGGCGGAGCGGAGTCCACGACCGCCTCGCACGGGCGTTCCGCCGAGGCCGAGGCGATCGACCACATGCCGGCGTCGGTCGTGAAGGACGCGCTTCAGGCCGTGCCCGAGGATTTCCGTCTCGCCGTCTACCTCGCCGACGTCGAGGGGTTCGCGTATCAGGAGATCGCGGACATCATGAAGACACCCATCGGCACCGTGATGAGTCGTCTGCATCGAGGCAGGCGCATGCTGCGGGAGCTGTTGGCCGACTACGCCGCGGAGCGGGGAATCTCCGCGGCCGACCCGAGGAGCAGGAAATGACCGACTGCGGCTGCGACAAGGCCCGCAAGGATCTCGAGGAGTACCTCCGCAACGAGGTCTGCAACACAGAGCACACCGAGATCCGTGAGCATCTCGAGAACTGCCCGTCCTGCAGGGATGAGGCCCTCGTCGCGACGACCCTCACCGAGGTCGTGGCGCGCGCGTGCAAGGAGACCGCTCCCGAGGAGCTGCGCGATCAGGTGTTCGCCCGTCTGCGCGAGGTCCAGGCAGCTCAGCACTGAGGTGTCGGAGTCGCCCCGTAGGGTGGTGGCATGACGGCCTTCGACTTCCTCGACGTTCCCGCCGACCCCGCGTCCGCCGCGAGGCTCGCAGCGGAGTCTCTGAGCTACCGTGTTCTCGACACATCGGACTCGGCTGCCTCTGAGAACTTCCACCGTGCCACTGCGCGAGGTTTCCTCGGCGGTGATCCGTCCGACGACGAACTGCGGTTCGGACGCCGGACGCTCGAATCTCGGCGGAACATCGGCGTGTACGACGAGTCGGCGGGAGTGGATTCCCGCCCGGTGGCGACCATCGACTCCTGGGTCACTCCCGTCGTGATTCCGGGCGGCGAATCACTTCCGATGTGGGCCATCAGCGGCGTCACGGTGTCCGCGACCCACCGGCGCCGGGGGATCGCCCGGGCCCTCCTCGAGGGAGAGCTGCGCGCAGCCGCATCCGCGGGTGTGCCGATCGCGGGACTCACGGTCTCGGAAGCGACGATCTACGGGCGGTACGGCTTCGGCTCCGCACTGCCGGTCGCTCGCTATTCCGTCGACACGCGCCGCGCCGGATGGGCAGGCCCTGCTCAGCGCGGTTCGTTCGAGTACATCGAACGTGAGACCCTGGCTGCCGAGCTCGGGTCCGTGCACGACCGGGCGCGACGTGTGCGCCCCGGGCAGATTCCCGGGTGGGAGTCACGGTGGGAGGGCATGGCCGGGCTCTCTCCGAGCGACACCGACCGCGACAAGGTGCGGGGAGTCCGGTACCGTGATTCCTCGGGCGCGGTGCGCGGCGTGATCGTGTTCGTCCTGAGTGAGAGGAGCGGATCGTTCCGGTTCTCTCTGCAGGTGCGTCTGCTGGTCGCGGAGACCTCCGAGGCCACCGCGGCCCTGTGGCAGTTCGCTCTTCAGCACGATCTCGTCGATGAGGTGACGGCCGATCTGCGGCCGCTCGACGACCCGCTGCCCTGGCTCGTTCGTGATCCCCGCGGTGTAACCCAGACCGTGCACGATCACGGCTGGCTCCGGGTGCTCGACGTGCCCATAGCGCTCGGCGAGCGACACTATTCGGCGCCCGTGGATACAGTGCTCCGAGTCCGTGATGCGCTGGGGTTCGCAGCCGGCGACTGGCGACTCGTCGTCGATGATGAGGGCCGTGCATCGGTGTCGGCCTCTGCGGGCCGGCCCGCCGATGCGGAGCTCGACGTGTCGGCGCTCTCCGTGCTGTACGCCGGAGGAGTGCGGGCGGCGACGCTCCACGCCGCAGGCCGCATCGACGCGTCTGCGGAGACCGTCGAGGCTCTCGACCGTGCCTTCGTCTCGTTCCCGACGCCGTCGCTCGACATCTGGTACTGAGTCTCGGCTGCGTGCGCCGTCAGAGGCGCACACGCAGAAGAGGGCGCCTCGATCACCGAGGCGCCCTCTTCTGCGTGTCGCCTGATCAGCCGATCGTCAGGGCGTCGCGGAGCAGCTTCGCCTGCTCGGCGGCGTGCACCTTCGACGAGCCGGTCGCGGGCGATGCGGACGCGGGACGGGAGACCGGACGGAAGCTGCGGTCACCCGGCACGTCGGCGAATGCGAGAGCGAGGAAGGGCCACGCGCCCTGGTTCTCCGGCTCTTCCTGAACCCAGACCAGCTCCGCGTTCGGGTACGAGTCGGTGATCGCCTTCAGTGCGTCGATCGGAGTCGGGTACAGCTGCTCGAGCCGGACGAGCGCGACCTCCGGGTTCGGGTTCTTCTCGAGCTCGGCGCGCAGGTCCCAGTGGACCTTGCCCGAGTGCACGAGCACTCGCTTGACGGCAGTGCGGTCGAGCTCGCGGCTGTCGTCGATCACGGGCTCGAAGCGTCCCTGTGTGAAGGCCTCGACAGGACTCGTCGCGCCGCGCAGACGGAGCATCGCCTTCGGCGTGAAGACGATCAGCGGCTTGCGCGGACGCGCGTATGCCTGACGGCGCAGCAGGTGGAAATAGGATGCGGGCGTCGAGGGACGCGCGACGATCATGTTCTCCTGCGCGCACATCTGGAGGAACCGCTCGATGCGCGACGAGGAGTGATCCGGTCCCTGGCCCTCGTACCCGTGCGGCAGGAGCAGGGTGACGCTCGACTGCTGTCCCCACTTCTGCTCGGCCGCGGAGATGTACTCGTCGATGACCGACTGGGCGCCGTTGACGAAGTCGCCGAACTGCGCCTCCCAGAGCACCAGGGCCTCGGGAGCCTCGACCGAGTAGCCGTACTCGAATCCGAGGGCGGCGTACTCGCTCAGGAGCGAGTCGTACACGAAGAAGCGGCCCTGCGATTCGGAGAGGTTCGACAGCGGCAGCCATTCCTGGCCGTTCGCGCGATCATGCAGGGTGGCGTGACGCTGCACGAAGGTGCCGCGTCGCGAGTCCTGACCGGCGAGTCGCACGGGCGTTCCCTCGACCAGGAGCGAGCCGAAGGCGAGAAGCTCTCCGAAGCCCCAGTCGATGTTGCCGTTGCGGCTCATGTCGAGACGCTTCTCGAGCTGCTGTTGCAGCTTGGGGTGCACGGTGAAGCCCTCGGGCTTGTTCACGAAGGCGTCGCCGATGAGCTGGATGACCTCGTTCGAGACACCGGTGATCTCGGGAGCGCCGACCTGCTCGTCGACGGGAGGAAGCTCCTGCGCGATCGGCGTCGCCCCCGTCTCGGCGGCATGCGTCTCGGCGAATGCGATCTCCAGTCGGTTCTGGAAGTCGGCCTTGGCCTCGTCGTATTCCTCTTCGGTGATGTCGCCGCGACCGACGAGCGACTCGGTGTAGAGCTTGCGCACCGAGCGCTTGGCCTGGATCAGGTCGGTCATCAGCGGCTGCGTCATCGACGGGTCGTCGCCCTCGTTGTGACCACGGCGGCGGTAGCAGACGAGGTCGATGACGACATCGCGGTGGAACCGCTCGCGGTACTCGAACGCGAGCTGTGCCACGTGGATGACGGCTTCGGGGTCGTCGCCGTTCACGTGGAAGACCGGCGCCTGGATCGTCTTCGCGACGTCGGTCGAGTAGACCGAGGTGCGCGAGTCGTTCGGGAGCGTGGTGAATCCGACCTGGTTGTTCACGACGACGTGGATCGTGCCGCCGGTGCGGTAGCCGCGGAGCTGCGACATCTGCAGCGTCTCGACGACCACGCCCTGACCCGCGAATGCGGCGTCTCCGTGGACGAGGATCGGGAGCCAGGTGAAGGTCCCGATCGGCTTGCGGTCCTGCTTGGCGCGGACGATTCCTTCGAGCACGCCGTCGACCGTCTCGAGGTGGGACGGGTTGGCCGCGAGGTACACCGGCAGCTCCGACTTGTCGTCCGCGATGAACGTGCCCTCGGTGCCGAGGTGGTACTTGACGTCGCCGGAGCCGCGCTGGTTGCCGGGGGTCTGGATGCCCTCGAACTCCTGGAACACCTGACCGTAGGTCTTGCCGGCGATGTTCGTGAGCACGTTCAGACGTCCACGGTGCGCCATGCCGATCGCGGCGCCTTCGAGGCCGGCGGTCGCCGCACCCTGGAGGATCTCGTCGAGCAGCGGGACGAGGGACTCTCCGCCCTCGAGCGAGAAGCGCTTCTGGCCCACGAACTTGGTCTGCAGGAAAGTCTCGAACGCCTCGGCCTCGTTGAGCTTGCGGAGGACTCGGAGCTGCTCGTCGTGGCCGGGCTTCTGGTACTTGACCTCGACCTTCTCCTGGAACCAGCGGCGCTGCTCGGGGTCCTGGATGTGCATGTACTCGATGCCCATCGTGCGGCAGTAGGAGTCACGCAGCACCCCGAGGATGTCGCGGAGCTTGGCGACGCGCCGGCCGCCGAAGCCGCCCGTGACGAATTCGCGGTCGAGATCCCAGAAGGTGAGGCCGTGGCTCTCGATCTCGAGGTCGGGGTGCGACCGCTGCACATACTCGAGCGGATCGATGTCGGCCATCAGGTGACCGCGCACACGGAACGAGTTGATCAGCTCCTGCACGCGGGACTGCTTGTCGACGCGCTCGGCGAGGTCGACGGCGATGTCGGGGTTCCACCGGATGGGGGAGTAGGGGATGCGCAGCGCCGCGAAGATGTCGTCGTAGAAGCCGCGCTGCCCGATGAGCAGCTCGTGGACCTTCTTGAGGAACTCGCCGGAACCGGCGCCCTGGATGACGCGGTGGTCGTAGGTGCTCGTCAGAGTGATCGTCTTGCCGATCGCGAGCTCGTTCAGAGTCCGCTCGCTCGCGCCCTGGAACTCCGCCGGGTACTCGAGGGCGCCGGCACCGATGATGCAGCCCTGCCCCTTCATGAGGCGGGGCACCGAGTGCACGGTGCCGATTCCGCCCGGGTTGGTGAGCGACACGGTCGTGCCCTGGAAATCGGCGGCGGTGAGCTTGTTGTTGCGTGCCCGCGTGACCAGGTCCTCGTATGCCACGAGGTACTCGCTGAACGACATCGTGTCGGCGCGCTTGATGCTCGGCACCATGAGCGCGCGCGTGCCGTCCGGCTTGGGCAGATCGATCGCGATGCCGAGGTTCACGTGCGCGGGGGCGACGACGGAGGGCTTGCCGTCGATCTCCGCGTAGAAGACGTTCTGGCTGCGGAACTCGTCGAGCGTGCGGATGAGAGCCCACCCGATGAGGTGGGTGAAGCTGATCTTGCCGCCGCGCGTGCGCGCCATGTGGTTGTTGATGACGATGCGGTTGTCGATCATCAGCTTGGCGGGGACGGTGCGGACGCTGGTCGCGGTGGGGACGGTCAGGGACTCGTCCATGTTCGCGGCGAGGGTCTTCGGCAGCCCTCGGAGCGGCGTGATCTTGTCTTCCTCGGCGGCGTCAGCCGCCTCCTTGGCCGCGGGCTTGGGAGCCTGGGCGGGAATCGGTGCGGCGACAGCAGGCTTGGTGGTGGTGCGAGCCACAGGCTGGGCGCCGATCACGGGGATGGGAGCCGTCACGGGGTGAGCGTTCTGATCTGCCGTCGGTGCGGGAGCAGCAGGAGCGGTCGCGCCGGCCGCGGCATCCGACTGGTACTTCTCGAGGATCGGCCACCACTCCTTGTCCACGGAGTCGCGGTTCACCTTGAACTGCTCATAGAGCTCTTCGACGAGCCAGGAATTGGCTCCGAACCCCCCGTCGCCCCCGACGCCGGTCACCTGGTTCGACACGCTCGATCGCCCTCTTTCATCGCTGAATTCCACATGTGCACACCGCGACGCAGGATGCGTTTCGGGTCCGCACACTCTCGATCGACAAGCCTAACGTGTTTCGTCACGCAATCGTCGAAGCGGAGTGCCTTCGAGCAGTCGATCTGAGTAGCGTGGAGCCATGGAGTTCTCCGGTGAGTCGCCCACAGTCGATCTGACCTATTCAGACGTGTTCCTGGTTCCGCGCCGATCGG
This sequence comes from Microbacterium sp., assembly GCF_031988965.1. Lineage (GTDB taxonomy): Bacteria > Actinomycetota > Actinomycetes > Actinomycetales > Microbacteriaceae > Microbacterium. Next base: position 16,178 of record NZ_DALZXX010000040.1, read on the forward strand.
CCGTGACGAGCCGCCTGCAGGTGGATCTGGCGCCCCAGGACGGCACCCCGGCGACCCTGCCGCTCGTGGCGTCGAACATGAACTCGGTCACCGGCCCTCGACTCGCGGCGGTGCTGGCACGGCGCGGCGGTCTCGGAGTGCTGCCGCAGGACATGCCGCTGCAGGCTCTCGACGCGGCGATCCGCGATGTCAAGGCACAGCCGGTGCTGTGGGACACGCCGCTGGTGCTGGCGCCGAACGCCACAGTGGCCGACGCCCTCCGCCTGCTCCCGGCGGCACCGGGGCACGGCGTCGTCGTGGCGGCAGGACGGGCACCGTATCCGGTGGAGCGGATTCTCGGAGTCCTTCCTGCGACTCGCTTGGCGACGGCGCTGCCCGATGCCCAGCTCGGAGATCTCGTGCATGCCGGAACGCCGTCGCTCGACGCCGAGGACATCGGATCGGAGCGCCACGCGTTCGATGTGATCACGGACGCCGGGGTCGAGATCGTCACGATCGTTCACCATGGCCATCTCGTCGGCACGCTGAGCGCCCGCAGCGCGCTGCGCTCGACTCTCTACCGACCGGCCGTCGATCGCGACGGCCGACTGGCGGTGGCTGCCGCCGTCGGGATCAACGGCGACGTCGGGGCGAAGGCTCGTGCGCTCGTCTCGGCGGGCGTCGATGTCCTGGTGGTCGACACCGCGCATGGCCATCAGGAGGGGATGCTCCGGGCGCTCTCCGAGGTCGCCAAATTGAATCCTGGTATTCCGATAGTCGCGGGGAACATCGTGACGTCCGATGGGGTCAGGGACCTCGTCGACGCCGGCGCCACGATCCTCAAGGTCGGAGTCGGTCCTGGCGCCATGTGCACGACCAGGATGATGACCGCGGTCGGCCGGCCGCAGTTCTCCGCCGTCCTCGAGACCGCCGAAGCGGCCCGAGAGCTCGGCGCGCACGTGTGGGCCGACGGCGGTGTCCGCTACCCCCGCGACGTCGCCCTCGCGCTCGCTGCCGGCGCGGCATCCGTCATGGTCGGCTCGTGGTTCGCCGGCACCATCGAGGCGCCGGGCGAGCTGCAGACCGACTCCGAGGGGCGGACGTTCAAAGAGTCCTGGGGTATGGCTTCGACGAAGGCCGTGCAGGCCCGGTTCGGACGCCTCGACGCATACGAGCGCGCTCGCAAGGAGCTCTTCGCCGAAGGGATCTCCTCGTCGAAGATCTACCTCGATCCGCTGCGCCCGGGCCTCGAAGACCTGCTCGACATGATCACCTCGGGTGTGCGCTCGTCCTTCACCTATGCAGGTGCCGCCTCGGTGCCCGAGTTCCACGACCGTGCGCTCGTCGGGCTCCAGTCGGCGGCGGGGTACGAAGAGGGGAAGGCGCTGCCGGTGAGCTGGTGACGCTCCAGCCCGTCGGGCCGAGGATCCCGTAGAATCGGGACACTATGGACGACCCTCCCAGTTGCAGTAGATCGCCCCACCGCCCGCCCCTCGGCTCTGAGGGGACACACTGATGGATTACGTCCTGTTGGGCGTGGGGCTCCTTCTCACGATCGGCACCGGTCTCTTCGTGGCGAGCGAGTTCGCTCTGGTCAATCTCGACCGTGCCGACCTCGAGGCCCGTCAGGCACGCGGAGAGTCGCGACTCGCCATGACGATCGGCGCACTGCGCCACACCTCCACGCATCTCTCCGCCGCTCAGCTCGGCATCACGCTGACCACCCTGCTCACCGGCTACACGATGGAGCCGGCGCTCTCCAATCTGCTGCGTCCGACTCTCGTCGCCTGGAACTTCCCCGAAGCCGCCGTCGCCCCGATCGCCACGGTCGTGGCGATGGTCGTCGCGACCGCGCTGTCGATGATCCTGGGCGAACTCGTGCCCAAGAACTTCGCGCTCGCCCTTCCGCTCGCCACGGCCAAGCTGGTCGTGCCCTTCCAGGTCGCGTTCACCACGGTGTTCAAGCCGGCTGTCGTCGTCTTGAACGGCAGCGCGAACGGCGTGCTGCGCAGCATGGGCATCGAGCCGAAGGAGGAGCTCTCGGGCGCCCGCACCGCGGAGGAGCTGTCGTCTCTGGTGCGTCGCTCCGCCAGCGCCGGCGTGCTGGAGGCCGACACGGCGACCCTGCTCGATCGCACCCTCACCTTCTCGCGGCTGTCGGCCGCCGACGTCATGACCGCTCGACCGAGCATGCACGCGATCGCCGCAGGCGACTCCGCCGACGACGTGATCCAGCTCGCACGCCGCACGGGGCACAGCCGATTCCCGGTGTACGACGACGACTTCGACGACATCACCGGAGTCGTGCACCTCAAGGCGGCCATCTCGGTGCCGCGTGAGCGTCGCGCGGAGGTGCCGGTCGGCGCGCTGTCGACCGAGCCTCTGCGGGTGCCGGAGACGGCGCACGTCGACAGCCTCATCACCGAGCTGCGTGCACGGGGCTACCAGCTTGCCGTGGTGGTCGACGAATACGGCGGGACCGCCGGGCTCGTCACCCTGGAAGACCTCGTGGAAGAGATCGTCGGCGAGGTCGTCGACGAGCACGACCGCATGCGCGCGGGTGTCGTCGTGGGACGCGACGGCGTCACGTTCCCCGGTGAGCTGCGACCCGACGAACTGCGCAGCCGAGCCGGCGTCGCAGTGCCCGAGGGCGACGTGTACGACACCGTCGGCGGATACGTCATGAGTGTCCTCGAGAGGGTGCCGGTCGTGGGGGACGAGGTGCCGCTCGACACGGGCACGCTGCAGGTCGTGCGGATGGACGGACGCCGGGTCGATCGCGTCCGGTACGTGGCGAGTCAGCGCAGCACCGATGAGGGGGTGACCCGATGAACGATTGGGCAGGTATCGCCTGGCTCGTCGTCCTTCTCGTGGCGAATGCGTTCTTCGTGGGCGCGGAGTTCGCGGTCATCTCGGCTCGT